>CAZGBN010000021.1:0-49631 GCA_964524015.1 uncultured Mucilaginibacter sp. | reverse complement strand
GAGATACCTACGTTAATAGCCGGACGAACACCCGCGTTAAACAAGTTAGACTCCAGGAATATCTGACCATCAGTAATTGAAATTACGTTAGTTGGGATATAAGCAGATACGTCACCCGCTTGTGTTTCGATAATTGGCAATGCAGTTAATGAACCACCACCTTTTACAATACTACGGATAGACTCTGGCAAATCATTCATGGCTTGCGCTATTGAATCATTGCTGTTGATCTTAGCGGCACGCTCTAATAAACGGCTGTGCAGATAAAATACGTCACCAGGATAAGCCTCACGGCCCGGCGGACGACGTAGTAATAAAGATACCTCACGGTAAGCAACCGCCTGTTTTGACAAATCATCATAGATGATCAATGCAGGGCGGCCAGTATCGCGGAAGTATTCGCCAATTGCAGCACCTGCAAATGGAGAGAAGAACTGCATGGTAGCAGAGTCTGCTGCTGATGCAGATACGATGATAGAGTAAGGCATAGCACCATTCTCTTCAAGCGTACGTACAATGTTTGCAACAGTTGAGGCTTTTTGGCCACAAGCTACATATATACAAATAACCGGTTTGCCGGCATCATAAAATTCTTTTTGGTTGATGATGGTATCGATACAAACCGCAGTTTTACCTGTCTGACGGTCGCCAATAACCAACTCACGCTGGCCACGGCCGATAGGGATCATCGCGTCGATAGCTTTAATACCGGTTTGTAAAGGCTCGGTAACCGGCTGGCGATAGATAACACCCGGTGCTTTACGCTCTAAAGGCATTTCATAAGTTTGACCAACAATTGGTCCTTTACCGTCAATTGGGTTACCTAAAGTATCCACAACGCGGCCAAGCATACCTTCGCCTACTTTAATTGAAGCAATTTTGTTGGTACGTTTTACAGTATCCCCTTCTTTTACTTCGTCAGATTGACCCAACAATACCACACCCACATTGTCTTCTTCCAGGTTAAGTACAATTCCTTGTAATCCACCGTCAAATTCAACCAGCTCGCCTGATTGTACTTTTGTCAATCCGTAAACGCGTGCAATACCGTCACCTACTTGTAGTACGGTACCTACTTCTTCTAATTCAGATTCTGACTTGAAACCCGCCAACTGCTGACGCAAAATTGCCGATACTTCATCTGGTCTTACCTCTACCATAGTTTAATTTTTTATTTGGGTTGTTTTTTAATTATTTAACTATGCCGGTGGCAAAGTCCTTCTTTAATTTCTTTAAGCTGGCAGCAATACTGGTATCCACCTGTCTGTCGCCAACAGTTAGTACAAAACCACCAATTAATGATGGATCTGTTTTAGCATCTAATATTACCTGGCCACCAACTGCTGCTTTTACCTCATCCAACAATTTGCTTTTGTTAGCTTCAGATAAAGCTGTAGCCGATACTACGGTAGCTTTAGTTATATGTTTTATAAGATTATACTGGTTATTAAACTCCTGCGCGGTAGCATACAAAACCTCGCCGCGGCCCTTGTTTACCATGATATTAAAAAAGCTTATAGATAACTGAGCTACTTTACCATTAAAAAGATCAGCAAGGATGGCTATCTTTTTTGCTTGAGATATAATAGGGTTACCTAAAACCGCTTTTAACTGCGGATTAGCTTTTAAGGTATGCAAGAAAAAGTTCATATCATTATTGATAGCCTCAAGGCTGTTTTGCTCCTGTGCTAAGTCAATTAATGATTTTGCGTACCTGGACGCTACTGTTAATTCTGACATTTCTTTTTGAGATTTGAGATTTGAGATTTGAGATTTGAGACTTTTTCGTCTCTTATCTTTCGTCCCATCACTCGTGTATTATTTATCGAGATTGATACATGAGCCTTTTGTCTCATATCTCATATCTCACGTCTCATATCTAAAGTTTAACTTCTTTTAACAATTGGCTCACCAATTCGTCTTGTTTTTGGCTGTCTTCAAATTGCTTGCGTAAAACTTTCTCAGCAATCTCTAATGATAAAGCAGCTACCTGGTTTTTAACATCCGCCATAGCAATAGCTTTTTGGTTGTTAATTTCAACACGGGCCAGTTCGATCATACGAGCGCCTTCAGTTTGGGCAGCTTCTTTAGCATCGCCAATAATTTGGTCCTTCACTTTTTTAGCTTCGGCCAATATTAAATCGCGCTCGGCACGGGCTTGCTTTAATAAAGCTTCGTTCTCGTTAGTTAAACGAGACATTTCATCTTTAGCAGCTTCAGCTTTTAATAAAGCATCTTCAATAAAGCTTTCGCGCTCATTAATAGCACCTAAAATTGGTTTCCAGGCAAATTTGCCCAACAAAAACAGCAATATCAAAAACGATATTGTTGTCCAAACAACCAATCCTATTTCCGGGGTAACTAATTCCATAATATATATCTATCTATTATAATGTTATTGAGATTTAAATAGTTAAAGAAACATGCCCGGGGCCAATCGCTCCGGGCCATTCCTTTTTTCTTCTCTTAGCCAATCATAGCAACAACCACCGCGAAAAGTGCAACACCTTCTACAAGTGCAGCAGCGATGATCATGTTAGTTTGGATTTTAGAGGCAGCCTCAGGCTGACGTGCAATACCTTCTACGGCTTTACCGCCAATTTGTCCGATACCGATACCGGCACCAATTACAGCTAAACCTGCGCCAATTGCAGCAATACTTCCAGTCATGTGTTTGTTATTTAAACGTGTATATTAATAGATAATTAATTCAATTGATTAATGGTGATGCTCTTCAACAGCCATACCTATAAATAAAGCGGTAAGCATGGTGAAGATGTAAGCCTGTAAAAATGCAACCAATAGTTCAATGGTATCCATAAATACCACAAACAATACTGATGCAGGTGCAACATATAATGTTTTAAAAATAAATATTAATGATATTAAACTAAGTACGATAATGTGACCTGCTGTGATGTTGGCAAATAAACGTATCATTAACGCGAATGGCTTTGATATAATACCAATTATCTCAACAGGAACCATGATAACATATAACCAAAGCGGGATATCAGGAGCAAAAATGTGTTTCCAATAGTATTTGTTACCACTAACATTAACTACTATTAAAGTAATGGTTGATAGTACCAGCGTTACTGCTATATTACCTGTTAAGTTATAGCCTCCCGGGAAGAAAGGCACTAAACCTAATAAATTATTTAACAGTATAAAAAAGAACATGGTTAATAACAACGGTATGTACTTAGCATACTTAACACCTATGTTAGGGATAGCAATATCGTCACGTACAAAAACGATTAGCGGCTCAATTACAGATTGTAAACCTTTAGGGCCCTTGCCAACACGTTTTTTATAAGTTGATGCCACACTTAAAAATATGATTAATAATACAGCAATAGCCAACCACATACTGGCAACGTTACGGGTTATTGAAAAATCAAGTAATTTAACTTCCTTGTCAACCTCGCCTAATTGATTAACCGCACGTACTTTATTGCTATCTATTTTGTAATTATAGTATTGACCGGCGTATACAGGTTGATGACCTTCATGAGCTTCTAAATGAGCAGATGAAAACACCTCTAAACCTTTAGGAGTATATAGTATAACCGGCAACGGAATATGAGTATGGCCAAATACATGTATTGAATGTGAATCACCTACGTGCTCTAATATTACTTCTTTAGGATTGAACTTTTCTGACTCAGCTTCTTTATGGTTTTCCTGCGCAAAGGCCGATGTAAAAAACGCGCCTAACATCAAAAAAACGCCTAAAATGAAGAATTTCTTAAAATTTTTTGAGTTCAAAATCGAGATATTATACATTAAAATGAAGTTTTCTACTTAAAATTTTGGTTGCGCAAGTTACGTAACAAAGTATATATTTCAAAGGCCGTATTTAAGAAATATATAATAAAAAAATCGGCTACAAAAACGTACTTATTTACCTTGTTTTTTAGCAAGAAAACCAGCGCAAAAACAAGGCAGGCCAGTATTTTAAAAACCGTTGCGGCTAAAAAAAACTGCGCGCCGCGCTCGGCATTTATTTGCTGGCCCAGCATTACAGTAATTACTGCTATTAATGTAAGTCCCGAAAGGAAAAAGAAGATGAGCCAAAAATGTGGCACTAACAGGTCGGCATGACCATTTTTACTTAACCATAATGGCGCGGCGGCCAAAATAATAAGAAATAATATGTAGAAAAATACGTTTTTGAGGATGTTCAACTTTTTACGGATTTGATAACTATGTATAATGAAATAAATACACCTATTAATGCCAACATAGCGGTTACCCATTTAGTAGTATGGCCCGCCGACTCGTCTATTTTGTAACCTGCATAAGCCAAACCGCCAATTATAGCTATCATCTGGAAAGCCAAACCCGAGAATTTGGCATAATTGCTCATGGGCTTGTTATCGCCTGGGTCAGTATTGGGTTCATTTTTAGACATGTGCAAATTTATTAAACCTATTGGCATAATCTTTATTAAATTAGCATAGCTTTTTATATACAAATTAACATTGAGGCGCTCCTTTACATCTCCCATTAAAACACTTTTAAAATTTTCGCTGCCCGCGATGATATTGATCATAGCCGGATGTTCGCTTGAGAAAAAAAGTGGCTTTAACCGGGTAATGCAAAATTTAACCGCGCATTATAATATATTATTTAACGCCAACGAATTGCTTAACCAAAAGCAAGCCGAATATGCCTTATCTTTCATTGATTCTTACGGTAATTTGCTAAGCGTTTACCAGGATACTATTGCACAAAGCAAAACACCCGATAAGGCACTGGAAGCCGCTATACAAAAAGCTAACCTGATAATTAATGAAAAAGAGCAGAGCAAATACCTGGGCGATGCTTACCTGGTTTTAGGTAAGGCCAATTTTTTAGAGGGTAATTATTTTAACGCGGCCGAGTATTTTAATTATGTAACCAAATCATTCACCAATAAAAAAAGTTTGAATTTGGTACAAGAGGCCCGGGTATGGAAAGCACGAAGTTTGATTTACTTAAACAACTTACCCGAAGCCAAACTAACTTTAGATACCGCGCTGCAAAACATCAACCCTAAAAAAAACATAACTGCCGATGTTTATGCCACTATGCTGGCCTATGATATTGCCACCCAAAACTATGCTGATGGTGAAGAAATGGCTATTAATGCTATTAAATACAGCAATAACAAGAATCAAAAATTACGTTGGACGTTTTTGTTAGCGCAACTACAGGAGCTTAACGGGCATAACGAAGCAGCGGTTAATAATTATACCAGCATTGTAAAAAGTAACGCAGCGTTTGAAATGGCTTTTAACGCCGATTTAAACCGCATACGCATTGGTGACGAACGAAACGGCATCCGCATGAGCCGGATTGAGCGGCTGTTATCATTATTAAGAAACCAAAACAATCGGGATTTTACCGACCAGATTTACTATCAGATAGGCGAGATATATTTAATTAATAACGATATTGACAACGCTGTAAAATATTATCAGCTATCATTAAGGGCGCGAAGCAACAATCAAAACCAGCGGGGTTTGGCATACTTGCGTATGGCCGATATCAACTTTAAAAATAAAGCTGATTATGTGAGCGCTAAAAAATATTATGATAGCACATTAACCAATCTTTCGCCAAACTATCCCGGTTACCTAATCATACAAAAAAAGAGCAATAACCTGCAGTTACTAGCCGACAGGTTGCACATCATTTCGCGCGAGGACACCCTGCAGATGCTGGCCAAGATGGATGAGAAAACACGATCGGAGATCATTGACTCGATGGTGACACTGCAAACCTTGACACGCCAAACTGTTGCCAATACTGCTACAATACCTAATACAACAAGTGTAGGTGCTACAGCAAGTGTACCAAACGGTAATAATTTTTATTTTTATAACGCCAGCGCGGTAAGCCAGGGATTTAATGAATTTAAACGAAGGTGGGGAAACCGTAAATTAGAAGATAACTGGCGGCGAAGCAACCGCCCCAACGCTGATATAACCACCAGTGCAACCGTACCGGGAAGTACCAATAGCGGCGACCCGGATGCCCCGCTTATTAATATACCTAAAGGAGCCAATGACGTTACCGCAAGTGCATACCGGCAATCGTTATTGCAAAATATGCCGGTTACACCACAGTTATTGGCGCAATCAAATACTCGTATTTACAATGCCTACTTAGATATCGCTAATTTTTATCGTGATATACTGGAGGATAAAAAAGAAGCGATTGCCTATTATCTGTTGATATTAAGCAAATTTCCAAACGATCCTAACAAGGCAGCTATATATTATAGTTTATATAGGTTGTACAGCGACTCGGACATCGCACGATCTGACGAGTACAAAAACAAATTGTTAAAAGAGTTTTCGCAAAGCGCATTTGCACGGGTAATTATTGACCCCGAGTACAGCAAGCATTTAGATGATAACGATGCTTTGTTTAATACATCCTACAACCAGATATATGACCTATACCTGCAAAGAAAATATACGCAGGTTATAACTAATGTAGATGCTTTGTTAAGACAATATCCTAACAATAAATTTTCCTCGCAATTGAGTTATTTGCGCGCCATTGCAGCCGGGCACCAGGAGGCTTTACCTCCATTTCAGTATGATTTGCAGCAAATTATAGCCCAACACCCTGATGATGCCTTAATTACCCCCCTAGTAAAACAACACCTGGATTATATTAATGCCAACCGCGAAATGCTGGGAACAAAAACTTACGTACTATCAGACAGCGATACCAGTGGTTTTTTATTTACCCCGCCGGTAGCCTATCAAAAAGAAACGCCTTACAGGCGAAATATTGTGGTTGAAAGTGTAGCTCAACAACGTGTTGAGCCCAGACCAACAGTGGTAACACCACCCGTTACGCAGCAACCACCTATAACACAACAACCCGTAGCTAATGCGCCAATATTAGCCGCTCCTACAGAATCTGCTATTGTTAGCGCACCAGTAACAGTGGCACCGGCAAAACCAAGCATATTTTCTGAAAAGGATAACACCAATTATTATTTTGTAGTAAACGTAAATACAGGCACAACAGATCTATCAACTTCGCGTTTTGGCATTGGGCAATTTAACCGGGCCAATTTTATGCCTACAGTTATCAAACATCAGCTAAAAAATGCGGGGGCCGATAACCAATTAGTTTATGTAGGGCCTTTTAAAACACTTGACGCGGTTAAAGTTTATGCAAGGGATATTGTGCCGCTTATGCCACAGATAATGAAGGTGCCTAAGGATAAATACAGTTTTTTTATTATAACCAAAGAAAATCTGGATAAATTAGCCAACAAAGAATTATTGGATAGTTATATTGACTATTACCAAAAAACCTATTAAAATGGATATTAAACTTTCACAACAGGATATAAAACGTTACAACTGGTATATCTGGAGATTTTTTATTGGCGGCTTTGCGCTTGTGGTATTGCTTGTGCTGTTTACATCCTTAGGCCTTTTTGGTACCATGCCTTCTTTTCGTGACCTGGAAAACCCTAAAAGTAACCTCGCATCTGAAATAATATCAGAGGACAAGCAAATTTTAGGTAAATATTATATAGATAATCGTTCGAGAGTAAATTATGATCAGATATCACAAGATGCAAAAAATGCGCTTATTGCTACTGAAGATAAACACTTTTTTTCACACTCCGGGATAGATTTCGGACGCACATTTACTATCATATTATATAATCTTGTTGGTAGTAAACAAGGGGCAAGCACCATTACTCAACAGCTAGCTTTAAACCTATTCTCGGGCGAAGAAAGAGCGCATAATCCTATTAAAAGGTTTTTTCAAAAATTAAGAGAGCAAATAACAGCTATAAGAATAGAAAAACATTATACCAAGCAAGAAATCCTTACCATGTATTTGAACACGGTTCCTTTTGGGCATAGGGCAATGGGTATCAAGTCGGCTTCAGAAACTTTTTTTAACACTACGCCCGATAAACTTACACCTGATCAGGCAGCTTTATTAATAGGGCTGGTAAATGCTCCCGGTAGATTCTCGCCTATCAAGCACCCTGACAGAGCTTTAACAAGACGCAACTTTATTCTGGGGCGAATGGCATCTGAAGGCTATTTAAGCGACGGGCAATTAGAAGAGTTCAGACAAAAACCGCTTGCTATTAACTATCATCCTACGGATCAAAACGAAGGCCTGGCACCATATTTCAGGGATCAAATAAAAGATGAAATTAGAAATTTACTGCGCGATCAGGGTATAGTGAAAGGAGATGGTTCAGAATATGACCTTGACCGCGATGGTTTAAAAATATATACAACCATAAACGCTAGCATGCAACAATATGCAGAGGAAGCACAACGTAATTACATGCGTACTTTACAGGCACAATATAACGGTACAGTAAAGGGTTATAGTTATTGGAAAAACGTACCCGAATACAAAAGTTTGATTGAAAATGGCATAAAAAAATCAGGTCGTTATGATGACCTTCAAAATGCCGGTAAAACCGAAGAAGAGATTAAACAGGAGTTTGACACACCTACTGAAATGACCATATTTACCTGGAAAGGTGACACTACAGTTAATTGGAAGCCTATTGATTCTGTAGCTTATAGTCAAACACTATTACGTAATTCATTAATGAGTATGGACCCTAATACGGGTTATGTTAAGGCTTGGGTAGGCGGTATAAGCTTTCAGCATTATCAATATGACCAGGTAAAAAAGGGGAAAAGACAAGTAGGCTCAACCGCTAAGCCTTTTACTTATACCCTTGCTATAATTGATGGTATTTCGCCCTGTACTAAAGTAGAAAATAAACCTGATACGATTAGGGGGTATGGAGAACCATGGTGCCCAAGATCTGACCCAAAATCAACTAAACCTGGTTGGCTAACATTACGCGAAGCTTTGGCAAATTCACAAAACTGGATAACTGCACATGTAATGGGGATGGTAAAACCAGAACCAGTGGAAGAATTGATAAAAACTTTAGGCATTACTAGTAAAAGTTTGGGGGCTTATCCCTCTATCGCGCTAGGCTCATTTGATGCATCGGTAATGGAAATGACAGGCGCCTATAGCGCGTTTGTAAATCACGGTGTATGGACGGAGCCTACGTATTTATTACGCATAGAAGATAAAAATGGAAATTTACTATGGGGCGACCATGAACCAAAGGTTACTCAGGCAATGTCTGAGGAAACTGCTTATGTGATGACGGATATGCTAAAAGCCGTAATTCAGCAAGGTACCGGTTCAAGGTTAAGCTATAAATACGGCTTAAGCAACCCTATTGGCGGCAAAACTGGCACTACTAATAATAACTCGGATGGTTGGTTCATAGGTATTACACCACAATTGGTTACCGGAGTTTGGACAGGATTTGAAAGCAGGTTTATACACTTTAGGTCAACCGGTTTTGGCGAGGGAGCAAACACGGCACTACCAATATTTGCTTATTATATGAAATCTGTTTATGCCGATCCCAAACTAGGCATCAAGAAGAATATTGATTTTGAAAGACCAAAAAATCCGCTGACCATTACGTTAGATTGTAGCGTATATACCCAGCAACAAAGCGGTGCAGGTGAGGTGGAAAAGAAGCTTAGCTTTTAAAGGTTCATTGGTTTATTTGTTCAGTGGTTCATTGGTGAATAGTTTGCTATAATATCGCAAGTATGTATTTATGAGTTATTATAATCTTGAGGATTTAGAAGTGTATCAATTAGCTGAAAGTTTCAGTGATGAGATTTGGACCATTGTTCATAAATGGGATTATTTTGCAAAAGATACCATTGGTAAACAATTGGTACGTTCAGCAGACTCGATTAGTGCGAATATTGCTGAGGGATATGGTCGTTATCATTATAAAGAAAATAGAAACTTTTGTTATTTCAGTCGTGGATCAATTATTGAAACAAAAAGCTGGTTAAAAAAATCAAAAAGTAGAAGCTTGATAAGTGAAAGTGAATTTACCAGTCTATTTGACACTTTACAAACCATTCATGTTAAACTCAATGCTTATTTAAAATTCATTGGCAAACCTATTACTAACAAAAAAGACCAATGAACTAATGAACCATTGAACAAATGAACAAATTTGACTACAGGGCTGCATTAAAAAACATTCCCCACAAACCGGGCGTGTATCAATATTGGGATGAAGCTAATGAGCTGATCTATATTGGTAAGGCTAAAGATCTGCGCAACCGGGTTACTTCGTATTTTAATAAAGATCTTAATGTAAATGCCAAAACGCGGGTGTTAGTATCAAAAATACGCAACGTCACGTTTACTATTGTTGATACCGAAGTAGATGCCTGGCTGTTGGAAAACAGCCTGATAAAAAAGCATCAGCCGCGCTATAACGTAATGCTAAAGGATGATAAAACTTATCCCTGGATCATTATTAAAAACGAACATTATCCCCGCATTTTTTGGACAAGGCGTATTGTAAAAGATGGATCAAAATACTTAGGACCGTATGCCTCAATAAGTATGATGCACGCCATTTTGGGATTGATCAAAGAAACCTATCCATTACGAACCTGTAACCTGGCACTTACCAAGCCTAATATTGACGCGGGGAAGTTTAAAGTTTGTTTAGAGTATCAATTAGGCAATTGCAAGGGACCCTGCCAAAACTACCAAACCGAGGAGGATTACGATAACAGCATTGAAGAGATAAAAGATATTTTAAATGGCAAAATTGGGGCGGTGCTGCGCAAAATGAAAGCAGAAATGGAGCAAGCCATATCCTCCATGAACTACGAGCTTGCCCATCGTTTAAAACCAAAGTTTGATCTGCTGGAGAATTACCAAAGCAAATCAACCGTAGTAAATTCTTCAATTACCGATGTGGATGTTTTCAGCATCGCGTCTGAAGAAAAATATGCCTTTGTTAACTTTTTAAAAGTGATGAATGGCACCATCATCCAAACCCAAACCATCGAACTGAAAAAGCGACTTGATGAAAGTGATGAAGAACTGTTAACCCTGGCTATATCCGAGTTTAGGAGCCGGTATAATAGCCAATCTAAAGAGATCATTGTACCTTTTATGATCGATCTGGAAGATGCCGCTAATTTAAAATTCACCATACCTAAACTGGGCGAAAAACGCAAACTGCTGGATCTGTCGCAAAAGAATGTGATGTTCTTTAAAAAGGAACGAATAGACCAATATGAAAAACTAAATCCCGAGGTAAGGACCGAGCGTTTGCTTACCCTGATGATGAAGGATCTGCGCATGAATCAGCTACCGCGCCATATCGAGTGTTTTGATAACTCCAACTTCCAGGGTAAATACCCGGTATCGGCCATTGTGGTATTTAAGGATGGCAAACCATCAAAAAAAGATTACCGGCACTTTAATGTTAAAACTGTAGAAGGTCCTGATGATTTTGCCACGATGGAAGAAGCCGTTTTAAGGCGATATCGCAGGGTATTGGATGAAGATACAGGATTGCCCCAATTAATTGTTATTGATGGCGGCAAGGGGCAGCTATCATCGGCTATGAAGAGTTTAAAGCTATTGGGTATTGATAAACAGGTAACCGTTATTGGTATTGCCAAACGATTGGAAGAATTGTACTATCCCGGCGATCAATATCCGCTGTATTTAGATAAACGATCAGAAACATTAAAGGTTATACAACAACTGCGTGATGAAGCGCACCGTTTTGGCATCACCTTTCACCGTAAAAAACGGGATAAGGGCACTTTAGCTACCGAATTGGAATTGATTGAGGGCATTGGCAAAACCACCGCCGAAAAGCTGTTAAAGTATTTCAAGTCGGTTAAAAAAATCCGCGAAGCGAATGAGGAAACACTATTAGAAGTAGTAAATTTAAAACAGGCTAAGGCTATTATTGGATATTTTAATTCAAGTCAAAATTAAAAAGTACAAAATCAAAAATATGGCGGCAATCACCTATAACAAAAAAGTCAAAACTGGTAGGTTTTGACTTTTTAATTTTGAATTTTTATTTAGACCTAGTATTGCCACAAGTTCAATTCCCAGTCCATCAGATCTTTCTTTACACGTTCAGATTCATATAATTTATCAATACCAACGGCATAATCTTTTATACGCAGGTCTTCTGCATTTGACTCTTTAACGATATAGCTTGTAAACAGGCGCTTTAAAAATACGTCATCATAACTTAAACCTGAAGCGTCATTTTTACCCATTGACACTTCTTTGGTAGCTAACACCTGGCGAGCTGCCGGGAAATATATCCAAAATGCAGGTTGATAATCTAGTTCTAATCCTTGTACTTTTTGTTTAACCATTGGCGCAATACCAATAATGCGCGGCTCGTAAACAGAACGTTGTTTATCAAATACCCAATCTTCCTTAATTCTAAATTTTACTACACTGTCCGGGTTAAATTCGCCCGCAACCATTTGCGAACCTATTTTTTCGCCTTTGTTATCAAATTTCTCAACTACTGTACTATCGGCCATTTTAGCTCGTGCTCCGGCAGCGGTTAAAGGAGTGGCAAAACTGTCACCATTAGGGTCGCCTTTACTTGGGTTGGGATCATAAGCAGTTAACTCTTCGTTGGCTACAGCATCCATTAAAACATCAATTAACCTGGCTTTTGGCGAACCCATATATTTGTTCTTGGTTTCACGCAGGTCAATCTCGCGCCATATACGTTTAGCCATAACTACATCGGCCTCACGTAAATTAGCATAAGGTGCCGCTTTAGCATTTAGTATATTATTTTTTACAAAATACCCGTCAACCGGTCTTTCAAAAGGTTTGGCGGGGGTAACCGGTGCGGCTGCTACTGGTGGTGGTTTAACCCCGGTATCAATTGCAGCACCTGCCTTGGTTGTAGCATTTGCAACTTGCTTTGCTGGCTTTTTTGCCGGAGCTTTCTTTTTAGTTTTTTGTGCAAACACACTTACGCTAAGTACGCAAAGCAAAATAATTAATAATCTCTTTTTCATATCCCTGTCTCTTTACTGTGCAGTTAATACAATACCACTCTCAAGGTCGCGCCTTGTGCCATCCGGCCCTACTGCACTAATATTATTAAAAACCACTGTAGATCCTGATGTGATGGAATTTAATGCCTGACGCATTTGAGCACTCAAGGTATTTCCGGTGGTGGTGTAGCTAATCGGATCCTGACGTTTATTTATTACTATTAAATTAAAGCGCGTTACACTAAAGCGGGCATCAAAATCAAAATTATCTAATACAGCAAATACCGCATCTTGAGCTTTAATATTAGCAGCACTTGTACTACCGCCTGATTTACCTGCAAAACGTGGTTTAGGATCAGGAATACGTTTGATACGAAACTCCGACGCTCCTAATACCATACCCTTTTCGCCGCTTACGGTAAACTTACCGGTAGTACCCGGGGCATTATTTGGTTTTACTATATAATGGCCATTTGAACCGCTGATTGATCCTGCGGTAAAACTCGCTTTTATACTCTCTTTAGGCACACCTGGCGCTGATATTGAAACCGGGTTGTCTACGCCAATATATAAAACATTCATTTTATCGGGCGATACCACTGCCGATGGTTTTGAAACCATATAGCTGCCTGATACAGGATACACTTTATCCGGTCCTTCAACTTGCTTAACAGATAAACTACCCGTCCAGGTACGTACACCCTCGCCGCTTGCTGTAACTGTATAAGTGCCTATACCATTTGATGTTGGTATTGAAGATCCCCCAACAGTAATTCTAGGGTTTGAATTAGCATCATACGCCGTTAAGTAAATTTCTGCCTTATATTGTTGTCCGGCTAAAATATAGCTGCTTGGTGCAACTGCTACTGCCTTAAACTGATTTAATGTAATTTGAGCCTGATCAATTTTGCCTAAAATTTTCTTTACTACTTCGTTCTCGGCATTCTTATTATCGGCCTGTATTTTGGCTAAAGTTGTTAAAGTAGCACCCAATGGTATACCATCACCAAAATAAGCTTGCTGCCAGGTTTTTTTCGGATGTTTAGGATCAGTAGCATTTAAAGAAAAGTTTACGCCCTGGCTATCTTTAGGGCCTAAAATATCTAATAATTGTTTCCTGGTAGCTTCAATTTTCGCTCTTAACTCATCCGCTTTTTTGTTAGAGATCATGATACGGGGAGAAATATCCAGGTTATCACGTGCGCTTACATCATTTATAACGGTATCAATACCTCCGCCTTCTGCTATTAACTGCTTTTTTAAGGCCTCAACATAAGTATCTAATTCTGCCGATACCTTACTTGCATGCCTGGCTTTAGCCAGTAACTGGGCTGCTTTTTCAGGCTGCTCCTTTAGCTTGGTAGCCTCAAACGCGGCATAAGTATTATCCAAACTGGTAGTAACGTTGGTTCTTGATTGATCAAGGCTATTTGTAATGTTTTTAAACGCATCCAGTAAACTATCAGGTACGTTTAAAGCCACAAGGCCCAAAAGTACCAGGTATAGTATACCGATCATTCGCTGTCTAGGGGTTTCCTTACCTCCGGCCATGTCTTATAATCTTATGGTTAGTTTAAAAATATATTATAAAGTACGTGGCTGATTCATAGCGGTAAGCATGTTACCATAAATAGCGTTTAATGACGACAGGTTTTTAGCCAAACGGCCAACCTCTTCTTTAAACTGTTTTGAATCTTCTAATGATTCATTAAAGTTATTCATGGTTAATGACAGATTTTGGTAAAACTTGTTCATTGATTTTAAATGCGCACTTGAATCCTGTAACTCCAGCTCATACACTGCATTTAAAGCACCCATATTTTTAGCTAAATTATTTATTTGCTCATGGTATGCTTTTGAATCAATATTTGAATTAGCCATCTCACTTAAATTAGCTGATGCCTTTTCAAAAGCAGAACTTAAAGTATCATAACTTGCTGATGCTGATTTTACTTTTTCTGTAAATGCGATTGTAGCTTCGCCGGCATCAGTTACTTTTGATATAGCATTAACTTTATCGCCAAAGGTTCTTAATCCTTCGCCAAGGCTGCCTATTAATTCAGGGCCAATTTTAGCATCGGCTAACATCTTATCTAATGCGGCAGTATTTGAAAAATCACCACCGCCAACTTGCCTGGCAGAGGCTTTTGGCAACTCGCCTTTAAAGTCATTACTTAATTCGGGATAAACACGGGTCCAATCTACCTCTTCCTCTTCGCGCTGCAATCCTAATATTAAAAACAATACAGCTTCAGTACCTAAACCTAGAGTAATAAACTCTGAAGCGAATTTCCAGTGTTGAATTTTAAATAGCAATCCGATGATAACAACTGTAGCTCCAATAGATATGATATTACCTATTCCGAAGGGTTTCTTTTTACCGGTCATAATTTTTAGTAGTGGTGGTTTGTTTTATAATAGTTAGTTTTTATTTAGCGTTTGTCTTTTAAATCGCGGCCCTGAAAATGTGTTACGTTACGGAAGCCGATGTATGATTTGGCAGTATCCTGATATTCAAAGGTACGTGAAGAGTTTTGCAGGAAATAACCAATATCTTTCCATGATCCGCCGCGCACAACTTTGCGCTTCATCACTTCTTTATCGGTTGCTTTAGCTTCATAATTAAAAGTTGGGGCAAGGTCATTAACAACAGTTGATGCTGAAGCATTGTATGCTGATTGTGTCCACTCGGCTACGTTACCTGCCATATTATACAAGCCGTAATCATTAGGAAAATATGATCTAACGTTCACGGTATATGTACCGCCGTCGTCAGAATAATTACCACGGCCTGGTTTAAAGTTAGCCAATAAACAGCCTTTAGCATTTTTAATGTATGGGCCACCCCAAGGATAGTCATTACCTATTCTGCCACCACGTGCAGCGTATTCAAACTCTGTTTCAGTTGGCAGCTCATATCGCGAGCGGTGTGGCTGGCGGCGCTTATCTTTATAAGCATCGTTATAACGGCCACGCCAGATAGAAAAAGCGCGTGCCTGGCGCCAATTAACACCCACCACCGGGTAGTTACGGTATGAAGGATGCGAAAAATAACCTTCAACCATGGGCTCATTAGCTGCGTATGAAAAATCACTTAACCAAACCAAAGTATCAGGATATATCGCTATAGTATCACGTAATATAAAATCAGAGCGTTTTTTATCTTTATTATTTTTATTATCGGCAGCAGCGCGAAGATCAGGAACAGCGTAGTTATATTTCAATAAGCGTACATCCAACTCATTACGATCAAAAATACGGTCATCGCCCTGGTAATACATGCTTTGCAGTTTTGTTGTATTACCTTCCTGGCCCTTTTTACCTGCGCGCCATATGGGGTTCTTTTTCACATAATCCCAATTGATATATTTAGGACCGGTTGCACTTTCGGCAGGTACACCTTTAGGAGTGTAGTAATATTTTGGATCGCTTAAATACTGCGTAATTGCAATCGAATCTCGCACCCAGTTAACAAACTGCCTGTATTGGCTGTTGGTTATTTCGGTTTGGTCCATAAAAAAAGCGGGTACGGTTACCTGCCTGGTTTGTGAAATTTGCGCGAAAGTAATGTCCTGGTCGGTTTGGCCCATTAAAAAAGACCCGCTTGGAATATAAACCATGCCGTAAGGCACTTCTGATTTGAATGACTTTGCGGATACGCCTAATATTTCGCCTCTATCCCCTCTTTTACTACAACTGCTTAAACCGACAACTAAAAAAAGTACTACTAAAAAGTATATTTGTTTCATCTTTAACAATCAAAATCAGTTATAGAATGCTATAACAATGCCCCCGAATATATAAAATTTGCAATTCACCACAAAAAAATGTTTTTGTTCAAACTTATTTTGAACAACATTGTTAATGGCTTTTACGGTAAAAATTAATGTAAGGTTACAATATAACTATTATTTATTAGCCTGTTTTATATATTGTTCAATGGCCATGGTCATTGAAGGTGCGGCCGGGGTAGGTGCGGGGATATCTAATATCAGCCCTGCTTCTAATACTGCTTTATGGGTTGTTGCACCAAAAGCGGCAATACGCGTATTGTTTTGCTTAAAATCAGGAAAGTTTTTATAAAGAGATTGTATGCTTGACGGGCTAAAAAACGCGATGATATCATAAAATACTTCTGCCAGGTCAGAAAGGTCACTGCATACTGTACGGAATAATACCGCGGGCGTAAAATCATAACCATTTTCCAGCAAAAATCGTTGCGTTTCTTCGGCAGCAACGTCAGAGCATGGGTATAAAAATTTTTCGGTTGAGTGTTTCTTTAATACCTCGGCCAAATCAGCGGCATTTTGCTTGCCAAAAAATATTTTCCTTTTGCGGTATTGTATATATTTTTGAAGATAAAGAGCGATGGTTTCAGACAGACAGAAATATTTCATGTCTACCGGAACTTCAAAACGCATTTCTTCGCATATTCTGAAAAAATGATCGGCAGAGTTACGGCTGGTAAAGATAACAGCGGTAAAATCAGGTAAGTTTATCTTGTCTTTACGAAAGTCTTTAGCCGGCACCCCTTCTACATGAATAAACGACCTGAAATCGATTTTCAAGTTATGCTTTTTAGCCAATTCGGCATATGGATTTTTATCACTTTCTGGTTTTGCCAGGGTAACCAATATGCTTTTAACTTTTTTCTTTCTATCTTCCAAAATCAATTCGTTAAAAAATTAAATCTCAAATATTTAATGCCTTAATAAGTATTAAAATAGGGCAAATTTCGAGGGCACAAAGATAAACAATTAAATAAAATTTGTGAAATCTGATATTTGAAATAATATTTACGCTGCTTCGTAAATATAACCACGTAAAAATCACTACAATAAGCAGTATAGCAACACCTAGTAAATAAGGTATAAATTTGGTATCCATTAAGCTAAAACAAACGGCTACCGGTAAAAAAACAAATGCTATGTTGAAATAGGTCAGATACAGTATAGAGATATACTCGCCTACCAGCTTATTAATGTCAAAAATAAATCCTAAAAATTTTAATATCACAAATTTAACCGCAAAAAGAGCAAGTATTATAAGTGAAAGCGATATAAAAAGCCTAAAGCCTGCTATGCTATAGTAAGTATTATTATAAGTTGCCAGCTGGTATAAAAACAGCCCGAAGGTTAGGCCGAATAATAAAAACAAGCCCGCAAATGACCAAAAGTTAATATATCCCTCCTCTTTACCCGCTTGTGATAAAACGCGTTTGCTGTAAAAGGACTGGAACACTGTTTTAACATCCTTGTTTAAAGTTATATTTAACAATGCTGTGTATATTAATAAACTTATAATAATAACAATTACCCATTGATCGCGGGTTGGGCGGCGGTGCCCGTCTCTGACGGTACTTTTTGATTTTGATGGAATATCCAGGAACTGAAAACCGGTGTAGATATTTTCTTTAAGCACCCTATCTACGTATTGCTTACGTATAGCATCATCAGGCGCTTTAATATGCTGCAAGGCTATAGAGTCGGCAATAAACTTTTTATGCGCCTGCTCGGCCCTAACAACCGAGTCAAGAACGGACATTTGAGCTGGCTGAACCATATTGTAGTTATTGTATAGAGTTGTATCCTGCTGAGCATATCCTGCTGTACAAGAAAAAACAATAACCAAAATAAAAAAGGGGATAAAACGCATTTGTGCTAAAAACATCCGTGCGCAAATTTATTGAATATATACGGGTTTTTAGTGCTTGTGGTTATACAATTTAGATACCTCTCAAAAAGCTGACTAATTAGCTTGCGAGCCGAGTTTGAAAATTTGATTACTATTAAAAATAACAACAGCTATAAATACAATAGTATAAGCTATAACCTGCAATGTGCCTAATGCTTCGTGATACACCATAACCGACAATACAAACGCGATGATTGGATTAATATTAAGCAACATTCCAACTTTTGAGGAACTTATGCCGGTAAGCGCGTATAGGTTTAAAAACAAAGGCACAATAGTGAACAACACAGCAATAATTTCTACATAGAAATAAAACTTGAATTCCGTAGGGACAGGGCCCGAGAATGACGGATAAAATAGTAGCAATATAATTGCGGATGCAAGAATGTGAAAGTTAAGTATCAAAAACCTATCAAACTTGCTGTTTTTGTTTTGGCTGATAAGATAACAAGCGTAGCTAAAACCGATAAAAGCACTGTAAAGCATACTGCTCATGCTTTCATAAGATAGTAATAAGCATCCTATAAAACTTAATAATACAGATAGCCATTGCAGCCGGCTTAGCTTGTCTCTTAATAAAAAATACGCCAATAAAGTGGTTAAAATAGGGCATACCAAATACGCTACTGAAGTTGCCCGCACACTTACATGATTCATCACATAAATAAAAGACAACCAGTTAACGGTTAATAAAATACTGCTGCCAATATTTAAATAAACAACAAACCGCTTGTCCCTTTTTGTTAATGATCTGAATAAATTTATGTTTTCCGTAATAGCTTCTCTTTTAAACAAGGCAGATATAACCGACATGATTACCGCGCAACTAAATACCCGGTAAAAAAGAATGTCAATTGATGCATATGCATGCAAGGGTTTCAGCACCAAACTAAATGACCCCCAAATGGCGAAAGCGAGTATTGCGGCTAAGTAAAATTTAAGATTTTTCACGCTATGGAGTTAATTTCAACAACCCAAAATTATGTATTTATGCAAGAAAGCCTTACAAACTATTATCGTTTACAGGTTTTATTGCAAACTGATTACTTAATAATTTTAAGCATTAATTATACTTTTGCAGCATGGCAGGCATCTACTTACACATACCATTTTGCAAACAGGCTTGCTATTATTGCGATTTTCATTTCAGCACTTCACTACAATATAAAGACGACCTGCTAAAGGCCCTGGTAAAAGAGATAAAACTGCAAAAAAATTACCTCCATGGCGAAACCATTGAAACCATATACTTTGGCGGCGGCACCCCGTCTATATTAGAGCCGGGCGAGATCAATTTATTGATTGACACTATTACCGGAGTACATACCGTAGCGTCGGATGCAGAAATAACCCTGGAGGCTAATCCTGATGATTTGTATAAAGCTAAAGTTGATGCGCTGCGACAAACACCTGTTAACCGTTTTAGCATAGGCATACAATCTTTTTTTGATGAAGATCTGGCCTGGATGAACCGCGTACATCGTGCTAACGAGGCCGAAGCTGCAGTAAAACGTGCGCAGGATGCAGGGTTTGAAAATATAACTGTCGACCTGATATATGGCTATCCCTTATTGACCGACCAAAAATGGAAACATAATTTAAACATGGTTTTTCAATTAGGTGTACCGCATATTTCCTCTTACTCTATGACTGTGGAGCCCGATACCGCGCTGGCATCTTTCATCAGCAAAAAAAAGCAGCCGCCCATGAACGAGCAGCAAAGCGCCGAACAGTTTAATGTATTGATGGATGCTATGCAAACTAATGGTTTTGAACATTACGAAATATCAAACTTTTGCAAACCGGGACATTACTCGCGGCATAATTCCAATTACTGGAAAGGTGCAAAATACCTGGGTGTAGGTCCATCGGCACACTCCTATAACAGTGAAGCCAGGCAATGGAATATAGCCAATAATGGCAAATACATACAAAGCATTCTGCAAAATAATATTCCTGCCGAAACGGAAATACTAACCGAAACAGACCGCCTAAACGAGTATATCATGACCTCGTTACGTACTGTTTGGGGGCTAGATATAGATAAGTTAAATGCTATTGCTGCCGCGTCGGCCAATCAATTGCTAGTTGCTGCCGATACATATTTTGACCGCGGATGGATCATCCAAAAAGAAAAAATTATTTACCTAACCCAAACAGGTAAACTTTATGCCGACCAGGTAGCCGCCGGACTTTTTTTCGAGGTTGATTAACTGCGCGCGATACATAAATAAAAACTCAAGCCCGGCGTTAATGAAACTCCGGGCTTTTTTTACGTTTAAATTTTATACTTAAATATTGTAAAGGTTAACATTCAATTAACATTAAACTCAAAAAACCTTATAGCTTTGCAGTCCTTGTACATTAGTGTTTAAGCTGTTACTTTATGAATAAAAATATACTTTGTTTTGGTGAGGTTTTATGGGATACTTTTGAAGATGGCAAAGTGCCCGGTGGCGCAACCATGAATGTGGCTTTCCACTTAAAACAACAAGGTGCCGAAGCCGTTTTTGCGAGTCGTGTTGGCGATGATAGCTCAGGTAATAAACTGATCAAATTTTTAAAGAATAATGGTTTATACAGCGACCTGATACAGGTAGACGATAAACGCCCTACCTGCGAGGTTACTGTAAAGTTAGATGAAAATCAGCAGGCCACTTACACCATTCCCAAACCGGTATCATGGGATAATATAAAAGCGAAAAAAGTATTAACCCGGGCAGCAAAAGAAGCAGATGCTATTGTATTTGGCAGTTTGGTTTGCCGCGAGGGCGTGACGCGGGATACCTTATTAGACTTATTAGGTGAAACCAAAGCTTTAACCGTGTTTGATGTGAACCTTAGGGCACCACACTATACCTTATCAACTATTGAAACTTTGGCAGCAAGGGCCAATGTGGTAAAAATGAACGAGGAAGAAGCAAACCTTCTTTTACACCATAATAAAGGCAGCCTAAAAGAAAAGATGATTGAGTTCCGTTCAAAATATCATGTGCAAACCATTTGCGTAACCCGCGGTGAAAATGGCGCCATGGTTTGGCACGATCATGAATTTTTTGAGCATCCGGGCTATGCCAGTAATGTGGTAGACACCGTAGGTGCAGGCGACGCGTTTTTGGCCACCTTTACTTTAGGCATATTAAACAAACTACCTATGCAGCAAATACTGGAGCGTGCCTGCGCTATAGGTGCCTTTGTAACCGGCCAGCGTGGCGCTAATCCGCACTATGTGGAGGGTATTGTAGGTTTGATGAAATAGTAGGTGCTATACCAATAGCCGCTCCCACTCCGGGTGGCGCTTTAAATAAGTTTTGATGTAAGCACAGTAAGGCACAATTTTAAGGTTATCGGCTTCTAACTGTTTAAATACTTTTTCAACCAATGCAGAAGCAACACCTTTACCTTCTAATTCAATCGGCACTTCGGTATGTATTAAAAATACTTTATCGCCCCGTTGCTGGTAATCAATAAAAGCGCGGTGGCCATCAACTATCATTTCAAAATTATGTATGGGCTGGTCGTTTATTAAGGGGATGTCTTCGTACATGGTAGTGTTTGTTGGTTAATTAAAGTTAAGTATTTTGTTAAAGATGTGCTAAGCATTTATTCGCTATAAATCATGGTTTACACTTTTTGGATACTTAATTATATAAACAGTTGATTATCAATATTTTAGTTAAATTTTACTTAAAAATGTGTTAACTTGTGTAAACCATGATTATTAAACTATACTGCTCGATTGTCATTTCAGATTAACAATATTTTAAAAGCCTCCCCACATAAAACTTTTGAATAAAATAATCCGTTAATTTATAACCAGAAAGGCAAACTATGCGCGGTTACGGATTTACAGACTTTAAACCGAACCAAATTCCAAAAGGCGGATTTGAAGAATTATTAAAATTATTCCTGGAGTTGCTCAACTATACCGCAGGCGACGCAGGCGAAGCCTTGCAATGGCTTAACGAGTTAGACAAAAAATATAACATCACCAATGACGATTATGGCATCGGCGATTTTATTGATGATCTCAAACAAAAGGGCTATTTAAATGAAGACAATCAAAGCGGCGAATTCAGCATCACCGGCAAAACTGAGCAAAGCATCAGGCAGGCATCTTTAGAGGATATTTTTGGTAAGCTTAAAAAATCGGGCAAGGGCAATCACCGCACACCGCAAAGCGGGCAGGGCGATGAAAAAAATGCCGAGCGCCGCGAGTTTGAGTTTGGCGATAGTTTGGACCAGATAGATATGACCCAGTCTATCCATAACGCACAGGTTAACCATGGCATTGGCGATTTTATGATGACCGAGCGAGACCTGGAAGTAGAGGAAATGGATTATAAAACCCTTACCTCTACCGTGCTGATGATAGATATATCGCACTCCATGATACTATATGGGGAGGACCGTATTACTCCCGCCAAAAAAGTAGCCATGGCACTGGCCGAACTGATACGCACCAAGTATCCTAAAGACACTTTAGATATTGTAGTTTTTGGTAATGATGCCTGGCCAATTACTTTGAAGGACCTACCCTATTTACAGGTTGGCCCCTTCCATACCAATACTTATGCGGGGTTGGAGTTGGCTACAGATCTGTTGCGCAGACGCAAAACCCATAACAAGCAAATATTTATGATAACTGATGGCAAGCCTACCTGCTTAAAGGAGGGTAACCGTTATTATAAAAACAGTATTGGGTTAGATAGAAAAGTGGTAAACAAAACGCTGAATATGGCGGCGCAATGCAAGCGGTTAAAAATACCTATTACTACCTTTATGATAGCAAAGGACCCATACCTGCAGCAGTTTGTGCGACAGTTTACCGAAACTAACGGCGGCAAAGCATTTTACAGCTCGCTAAACAATTTAGGCGAATATATTTTTGAAGATTACGCCAGGAATAGAAGGAAGAATGTTCGCTAACGCGGATGTACAGATGTGCGAATATGCAGATGTGCAAATACTAATGAACAACTGAACCATTGAACGAATGAACAAATTAGATATAACAACCCTTGGACAATTAAAGCAAACTGATTACAAAAGCGAATCGGTTAAGGATGAATTAAGAAGGAACTTGATTGCCCAGCTACAGCAAAAGCACGAAGGTGGCTTTGAGGGTATCATTGGTTTTGAGGATACGGTAATTCCTGACCTGCAAACTGCGATACTGTCAAGGCATAATATTTTGCTGTTGGGTTTACGCGGACAAGCTAAAACGCGTATTGCACGCTTACTGGTAAATTTACTGGATGAATACGTGCCGTATATTGTAGGCTCTGACCTGTATGACGACCCCCTGAATCCAATATCTTGGTTTGGGCATAATATTATCCAGGAAAAGGGTGACGACACTCCTATCGCCTGGATACACCGCTCAGAACGCTACACCGAAAAATTGGCTACGCCTGATGTTACTGTAGCCGATTTAATTGGGGATGTTGACCCGATAAAAGCGGCTACCTTAAAACTAACCTATTCTGATGAACGGGTGATACATTTCGGGCTAATACCACGCGCGCACCGCGGCATATTTGTTATTAATGAGCTGCCCGATCTGCAAGCACGTATACAGGTATCATTGTTCAATATTTTGCAGGAACGGGATATACAAATACGAGGCTTTAAATTACGCTTACCGCTGGATATACAATTTGTGTTTACTGCCAACCCGGAAGATTATACCAACCGTGGTTCCATAGTTACCCCATTAAAAGACAGAATTGAAAGTCAAATATTAACCCATTACCCCCGTTCGGTAGAGATCTCGCGCAAAATTACCCAGCAGGAAGCATCGCTTACACCAGAACAACGTACTACTGTTGAAGCCGATGGATTAGTTAAAGATCTGGTAGAACAAATTGCTTTTGAAGCGCGTAACTCTGAATTTATTGATAAAAAATCCGGGGTATCTGCCCGTTTAACCATATCAGCTTATGAAAATTTAATAAGTAATGCCGAGCGCCGTATGCTTATCAATCACGAGGAAAGAACTTTTGTACGTATATCCGACTTTTTAGGTGTGATACCTGCCATAACCGGTAAAATAGAATTGGTGTATGAAGGCGAGTTAGAGGGCCCGGCTAAAGTGGCTAATATCCTTATCGGCAAAGCCATCAAAACACTATTACTAAAATATTTCCCCGACCCCGAAAAAGCTAAAAAAGCTAAAGCACCAAACCCATATGCCGATATCATTAACTGGTTTAGCGATGGAAATAGCCTGGCGGTGATGGATGATTTACCTTTAGATAAATATAAAGAGTTATTAAACTCTGTTACCGGGTTAAAAGAATTAGTTAAAAAGATCCATCCTGCTTTAATAGAAAGTCAGCAATTAATACTGATGGAATTCATCCTGCATGGATTAGCCGAGTTTTCGCAATTAAGCAAAGGTTTTTTAGATAATGGTTTCGCTTTCGCGGATATGTTCAATAGCCTGTTCAATATGGAACCCGACGAAGATGAGGATATTGATTTGGATGATGATCGTTACTAACCTGTTCTATTGTTAATGAAAGGACAGTTTATTACAATTTTATTGGTTGGCCTGGTCCTTTTTGGACTGGACATGTACCTGGTAAATGGAATTAAAGCCGCGTTTAGTAAACGCGGCTTTGCTGCAAAAAAGAATTTTAAAACAGCCTACATCCTCTTTTCCATCTTCCTGATAGTTGGTGTTATGGTAAGCATCTATTTAAAAATACCTGTGGGCATCCGCGCAGGCTTTTTAATGGTGTTTTTTATATTGGTGGTAGTAAAGGTTACCTTTTTACCTTTTGTATTAATTGATGATATAAGGCGATTAGTTGTCCGCTTAAATAAACCAAAAACATTATCTACATCAAAAGAAGTAATACCACGCTCGGAGTTTTTGATGAGAGCAGGATTAATAACCGGCGCGGTACCATTAGCCGCTATTGGGGTGGGTATAGCATCAGGTGCGTATGATTATAGGGTGCGCTATCAAACATTAAACCTGCCTAATTTACCTAAAGCGTTTGATGGGCTTACCATTGGGCAAATATCAGATGTACATTCAGGCAGCTTTTATAACAAAAAGGCAGTGGTTGGTGGTGTTGAAATGCTGCTAGGGCAAAAACCTGATGTCATTTTTTTCACAGGCGATCTGGTTAATAAAAGATCGGACGAAATGTATGGTTACCAGGATATTTTTAGCAAAGTAAAAGCGCCGCTGGGCGTATTTTCCATTTTAGGCAATCATGATTATGGTGACTATTACGACTGGCCAAATCTAGCAGCAAAAAGAAAAAATCTGAATGATTTGATCATCACCCATAAAAACATGGGTTGGGATTTATTACTCAATGAAAACCGCCGGTTAAAAGTAGGTGGCGAAGAGATAGGTATATTAGGCGTGGAGAACTGGGGCCAGCTAACCCGTTTCCCTAAATATGGCCGCATGGAGCAGGCTGTAAAAAACACGGACGACCTGCCTGTAAAATTGCTGCTGTCGCATGATCCGTCGCACTGGCAGGCGCAGGTGGTACCGCAATACCCGCAAATTGATGTGATGTTTTCGGGCCATACACATGGCATGCAATTTGGCGTACGGGCCGAGCATTTTCAATGGAGCCCGGTAGAATATATTTATAAAGAATGGGCCGGGTTATATCACCATGATAAGCAACAATTATATGTAAATGTGGGGTATGGCTTTTTAGGCTTTCCCGGCAGAATTGGAATATTGCCCGAGATTACGATATTTACATTAAGATCTGTATAACCTTGTTCGCTGATCTTTATACCTGTAAATGAAAAAAGCAGTCCAATCAATACTTGACTTTTTGCTGTTCAGCAATGTTTTCATGTCGTTATGTGCCGTTGCACAGGCTTTGGTGACTTATCACTTAATTGACGCGAGGCCCAACTATACTATACTGGCCCTGTTATTTACTGCTACTTTAGGTATTTATAATTTCTGCATTTTAATTACTAAACCTAAAAAACCGCAGCAATCGCCACATTTACGTATCCGCTGGTTTTTTGCGCATTACAGGTTAATGATAACTTTTACCCTGGTATCAGTACTTTCATTGGTTCCATTGTTTTTCATGATATCCATGCCTTCGAGACTATTGCTTATATTTTCGGGCATTATTTCTGTTTGTTACGCGCTGCCGATATTTACATTGGGTGATCAAAAATTCGGCTTAAGAAATATACCCGGTTTAAAGCCATTTTTAATTACTGTGGTATGGACGTTAAGCACCGTATTGCTACCTATTTTAGAGTCGAAGGAATTGCATTTAACAACTGTATCCATGCAGGATACCACATTGCTTATTGCCAAACGCTTTCTATTCATTTTTGCTTTAACCGTACCGTTTGACATACGCGATTTTTTTGAAGACAATAAACTAGGCGTAAAAACAATACCTGTAATAATTGGTCAAAAAAACGCTTATATATTTTGTGCAGCATTACTTACAGGATATGTTATAATGCTTTTCCTATATCACAACAATGGCTTTAATGCCGATTTTTTTGCTTTAGCATTAACCGCGGCTTTAGCCGTATGGCTAATATTCAAATCTAAATGGGAAAAGAACGAGTATTACTATTTTTTTTACATGGATGGTGTGCTGATATTGCAGTTTGTTTTCCTGGCGTTGTTTAAACTTCTGTAGTATTATGGCTGCCAATTACAATAATGCAGCCTGGTTTTATGATAAACTGTCACGAGTTGTGTATGGTAATGCACTTATAGAAGCGCAGGTATATCTATTACAATATATTCAGCCCGATTCAAGTATCTTAATTGCAGGTGGCGGTACAGGTGGGATATTAGAGCAGATCACCAAATTACATCCTTCAGGCTTGCACATCACTTACGTAGAGGTATCTGATAAAATGATAGCGCTTTCACGTAAAAGAAACGTTGGCATTAACCAGGTTAATTATATTAATGATGCTATAGAAAATGTTAAAGGCCTAACTGATTACGATATTATCATTACCCCTTTTCTGTTCGATAACTTTACCCCACCAAAATTAGAGGCTTTATTTGCACATATGCACCCTATGTTAAAAAGCAGTGGCTTATGGCTCAATACCGATTTTCAGTTAACCGGAAAATGGTGGCAAAATGTATTGCTTAAAAGTATGCTAGGGTTTTTTAAAGTACTATGCGGTGTTGAATCAACTAAGCTACCTGATTTTGAAAAGCAATTTGAAGCCTATGGTTATAAGGTAATGGACGGTAAAACTTTTTTTGGTGATTTTGTAGCTTCGAGGATTTATAAGAAAAAGCTCTCCTAAAAATAATTGTCATTCTGAGCATAGCGAAGAATCTATTCAAGCGGCGAATGCCAAGTCTAGAGATTCTTCGCTATGCTCAGAATGACAAAAAATTCATTATTGGTAAGAAAACTTATACCCAATACCCCTAACTGTTTGCAGGTACTGCGGCGAATCGGGGTTGGTTTCAATTTTTTTGCGTAAGCGTACTATGTGCATATCCAACGTACGGGTGTTTACGTCTGCGTTATAACCCCAAACCTCCATCATTAACTCTTCGCGGTTAATAACTTTGTTTTTATTTTTAAGGAAGTATAGTAAAATACGATTCTCCAATATGGTTAGCTCAATTTTACGGCCATCTTTAATCAGCAAGTGCGTATTGGGCAAATGCTCCATATTGGCAAAGTGGTATGATTCTGATTTTTCGTTATTTAACTGAAATTTGATCTTGTTGTCAATTAGTGCTACCAATACATCCATATTAAACGGCTTGGTAACATAATCAGATACGCCAAAATTATAAGCGCTTATTTTATCAATATCCTGCTGTTTAGCAGTGGTCATGATTACCAGTTTATCAAAACCTTTTTCGCGTATGTTGCTGCAAACCTCGGCACCTTGTTTACCGGGAAGCATCCAGTCTAATAAAACAATATCAGGCTGCTCGGCCAATATCATGGTTTCGGCATCATCGCCATTACTGGCCTCTAATACTTTATAACCCTCTGATTGCAAACGCTCGGCAACCAAAAAACGCAGGTTTTCATCATCTTCAACCAGCGCTATCTTTATTTCTTTGCTCATATCTTAATTTTCATATGGAAGAGTAACCTTAAATTCCGAACCTTGGTTTACTTTGCTCTGAACAGTCAATTCACCATTCATAAAGTTAACCAGTTCTTTACAAAAAGCCAGGCCCAAACCTACGCTCCCGTTTTGATTGTATTGGTTCTCTAATCTATAAAATTTTTTAAATATATTATTTAATTCAGCTTTAGGTATACCTATTCCCTTATCAATAAACGAAAATACGATGTTACGTTTATCCAAAGTAACATTTACAACTAATTGTTTATTATCATGGTGTGAATATTTATAGGCATTTTCAAATAGGTTTTGGAAAATACTGCCCAAAAGCACGGGGTCGGCATAAAAATGCTTAGCCCCTTTAATATGGCAACTTAGTTTAAAGTCGGGATATTTTATTCTAAACGTATCAATATATCCATGTATAAAATCGCTGACATCAATTTTATCTTTTTTTATAGTGATAGATTTATTTTCAAGCTGGGTAAATGATAACAACTTGTTCATTAACTCATTGAGCTTATCGGCCTCTTCATCCAATATTTTTCCATAATGCTTGCGCTGTCTGTCGGTCAATTCACCCTCGCCCCTTAAATTTGAGCCTGCAATTTTAATTACGCTCACCGGGGTTTTAAATTCATGCGTAAAATTGTTTATAAAGTCATATTGCAGCTTAAACAATTTCAAGTTGGTTTCCAGATTACGATAGATAAGCCAGCCTATCACTACCATAAATATATATATTAAAAATACTATGCCTCCCATTGGCATAAAGCGACGATTAATTTCGGCAGTCAGTGAATCGCGGTCTGAGCGGAAGTAAAGTTTATAATCAGAAAAAGCACCCGGTAGTGCTACCTGGTCAGTTATTACATTATTACGGTCTATATCTAAAGGATCATAAGTTAGTTGTTCAATAGATATATTTTGATATAGTTCTGGGTATGGATTTTTAATAGCCAGCGAATGTACATCTAACCAAAAAGTAAACATGTTTTGTTTATAAAATACAGGTGACTTGCTTTTGGGTAAATCATGATACAACTTTAAATCTTCGTTACGCGGCTGATTTAAATAAGTTATTTTTCCGGGCTTTATATCATAATATACTCTAAAAAAGTCCTCTGGCTGCTGTCCTCTTATGGTATCATAATTAGCGATATAGCGGCTAAATTTATCTGCCATGATATCAAATTCATCATAATAGAATGGATTATTGGATTTAACGCCTACAATCTTTTTGTTTAGCACCTGATATTCGTATACACCGTCAGTAGTTACAGGCACCCAGTTTTGCATACTATAACCTGGTCTATTACCTACTATTACCTTAAAAAAAACAACTTGTTTAACAAAAGCATAGTTATTAAATACCTCATTAGCATAATTACCTGCCAGTGCCGAATCAAGCAATCCCTGGTAAGAAGTTATTTGTGGTACCTTATTAATTAAAAAATCATTATATGAATTTATGCTTTGTTCAAGCACCTCGCTTTTTTTGGTTGAAAACTCACTTTTTACGTTTTTTGAAGTTAAATTGTAAGCAACCATTAGGGCCACCACCATCACTACAGATATCAGTATCAGGAAAGCAATAATGAGTGAAGAGTTTTTCCGATAAGGTTGACTAGGCACTTTCATAAGCCTAAATTATTTCTTTCCCCCCATATTAGCATTCAAAAAACTTTCTATTTCCATATACCTTTCTACAACCGGATTTATACTTTTAAAATTGCCAGGATCAGGCTTTTTATTAAAATCAGATTTTCTTAAATGATAAGTAACGGGTACCTTGTGCTTTTGTAAGGCAGATACGAAATGATTAAGATCGCTAATGTTAGCAAGTTTGTCTTTGTCGTTTTGAAATATTAATAAAGGCACTTTTATTTTTTCAGGATGAAAGACGGGTGATATAGCTATCAACCGAGCCGACTCATTTTCGGGGTTACCTATCATTTCATACATCCTCTCTAAAGATGGTTTAAATGGATTAACATCCTTTATATATGATAAAATGTTTATTATACCATTTTGCGTAATGGCACAATTGTACAATTTAGGGTGAGTAGAAACCCCATATAATGCTGAAAAACCACCAAAGCCACGCCCTAAAATGGCTATTTTATGAGGGTTAGCAATCTTATTATTTATCAGCCAATTTACACCATCGGTAATATCCTGTTGTATTTTTCCGCCTATTTCTTTAAACCCTGCATTGTAAAATGCTTTACCAAAACCTGTTGATCCACGATAATTAACTTGAAAAACCGCGTAACCCCTATTAGCTAAAAACTGCACTTCAGAAACATACCGCCATGAATTACGTGCGCCCAGGGGATTTCCATCATGAGGCATAACTACTACCGGCAAGTTAGTTTGGCTACTACCTTTTGGTAGCGTTAAATAACCTGTTATTTTTGTACCGTCAGTCGCTTTATAGCTAACTGGCTTCATTTCACTTAACTTATCAGGATCAATATTTGAATTATCTTCTAATTTAGTAAGTTTATCTTTCTTTAATTCATACAAGTAAACAGCACCCGGATCACGGTCAGTATAAGTAGATACAATAAATTTATTTTCGGCCGTGTCTCTATCTAAAATATTTATTTCGTTGCCACTTAACTGTTTTAATAAATTATTATACAATTGCTTTATGTCTGCATTTAAAAAGTGCTTTTGGGGTTTAGCGTCATCCCATGAGGCAAAATCAATTCGGCGTCTGTTTCGCGAATATTCAACCCTTTGTATATCTGCTTTATCGCTGGCGTAAAGTACCTTTTCTTCATTTCCATTTTCGGCATTAATTTCTACCAAAGCAGTTTTATCACGGCCAACATTTGAAAGCGCGAAAAAATAATTTTTAATTCCTGTTAATGCTATTGGCCTAACCGAATTTTTAAAGTTATTTTTAATAATGGTTTTAAACCGGCTATTTTCATTAGGGCGAAATAGTATGCTTTCTTCGATCCCATCTGATGTTTTGGCCAACCTAATACTACCATATACATCAGGAAACCACTCCCTTACATTACCAGGATTAATTAAATAAGGCTTTAATTCGCCTGTGTTAATATTCATACGCCAAACATCAGAATATACAGTATCCCGTTTGTTCATTGAAATGGTAATGATTTCGGGTGTCAGCCTATTACGGTTCAATATTCTTATACCCGCCTTATTTTCAGTAAGGAGGTGCTTTATTTTTGATGCTACCGGATCATACAAATCCATTGTTTGTTGTTTTTCACCACGAAAATCGCCACCTAAAAGAATTATACGGCTATCAAATGTCCATAAATGGTCATAAATATCATACTTACTTAAAACTTTATTCACATTTACTTTACCATCAACAAGTGATTGAATCAATAAACTATCTGATTTTATATAGGAAAGGTATTTTCCATTTGGTGATAGTTTAAAGCTTCTTTTTTCGCCGGACTTAAAAAAGTCTTCTATAGGTATTTCATTAGTTTTTTCATCCTTGCAGGAGTGCAACGTTATTATGGCAATAGCAAGTAATAAAATTTTAAAATTCCTCAACAACATATATCAACTTCGTGATTTTAAATTCAGGTTAAGTTATGGTAAATTACTTAGGTATTTAAAAGTGTCACTACAATTTTACCCGCTTAAATGAGTTAAAACCTTAGTTCAAACAGTTTGGTTAATATTATTTATTATTTTTAACAAATGAAGCGATATAGCTGCCTTGTTTTACTGTTTATAGTTAGCTGTGCAAAACTTTTTGCACAAAGCAATGATCTATTATTAGCGAAGCAATATAGCAATAACGGTGAAACAGACAAAGCCCTTGAAATATACCAAAAGCTGTATAAACAAAATAACGAAGCTTATTACTCATACTACCTATTCGGCCTGCTAACTGCAAAAAAATATGATGAAGCCGAAAGCATTACTAAAAAGATAATTCGCCAATATCCAAAAGCTCAAAAATACACTATTTCTTTAGGCAGCATTTATGCTCAGCAAGGTGACACTACCAAAGCCAATGACATTTATAATGAGTTGATAAAAAAACTCCCTAATGATCAAACAGAAGTAGCTATGCTGGCTACTCTATTTTATCAAAACAATAATAGCAACTATGCCATAAAAACATTTTTACAGGGTCGTAAAAATCTACATAATGATAAGTTATTTTCTAATGAGCTGATCACCCTTTATCGTAATAAACGCGATAAGATTAACTTAACTGAAGAATTTTTAAACTTTTTACCTGATAACCCGGAATATTTGAGCCAGGCCGAAAACGTATTAGCTACCCTATTTGATGGCGAGGCCGATTATGAAAAGTTACGCATAGCCCTGTTGCAAAAAATACAAAAAACACCGCAACAAATTACTTTTATAAAGTTGCTTACCTGGCAATATATGCAACAAAAGCAATATGACCAGGCATTAAACCAGGTATTGGCACTAAGCAGGCGTACTAATGATGATGGATCGGAAGTTTTTGAACTGGCCGGCACTTTGGTTGTTAACGGCGCCTATGATGAAGCAATTAGGGGATATGAATTTTTAACCGCCAAGGGCAAACAGCATCCATATTATATAACCGCCAAAATACAGTTAATAGATACCAAAAATTTAAGGATCACGTCTGGTAAATATGTACCCGCCGACCTAATAAGCCTGGAGAAAGATTATTTTGATTTGCTTAACGAATTTGGCAAAACACCTAATACCATATTTGCTATCCAAAAATTAGCTAACCTACAATCGTTTAAATTACATAAACCTACCGAGGCTCAGAAACTGTTAGAAGAAGCTACAAAAATACCCGGTCTCAACCCGCAAGTACTCGCAAGCATTAAAATTGATTTAGGGGATGCTGAATTGTTAAATGGCCAACCCTGGGAAGCTACCCTATTATATAGCCAGGTAGAGAAAGACTTTGCAAATACCTCATTAGCACAGGATGCTAAACTAAAGAATGCCAAGCTGGCTTATTACATTGGCGATTTTACCTGGGCTAAGGGCCAACTTGATGTATTAAAGGCGGCAACATCGCAACTTATTGCTAACGACGCGCTTAATCTGTCATTACTAATTACTGATAATTTGGCTATTGATAGTGCGGGCAGTGCGCTTAAGGTGTACGCCAGGGCAGATTTTCAAATATTTGCCGAACAACCCGAAAAAGCTGTTTTGGTATTAGATAGCATTGACAAACAATTTCCGGGTAATGCTTTAGGTACTGATATATTAATGGCTAAAGCACGTATAGCTATACAGGAAAAAAATTACAACGGTGCTATACCGCTTTTAAAGAAGATACTTGAACAACCTACTGATTTATGGGCCGATGACGCGGTGTTTATGCTGGGCGATATTTATGAAAATAATTTAGAGGATAAAGAACAAGCTAAACCTTACTATCAAAAAATTATAACTGATTACCCTGGCAGCTTATGGATCAATGAAGCACGCAAACGCTTCAGGATATTAAGAGGCGACAAGGTAGATAGCCCTACATGATAAATTCTATATCATACTAATAGATGAGTGCATTACAATGTGTACTTTTGTGGCATGATCATTTATAATGAAACCATAATTGTAGACGAAAGCATTTACAACGAATGGTTAAACTGGATGGAAACAATCCATATCCCGGCGGTAATGGCAACCGGTTTATTCAATTCATACCGTATACTAAAGGTAATTGACTCACCCAACGAAGGCGTTACTTATTGCATTCAGTACAATGCCCCAACGCTTGAAAGTTATAACCAATTTAAAAACATACACCAACTAAATTTCCAGACTATACATCACCAAAAGTTTGAAAACAAGTTTGTAATGTTTAATACTATAATGCAATCCATAAACTAATAATGACAGTTACCGAGACCCGCCTTAAAGGCTTATTTATAATTGAACCAAAAATATTTACTGATGACCGCGGTTACTTTTTTGAAAGCTACAGTAAAACCAAACTTGCTGAAGCAGGTATAACTATTGATTTTGTACAGGACAATCAGTCATTTTCGCATAAGGGCGCGGTAAGAGGGTTGCACGCGCAAAAAGCCCCGCACGCGCAAGCTAAGTTGGTAAGAGTTGTACAAGGCCGGGTATTGGATGTAGCGGTTGATATCCGTAAAAATTCGCCTACTTATGGACAGTATGAGACCATTGAATTAAGCGCAGATAACCAACTACAATTTTTAATTCCCGAGGGATTTTTACACGGTTTTGCAACCTTAGAAGATAATACAATTTTTGCCTATAAAGTAAATAGTTATTACGCTAAAGATTGCGAAGTTGGCATTATATGGAATGACCCCACATTGAACATAAATTGGGGTTTAAGCGAGACTGATATTTTAATATCACCTAAAGACGAGGTATTGCCTTTGTTTGCTGATTTGGATAGCCCGTTTTAAAAATTATTTGTCATTCTGAGCATAGCGAAGAATGCTCAGAATGACAAATTACTTACTTATCAAATTATACAACTCATCCAATTTAGGACTAAGCACAATTTCAATACGTCTGTTTTTTGAAAGCGCCTCGGCGGTATTAGCGTTATCAATGGGTTGAAACTCCCCTTTACCTGTAGCAGTTAAACGATGTGGATCTATCTTTTCAACCTCGGTTAAATAACGACTAACTGATGTAGCGCGCAGTACGCTCAGGTCCCAGTTATCTTTTATCTGGCCAAGGTTAATTATCTTTTTATTATCTGTATGGCCCTCAACAGCAATATTAATATCCGGTTCTTTGTTTAATACGGCAGCTAATTGTTTCAGAGCTGATTTTCCGCGTTCATCAATTACAATACTACCTGATGGAAAAAGCAATTTATCAGTTAATGACACATACACTTTGCCATTACGCATATCAACCGTTAAACCGTTTTGCTGAAAGCCTAATAATGCTTTTTGCAGTTTATTCTTTAAAGCATTGCTGGCTTCATCGCGCTTGCGCAAAATATCCTCTACTTCTTTTAAACGTGCCTCTCTTTTTTGCAGATCGGCAGATAGCTGGCTAACTTTTGATGATGAAGAGTTAAAATTAGTATTCAGCTTCGCGTAATTATCATTTAAGGTATTGTATTGAGTTTGCAGATCGGCCAGGTTACCCTTTAAACCTGCTATTTCCCGATGCAAACGAGCAGTGTCTGATTGTAATTTAGCAACTTCGGCTTCCAATGTGCCTGTACGGGTAGTTAACGAGTCCTGGGCGGCTAATATGGCTTTATATTTTTTGTTTGATAACACTACGCATGATTGCAGCATTACACCTATTAAACCTGCAAATAATAAATATTTTAGTTTCATAATCTGGATTGATTAGTTGATAGCATTGTTTAAAAAAACATTCATAGGATATATTTTACTACATACATCTGCTATATATTTAGGACAATCTGCCTTTTGCAGATCCTTATCGCTTATTTGATGCGTTACAATAAAGCTTTTCAGCTTCAACAAATCAATATTTTCGTTATCGGCGCTATATTCACGCGGCACCGTTTTTAATTGATCCTGGCTTCTAAAATCGCCAAATAACCTGATAAATTCCTTATCATCAATAATTGCTTTTAATTCGGCGGCATTATAATCAATTTCCTGCCTTATCGCTTTTAAATGCGCAGCCTCTGGCATCCAATAACCTCCTGCTATAAATGATTTACCCGGTTGAATATGCAAATAATATTCAACCCCGCCAAGTTTTGAATTTAAGGTAGGAAAGCTTACCCCAAAATTATTTTTATAAGGTGTTTTATTTTTACTAAAACGGATATCGCGATAAATACGCATTACGCATTTTTTAGGATCAAGGTCTGCCGCTACACTAGGGTCAACTTTATGTAGTAAGGGGATTATTTCGTTAACAAACTCAATAACGTTTTCGCGCGCTTTATCATAGCGCTCTTTGTTGGCCTGAAACCATTCGCGATTATTATTCTCAGCAAGTTGTTTTAAAAATTCAAGCGTTTGCCGTTGTATCATCGGTATTTAAATATAGCAATGAGTATAAGATATATAAAGCTTTGAATTGGAGAAATAAGGCAATTAATTTAAATGCAACTTTTCTTCCCGCATTTGAATAGGGATATTTTTGCGGCGATATTTTTTATACCATACAAAACCTATCACCCCAATTGCCAAATATGGCGCTGCCAGCAAATACATAATGCCATTATTTAATCCTTTGGTAGCCGTAGCACCACTTTTAGCGTTCGACTCGACAGATACCGTACACATGGCACACTGTGCGCTAACAGTTTGTAAACTACCTGCCAGCAAACCTATAACAAATAGTAGAACTATGAATTTTAATGCTTTTGCCATATTGCAAAATTACTTAATTAAAAATTATGATAAGGTGATATCATTAAATAAACGATAACCCCGGTAACAGTTACATATAACCAAACGGGAAACGCCCACCTCACCAGTTTTTTATGCTTCTCTACCTGCATTTGCAAGCCGCGATAAAAGCTTAGCAAAATTAACGGCAAAACACCTGCGGCTAGTATAATGTGTGTTGTTAATATAACATAATAAATATATACTATACTACCTACTTCTGCTTTTTCGGCGGGAGTAGCTATACCATCTTTATTAATATCAGCAAACTTAGTTTCGGGTACTAAATAATGGTATAGGATGTATGACACCAAAAACAATGATGACAAACAAAAAGCTGTAATGTTTATGCGTTTATGCATAGTTATATTACCGTTTTTTATGAAGTACAAAGAAACAAGCAACAATACGCTACAGGTACCATTAATTATAGCATTTAGTTTAGGTAAAAAATAGGCAAATGATGGTACTACTTCCGGAGCGGGAATAAGGCGCCTGTTCAATATTAAAACAACTGCAAATACAAATATGGATACGGCAGCTACAAATCGGAATATAAATTTATCAGTCATTTTCTTAAGATTCAGGAGGCAAGAATCAAGAGCCAGGATTAGCCCATTTTTATCTCCTATTATTATTCAATTTCATTAAACAATTGTCTTGAATCTTGATCCTTAACTCTTGCTTCTAATTAATACAAAGGTTTATCGTTTTTACGCAACTCTTCAGCTATTAATACTTTTATTTCATCATTCAGGCGCGCAGCGTCAGATCTTAATTCGCCTGAGTAATAGCCTCTAATTCGTCTTTCGCTATCAAGTAGTATTAGCTTATTACTATATATAAAATCGTTCTTGCCTGTTTGCAAGGCATCAACCAATAAACCTTTACGGGCCAGGTTGTATATGTTAGTAGTATCGCCAGTTAAAAACAGTCGTTTAGGCGAGAGTGGTGTATTTTTATTGGCGTATGCTTTTAATATTTCACCTTTGTCGCGTTGCGGATCAACAGTAACCGAGGCAAAATAAACCATTTTGTTTTTACCGTAGTTTTCTGAAAGGCTATCAACATTAGCATTTATTTGATTACAAAGCGATGGGCAATTGGTGTAAAAAAAATTGACCACCAATATCTTTTTGTCAAAAGTTTTAAATGATACCGGCTTACCATCCTGATCAATCAAATTAAAATCAGTTACGGTATGAAATATGGTATCAGGTATAAACTTGCCATGGAATTTATGGCTGGTATTTGCTAAATGTTTGGGGCCATAAATGGGTAAAGGTTTGTACCTGTTTTTGCCCTTTTCGGTAAGTAAATAATATAAAAATCCTGGTAAAGCTAGTATAAGCCCCAGGATTATTATTTTTTTCAGCAACCTGAATTTGTGCATTATCTCAAGCCAAACCAGTAGTGGCTTTCATTAGTAAGTACCAGTATTAAACCTATTATAAAAAGTATAGGTACAATAATAGCCAGTGCCAAACCTAGTTTCTCAAACTTTAAGTGCATAAAATAGGCCACTATATAAAATGCTTTAGCCAGTGTTAAAACAATATATACCGGGTTTGCAATATTAATAGCCATATGGCCCTTTGGTACCAGGTAAAGTGCTATAAAAAATTCAACACAGGTAATAGCTAATAATATGAAAAACACTTTCCATATTCCACCCCTGGTCATTGATTCGTGTTCCTCGTCGTGATGAACTTCTGTAATTTCTGATGACATATATAAATCAGTTTAATATTATTTTTAAATTTCTCAGACTAAATAAAAGAAGGTAAATACAAATACCCATACCAGATCTACAAAGTGCCAGTAAAGGCCTACTTTTTCAACCATTAAATAGCTTCCGCGTCTATCATAAGTACCTGCTAAAACATTAATGGTGATTATGATATTGATGATAACCCCGGTAAATACGTGGAAACCATGGAAACCGGTAATAGTGAAAAACAAGTTAGCAAATTGATGGGCTGATGTTTGTTGCGCAGCTAAAGTACCGGCTCCTTCAGTAAAAAACTCTTTTAAAGTTTCAACGTTGGTTGGTATTTTTGACCACCAAAAACCTTCTTCATGTAAGTGGCTCCACTCTAAAGCCTGGCAGCCTAAAAACATAAAACCACCTATAATGGTTAGTATCATCCAGGTAATAACCTCTTTACGTGAGTTACGATGACCGGCCTCAACAGCCAATACCATAGTAACCGAACTCATGATCAAAATAAAAGTCATTAAACCCACAAATACAAGTGGTGCACCATGCTCAACTAAGCCGGGTACAGATTGGAAAATTTTATCAGCTCCTGGCCAGGTAGTAGCGCTAAAACGCAGGGCGCCGTAAGAGATCAATAATGACGAAAAAGTAAATGCATCCGAAAGGAGAAAAAACCACATCATCATCTTACCATATTCCACGTTAAACGGAGATCTTCCTCCGGCCCATGGGGTGGTTTTTACTTCATCTATTGGTGATACTGTTGCACTCATTTTGTAGTTGAATATAGGGTTGTTAATTTTGGTTCAAAAGTAAAAAAACATACAGATAAATCCATATAATATCGATAAAATGCCAAAAAATAGCTGACATTTCCATGCCAAACAGGTTTTTAACCTGTGGCACGTTCTTATAGCTTCCTCTAAGGGTGTTTGCCAGTAATAATAATCCGGCTATAATGTGTACCAGGTGCGTGCCGGTAAATACATAAATAAATGATTGCGATGCATTATTGTTAACAAAATACACCCCCATATTTATTAGCTGGCCCCAGCCGTAAACCTGTATAATAAAAAATGCTATTCCTAATGCCAGCGTAAGTATTAAATACAAACGCTGTTTGGCAAACTGCAAACCTTTGGCCGCTTTAGATGCTAAAAACATAGTAACGCTGCTAAGTATAATACACAATGTGCTATACATAAAAGCATTGGGTAACTGTAAATTTATACCGTGACCCTTACCACCGGTATATACAATAAATCCGCTGGTAAGCGCCGCAAAAAACATAAACGATGTGAATATAAATATCCACATATTGAATTTTTTGGGGCCTAAAGCGTATTTATCTTCTTGTTGCATTTGCGCCATCATCTACTTTCCTAAAAAATCAAACAAAAACATTAACTGTACTACCGGCAAGTATAAAAACGAGCCGAACATTAATTTACGGGCCGCTTCAATTTGCAAGGTACGCATCAAATTAAATGCTTGGTATAAAAATACCAAACTGCACAACAATGATACACCACCCACAAAGTAACCACCAAAACCATAAAAGGTTGGCAATAAGCTTACCGGCAATAGTATCAGGGTTAATATAAAGGTAATTACCGCACTCAGCCTGTCTCTTTCGCCGGTTGGCAATAACCTGAAACCTGCCAATTTATAATCATCATCCAATACCCAGGCAATTGCCCAAAAGTGAGGAAACTGCCAAATAAACTGTATCCCAAATAAGATTAGCGCTATTATATCAATTTTACCGTAGGCCGCCACATAACCAATTAACGGTGGTAACGCCCCCGGTATAGCACCTACAAAAACCGCAATTGGCGATTTACGTTTTAAAGGTGTATAAGCAAACGCATATAGTAGTATAGAGAATACTGATAATAACCCTGTTAAAATATTTAAACTGCCTAAAACGTAGGTACCTGATATACCCATACCTAAACCCATTACCAGTGCCTGCCCGGTTGTCATATTACCTGCCGGGATAGGCCTGTCTTTGGTGCGCTTCATTAATTTATCAAGATCCTTCTCAATAATTTCATTAAAGCAATTAGCTGCGGATGTAACCAAAAAGCCCCCCAATATCAATAACGACCAATTACCCCACATAATAACACCGTTTACTTTACAGCCTATTAAGTAAGATATTGATGCCGAAAAAACCACCAATAAGGTTAACCGCAGTTTGATCAGTTTTGTAAAATTGCTCCACCTCATCTCTTTGCCTCCTGTGTACTAACTGATTGATATAAGTTTAACATCAAATAAAATTGCGTGCTGAATAAAAGGCTTGCCAACAAAATATGTAATGCCTGTGCATATGGGGGTAATGCCATATATGATAATAGTAAACCCGTAACAATTTGCAGTATAAGCATTAAAAAAGTAAAGCTCATTAATTGCTGCTGAATAGAATGTTTACCAAACCCTCTTTTGATCAAAGCATATAATATAATATTTACCACTAATACAATTATAGCTATATCACGATGGTGTATAAATATTTCGCCGGCATTACGTATCCAATCCTCACGATACCCACCCTGCAAACGGCTTGATACCGCATCAATTTTTTCACGTACCTCAGTACCAAATGTAATTTGTGCTATGCTAAGTATTAATGCCAATAAGGTAGCTATATGAGTTACCGCATTTACACGAAGCTTCGGCCTGCCATGGGCCTTTGCCAGGTGATAAGTAGTGATAGTTATAGCTACTATAGCTAATGCCAGTAACAAGTGTACCGTAATTATCCAGGCCACCAGGTTGGTTGATACTACAATTGAGCCCAGCCACCCCTGAAAACCTATCAGTATTAAATTAAACACACTTAAAAAAGGTATCCATTTATTGGTGCCCCAATAACTAAAAGAGTATATGGCGGTTAGTAATAAAAATATACCTGACGCAACACCTACCAAACGGTTACCATATTCAACCCATGTTTTGGCAGCATTAAATTCTTCGGGTATTAGTATTGATTTATCCTCGCGTATGCGGCGGGCTAAATCAGTATAGCCTAATAAATCAAGCGTATGGGCAAACTTTTGATTTTTAGCCATACGGCCGTTTACATATTTCTGCTTGTAATCGGCAGGTAGTTCAGAAACATCAGTTGGCGGTATAAAACGTGTAAAACACCGGGGCCAATCAGGACAGCCCATTCCTGATCCTGTACTGCGTACTATGCCTCCTGCCAATATCACTACAAAAAGCGCAACAATACTCAGAAAATTAACTTTTTGAAACGTGGTTTTAGCGGTTGCTTTGCTCATCTAAATATCTTCTAAAAAATTAGGGTACCTGTTAATGGAAATTATTTTCCGGCACAGATACCCTAAAAGATCAGATACAGTAAATATTATTTTACTTGTTCGTTAGCTTTTTGTGTATTTGCCCATTTTTGTTGTTCTTCAAGGGCTAATGTATTGTCCTCAAAGTCACTAGGAACGTTTGAGTTCATAGTTTGTGAAAACGGAGTAGTTTGTGGTATAAAGTCACCATCATCCTGGCCCGGTTTGCTATAATCATATGGCCAACGATAAACAGTTGGAATTTCTCCCGGCCAGTTACCATGGAAATGTTCAACAGGTGCGGTCCACTCTAAAGTGTTAGCATCCCAAGGGTTTTGGGTTGTTTTTTTACCCCAGAATATAGAAGTTACAAAGTTGTATAAAAATGCAACTTGCGCTAAGCCCGAAATAATTGCGGCCCAGGTAATGAACATGTTTACTGATAACCAACGCTGCATTGAAGCAAACTCGGTAAATGCATAATATCTACGCGGCACACCATCCAAGCCCATAAAGTGCATTGGGAAGAATACTAAATATGCGCCAATAAATGTTAACCAAAAGTGCAGGTAACCTAATTTGGTATCCATTAAACGACCAAACATTTTAGGGAACCAGTGATAAACACCGCAAAGCATACCAAATATAGCTGCCGAACCCATTACCAGGTGGAAGTGAGCTACCACAAAGTAAGTATCATGCAGGTTAATGTCCAGCGCTGCGTTACCTAAAAATATACCGGTTAAACCACCAGAGATAAAGAAAGATACCATGCCTATTGCAAAAAGCATAGCCGGTGTAAACCTGATATTGCCTCGCCATAAAGTGGCCAGCCAGTTAAATGTTTTTACTGCCGATGGTACAGCGATGATCAATGTAGTGATCATGAACACCCCACCCAGAAACGGGTTCATACCCGTTACAAACATGTGGTGGCCCCATACTATAAATGACAATACGGTAATACCTATTAATGAGTAAACCATGGCATGGTAACCAAAAATTGGTTTACGTGAGTTTACAGACATAACTTCAGACGCGATACCCATTGCCGGCATAATTACAATATATACCTCGGGGTGACCCAGGAACCAGAATAAATGCTGGAACAATATTGGGCTACCACCTTCAAATGGCATAACCTGTCCGTTTAATACAATGTCTGATAGGTAGAAGCTGGTACCAAAGCTGCGATCAAATATTAATAATACAACACCTGCTACCAATACCGGGAAAGCCAAAACACCTAATATAGCTGTTAAGAAGAACGCCCAGATGGTTAAAGGCATTTTCCAAAGGTCCATACCTTTGGTACGCATATTTAATACGGTACTAACATAGTTAATACCACCCATTAATGATGATGCCACAAACAGTACCATACTGATCAACCAAAGCGTCATACCCTGATCAGAACCAGGCATAGCTTTTGGTAATGCTGATAATGGTGGATATACTGTCCAGCCACCGCTTGCAGGGCCTTTTTGTACAAAAAACGAACTCAACATGATCACACAGGCCATAAAGAAGAACCAGTATGAAAGCATATTCATAAAGGGTGATGCCATATCACGTGCGCCAACCTGCAATGGTATTAATAAGTTACTAAACGTACCGCTCAATCCGGCCGTTAACACAAAGAATACCATGATGGTACCGTGTATAGTAACTAATGACATATAGAAATCAGCATTAATACGGCCTTCAGGTGCAAAACGACCCAATAAAGTTTCTAATAACGGGAATGCTTTATCCGGATAAGCTAATTGTATCCTGAATAATATAGACAAGGTCATTGCAATGAATGCCATAGTTATACCTGTTATCAGGAATTGCTTGGCAATCATTTTGTGATCCTGGCTAAAAATATATTTGGTCAGGAAAGTATCGTGATGGTGCTCGTGACCATCTTCGTGATGTGCTACTCCGTGATCCTGAACTGTTGCTGTTGACATAATCGCTAATTAATTGTTTAACGCTAATCTGTTGTTAGTTGATATATTATTTTTCTCTTCTGCAAGTTTTAATTCGCTTTTTAACTGATCAGTTAAATAAGGTTTTTGTCTTGCTATCCACTCGTTGTACTCTGATTCGGTAACTACACGTACAACTTTTTGCATATTATAGTGAGCTGCTCCGCATATTTTGTTGCAATAAAGCAAGTATTCAAATTTAGCGTCATCAGTTTTATTACGCATCTCATTAGTTGTAATTGTTGGTGTAAACCTAAAATAAGTAGGTAAACCCGGTACAGCGTTTAACTGCACTCTAAAGTGAGGCATGTAAACACTATGTATAACATCCTGGGCATGTATATTTAACCTGATTGATCTGTTAACAGGAATAACTAGTGTATCAGCTTTTAAATCGTCAAAAGCGTTTTTATCCTGATAATCAATACCTAAATTATTAGCAGATGTTACCAATTTATAACTGGTAGCGCCTAATTTATTATCAGCACCCGTATACCTTAATTCCCATGCAAATTGGTGGCCGGTAACATCAATATTTATTGATGATTCACCTTTACCATCAGTGCTGTTGGTAATTTCTTGCCAGGTAAAAAAACCGAATACTACTAATATGGTTAATACAATAGCCGGGGCAATTGTCCAAACTTTTTCAATAGTATTATTATGTGGTAAAAAATATGCTTTACGTTTATTAGATCCTCTGTATACAAAAAGAAAGGTAAACAGCAATATCTGGGTAATAAAAAACACAATAAGGGTAAGAATAGTTGTTGTTGTAAACATCTGGTCTATTTTTACACCATGTGCCGATGCCGACTCAGGTAAACTCATGCTGCCTTGTACCGTAAGCGACCAGTAAGCGCCATATAAACCTACTATCAGGAATATGATGCAAATAACTGCCATTACATTATTCCAGTTTAAAGATTTTTTACCTTGTACTTGTTGAGTAAGGTCATACACCTTTAATATTTTACCTATAATGGCTACAACAAAGCATAACACCAAAAACAGCAAAACATAATAGCCCGGGCCTAACCAAACATTTGGTTTTGCAGCAGCCTCGGTTGCGGTTGCTGCCGGTGCTGCAGCATCTTGTGCCATAAGCAGGTTTGTTCCTAACAGGGCAAACGCCGCAAAAAGCGAAATTATTTTTTTAGAATTTATTAGTCTTTTGAATCCCATTGTATTGTTTGTTTGGTATTCTTGTATTTGTTGCAAATTTAATAATTATTATATGTGGTGATGTAAGCTTTCCTCAATGAACGGATGGTTTTTAGGGATAAGTGATTTTAACTTACTAACCGCGTTTAAAACCAGGAATGTAAACAATCCGGCGAAGCCTAAAAACACACCTAACTCGATCAAGCCAAACTCAGTATACCACTCAGATTGAGGGCCTACAGTACCAGGCATTATCATCATAAAATAATCTAACCAGTGGCCTACTATCAATATAATACAAACTGTTTTTAATACGCTTGTAGTACGTTTTGAATCGCGCATCATTAATATTAATAATGGCGCAAGGAAATTGATCACAATGTTAAACCAAAACCAAGGTTTAAATTGAGGCTCCCATCTTTTGTAAAAATATACAGCCTCTTCAGGTAAGTTAGCATAATAGATCAATAGAAATTGTGCAAACCATAAGTAGGTCCAGAATACAGAGAAACCGAATATTAGCTGCCCTAAATTATGTAAATGATTTTCAGTAACCCATCCTAAGTAACCTTGCTTTCTGAGGTAGATAATTACCAATGTAATTACTGCTAATCCACTCACCCACATAGCGGCAAAATTGTACCAGCCAAATAACGTGGAGAACCAATGTGCATCTAATGACATGATAACGTCGAAAGCAAATATTGGTGTAGTAAAGCCAAATATTACCAGGAATATACAAGACATTTTAAAGCTTTTCTCATAGTTAAACATGCCCCCAATTTCGTCTTCGTTGGTTGAGTATTTTACAAACAACAAACCAAATATGGTATAGCAAATTAAAAAGCCTACTAACCGGATAATAAAGAAAGGTTTATTTAAAAATGATGATTTACCTGCTATAATATGATCGTAGTTTTCACTGCCTACAGTTGAAACACCCTCAGATCCCCATATCTTATATAAATATGGCTCAACTACTTCTTTACCTTCTTCATTAACACCATGGTGGGTCATGAATAAACCGGCTAATGCAATTACCACTAATACTGTAGCTGCAATTGGTAATACTTTAATAAACGCCTGCGGTACACGTAATATAGAGGCTGACCATCCGGCCTGTGCAACATATTGTACAGCGCAAAAGAACACACCACATAAACATACGCATGTAAAGTAGTAACCCATTAATAATAGGTTAGCAAATGTGCGTTCAATATTACCCGTAAGAAATCCGAATGCAATGGCTACAACTCCTATAACAATAGCAATTAAGCTCCAGGTTTTAACACTACCTGTAAATTCAAATTGTTCGTCAAAACTATTATGAGTCTTCATTAAATTCTAATTCTTATAAAGTTTGTAATTTGTGAACGTACATAATTACCTTCCAGCGTTCTTCTGGTGCCAGCTGTGAAGCGTACGAGCCCATAGCATTTAAACCATAAGTAATTGTGTGGTATATATGTCCATCAGTTAAATCTTTCATAGCGCCGCCACGTGATGACTGCCCTGTTGAGTATGACGGTGGTTTTACCCCTGCATCATGCGTGGTAACTAAACCATCACCCTGGCCGGTAACACCATGACACGGCGAACAAAAAGTGGTGTACAACGCTTTACCATCAGCCATGTTTTGGGCGGTTAGCGCCAGAGGATTTGTAACCTCTGTACTGGCTTGCAGTAAACCTTCGTTGGTGTTTGGATAATCAAACCTAACAAAGCCTACCGGTATAGTACCGGCTGGTGGTACCTGTGCTGTTTTACCATCCTTAAAATTCGGGTTTTTCTGATCCGGATCATAAGCAAGGTGTCTATACATATTGGGGGCATACTCCCATCCGGTGCTTCTTTTATCGTGGCATGATGTAATTACAATCGATGCTGCAATAGCAATAACCGCTGTACCCAATATTCTAAATTTATTCATAGCTAACATATTTTCTGTCGTTATGCTTAACTTCTACTGCTCCTGCTTCTTTTAATAAATTGGTTATATCCTCATGAGGTACGTTTCCTTTAGCATCAATAGCGATAACAAAACGGTCATCAGTTGCTCTAAGGTCCATTACACGTGGCGCACGTCCAGGAAAAAGGTGCGTTGCGTAAAAGAAGGTAAACGTCATACCAAACGCGGTAAATAAAACGGTCCACTCAAATGTTACCGGGATAAAATCCGGAACGGCAAAGTTGGGTTTACCGCCAATGTTCATTGGCCAGTCATGTACCAGGAAATAATAAACTAAACTAAATATTACTGTTCCGCCAAGGCAGCCAAACATAAAGGCTGCATAACCTAAGCGAGACTCTTTAATACCTAATTTTGCTTCAATACCGTGTATTGGCATTGGCGTATATACATCATAAATAGGAACACTATTTTTCTGTAGCTTGTCAATCCCGGTCATCAAATCATCGGGATCTTCAAAAAGGCCTAAAATATATTTGGTGCTGCTCATTTTCGTTTATGCGTTTTCGTATTCCTTAATATCAACACTATCAAATTTCTCTAATGATTCTTTGTAGAATTGTGCATGAGATGGATCAACGTGTCCTTCTGCCAATACTTTCTTTTTAGCCTGTTCGCTTGAGCTTTTCAGTAATAATTTCACCTCGGCCATTGCAATTGAAGGTAATACCCTCACAAATAATAAGAACAAGGTAAAGAACAGGCCTATTGAACCTATAAATACGCTTACATCAACCCAGGTTGGATAAAACATAGCCCAGCTTGACGGGATATAATCGCGGTGCAATGAAGTTACAATGATCACAAAACGCTCAAACCACATACCTATGTTTACTACAATTGATAGTACCCATGAGAAAGCGATGCTGGTACGTAATTTTTTGAACCAGAATAACTGCGGGCTGATAACGTTACATGACATCATGCTCCAGTATGCCCACCAGTACGGGCCGGTAGCACGGTTTATGAAAGCATATTGCTCATATTCAACACCTGAGTACCAGGCGATGAAAAACTCTGTTAAATAAGCCACACCTACAATTGAACCTGTTAAGATGATGATCTTATTCATAGATTCAATGTGGAACATGGTGATGTAATTTTCTAATCCTAATACTTTACGCGCTACTAATAATAGCGTTTGTACCATGGCGAAACCAGAGAAGATAGCACCCGCAACGAAATATGGAGGGAAAATGGTAGTGTGCCATCCCGGCTCTAATGATGTTGCAAAGTCCATTGATACAATAGTATGTACCGATAGTACCAGCGGAGTAGAGATACCTGCTAATATTAATGATACAGTTTCAAAACGCTGCCAAGTTTTTACTGATCCTGTCCATCCAAAAGAAAGAACAGAATATATACGGCGGCGTAAGCCTTGCGCACGGTCACGAATGGTAGCAATATCAGGCAATAAACCTGTATACCAGAATACTAATGATACCGAGAAGTAAGTTGATATCGCAAATACGTCCCACACCAGCGGCGAGTTAAAGTTAACCCATAACGAACCGTATTGGTTAGGCAATGGTAAAGTATAAAGAGCCATCCATGGGCGACCCATGTGAGATACTACGTAAGTGGCCGCGCAAATTACCGCGAAGATGGTCATCGCCTCGGCAGAACGGTTAATAGAGTTACGCCAGTTTTGACGGAACAGTAATAATACCGCAGAGATCAACGTACCTGCGTGACCAATACCTACCCACCAAACGAAACCGGTAATATCCCAGGCCCATCCTACTGTTTTATTTAATCCCCACGCGCCAATACCAAACCAAAAGGTATAACTAACAGCTACTACCCAAAGTAATGCGCCTAATGATGATATGATAAAACCTATCCACCATGCTTTGTTGGGTTTGTTTTCAACAGGTAAAAGTACATCATTGGTAATTTTAGCATACGTGATGTCGTTTCCCGTAATTAACGGTTCCCTTATTATTGATTCATTATGAGATGCCATATTTTAAATCTAAATCTCTGTGTAATGATTAAGCTCCTAATTCAGCTACGTTTCTAACCTTAACCTGGTAACCAATACCCGGCTGTACATTTAATTCTTCAAGCACGTAATAAGTTCTTTCGCTCTTTAATGCTTTTGATACTTCTGAATTTGGATCATTTGAATTACCAAATACAATAGCATTTGCAGGGCAGGTTTGCTGACAAGCCATTTTGATATCGCCATCAGCAACCGGGCGTTTTTCCATTTTAGCGTTCAGCTTACCTACTTGTATACGTTGGATACACATAGTACATTTTTCCATTACCCCACGGAAACGTGTAGTAACATCAGGGTTTAATACTAATTGTGTATGCTCGTTGTTCAAATAGTTATCAAAACGAGAATCGTTCCAATAGTTAAACCAGTTAAAGCGGCGTACTTTGTATGGGCAGTTATTTGCGCAATAACGTGTACCTACGCAACGGTTATAAGCCATGTGGTTTAAACCTTCTGATGAGTGAACGG
>CAZGBN010000020.1:0-50692 GCA_964524015.1 uncultured Mucilaginibacter sp. | reverse complement strand
AGAGCATCTGCCTTACAAGCAGAGGGTCACTGGTTCGAACCCAGTAACTCCCACACAAACAGGTAAAGACCCTGATAAGCAACAACTAGTTGTGAGTCAGGGTTTTTTTATGCCAAAAATTGGCAAATTTCTTAGATTGCCCTACAGAAAACTTGTAGAGATGACTCCAATTCTTCCTTATTCAATACCAGTAATAAAAAAGGGAAACTAATTACAACTATTCCAAAAAGCAGTACAAATTGCAGGAGCAAGCAAAATAACGCGCTCGCACAGGGTCTTTCACACACAGGAAATAAGCTGTTACGCTTGCCTTATTTAATCCCTGGATTTAAACCAAGATAAAGCAGCTTCAATTTTCTTGTCCTTATACAGATCAAAAAAATTATCACCTCCATAAATTAATACATCAGGGGTGACCACGGTACGATACTCGTTATTATTTCTATCTGTTTCAACGGAGGTTGCTACTAATAGCGAAATATTATTATTTAATATATGTGTAACATTCCCGGTAGTGAATCCACCGGTATTTTCACCAAAAAACCTCGTGTTTAGTCTGCCCTTCATTGAAATGGCAGTTGCTTCTCCGGCACTTTGGGTTATTGGACCAATTAACACCGCTATTTTAGTGCTCGTATAGTTGATGTTATTAGGATTGATAGTATAGGTGTTACGCATAGTGTCAATATATACATCCCCATTTTTTATACTCCATACATTGAGTATGTGTTTATTATTATTAATAAATGTGCCCGCGGTACCATCGCCAATTATTGACCCAATGCCGCCGATCATCGGATACATGCTACCGCCTGGATTTAAGCGCAGATCAATTATCCATCCCTTCAATTTTTTAGACGATATACTGTATATAGAATCTTTTATTTCTTGGGCATACCTACTGTTTTCCTGTACGTTGGTTGAGTTAATGGAAGGAATAAGTATATATCCATAATTATTCTCCAAGATTTGGACTTTCAATTTAGGCGAAGTTCCAATAGTTTTTATTTGCTCCATCAACTCTTTGCTGTAAGAGGGCTTTATTTTGTGTGAACCATATTGAATATGTTTATAGATAATGGCACCGTGATTATCATGTAGTTGATCAAATATATATTGTATTGCTGGAATTACATCCGGCAATTTTTTAGCATTTACGGTTTTTTCATATACCTCTTTTGATAATAATGTCCAGTTAACACTATCCTTATTCAGTGCTTCTTTGTGAATGATGTTCACAACCGTATCTAAAAAGTATTTAACGCTGTCGGGCATTTTAGCAGCGTCACTTTGAGCCTTCACAGAATTAGATGAAGTAAGGATAATTATAAAACAAAAGAAATTGGTGAAGACAAAATTAATTCTGTTCATATTTATAAATTTAGGATAATAATTACGATTTAGTAGCCAAAATGTAGCGAGTAAGACAAACAATATTTTATAGCTTTCAGCAATTTGTCTCGTAGTCAAGTTGTCCTGATAGCTCTTTTAAATATTTAATATACATGGAAAAATCTCGGTTTCCAATAATACTACGTACAAAACTAGGTTGTTAAATCTACCGTAATATTGTTAACGGTCCGCTAAATGGTGTACAGCCCGCCCCAAGGTCAATTAAATAGTAATAAGTGCCTACGGGGAGATCTTTATTATTCATTTTGCCGGTAAAGGGGGAAGGATAACCCCGGGAGTGATATACTTCGCCGCCTAAACGATTAAATATCCGGATGGTTGCGTTTGGATATTCTGTTATGTTGGCTATATTCCAGGTATCGTTAACCCCATCATTGTTAGGGGTGAACGAGTTGGGAATTTTTACGCCTGAGCCAATCAAGCGAACATTCACCGGTGTGCGTTGACTGCTGCAGGTGCCAACTTCTAACGAAATGTAAAAAGTAGTATTTGCAGTAACATTTTCAATAAATACCCCCGTATTACTTTCCAGTAAAGGCGCAAAGGCCGTTGCAGAAGCATATAGTTTGTATTTGCCATTAACTGGGTCGGCCACCCGTATTTGTGCTGCCCCCGGGCCGCAAATATCCACCTGGGGCACAATTGGCGTTTGGAGCACAATATTGCGGGCCGGAACCTCAAAGCTTAGGGTAACACGGTTGCATGCTGAATTATCAGCATCGGCAACAGTTAAAGTATAAGTTCCTGCTTTAGCAGCGGTAAGAGATTGCTGGGTACCTATGGTAAGCCCCGTGGCATCCGTCCAAGTGAAGCTATAAGGAGGTAAGGCCCCTCTGACTAAAAGTCCTTTAACGCTACCCGTCGCTGTACCGCAATCGTCTGGCGTAATGGTTACCGCATCGGTATTTACCTGAAGTGGCGCGCCTGTTGACGGGCTGCTTAATGCCGTAAGGACGATAGGCCCATAGGTGGTCTCGCAACCTGATGCAGTGGTAACTTTCAAAGAATATGTCCCTGCGCCCACATTTTGAAGGTCAATGGAAGTGCCCACTGTAGCTTGCTTCGAATTGACCCAGCGGAGGGATACAGGATCGGCATAATTCTGATTAACAATGATAAGACCCATAATGCTTCCATTCTTTGAATCGCATGACGGCTGCTGAATTTTTCGGTAAGCCTCGTTAACACGCACATTAAAATCCTGGATGTCATAAAAATAAGTTTCTGATGTACAAAAGTTCCCCGCAATCAATTTATATCCTCCCGGGGGAACATCCACAAGATCCAACGAAGTGGAGACTATTTTCCCATCCCTGTCTATCCACTTAACACTGTTTGTATTTGACACCGTAATATTTTTGATTGAGCCCAACACTCCGCATCTGGCATCTGTTACTTTTACCATATCTGTATTTATGGTAACCTGGGTAAAATTTGATGACCTTTTACCAATGTGGGAGTTGGCTGTTACATATACATTAACCGGATTTGCATACGTATATTTCCAGATACCGCCGGCATCTGCCACTGTAGTGGCAATTAACTTATAAGGCGAACAATGGGTATTACATGGCTCCGCTTGAAATAAGTCAACTGTGGCACCTGGTGCAGCTGTACCTGTAATGGCAGTCGAAGTAGATGATGTGACGGTGGTTAACGGGATATCCTCATTCCCAGAATCAAAATCATTTATGTATATGCATTGAAACGAATTCCGCATGAGCAATAAGTTATTTATAGCTGCTACTGTAACACCATATTCAGAGTTGGCGAAAACGTTCGCCTGCAAAGGGTCTGCATCGCCCACTTGCAAATCGCCAATAAATCTATATAAGCCTACCCCTGTACCTCTGCCCGAGTATGGATCATCTCTGTTATAGTTTAATTGTAAAGTAGCGCTGCGGTCTGTACCAAACCAATTGTGCTTAATTACGGCTTTACCTTTTAAAAAATCCAGCTTAATTCCGTATTCATCATAATGGCTGAAAAGATTGCCGGAGAATAAAATATCTACAAGCGTATTAGGATCAGTTGGGTTTATATCACCCCCTACAATCTTTACGCCAGCTTTACCACGTTTATTAGTGGTTTTTCCGTCAGCTTCAACGGCGAAATTATTATCAATAAATATAAGTTTAGATTCTTCGGTAGTATTAGCAAGGGGAATAAACACCGTAGTGAATACCACGTTGCCTGCACCTGCTTCACCAAAGTTTAAGCCTATAACACGTTTAAGATTAATAGGCGCGGTATCATCCGGATCCCTATTACCGGCTCTTCTATGAAATGTATTACCTACTATGCTAACCGTCCTGCAGTTAGACATATCTATACTTAGCTGGTTATATCCATCAATCCAATTGCCTTTCCCTGCTTTGCCTATAATAATCCGTGTCGAGTTCGAAAGAACAATTCCACTACGAAGAGACCGGCTAGGGTTTGTGGAACTTAACAAATTTGAATCCCACATAAGCAGGCCGTAAAATTCGACGTCATGTACACCGTCACCATTAAAAATGCAAAAATCATTTAAGGGTTGAATAATGGATTTGATTACCACATGTGTATTTATAGTCCCGGGAATAATGTTTCCAGGCTGGCTGGTCCCATCTATTACCAAATTAGAAGATACATCAGGCAGTTGTGAGTTCACAAGAATAGTGAAATCGGCTTCTGTAGACCCTGGCAGGTTAAACAGTATACGGTCTTGTGATGCATCGCCATTGGCAGCAGCTGCGGTAAGCGCAGCCCTTAAGGAGCCCGCGCCAACATCTGCCTTAGAGGTTACTACTATATCTTCCGCATGAGCATCAGTAAAAATCAAAAATAGTGCAACAAGCGCCGTAAATTGATAAGCTCTCTTAAATATTCCTTTCACAATAAATCTTAAGCACATAATAGTTATACGCAAGTATAATGCAAAAAAAACAGACCCGGCATTTTTGCACGGGCCTGTTTGTTATCAGGTTTAGGCTGCTGATATCTATTTAATTACTACATCAAAATACTCTGCCTTTATACCTCTATCACGAACGATAAGGGTATCCTTAGTAGCATAATTAGTATTTAAACTTTTGAAATTAACGGTATAGTCTAAATATATAGCACTGCGGTCTGTACCTCCGATGCTATTTTTTTCGCCTTTTGACACAAACTTACCTGTACCTGTAACAGGGAAATTAGTAGGATCAGTACTAGATACTGTACAAGTTCCATTATCGGCAAAAGTAAGTACCAAGGTAAATGGCACATTACCGCCCGAACTGTTTTTAATTGACAGTGGCAGGTTGGCCGTTTTTAAAGAGGCGGTTGCAATGTTCACTACCTGGTTATTTTCCACATACGGTGTATGTCTAACAACTGTAGAAGGCGTTCCAACTGTCGGGGTAATTTGATCCACACCTTTCCTTAAATAATCGCCATGCCAAGGGTTAACGTATTTAACGCCGTAAAGGATATAATCTTTAGGAGCGGTTACCCAATCAGATGCTTTCACCCTTAATGGATTAGTAACAGAAGTACTGCCCTTTAAAATTGAATCGGCACCAGTTACTTTAGTCATTACCAGCGGGATAACATAATTTGCCTTTAATGCATTCGGATCAGCAAAAAATGCATCCGTCAATTGCACTTCAACACCACCTAAAAGGCTGCCCGCAGGAATTTTAATCTGATTAGATGCCAACTGATAATATTGAGTAGGCATAGCCAAAATTTTGGGGCCATTGTTATTGAAGTAAAGATTGTTCAGCAACGTTTCGTCCACTTTCACGTCTATTACCACGTCTTTTTTGTTTTCATAAACGCCCCCCATTGTGGCCTTAATAGAAACCTTATGCTGATTATCTAAAGAATTATCTACAAATAAATCTTCTCCCAGCTCAACAATGCGCATAGGATACTGGCTGGCAAAATAAACTGCAGAGTTAGTATAATTGGGGTATACTACGGGAGCATTTTTGCACGATGCCAGCAAGCCTGCTGAAGCTGCCAGTCCTATAATTATTTTATTAATTTTCATATTTGTTAATTTAACTCATTATAACTATTACCAACCTGCATTTTGTACCAGCGCATTATATTTTAACCGCTCAGAATTTGGAATAGGTCCATAGTACATATAATTCTGAAAAGCACGCGCCTCCACGTTATTCAACGGGGTATAAACAGTTCCGTTCACATCTAATCCTTGTACAGGTTCTGTCAGTTTGCTAATATCCACTTTCCAGCGACGAAGATCCCAGAAACGGAAGCTCTCAAAAGATAATTCTAAACGGCGTTCATTACGTATCAAATCTCTCATTTTGCTTTGATCACCTTTAATTTCCTCCAAATAAGGATCAGCGTTTAAGCCAAGTGCCCTTTTACGAATAGCCTTAATAACATCATATGCTGAATATGACTGCGTGCCGGTCCCTGTAGGGCCAAAAGCTTCATTAGCAGCTTCGGCATACGCAAGGTACATTTCGGTGTAACGCATACGAGGTGTATAGTGAGTTTTTCCGTTTGCTCCAACCGTATTACGATTAACATCCATGCGAAGGCGTTTTTTCATATAATATCCGGTACGAGTAGAAAACCCTGGCCTGGCATTAACACCATCTGCGGTACCTGAAGCGCTGCCGGTTTTAATAACTGTATTACTTACGCCCTCAGTAGCACCATTATATATTATGTATTTGGCAAACCTTGGGTCTCTGTTATTATATGGTGCAGCAGCACTATAGTTCGCGTTTGGATGATTAATAGGATATCCATTGGCCATTGGGAAAGCATCCACTAAATTTTGAGATGGATTCATGAAGCCAGCGCCCGCAGTATTTCCATTTATTGAAGGCGGGAAATGCTGAGTTTCCTGGGTAGCATCATTCGTTGCTATATTCTCTCTCCAGATGATTTCTGGCGGATTAACTCCACTAGACAAATTGTCAATTTCAGATGTGTTAGCATAATAAGTTACGCCAGTTGCAGGTAGGGCACCCACCCCACCTTTATAATTAATTATTGCCGCGGCGTAATTAGCAGCATCTGCCCAGGTTGCAGGATTAGCACTGTTTTGAAAAGCCGGGCTAGCTGCTAATAAAGCAGTTCTTGTTCTAATCACCTTAGCTATCAATCCATTGAATAATTGGCGGCCATATTGTCCCATTACCCGGTTATAAGTATCAAAATTCCCGGTGTACACTTTATACTTATCCGGAATTTGAGCGTTAGTGGATATATCATTATACTCTACCGGAAGATAAAGTTCGGCACTGTCCAAATCCTTATAAACCTGCTTAACGCAAGCATCAAAGCTGGCGCGGGGTATATTAAATTGCGCATCAATTGCTTGGTATTGAGTAACAATAGGCACACCTAACAACTGCCCGTTACTGCCAATTCCTCCGTGGTTACGCAATAAATAATACATAAAAAGCGCCCTCATTCCAAAAGCCTCGCCCCGCATTCTAACATTAAACAACTTTGCCGCCTCAGGATCATTTGCCCATTTAACCTTATTTGAATTTTCAAGGAACAGGTTAAGGTATTGTGTCGCTTCGTAACACTGGTTCCATACTGAAGCAGGGTTATTAATGGACGACCACGAACCAGTGGCTAATTGCAAATAACTGTTATTTAACTGATTAGTTACGGCGTCATCTGTAGCATATTCAGAATTGTCGTAGTAAGTCGGTATATTCCTGTAAGCAGTGACTAAAAACCCTTGAGCGAAATTTACGTCAGTGTACATCTGATCAAGCGATTTTAAATCCTCCGGTTCCGGATTTAGGATTTTTTTGCAGCTTGCTGCAAAAAGCAAAACTGCTAATCCGAAAAATATGATCTTTATTTTCATATAATTTTATCTAAATATTGGTTATTAAAAAGAACCCTTTACACCTATGTTAAAAAAGCGGGTTTGCGGTGGAGAACCTATATTGGTTTCCAAAAATTTACGCTCTTTTGATATAACAAGTAAGTTATCGCCTTGTGCATAAACGCTCAACTTATGAACAAACGAATTCTTAAACATTTGGTCATTAAAATCGTACGTAAACTGTACGCGGGTTAAGTTAAAGCGGTTTATGTTATACATCCAAAAGGTAGAGTTTTGATAGTTATTGGTACCAGCAGTAGTTGTTAAGCGTGGATAAGTGGCTGTAGCCGCTGTAGCTGGTGTCCAGCGTCCTAATACTACGTCTGAATATTTGGCGTTTCCACCCACCCAATAATATGAACTGTTTTTAAACCCTACGGCTCCACTAACTCCTGAACCTAATACAAACATGGTTAAACGTTTATACTTAACTGTAAGGTTAACTCCGTATGAAAATGGGGATGCGGCAGAACCGCTTTTGCCCAAATTAACCTGGTCCTTGTTGTCAATTATACCATCCTTATTAACGTCACGATATTTAATATCACCAGGCGCTATAGTTCCGCCGATTGATTGCCTTGGAGAACTTGCAATATCAGCCTGGCTTTGGAAAAAACCTTCACTAATATATCCAAAGTTGGCATCTAAGGGTAAACCGGTTCTTGCCTGGTAAGATTCAGCCGGTAATTCATCTCTACGCAGCACCTTTGAATTATAGACCATACCGGTAACTCCTAGAGAATACTGTATTTCGCCTACCTTTTCGTTAAAGTTAACCGCAAAATCAAATCCTTTACGCTGCTCGTTATTGTAATTTATCCAGGGACGGAAATCACCCGATCCGGCAAAATAAGAGGGATAAAGAGAACTACCACGGGCAAGAAGGCCATTAGTATTGTTTGAAAAATAATTAACATCTAACGTAACTTTGTTTTTAAAAAGTGACGCGTCTAATCCTAACGATAACTCATTCCGTTCTACAAATGTAAGGTTAGGGTTATTTGCCTGGCCTGCAAGTGTTGTTCTGCCACCGGCTAAACCATCGCGCCATGTGTAAAAACCGCCCAGCGTAGCATTGTTACTGTAGTAACCCTGATACAGAAATTGATCAACAGCAGTAGTAGTTCCAGCCCTTGTACCTGTAATGTCAAGATCTTGCTTAACAGAAGAATAAGAAGCCCTAATCTTCATGTCACTAATGAACGATAAATTATCCTTAATGAAGTTTTCGTCGCTTATGCGCCATCCCAATGAAACCGTTGGCGAAAAGCCATCACGTTTGCCCGGGGGCAACTTAGCAGAGTGTATAAAAGCTCCCGAAAAATCCAGGTAATATCTATGTTTGTAATTATACCCAGCCTGAACACCAAGATTTGTATTCTTCACAGGCTGATAACCACTTCCACCATCACTGGAGAATTGCGTTTGATACCCCCAGCCTAATAATGCTGCCGTTACATTATGATCTTTTGCAAAGGTACGATCATACCCCAATTGGGCTTTTAAAGATATCGTTTGCGTATAGGAAGATGTTCCAACTGCTTCACTTGTTGAATTTTTATCAGTACCATACTGATCTAAAGCAGTAATTACATCCTGTCCGTTAACTGTAGACCACGTAGGTCCGTATGTTGCATAAGCCAAGGTATAAGATTCGGTATACAATGTGGTATAGTCCAAACTTGTAGTAGTTTTAAAAGTTAACCCTTTTAAAACCGAACTTAGGTCAGCCTGTAGGCCCAGGTTGTACATAAAAGTATTTGACTTGACTCTATTATAACCAGCCGCCAACATATCAGATAATACGTTAGTTTGGGTTGTGCTTTGTCCGCCAAGCAAATATTGCCCGTCAATAATATGATTGCTATTTTTTACAATTGTTTGCAATGCAGCATTATTGGGGTCTAACATACTAATTGGGATAAGTGGCGAAAACTTATTAAAATTGGGAGTCATTGTTGATGTTGCCCCCCAAAAGTTACCCTTCCCTGTATAATTTATAGTGCTAACGGCTGCCGCATCAATGGTTGCACTTAGCTTTTTAGTAAGCTTAGCGTCTACATTTCCCCTGATGTTGAACTGTAAATTGTTATTGTTTTTTTGTTCGCCATATTTAACAAGGTCATTACTATACAATAAACCAATATTTGTATAATAACGTGTAGCATCATTACCACCAGATACCTCCATGGTAACGTCAGACTGTGAATACATTTTTTTAAGATAGTCTGAGCCCAACAAATTAACGTCTGGATACTTGTATGGGTTTGTACCCGCGCGGGTAGCATCAATCTCGGCTGTAGAATAACCACCAGTAGCGATACCATCGTTAGCCAGTGCCTCATTATAAAGTGTTTTATAATCAGCCGCATTTAAGTAGCCAGGGTACGATTTGGGTACAAATACACCGGTATTGGCGCGTACATCAATCTGTAGCGGTTTTACACTACCTCGTTTAGTGGTAATCATAACAACGCCTTTGGCAGCGCTGCTTCCGTATAGTACAACGGCGCTGGCTCCTTTTAGTACGGTGATAGATTGTACCTCTGTCATTCGGATATCCGAAGCACGGCGCGGAATGCCATCAACCAAAACTAATGGCGCCTGGCCCCAAACGTTTCCGGTATAACCAGCAATGAAGCTTCCTAAATTGTCTAAACTATTAGTACTATAACTTTTTTTCATTAATTCAGTTACGTCAACTGATGCAGCCGGAACAATCAGATCGTGTTTTGCAACCGATTTAAATGCTACGTTCACCAAAGTATCTGACTTTTCTTGCGCATATGCTGTCGCCAATCCCGATAGTAAAACAATCAGGAAGACACAGCTATTTCTTATGTTTCTTCTCATTATTTTTTAAACTTTTTAGTTACCAACCCGGGTTTTGCTTAAACTCACTATACATGTTTATATCTGATTGCAGGAAAGGGAACCAATAGTGCCGCTGAACCAATTGTCTTTCAAACAGTACTGTTTCTCTAAAATTATTAACCTTAGCATTCCGGGGGTCTGCATATACTTGCGCGTTGGAAAGCGCCCTATCAAATTCAATGGCTTTTTTGTATGTGTAAGGACGTTCGGTTAAAAGCAACCAACGGCGTAAATCTGTAAACCGATGACCCTCAAAAGCCAACTCTACTGCACGCTCACGTCTTACTTCACTTAAAAAATCGGTGGTATTACCTAAAAATTTCGCATCTACGCCAGGAACGCCGGCTCTTTGGCGCACCTTGTTTATAGCGTCAACTGCTGTTAAGGTATAACCCGTAGCAATGCTTTGCGGCGTACCATATCCGGTTGCAGTAGCTTCTGCATATAACAGATAAACGTCAGACAAACGCATCAAGCTTAAAACAAAGGTGTTGTTTTCTCTGTATCCGTCAAACTCGTTCATCAGTTTAGCTACAATTTTTGAATTCAGGTATCCGGTCCAAACCTTATTGTTTCCATCAGCTGTTCTGAAAAGTCCACCGGTAAAAAGACTGGCATATTGCCTGTATTCGTTATTACCAACGGCTCCTCCATTTTGCACACATTTTTCGCCATCAATCATGATGTCATTGTAAAAACGTGGGTCACGGTTCTTCCATGGATACGATGGATCATAACCACTTACAGGATCCGGTTTTTCAGGATCGGCAATTGGTAAGCCGTTGGCCATGCCATAATAATCCACATAATTGGCAGTAGGATAACATTTGATACCTGTTGTTTGAATAACCAATGGACGGTAATCATTTACCTGATTGAAGCGGAAACGGCCAGTAGCGCCGGAAAGGCCTTCCAGCATAATTGCCTCTTTCAGCCCCGGAATTTTGCCGTTCTGGGCCCAGGTATTAAATAAATCGCGGTACTGCGAAAATGGCGCTAAAGTGTAGCGACCTGTTGCTTCGATAATTTGTAGTGCCTGGCCAAGCGCATCAGCAGCTTTTTTGCAATAAGCGGTATTGTAAGTACTGCTACCTGTAGATGACCTGTTCATTAACGGGCTGCCTGCCCATAAATAATTTTTACCCATATAGGCAAGTGCCATTATTTTGTTGATACGGGTATTGTTGTTACCAAGGGTCCGTTTACCAACAGTAGTTGCATCCCAATCAACCGGCAATAAATCAGCAGCCTTTTGCATATCAGCTGCCACTCTATCTGCGCATTGCTGGTAAGTAAGACGAGGAAGTTTGGTGATCTGATCTGCAGGATAAACCTGGTCCATATAGGGTAAGCCTCCCCAATATTCCATTATGCAATGGTGGAAAAACGCCCTGAAAAAGTATAATTGCCCGGCAATCAGGTCTTTTTCTTCAGGGGTTGCATCAACCAATTTGTCAAGGTTGGCCAGGCCCAGATTGGCTTTGCGGATACCATACCATGACAAGCCCCAAAGTTGTCCTTTGTTTCCGGAGTCAGTATTGCTCGCACCGGCGGCGCTGGTGCCAAACATACTATATAATGTATTTGACCAGCCATTATAGTTACCATTATCAACCTGGTACATCATCAACCTGGTTTCGCCAACTGTCCAAAACTCCTCTTCGCCCAGGTTCCAGCAGTTGTGGAACTGATTAATACTATTCTGCGGAATACAATTATACAATTCTTCGGTAAAACCTTGAAAGTTTATAAAGTTTTTGTATGGGTCTGTTGGCTGAATATCAACAAGCGGAGACCGCTCAAGATATTTTTTGCAAGAATTAAGCGTGCTACTGCCTAGTACAACCAGTACAAGCAATACAGCTTTTTTTAAGTAATTATTTTTCATCTCTAAACAGTTTATAATGTTAAATCAACACCTAAATTAAAACGACGCATGGTAGGATACGCGCCATTGGCACTATCACCAAAACCGCTGCTAAAGTTAGACTCACGGTCGTCAGGCATTTTTGTCCATATATACAGGTTGTTTCCGTTTACAAATAATCTACAGCTTTTCATTCCCAGCTTTTTAATAGCATTAACTGGAAGTGTATAGCCTATTTCCACATTTTTTAAACGTACGTAAGATCCATCGTAAGCGTATCTAGTACCAGCCGCACCTGTGGCATCAAGCACGCTAAAGCGAGGAGGAGGTACTACGCCACCACCATTTTGTAGAAAATAAAATTCTGGTTGATTAAATACCACGTTACTCTTTCCTTGAAAATCAGGGAAAAGAATAGTACGCGTAACGTTGTTTACTGCATAAAACTGGGCAAATACGCTAAATCTTTTCCATTCAAAGCCAATAGATGCATTGTAGGTATTTTGCGGGGTACCTGTATACCCATTAGGTGCCTTGTCCTTATCATCAACCACACCATCGGCATTAAAATCGACAATGTTATAGTCGCCCGGCAACTTGTTTTGATTGTTGGCTGTTCTTACGGTACTTCCTAGCAAATCATCCCAGCTTTTAATAAAACCATTATTAATCCATGTCACGTTTTGATTAATAGCATAACCTTGCTTTTTTTGATAGGAAGGTGTCAAAATCGGATCATCACGGAATATTGTCAAATTGGTTGCATGAGTCATAGCTGTGTTTAAATAAACACGTAACCCGTTTGAAAACCTATGATTTAACTTTAATTCTATTTCGTAACCTTTACTGGTCGTTTCGCCTAAGTTAGCAGACGGAGTGATTGTGCCATATCCAAAAAATGATGGTATAGCGCGGCCAGTGCCACCAATAAAAACCCTGGTTCTTCTGTCATTAAACACGTCTACACTACCCGATATATCACCTCTCAAAAAGCTAAAATCAACAGCTACGTTGCGCTTTTCAGCAGTTTCCCACGAAATACTTGGATTACCAATACTATTTTGCCTATATATGGTATATGGCGTGTTAGCTACCGGGCTACCCATTGCCGTATTTCCGCCATAACTATAGCCATCACGGAACCCGTATTTAGGAGTGCCCTGGTCGTCTCCAACTCTTCCCCACGAGCCTCTTATCATTAACTGATCTACAAAAGTTAGCTTTTCCATAAATTTCTCTTTGTTAATTGCCCACTTTGCAGCTATGGAAGGGAAAAAAGCAAATCGATATTGAGGTCCAAACTTTTCAGAACCGTTATAGGCACCGTTGGCATCAACAAAATACTTTTCTTTATAATTATAGGTTATACGTGAAACCCAATCTTCGCGGTAGTTTGGGAATCCCCCGCCGGATAAATTACGCTCGCGCTTCAAAACAGCCAAACCGCTTACATTATGATCGCCAAAGCTACGCTTATAATTTACGTGAAACTGGTAATTTATACTCCTATAAATATTACCGTCAGCCACGGAGCCGCCAGAAGACGACCATGCAATAGCATCGTTAAAATCAAACTGCGTACCTGTGTTTCTTGGTTGCTCATAAGTTACAATACCTGTAGTAGGATTAATATACTCGCGCTGGGCAGGGTTAAATTGGTCATTTATACCACGGGAGTTTTCTAAAAACGTATTATCTAACGAAAGCCTGGCTGTTAAACTAAGCCCTTTGGTTACCATATCTAACTTTTGGTCCAAAATAAAATCGGTTGTCAACTGCGTTGTTGTACGTTTTTCAACCCCCGAATATGCCAGCCAAAATGCCGCGTTAGGCTGATCTTGAGCAGATAAGGGATAAAAACCATAATAACCATCTGAATATATTGGCTTAAAGGAATCAGGCGCTGTACGGTAAGCGGACGACCAGTAGGCTCCATCACCGTCAGCCAAGCCGTAAGGTACCTGGCGTACTCCGTTTGAACCAAACAAATTGGTTGAAAACTTAGTAGTTTTGGTGAGATTAAAATCCAGGTTACTTCTAACGTTGAAGCGGCTATAGCCAAATTGCGACTCATAACCCCTATTATTCTGGAAGGTTTTAAACAAATCACCCTCTTGTGTTATATCAATCCCTGCAAAATAGTTTACCAACGGTGAACCACCCGAAACATTGATAGAGTTATTGAAGGATTGAGTACTCTTTTTAAACAATTCCTTTTCCCAGTCTACATTTGGATAACGATCCGCTTCGTAAGCATTAGCAGGATACCGGTATTTATCAATCATCTGCTTAGGCAAATATCCGCCCCATGTATTTATATCAGCAATAGACTCTCTTTCAAGAACGAGATTTTTTAACATTAAAGCATCATACGAATCGTATTTTGCCGGCAGTTTTGAGGCTATTTTAGTAGTAGTGTTTGACCTGACTGAAACCTGTGCCTTGCCTTGAGAACCACGCTTAGTGGTAACCAAAATAACGCCGTTTGCACCACGTACACCAAATACAGCTGTAGCCCCTGCATCTTTAAGTACAGAAACGGATTCAACAGAAGAAATGTCAATAGCACTTATAGATCTTTCAATCCCATCTACCAAAATCAGTGGCGAGGTACTGTTCCATGAACTTACCCCGCGGATTACGATCTGCGGATCTTCGGACCCTGGTTGCCCTGTAGAAGACGTTGTAATAACACCCGGTAAATTTCCGGTTAAAGCCATACCAAGGTTTGTAACACCTCCTGTACGTTGCAAATCCTTACCGGCAACTTGGGTAATAGCAGCAGTTAAGCTGGCTTTTTTCTGTTCGCCATAGCCAACAATTATAATTTCATTAAGGCCTTGTTCTTCAACTGTCAGTTTTATAACAAGATCAAGTTGGTCGCCTTTAAGGGTAACTTCCTGCGTTTTATAGCCGATGAAAGAAACAGTTAAAACAGCGTTAGTTGGCGCATTTATTGTAAAGCGGCCATTTTGATCGCTGACAACGGCAATATCGGTTCCTTTTACCTTTATTGTTGCGCCAGTAACGGGCTCGCCTTTTTCATCAACTATCCTACCACCGGCCCTAAATATTGCCGTTGGGGCAGTTATGCTTGAGTTTTCAACCTCTTTAATTACAATTATTTTATTAACTATATTAAAAGTAAGTGATTGATTTTCAAGAACACTCGAAAGGGCATTTTCAAGAGTTACATTCTTAACATCAATAGTAACCGGCTTCGTTTTTTTCAACAAAGCATCAGTATAAACAAATGTGTAATTTGTTTGTTGTTTTATTTTGGCAAATAGCACGGAAAGAGGGGTTTCCTTTTCTGACAAGGTTACCCTTTGCGCAAAGCCAATTGCGATTGATTGTGAATAAAAAAACAGGAGAAAAATAACGGTTAATTTCATAGCTATTACTTTCTTATTTAAAGAGAAAGTCGATAATGAAAACCGTTCTTTTCTGCCTTTAAAAAAGATAAAAATTAAATGCATAATTTTACACGGGTTTAGTTTGAAAATTGGTATGATAATGCTTAATCATTGAACCCTTTAATCTGCCCGGGAGTGCTCGTAACACTTCCGGTTTTTTTTTGGCTCAACAACCTACACAGTTCCCAAACTATTTGGAAACAGCATAGCGGTTAATGTTTACTCTCTTAGAATTACTTATAATTGGTTTTGTATTTTTTACTAATAATTAGTTACCGTCTTAATACCGTTACCCTATTACCGTCTACGGCAAACTTTACCTTACCGGTTAGTTGCAACGATTTTAAAGCATCAGACAGGTTTGTATTCTTAGGCATTTCTGCAAAAAAAGACGCATCGATGGGGTCTTTATAAACCACCTCAATATCATACCAGCGAGCCAATTCGCGCATGATAAAGTCAATACGGCGTTTTTCAAAATGAAAAAATCCATTTTTCCAGGCGATTACATCGTCTGTATCAACATTTTTGTTCCATACTACAGCGCCATTGGCCTCTAAGCTTACTTGTTCGCCCGGTTGAAGAACCAGAGACTTTTCGGCGTGGGTAAATTTTATGGATCCTTCAATCAATGTGGCTTCAACAGGTATTATATCATCGCTATAGGCACGTATGTTAAAATGGGTACCTAATACTTTTATTTCTGAAGAGGCAACCTCAACAATAAAAGGTAATTTCTTATTCTTGGCTACCTCAAAATAAGCCTCGCCGGTTAATTTCACTCTACGTTCTTTCCCATTAAACACTGCCGGAAAATCCAGGCTTGAAGCAGAATTTAACCATACTATTGTACCATCGGCCAACTTAAGCTGATACTGCCCACCCCGTGGAGTTGAAAGTGTATTGTTAGGTACAATTGAGTTATCAGAACCTTGGGGGTTGGTGTTATCTAATTTATTATAGGCCAACGTACCGCCCGCTTTTATAATATCAGCGTTACCTTCTTGAGCAATACGGCTGTTTTCTGCATCATCTAAATTTATAACTGACCCATCCGAAAGTTTTAAGATAGCTTTGTTCTTGCCCGGCGCTATATCCTTTTTTTGAACCTTTGCAATGGCATTTTGATCGCTACCATTGTTGCGGAGGATGTAAAATAAATAGCTGCAAAAAAACAATCCTGTAATAGACGCGGCTACAGCCATCCAACGCTTTATTTTAAAGCGCTTGGCAGTAATTGCATTATCATCAATACGATTATGGATTTTTTGGAGTAAATCATCAGAGAAATGCGTTTGGGCGTTAACGTCTAATACATCTTCGACATATTGCTCATGCATTAATTCCTTAAGTTCGTCCGAATCTGTGGCATCAATATATTTTGACAACCATTTATAATCCTCTGCTGTCCATTGTTGTTTAAGCAACAATGCCGCTAACTTTTCTTTAGTATACTCCATGAAATAAAAATCCGAACGGTTTATATGTATAAATACTCGGAAAAGGAGAAAAGGGGGGGTAGGTATTTAACTTTTTTTGAAAAAAGAAATAACGAGTGTGGTTAATAAGGTAATCCGCCCTCATCAACACTGTATTTTATGTGCGATTTTATGCCCGCTACCGCTTCAGATAGGTATTCTTTAACTGTATAACGAGATATACCCAGCTCTTGGGCAGCCTCCTCATAAGTTTTGCGATTGATCTTGCAAAGCTCAAATACTTTCTTTTTTTGAGGCGAAAGCCGTTCAACAGCTTCCTCTATTAATGCTAAATTATCTGATGATACTTGTGAATCCCCCTTTTCATCAGAAACATCTGATAGAATCTCCTCAAAAACCACACAGTGATTTGCAGTTTTTTTAAGAAAAGTGATAGACTTATTATAACTCACTACAAACAACCAATTAGCTATAGGCTTTTCATCATTGATGGTATCGCGTTTTTCCCAAAGACAAAAAAAGACATCCTGCAAAATATCCTGCGCATTTTCGTCATGCCTAAGCAGTTTGAAAATGTTTCGATAAAGTGGCACATGGTATTTTCGGTATAAAAAATCAAAAGCATTTTGATCGCCCGATTTCAACCGGGTTACCAGCTTTTTATCTTCATAGTCACTAAAGTTCGTCATCTCCCCCATTGTAAAAGCAAAAATTGGCTATAATTGGTATTTACGCAGCCAGGTAGGGCAGCAATCTATTGTAAAAATATTGAAACAAAACAAATTTTCCAACAATTTGGCAAAATAATTGCTAACGGCCATTTTCATTGGTTTATTCTTCTTAAAATATCATCAAAAATAAATATAGCATCGTCTTAAAAGCAGAGGATCGATTACCGGATCAAACCAGTTATGCCCATGCAAGTCTCACATAATGTGAGGCTTTTATATCTCCATTTATTATTAATAAGCTTATGGCCTTCTTCCTGCTACAGCTAAAACTTCAGGTTTATAACCAATATTTTTATTTGCCCACTGGATAAACCATTTCATATTAGCTTGATCCTGGTGACCCTGGTCATGCTGTCGCCATGCTAACTGCCCATCTAACATTGGGGTGTTTACAGGTGGCATTTTTTCTTTATTTGGGTCGTTAGATACACCCAGATCTTTTGCCCCTAATAATTTATATACGCTGCCTGCAGCTACTGTAGCCATATAACTTCCTTGTTGATCCAACCATTTAGCATCACCTTTTTCTGGGATACCATAACTTATAAATGCCAAACGCGGGGCGCATAAAGCTATTATGCTATGCGCATCAACAGGAATATCCTTTGCAGTTTTAGCACCAAATTTGGCGTCAGACGCTCCATATTTCATAAAGTTACCTGCCATCCAATAATACTCACCGCCGGTTAAGCTTTCTACGGCTTCCCCAAAGTTACGTCGGTGCAACTTAGCGCCGCCTTCGCCTGATGAACCAACTAAAGCCATAGCAAAACGATCTTCCATAGCTAACGTTACCAGGGCTGCTTTACCATAACGTGATACACCTTCAATACCTACTTTTTTGGCATCCACCATAGGTTCATTTTTTTCCAAGTAATCTAGTCCCCTGGCTGCACCCCATGCCCATGCACGCAATGCGCCCCAATCATCAGGCTTACGCGGCTGGCCTTTATTTACCAAACCAATAATACCCCTGGTTATACCGGCTCCATTGTCTGCCTGTATACTTGCAGGGTTAATAGTAGCATAACCCCAGCCTGCAGCAATTAGCTGCTCCGGAGATTGTGGGTCATTATTAACACCTGCAACGCCCGGCACATCAGGTGTTACTACACGAACTGGCGGCGGTGCGCCAAAGCCAAAGCCTCCTGTACCCGCAGCAGGTGCAAATGGCTGATAAGCCGGATGGATATCTAAAATGGCTTGTATAGATGGATCAGCGCCAACTAATAATTTTTTTAATGCCGCGTTTATTTTTTCGGTTTCGGCAGCAGTTGGCTGACTTGGAGCCGGCAAACGCCCGCCGCCAAACATCATCAATACCGGTACTGGTCCTTTAACATTGGTAGGTAAAACCAGCATCATTTCAATATCAACATTAATAGCCGGGTATGATGAGTTGTCTACATGGCCAACCAATTGTTTAACAATAACCGGTACACGATTAAAAACTTCTCTGTCGGTAAGTTTAACCGTCCAGGTTACGCCTGGAACGTTTTTAGGTACGCGGCCATAAACTTCACGCTCAATATCTTCTTTAATTTCCGGCCGACGTTGTTTCCACCACATATCAGCAGTGGTAACTTTTTTACCGTTATTTAAGGTTAACAACTCGGGCAAATTTGGGTATGGATTAGCCAAAGCTTCATCATAATTAGCATGATTTGGGGCCTGCTCATTACCGCTTGGACCCGGACGCAATGCTTTAATTCCCAACTGGTCCATCATGTTTTTATGATCTTGGTCTGCTGTAAATACTACGGGCGGTGCGTTTTGCGCCAAAGCACTAGCAGATGCCAATAATAGCACACTTAAAAATTTTTTCATGTTGGTTATAGTTAATTGGTTTAACCTTGTTAGTATAAAGCGCCTGGGCGCTTATTAAAACCCACGTGTTTTGCAAGTTTTTTTGGTCAACTAACTGACACACAATATATATAGATGATATGTCTTTTTAAAGCGGATTGAAAAAATTAATTGATTGATTATCAATACAATAATAAATGCATTGCAATCAATGTCAATAATATAACGCTTAAAAATGCGTTACGCCATATATTATTGACATCGATTGCAATAAATGTCGTAGGCGTTGACTCCTCTTAACATTCTATATTTTTTTGTCATATAAAAACAAAAAAGTACTTAATTAAGTTGGTATTGGTGTGCTGTTTTTACGATGCGCACTAAACTTATAATTTACTAGGCTTGACAACTATCTACCTTAAAAAATTCCTGCTAAATACATTCCTGCAAAGGATAGCTATTTATTTATTATTTATATTTTTTTGTGTGGATGCTTTTGCACAGCAAATGCCTATGCCTTACACTGAAGCTATTCCTGATACGCCCATGAGTGTATTACGCAGGTTAAACCGTCAAAACCGACGATTTTTTGAACAAGAACATCCTGTACCTAAAAATTCAAAACGGGCATTTATGGAACTAGCCGGCATGGAACTGGGCGTTTATTCATTTAATCAATGGGTTAGGCATGCCGATTTTACCAGGATAACCTGGCAAACCACAAAACGCAACATAAACCCGGCTAACTGGTGGTGGGATAAGGACGAGTTTCAAACCAACCAGTTTGGCCACCCCTTTCATGGATCTTTATTTTTTAATTCATTTCGTAGTAATGGCTATAGTTTTTGGCAATCGGCACCGGCAGCAGTAGCGGGCAGTTATCTTTGGGAAACTTTTGCCGAAAACGAACCGCCCTCCATTAACGATTTTATTAATACCAGTTTTGGGGGTATTGTATTAGGTGAGATGACCCATCGCCTGGCCAACAAAATAGTTGATAACCGTTCGCGCGGGGTTAAACGGCAAGTTAGTGAAGTAATTGGATTAATAATCAACCCGATGAATGGATTAAACCGGATAATGGATGGCAAATGGGGTAAATACAGTGCCAACGGTACAGATAGGGATTCGTCAAAAATAAGCGCCGAATTGGATATTGGACTGCGTAAGTTTGGTACAGGGGGTATCAACCCATTTAAAGATGGGGGATTTGGATGGTATGGGCGTGCAAGGATGTTGTATGGTACACCATACCTTGATTATAGAAAACCTTTTAGCAACATCTCTATATTATTAGAAGTTGGCAAGGATGACAGCACTTTGGTAAATAATTTAGCTGTTTATGGCTCCATTGCGGGTTGGCCCATAAAGTCTAAGGGGCAGTTTCAGCATTTAGCCATTTTGTCTGCCAACTATGATTATATCCGCAATTCATCCTTTTTTTATGGGGGACAAAGCGTTCAGATCAACCTGTATTCAAAAGTCGAGCTTCATAAAAAAGTAAAGATAAATACTGCTGTAGGTGCCGGCCCTATACTATTATCAGCCATACCCAGTTATCATCCTACTACCGGGCGCAGCTATGATTATGGGCCCGGTGTAGCTTTTGATGTTAATGGCGGGGTAACCGTTTTAGACAGATTTAATTATACGCTTAGTTATAGGGGCGCTGTAACCAAAACGGTAAACGGAGCAGCATCTAATTATTTTTTACATGCCCTAACTAACGAGGTAAGTTATAAGTGCCTTGATAACCTATCGTTAGCGGCCGAATCAGGTTATTATGTTTTGAGCCGTAATTATAGGGATCTGCCTGATGATACTAATCGTTATCCTTATGTGCGATTCTCTGTTAGGTACACTATTAATCCATAATTGTCAATATACTAGCCAATAATCTTTCCATTATTAATATTTATCAATTAATTAAACATCCACATGTTTATGGTGTTATAATAAAAAACATTAGGCTATGATTGATACGCAAGATATTACCCCCGCCGAGAAAGACGGGAAATATGAATTTAAAATGTTCTATTCGGAACGTGAAGTAACCTGCAGGGTAGAAAAAGAACAGAACATTTTGCATGTTACCATTGATAATGGTATAAATGCCACACTTAAAATTAATGCCGATGGTTCAGTTGCACAAACCGAAGGAGCCGATATACCCGATTCAAGCATTGAATTTATTAAAAAACAAATTTTAGGATAACGGTTATCAACTTAACACTTCTTCTAAAACTTCGTGCGAACGAATATTACCGAACCCTTCAATATGCAGGGCATAATACTCCAACAGTTTTGCTAATAAATACCTTCGTTCGTCATTAGTAAATTTTAATGCCGGCAAAGTTTCAAAGGTGCATTGCAACAACAAATTAAAGTTTTGGGTATGCGGTGGCGATAGGTAAGCCATCTGCGGTTTATAACGGGTAAAATTGCCGTTCTTCATATCAAAATATTCGGCATCTCCTGTTGGGTATTTATCCGGGTAAAACCCCAAATAGCGGGTTAACCTGATTAAAAACAACAAATGAAAGTTGGCTAATCCGCTAGTTTGATGATCCAGCCACTCTATCGCATTAAAAACAAAATCAAATAAGCTTTCTTCCGCTGTTTGTTGTTTTACAGATTTATGCAACACTTCATTTAAAAATATAACCAGGCAGCTTTTTATTACATCATAAGGTATGGTTTGCAACAAAGGCGTGTTCTTCAGTTCGGCAATACGCTGTACGCCGCCTGTGGCTTTATGGTATACTACCATATCCAATAGGTGCAGGGGTTGCAGCATATTACGGCTTATTTTAGCTTTAGGCTTTTTTACCGCGTTAATGATATAGGACTGCAGACCAAACTTCTCCGTAAATATTTGCACAATCACACTGCTTTCGCTGTAATCAGTTGTTTTAAATATAATACCCCGGGTTTTATGCAACATACTTTATAGATGTTATTGTCAAAATTAACCAAAAAGATTAGCAAATCTACGTTTCGACTCACCGGCTTTTGCTTCGCTCGACCACCCTCTCTTCCGCAAGCGGTAAAGAGGGTTAAAAAGAAAACTCCTCCTTACGCCAAAGGCGAAGGGAGGATGTCGAGCGTAGCGATGACAGGAGGGTAAAAACGTAGGCGAGACAAAATAAATTTCTATTATACCCTATCTTAGCATTATGGATCTGAAACTCACCAATAAAGTGGCCATTGTATTAGCCGCCAGCAAAGGCTTAGGCAGGGCCATAGCCACTACCCTATCTGCCGAAGGCGCAAAAATTATTATAGGCTCGCGCGATGAAAAGGAATTGAGACAAACAGCCCGCGAGATACAACAGCTTACAAGTAATGAAGTTATTGCCATCCCTGTTGATGTGACCGATGGCAAACAAATGGAAGCTTTTATTGAAAAAGCTGCCGCTGCTTTTGGCAGAATAGATATGCTATTAAACAATGCCGGCGGACCACCCTTTGATAAATTTGAGAACTTTGATGATACCGCATGGCAAAAAGCATTTGAATTAAATTTATTGAGTGTTGCAAGGGCCAGTAGGTTAGCTTTGCCTTATTTGCGCAAAAGCGGTAGTGGTCGTATTATTAATGTGATAAGTGTATCGGTAAAATCAGTATTAGCAGGCTCGGTGCTATCAACTAGTATGCGTATGGGTGTAATAGGTTTGGCTAAAATGATGGCAGATGAGTTTGCGCCCTATAATATTACCGTTAATAACGTTGCCCCGGGCACCATGCTTACCGAGCGGATAACTAAAACGGTATCTCCGGGTGTCGATCCGGAAGAAAATTTAAAGCAACGCGCCAAAAACATTCCACTGGGTCGTATTGGCAAGCCGGAAGAGTTGGCAGCAACCGTGGCTTTTTTAGCATCAGAACATGCGGCTTACATCACAGGTGCTACTATACCGGTTGATGGCGGGGCGAGTAGGGCTATTTATTAATAATATATTACTTATGCCTGATGTATTAGCTTCATTTTCATGCAATCGTATGGGAAAATCATTTTAAATTTCCCTATTTTTGCAACCTCTAAAAATTGAGGTGAGGTAAATATTAATGTACAAGGAATATAAGCAGTTAAACCTATCGCAAACCGGCAAAGAAATACTGGAGTTTTGGCAGAAGAATAACATCTTCGAAAAAAGCATCAGCAGCCGCCCGGAAGATAAGCCGTATACATTTTACGAAGGTCCGCCAAGTGCCAATGGTATGCCCGGCATCCACCACGTAATGGCGCGTGCTATTAAAGATATTTTTTGCCGCTATAAAACCCTTAAAGGCTACCGTGTTGAACGTAAAGGCGGATGGGATACTCATGGATTGCCTATTGAATTGGCAGTTGAGAAAGCTTTGGGCATTACCAAAGATGATATCGGCAAAAAAATTACGGTTAAAGAATATAATGATGCCTGCCGCAAGGAGGTAATGCGTTATACTGATGTTTGGAACGACCTGACCGAAAAAATGGGCTACTGGGTTGACCTGGAAGATCCATACATTACTTATAAAAACGAATACATCGAATCACTTTGGTGGATATTAAAGCAGTTGCATAGCAAGGGCTTTTTATATAAAGGTTATACCATACAACCGTACTCGCCAAAATCAGGTACCGGTTTAAGCTCGCACGAATTGAACCAGCCAGGTACTTATAAAATGGTAAAGGATACTACCATTACAGCACAGTTTAAGGTTAAGCGGGATAACGATTCGGCATTTTTATTTGAGGGGATAGATTCTGATGTATTTATATTAGCCTGGACCACTACCCCATGGACCTTACCTTCAAACAGCGCATTGGCTGTTGGCGAAAAGATAGACTACGTTAAAATAAGCACCTTTAATCCTTACACTTTTGCGCCTATTACGGTTGTATTGGCTAAGGACCTGGTTGGCAAATTTTTTAAAGCCGATGCAGAGAACGCTTCATTTGATGATTATAAACCCGGCGATAAAGTAATCCCGTGGGCTATAAAAGGCACTTATAAAGGAGCGCAATTAGTGGGCATCCACTACGAGCAACTATTGCCTTATGTAACTAATGTCGACCTGGAGAAAAATGCATTTCGTGTAATTCCGGGAGATTTTGTTACTACCGAGGATGGTACAGGAATAGTACATATTGCGCCGACTTTTGGTGCCGATGACTTTAGGGCGGCCAAGGAAGCAGGTGTACCTGCTGTTTTGGTTAAAGATGAGGCCGGAAAAGACGCGCCGCTTGTTGATAAGCAAGGTCGTTTTGTACAAGAGGTTACTGACTTTGCCGGCTATTATGTTAAAGAAGAATATTACAGTGATGCCGAGCGCGCGGCAGAAGGCTTTAAGCCGACTGATGTATTGATCTCCATCAAACTAAAAACCGAGAACAAAGCGTTTGACGTTAAGAAATATGAGCACAGCTACCCGCACTCGTGGCGAAGCGATGAGCCTATATTATATTATCCGCTGGATAGCTGGTTTGTAAAAACCACCGCTGTTAAGGATAAAATGGTAGAACTGAACAAAACCATTAACTGGAAACCGGAATCAACCGGTACGGGCCGTTTTGGCAACTGGTTGGAAAACCTGGTTGATTGGAACCTTTCGCGTTCACGTTTCTGGGGTACACCATTACCAATATGGCGCGAGGAAGATGGCCCCGAAGAAATTTGTATCGGCTCTATCGAGGAATTGCAAATAGAAATAGGCAAAGCAGTAGCCAAAGGCTTTATGCCGAAGGAATTTGACCTGAGCGACCTGCACCGCCCGTATGTGGATGATATTATATTAGTATCTGCCGCAGGCAAAAAAATGTACCGCGAACCCGACCTTATAGATGTTTGGTTTGATAGCGGCGCGATGCCATATGCGCAATGGCATTTCCCCTTCGAAAATAAAGACAAATTTAAAAATGCTTATCCGGCAGATTTTATAGCTGAAGGTGTTGACCAAACACGTGGCTGGTTCTTTACCCTGCACGCCATAGCAGTTATGCTAAGCGAGAGCAGTGATGAGATCAAAAAAATAAATGCCCAGGTTGGCAATAAAGGTATTGCTTTTAAAAATGTAATATCAAACGGTTTGGTGCTGGATAAGAACGGCAACAAAATGTCAAAACGCTTAGGCAATGGTGTTGACCCATTTGAAACGATAGAGCAGTTTGGCGCCGATGCGCCGCGATGGTACATGATAAGCAATGCCGCGCCATGGGATAACCTGAAGTTTAATGCGGAAGGCATTGACGAGGTGCGCCGCAAATTTTTTGGCACTTTACATAATACGTATGCATTTTTTGTAATGTATGCCAACATTGATCAATTTAAATATAGCGAAGCTGAAGTTGAATTAGCGCAGCGTCCTGAAATAGATCAATGGATCATATCCTTATTAAATACCTTAAGCCGCGAGGTGGATAGTTTTTATGCTGATTTTGAACCTACCAAAGCCGCACGTGCCATACAAGATTTTGTTGATGCGCATTTAAGTAACTGGTATGTACGTTTAAGCCGTCGCCGTTTCTGGAAATCAGATAACTCTGATGATAAGTTATCAGCATATCAAACGTTATATACTTGTTTGGTTACTATTGCTAAACTAATGTCGCCAATAGCGCCGTTTTTTGCGGACCGTTTGTATAATGACTTAAATAGTATTACCGGTAAAGAGCAATTTGAATCCGTTCACTTGGCTGCCTTCCCGGCTTATGATAATAAGTTGGTGAATACCGCCCTGGAAGAGCGTATGCAAATGGCACAGGATATATCATCACTGGTATTATCATTACGCAAAAAAGTGGGTATTAATGTGCGTCAGCCTTTAAGCAAAATATTATTGCCAATACTGGATAAAAACTTTAAAATCCAGGTTGAGCAGGTTAAAGAGTTAATACTCTCTGAAACTAATATTAAGGATATTGAGTACATAACTGACACGGCCGGTTTTATTAAAAAGAAGATCAAGCCAAACTTTAAAGTGCTGGGGGCCAAGGTAGGTAAGGATATGAAAGCTGTAGCCGAAGAGATAAATAACTTAGGCCAGGAAGACATAGCTACGCTGGAAAGCAAAGGCAGTATTCAACTGCAAGTTGCAAACTACCAACTGCAAACTACCGACGTTGAGATCATAGCGGAAGATGTACCGGGATGGCAAGTTGCAAATTTGGGCAAACTAACCGTAGCTTTAGATGTTACGATAACCAACGAACTGAAACAGGAAGGAATATCGCGCGAATTAATAAACCGGATACAGAATCTGCGCAAAACCAAGGAATTTGAAGTTACAGATAGGATACGCGTTAAACTTAGCGACGTGCCTTTTGTAACCGAAGCGCTGAACAATAATTTATCCTATATTTGCGCCGAAATTTTAGCAGATAATATAGTGGTTGATAATCAGCTAAATAATGGTGAAACAACTACCATTGATGAACAAGAAATAATAATTGATATTAATAAAATATAATGAAAGTGGAAAACGAAAAAACTAGGTATAGCGACACTGAGCTAAAAGAGTTTAAAGAACTGTTGCTAGATAAATTGAGTAGTGCTAAAGAAGAATTAAATGCATTGGCAACTTCTTTAAGTTCGCCAAATGCTAATGGTACTGATGATACAGCCGGTACCTATAAAACGTTAGAAGACGGATCTGCTACGCTGGAGAAAGAACAAATTAACCAATTAGCTGCCCGCCAAAAAAAGTTTATTGAGCAATTAGAGGCCGCCTTGGTACGTATTGAAAACAAAACTTATGGCATTTGCCGCGAAACCGGTAAGTTGATACCTAAAGAGCGTTTACGCGCGGTACCGCATACCACTTTAACTATGGAAGCTAAATTAAAGCAATAAATGAAGGCTGCTTATACAAAACCTTTTATTACTGCTTTTATAATTATAGTAATTGACCAGGTGGTAAAAACCTGGGTACGCACCCACATGATACTTGGTGAAGAAATTCACTTTTTGGGCGATCGCGGAATGCTGCACTATACCGAAAATAACGGTATGGCATTTGGCATGGAACTGGGAGGCGAGTTTGGCAAGCTGATGCTAACGCTTTTTCGTATTGTTGCGGTTTGCGGTATAGGCTATGGTTTATATTATCTTATTAAGCATAAATATCATCGCGGTTTGATCATGAATGTGGCATTAATATTTGCCGGGGCAATGGGCAATATTATTGACTCTACCTTTTATGGCCTGGTTTATCAGCAGGGCCCGCTTTTTCATGGCCGTGTGGTTGATATGTTTTATTTCCCTTTATTATCAGGCAATTTCCCCCCATGGGTACCAATATGGGGTGGTGAAGACTATATCTTTTTCCGACCGGTGTTTAATGTGGCTGATTCCGCCATATCTATAGGAGTAATTATGATATTGCTTTTCCAAAAACATTACTTTAAACACGAAGTTGCAGAGGTTAACCAACCCAATAGTGAAATAGTCGAAGAGTAGTTGTATTAAACTATAAAAAAATAAAAAAAATCCGCCCTTGCGCGGATTTTTTGCTTTTACACCAATTTATTTCAAAAAAACTACCCCATTATCTTTATTTATAAAATTTAATTGGCTAATTTTATTAAAAAGCCATTTTAATGCAAAAAATGACCCTATTTGCCTGAATAACTATTAATATTTTTCATCATTTATCAATTTTTTGGCTTTTTTCTATAAATAATTTCATTTTTATTATGAATTTAATAAAAAGTTAGTAATTTTAAACATGCAAATGAGTAAATCATCGTCTTTTTTAATGCCATTGGCGCTAATTTCCATATCAACCGCCGGAAAGCATGTGCTATATATACATGATGCTCGTTTAAACACCAATAACTACATTATTTTCTTAAAATATTATTATTTAAAACGTATAATTATTAAGCAAGCTGGTTTTATCAGGCAGCTTTTATTTCCGGATCATGGATTCGGGTAACTAAACTTTCATCAGTGCAAAATGTGTTGTATAAAACCAACCGGCTCAAATTGCCCATTATCTTAACTTATTATATTAATCAAACTAAAAACTTTTAAACATGAAAAAAATCGTACCCTTTGGCATCCTCATCATTGTAGTTATTCTGGCATTAATGTACCCAGGTAATAAAGCGGCTGCGGCAGCAGCAACCACCTACAATGGCGCAGACATTGCATGGATGTTAATCTCTACAGCACTTGTATTATTAATGACACCAGGCTTAGCCTTCTTTTATGGCGGTATGGTTAGAAAGAAAAACGTTATCTCAACAATGCTTCAAAGTTTTGTTTGTATGGGTTTGATCACTATCATTTGGGTAGTATTCGGATTCAGCATGGCATTTGGTGAAGATGTTAACGGACTGGGCTTAATTGGAAACCCAAGTTCATTCTTCATGATGCAAAACACTTTAGGCGTTGCCTGGTTAGGCGGCACCATTCCTGTAATTTTGTTTGCTATGTTCCAATTGAAGTTTGCGGTTATTACGCCGGCATTAATCACCGGGGCTTTTGCCGAGCGTATCCGCTTTAACTCTTATTTGATATTCATTACTTTATTTATCATCGTAATTTATATTCCATTGGCTCACGCAACATGGCACCCAGAAGGTATATTCTTTAAATATGGCGTGTTAGACTTTGCGGGTGGTACTGTTGTACACATGTCTGCTGGTTGGGCGGCATTAGCTTCTGCTTTATACCTTAAAAAACGCAACGAGGTTGCAGAGTCACATGCACCTGCACGTATCAGCTACGTAATATTAGGTACAGGTTTACTTTGGTTCGGTTGGTTCGGTTTTAACGCAGGTTCTGCATTAGCATCTGGCGAATTAGCCGCAACTGCTTTAGCAACAACCACAACAGCTTCAGCTGCTGCTGCAATATCATGGATATTCTTTGACATATTAAGAGGCAAAAAACCATCTGCACTAGGCGCTTGTATTGGTGCGGTTGTAGGTTTGGTAGCAGTTACCCCTGCTGCTGGTTTCATTACTGTTTCAAGTTCATTAATAGTAGGTATAGTTGCAGCCGTAGTTAGTAACCTGGTAGTTATCTGGAGAAGCAAAACCAACATTGATGATACCTTAGACGTATTCCCTTGCCATGGTGTAGGTGGTATGGTTGGTATGTTAATGACCGGTATTTTCTCTACCAAAAGCGTAAACAGCTTAGGTGCCGAAGGTTTATTTTATGGCGAAACAGGCTTATTTGTAAAACACGTTGTTGCATTAGTTGCAGTATCAGTGTTTGCATTTGTAGGTGCATTTATCCTATTAAAAATAACTGACCTAATTAGCCCATTACGCGTGTCTTTGGAAGATGAAGTTAAAGGGCTTGACGTTAGTCAGCACGACGAAGAATTATAATTCTTTTGCCTATAAAAAAGCCCCGCTTATTTACAAGCGGGGCTTTTTTGTTTAATTATTTTACTGGCGGGGCATAGCCTCGCGAGCAGGGCGCTGTTGTCTTTGCATTTCCGGCTGTTGTTGGCGCTGTTGCTGTATTTGTTGCTGCTCTGCCTGCCTTTGCCCATCCTGCGCCTGGCGCTGCATCTGCTGCTGTTGTCGCTGCACATCCATTTGCTGGCGCTGAGCTTCTCTTTGTTGTCTTTGCACTTCTTGTTGTTGAGCATTTTGTTGCTGCTGGCGTTGCGCTTCCCGCTGTTGCCTTTGCGCCTCTTGTTGCTGAGCATCTTGCTGTTGGCGCTGCATTTCACGTTGCTGTCTTTGAGCATCACGTTGTTGTTGGCGCTGTGCATCCATCTGTTGCCTCTGCACTTCTTGCTGCTGAACATCTTGCTGTTGATGCTGCTGTCTTTGCATCTGTTGTTGCTGACGTTGAGCATCAAATTGCTGGCGCTGCGCATCCTGCTGTATATTGGCCGGAGTTTGGCTATTTGATTGGTCAGCAGGTCGATTGCTCCGGCCACGGGCTCGTTCCATATTGTTAGGCTGTGCCTGGCCATTATTTATATTAGGGTCGCGCCTTCTATCAAACCTGTTAGTACCGGGATTGTTTCCGGTTTCTCCTGGAGTAGCCGGTTGTGCTGCACCTTGGGGAGTAATATTTGGTCTGCCTTCCGGCCTGCCTGACCGAATACCTCCATCGGGCCTATTACCCGGGCGGTTATTATTGGGCTGATCATTATTTCCGCCACGACGATTAATACGCACTACACTATTATCAGTATTGGTACTACGCGCTACATTAGCCAATTTTGAGGCATTTGAACGATCATAAGACGGGGCTCCGCCCGATGAACGACGCGCAATGCTTGCATTAGGGTTTTCTCTTTTGTACACATTACCATCCACTACCCTGGCAGGACGCGCATCTGGCGCACGCCTTACTGCCGGGCGGAATATATTAACCGTATTGTTTCGGACATTAACCGCGCCGGGTCTGTTAGCCTCCCGGACATTATATATCTGCGGGCGAGTTCTGGTCGCCCTTTCAATGTCCTGAACGCGGGGCCCTGCAATATACCGGCGGTTATCACGCGAGTATATATTATTAATAATGGTGGTATTACGTATAATATTAACCACCCGTGTATGCGGAACGTAATAATCATATATCCTTGGGCTATTAATATAAGTTTGTGGTGCAAACACCCAATAATAGTCAGGAATACTATAGTTATTACCAAAAGATATATCAATGCTGATATTAGGGGTTAACGGAGCCCAGCCATAATAACCGGCACTTTGCCTCCAGCTAACCCAGGCGGGCGCCCATTCATAACCGGGCACCCACGCCCAGCCATAAAAATCATCATACACCCATCTTCCATAATGAAATGTAGCCCATCCCCACGGGTAATCAGATACCCAGGTATTTCCATATTCGGTTAAAACCCAATGGCCACGCGTGGCATATGGCCTAAAATCTCCATACACATCAGGCACCCACATATCACCATATTGGGGATCATACACCCAAACCCCATACGGAGATAGGTTATCATAAAAATCCTGGTCTGATATATATTGTCCTTGTGCTGTGCTTTTGCCTGGAGTTAATGCCATCAGTATAAAAGCTAACAACCCAATACTCCATATTTTATTTAAAAAACTCATAATTTTATAATTGAAGTAAATAATGTATTTATATATAGGACGAAACAAACTATAAAACGTTTAGCCCGTTATTTGTTTTATTAATAAGTTATGCAGCATAGCTTATACTACAAACGTTTTAATTATTATATTTAAGTATTATTTTACGCCTATTTATACTACAGCTATGAGCACAGTAAATATCCCTCGCCTTGATCTAAATACCTATATTAATGGCGATTCCGCTGCCCGCAAAAAATTTTCGGACGATATTGGCAAGGCCTTTAACGAAACAGGGTTTGTTACTATTACCAATCACGGTTTATCAAAAGAGTTAATTGATGAGTTATACGCACAGGTAAAAGCGCTTTTTGCTTTGCCGGATAGCGTAAAATCAAAATATGAAATAGCCGAATTGGCGGGCCAGCGTGGCTACACAGGCCGGGGCAAGGAAACCGCAAAAGGTTTTAAAACGCCGGATTTAAAAGAGTTTTGGCAGATTGGCCAAACCGTAACTGATGGCGACGTAGTTAAAGAAGATTACCCGGATAACCTGGTAGTTGAGGAATTACCTGCATTTAATACAACCACCCTTGAGGTATATAAAAAACTGGAAGCGGCAGGCAAGATATTACTACGAGCTATAGCCGTTTATTTAAATTTAGACGAACATTATTTTGATGATAAGGTTCATAATGGCAACTCTATATTACGTACGCTGCATTATTTCCCTATTGAAGACCCGGATTCGGTACCTGCGGATGCTGTACGCGCCGGCGCACATGAAGATATTAACCTGATCACTTTGTTAATTGGCGCAAGTGCCGATGGCTTAGAGTTGCTTACCCGCGATAACCAATGGTTTCCGGTTAAAGCACACGGAGAGGATTTGGTAGTTAACGTGGGCGATATGCTGCAACGTTTAACTAATAACAAACTTAAATCAACTACTCACAGAGTGGTAAACCCGCCGCGCGAATTAATGAAGAACTCGCGTTACTCGGTGCCATTCTTCCTGCATCCGGTATCGGGTATGGATCTGACTTCATTGCCATCAACCATTGATGCCGAGCACCCTAAAAAGTACGCAGACATAACTGCCGGCGAATACCTGGATGAACGTTTGCGTGAAATTGGATTGAAGAAATAGTTGGCAGTAGCCGGTTTGCAGTGGGCAGTAATTTCCTCCTGCAAACTGCTAACTCAAAACCGCATACTACTTTGCTTTCATTTCCTGCTGTATAGCCTGCAAAAATTGGTCGGGATGACGGGTGCCTATGATATAAACCAGCCCATCTCTATCAGTTAAATGAATGGCATCTTTGCCTGAAGCGTAAAACCTTATAGTGCCACGGCTGTGTAAATTATATACCGGGTTATTAAATAAGTAGCGGCTATATAGGCCTTTCTCTGCTTTAATAATGCTATTAATATCTATTTTAACCAAGCGGGTGGTCCATAAACCATCCAGCAATATGCTTTTGTTTAATACCCGGGTACTAAAGTGAAGTAAAAACCTTAATATAATTGAAATTACAATAATAGCTATGCCAACCACCAGCAATAGGTTCCCGCTTGATTCGCGCTCATCTGTAAAAAAATAAATAGCGAAACAAAACGCAGCCAACACTAAACGTATTGTAGACGGAATGAACTCCCTGCCCAGGTATTGCTTTTCAATAAAAATTGGTTTGTTGCTCATTATATTTTAAACAATTCGAATATAGTTACTTTTTTGGTGTTATCATTTACTTTGTAACGTTCATCAAGTTGATAACCACCAATCCACACAATATCACCATTGCCGTTAACTAATATAGGTATTTCTGTTTTTTGATGCAGGGCTACTTTACGATTAATGAAAAAATCGCTTAACTTCTTACGCGTTTTCATCCCCAGGGGATAAAAAAAGTCGCCTTCCTGCCATGAACGCATAGTTAATGGGTATACGAGCAAGCCGGCATCAATTGCTACAGCAAGTGGATTATTTTTAATAATTAACGGGCTATCATCATGCAAAAGTGTGAGTTTATATGGCCCGTATGTTATGCTATGGTCGTTTTTATTGATCAATAGTGATGGGCGGGTGTTATTGTTTTTTTTTGCAAGGATAAGTTTATCCCTATTCAAAATTAACTGATAAGCCGCCGCATCAAAAATCCTCCCCGAATGTTTATCTAAACTTGCAATTACATCGTCAATAGTGGTTTCATTAAACCCATAATCCTGTAATAATTTAAAAAGTAATAGGCGCTGCGGGTTTAATTTTTTTAGGGCAGATATTAATAAATGTATCTCATCGCCATCAAATACTAAAAGTTCTCTTTTTATTTCGGCTATTTTAAGCTCAAGCAACTGCTCCAACTCCCTAAAATGTTTTAAATTACTTTCAAAAGTGCATTCCAAATTAGGGTTGAGCGCCTTTAAATGTGGTATTACCTCCAGCCTGATCTTATTACGCGCATATTTTATGGATGCGTTAGAACTATCCTCTACATACTCAAAGCCGTTTTCTTCTATAAGAGATTGTATCTCCTCCCGCCCTAAAAACATCAATGGGCGCACCAGCGCGCCGTTTTTTGGCAATATGCCGTGCAGGCCCGCAATACCTGTACCCCGGGTAAGGTTTAACAATATTGTTTCGATACTATCGTTTTGATGATGAGCCAATGCAATAACATCATAATTATATTGTTGCCTTAACTGTTCAAACCACTGATACCGCAATTCACGTGCGGCCATTTGAATAGATACCTTTTGGTTGGCAGCATATTGTTGTGTATCAAATTTTATAGTATGAATTAAAACACCTGCTTCATCGGCCAGTTTTTTGCAAAATGCTTCATCGGAGGTAGATTCATCGCCACGCAGTTGAAAATTGCAGTGGGCTATATCAAAATTAAACCCGGCGGCTTTTAACAAATGAACCATTAATACAGAATCCATCCCCCCGCTTACGGCAGCCAATACTTTGCTGTCAGCCTTAAACAAGCTGTTTTGCTCAATAAAATCAGTAAAACGTTTAACCGGAAGCATTCATCAAAATTATAATTTAATAACCCCAACAAAAAACTAATTTTGCTATTGTGAATAAATACGTCCTAAGTTTGTTTTTATTGGTAACTGTAACCGCAGTAGTGGCTCAAAGAGGGCCTGTAAAAAAAACGAAGGTGTTGTTGACATCGTCTACCTCGGCAGAATGGGTTAAAGGCACTAATGGTAAATCAATCGGCAAAATACGTAATGGAGTATTTCAGCAAGACTATTCCACCTTAAGTTCAGACAGTGCTATATTTTACCGCGATGAGAACAGATTTGAGGCCTTCGGCCATGTAAATATTAACCAGGGGGACACGCTAAATATATTTTCGGACAAATTGGATTATAATGGCAATACCAAAATAGCCATTTTAATCAACAACGTTAAAATGGTGGATAAGGATGCCACACTAACCACTAATTATTTTACGTACAATACTGCTACGCGGTATGGCACCTACACCGGCGGCGGTAAATTGGTAAATGAGAAGAATACATTAACCAGTAAAGACGGTTACTATTTTGCTTCTTCGCGCGATGCTTATTTTAAACATGATGTTGTTGGAAATACTGCCGAAGCAATTATAAAAACCGATACTATGCGCTATAACTCGATTACGCGTATTACTTATTTTTATGGGCCAACTAATATTTATGGTAAAAAAGATAAGGATACTTTGTACACCGAGAATGGTTACTACAACACGAAAAACGACCAGGCATTATTTGGGAAAAACAATTTATATAAACAGGGCTCCAAATCATTAAAAGGAGATAGTTTATTTTATGACCGGGTTAAGGGCTACGGGCTGGCTACCCGCAATGTTGTTTTTAATGACAATGAACAAAAAGTGACCATTCATGGCCATAAGGGCGAATATTATAAAGCTGAAGAAAGGGCCCAAATAACCATAAATCCGTATATGGTTTTTGTTATCGAAGAGAAAGACACCACCAAAACCAGCCAGTTAACTAAGCTTGATTCTATAGCTAAAGCAGGTAAAAAGGCACCTATAGATTCGCCAGCTATAAAGCTAACGGCACCTAAAAACACGATACCTCTAAATACTAAAACCGCACCGGCAATTGTTAAGCCTGATTCGACTATTAAAACTTTAATCGCCAAAACCTCCGAACCGATAAAAGTAGATAGTTTATTTATGGTTGCCGATACTTTAGAGACCAAGGTAGTAACCTTAAAAGAATTAAAGGACATGCAATTGCTGCGATGGTTGGAAAGCAATAGAGATACTTCAATACATATAACACCGCCTTATAAAACATTGCCTAAAATACTAACCCTTTCACCCCCTAAAATGCCTGTTGATACCAGCATTTATCATCGTGATATTTTTGGCAAACCAAAACCTAAAACGGTGGTCAAAAAACCCGTGGTGGTTAAGCCTGTTGTACCCGTTTTAACAGCCAAAGATTCGCTGAAAATTAAGCAAAAAGCAGACTCGTTAAAACTTAAGGAAAATAATGGATTGAGCGACACCTCCAAAGTAAGGATAGTAAGTGCCTTTAAAAATGCCAAACTTTATAAATCTGACTTACAGGCGGTGGCCGACTCTATGTTTTATAGCAGCAGCGACTCGACCATACGGAGTTATAGAAAGCCCATGATATGGACCCAGGGTTCGCAATTATCCGGAGACACGATTCACTTGCAACTGAAGAATAAGAAATTAGATAATATTGATCTGTTTCCATCAGGGTTTATTGTAAATATTGAAAAGAGAGATTCATTGCATTTTAACCAGTTGGCCGGCAAAAAAATACATGGGGTTTTTAAGGATAATAAGCTCTCTTTATTACTGGTTACAGGCAATGCCGAAACCATATATTTTAACCGCGACAGCGTTACTGCTGAGGTAACTGATATGGGACGTTCCATAAGCGGATCATTCAGAGCTAACTTTAAAAGCGGGAAATTGAATATTGCTACTTTTTTGCAGAATAACGACATCCGTATTATACCTTTAAAAGATGTAAAGGATGAAGAAAAAATACTCAAAGGATTTATTTGGAAGCCTAAGGACAGGCCTGTATCTAAAGAAGCTATTTTACCGCCTCTGCTAAAATCAACTACCATAAAAGCAACACCTTCAAAATTATTGCCGTCAAAAAAACCGACGTTAAACGCTGAACCTAAAAAGGCGGGCGCAATTAAAGGAAGCAAAGCCATTACTAATACCGTTAAGGATGTTAGCGTCAAAGATGGAACGGCAATAAAGCCCCCTGCAGTTATTAAAAAAGATACTGTGCTTAAGAAGTAACTAGCCTGCTGTATTTAAAAAATTTAATAGTTTATCCATAGCTTTTGCACGATGGCTGATGGCATTTTTTTCTTCCAGGCTCATTTGGGCAAATGTTTTGGTATAACCATCTGGCTGAAAAATGGGGTCATAACCAAATCCTGCAGCACCACTTAACTCATGGCGGATGGTTCCTTCAATGGTACCCTCAAAAAAATGCTCCTCGCCATTCCATATTAATGATATAACCGTACGGAAACGTGCTTTGCGGTTAGTGGTAGAGCCCAACCTATCTAATACTTTTTGATTGTTTGCCGCATGGTCGCCATGTATACCCGCATACCGAGCAGAATACACTCCCGGCTCGCCATTAAGCCCATCTATTTCTAAACCACTATCGTCACCAAAGCAGTTTAAATGGTATTTATTGTATATAAAATGGCTTTTTATGGATGCGTTCTGTTTAAATGTTTCGCCTATTTCTTCAATATCATCCTTACAACCAATATCATTCAGGCTAACTAATTTAATGCTGTCTTTAATTTTAGCGGCAACCTCTTCCAGCTTATGGGTATTGTTTGTGGCAAATACTAATTGCTGCATATTATAAATTTTTCATTTGATCCCAGAATGCCTTTTTATTAGGAATATTATCCATCATTTCATCAAAACTAAAAGTGTATAATGCAGTATACTCGTTTATTTTTTGGGGTTGATTGAATGTTAAAGCAGGTAAATTAGCGGGCAACGCATTTTTACCAAGCAACAATAATTTTTTAGGATTAAAGTAGGATTGCAGTTGCTCAAAATCCAATTGAGGGTAGGTAAATAGGTTAAATATGGCCACATCATCCATACTATATTCTTTACGTTTTAATATGTTCTCTAACGCTGCAATATGTTCTGCAAACATATACTCCTCATTAGTATAATGTGTAACTATCAGGAAGCCTTTTTTGTACTTGCCTAAATAATTATAATCAATACTTTTCGTTATTAAAACAGGTTGTGTAATTGCTATAGGTTGTTCAGTTTTATCAGCTGGTAAAAGGTAAATTTCTTCCTGCATTATGAAGCGTAAAGCAGCCGGGTTTTCTATTTTCATTTAAATAATACCTTTAACAAAATTTAACCAAAAATAGTTAAACTGTTTGAAGGTTTATTGGCATATTCGCATAATTTATAATATGCAGGTTTGTAATGTGTTAATTACACAAACTATAATATAATATTTTTTAACGAAGTTTGAATCTATGGGCTCTGCCCGTATTAAAAGTAGTACATGAGAAAAGTTGGAGTTGCCCTATTAATTGTTTTTTTATTTATAACCTCGGCTAATGCCCAAAAAAAGGTATTAGACAAAATTGTTGCCGTAGTTGGCGGTAATATTATATTACAATCAGACGTTGAAACCAGCTACGCGCAATATTTATATAATAGTAACCCACCTAACCCTGCTGTTAAATGCCAAATTGCTTATAATTTATTATCATCTAAATTACTTATTCAACAAGCCGTTATTGATAGTATTGCAGTAACCGAAAATGATATTGATGATGAAGTGGACCGCCGCATGCGCCAATCAGTGCAAAGAGCAGGTGGAGAGGATAAGTTGGAGCAATTTTTAGGCAAGCCTATTCTTCAATATAAAGATGAGATACGCCCTGATGTTAAAGACCTGCTGATTTCGGAAAAAATGCGTGCTAAGATCACCGAAAAAATAAATACCTCTCCGCAAGATGTTAAAAAGTATTTTGATTCTTTTCCTAAAGATAGCTTGCCGATGATAAGTAAAGAGGTAGAAATAAGTAACATTGTGTTTAACACTAAGCTTACCAAGGAGGAAAAGGCCTATTACCGCGAAAAAGCAGAAGGATTATTAAAAAGAGTAACCGCCGGAGAAGACTTTGCTACGTTGGCAGCAGCCTATTCGCAAGACCCCGGGTCAGCAACTGAAGGTGGTGATGTAGGCTTTGGCGACCGGAACTCGTATGCCACAGAATATACAGCAAACGCTTTTAAATTAAAAGCCGGTCAATACTCGCCTGTGTTTGAAACTCAATTTGGCTATCACTTTTTACAAGTTGTTGAACGCCGTGGCGAACAGGTACACACCCGTCATATTTTAATTACCCCCAAACCTACAGCAGAGAGCTTAGTACGTGCGAAAGCGAAAGCTGATAGCGTATATAACATCCTATTAAAAGCTAAGGCAGGCCTTACTTCAACTGATTATTTTGCAACTGCTGCTTCTTATTACTCAGATGATAAAGACACCAAATTTAATGGGGGAATTATTTTAAATGCTGAGAATACTCAAACCCGTACTTCTTTAATTCCGGCAGAAAGACTTAACCCACAAATCGCATTGGTTATTGATACAATGAAAGTGGGACAAATATCATCGCCGGTACTGTATACTGATGAAACCGGAAAGCAAAGCTATAGGATCTATCTCTTAAAATCAGTTACCGATGCACACAGAGCGAATTTAGAACAGGATTTCCCTAAGTTAAAAACTGCCGCCCATGAAGATAAACTTAACCGCGCAGTAAGCGAGTGGTTTGAGAAAAAACGTAAACAAACATTTATTAAAATTGACCCTGAATATAAATCATGCCCAATATTAAAAGATTGGGCCACACCTTCAATAACCCAAGCTAAACTTTAAAAAAATATGCAACATCGTTCTGAAGTAGAAGCCGCTGACGCGCTAAAACAAACCTATCAACAAATACGTGCCGAAATAGGCAAAGTGATTATTGGGCAGGACGAGGTTGTGAAATTTGTATTAATATCTATTTTTAGTAACGGCCATTGCTTATTGGTAGGTGTGCCCGGCCTGGCTAAAACCTTATTGGTACAAACTGTTGCACAGGTACTTGACCTTGATTTTAACCGCATACAGTTTACGCCGGATCTAATGCCATCAGACATTATAGGATCAGAAATATTAGGTGAAGACAGGAACTTTAAATTTATCCCGGGCCCGGTTTTTTCAAACATCATATTAGCTGATGAGATAAACCGTACACCCCCTAAAACACAGGCCGCTTTGTTAGAGGCTATGCAGGAAAAGGCGGTAACTGCTGCCGGTGTTACGCATAAACTATCAAAACCGTTTTTTGTATTAGCTACACAAAATCCTATTGAACAAGAGGGTACTTACCCATTGCCTGAGGCACAACTTGACCGTTTTATGTTTAAGGTTGGATTAAACTATCCTTCATTTGCTGAGGAAATGCAAGTTGTTAAAAACACAACAGGCTCATCCACGCAAGAAGTTACGAAGCAGTTGAACGCCGAGCAGATCATCTATTTTCAGCAATTGGTAAGAAATATCCCGGTTGCAGATAATGTGTTGGAATATGCCGTTAAACTGGTATCTAAAACCCGCCCTGATGGCGAGTTCTCATCACCGGAAGTAAAACGTTTGTTAAATTGGGGCGCAGGCCCGCGGGCATCACAATATTTAATTTTAGGTGCTAAATGCCATGCTGTTATTAATGGCAAATACTCTCCTGATATTGAGGATGTACAAGCAGTAGCCAAACCTATTTTGAGCCATCGTATTGTACGCAGCTACCATGCAGAGGCAGAAGGATTATCAACCGATGATATTATTGAGCGTTTGTTTTAGGAGTAGTGATTGGTTAATGAGTGATTAGAGATTAGTTAAATTCCCTTATAAGAGAGAAGAGCGCCTTCATTTTGGGAGGCGCTCTTCTTATAATATTAAATCAGGTTTGAACAATGATCCACTAATCACTAATCTCCAATCGCTGATTAACTAACCCTAATTTTCAATTGCCGAAAACACTTCTAATAAAATATTCCATTGAAAATTGGCGTCTATTTCCCATATACGCACATAGTTATAATTGCTAACTATTTTACCTTTTGTGATACGCGCTTTACCATAGGTGTAAGCCAGATCATTGCTGCTTGAGCGGCCGCCATTTACAGTTTCGGCAGATATGCTTATACCCTCACTTGATAAAAAGCCTAAGATTTTATCCGGTCCGGCAAATGGCTCAAAGCCGGGGAAGTAGTAGCGGCTTTCGGGACTTAAAAATGTCTTATACGCCACCATAGCCGATTTGCCTAAAGTTTGGTTAAAGGTTTTATCGGTATTCAATATAAGTTGTTTTCCGCTAAAAGGATCTTTAGTTGCCGACACCTTCTTGTTAGGATCAGGATCCCTAAAATCAATATTGGCCTGTTGCTGAGGCTCCGGATGCTGTATACCCAGGTCGATCAATAATTTTAATTTATTATCAGCGTCAGCACGCCAAATAGATACATACTCGCCGTATACTTTATCGTCCTCTGTTTTTCCGTTTTGAAACACGTACGGGCCCGCAGTAAATGCCAAATCTCCGCTTTTTGAAATGCGGGCAAACTTAGGTTCCCATTTTAATGAGCCGGGTTGTTTATCAATACTGGCATAAAAGTCAGTTATTTTAATCGCGTTAGGTTTAAAAATTATCCCTTCAGGATCAGCAAACTCTAAAAAACCGGCTTTAATCCCTTTCTTAGCAACTGATTTATTAAAAGCATCTTCGGCTTTTACAACTTTATCAACCTTAGCGGGTGCGGTTTGTGCAAATAAATTACCGGTATATCCGGTTAATAAAATGGCGGCTAATAGTATGTTTTTCATGTTTAAATAATCAGGTTCAATTTACAATTTTATTTACGTGCAATATCTATTGATTGCATTGATACTTATTGTGTGTTATAATAACGTGGTTTTAACCGTTAAATTTTGCCCCATGTTGTCCCATCCTTACTATCTTTTAACTGGAAGCCTATTTCTTGTAATCCAATTCTTATTTTATCAGATGTGGCATAGTCATGATTAGCCTTGGCCTCACTACGCAGATCAACTATAAAGTTTAATACTTTTGGCAGATCATCATTGGCGGCTTGCTCATCCATCAGGCCTAAAATATCAAATACAAATGTTTTTACCAGCTTTTTTAATAGCTCCAGGTTAGCTGCATCTATTTTTAATTTACTATCATTAACCGAATTAATAATGCGCGATGCTTCAAATAATTCGGCTATTAATACCGGGCTGTTAAAATCATCATTAAGTGCTTCATAACAACGCGTCATTAACGGTACAATATCAACATCAGTTGTAGCAGATTGTTTTAAACCATCCAATAAACCAACAGCGGCCATTAATCTTTTAAACCCCTTTTCTGATGCTTCCATAGCATCGTTACCAAAGTCAAGCGTACTGCGGTAATGTGCCTGCAGGATGAAGAACCTAACCGTCATCGGGCTATAGCCTTTCTCTAATATGGAGTGATCGCCGGTAAAAAGCTCATGCGGTAAAAAGCTATTGCCTAATGATTTTGACATTTTTTGCCCGTTTACCGTAAGCATATTGGTATGTATCCAATACGTTGCCGGATTTTTACCGCAGCAGGCCTCGTTTTGGGCAATTTCATTAGTGTGGTGTGTTGGTACCAGGTCAAGCCCCCCTCCATGAATATCAAACTGATCGCCTAAATATTTATGGCTCATTGCAGAGCACTCCAAATGCCATCCCGGGAAACCTACACCCCAGGGTGATGGCCATTTCATTAAATGCTCGGGCTTAGCCTTAATCCATAAGGCAAAATCCAGCTTGCCGCGTTTATCTTCCTGGCCACCTAACTCACGGGTATTATTCAGCATATCATCCAAATTACGGCCGCTTAATATGCCATAATCTTTAGTACTGTTATATTTTTCTACATCAAAGTAGATAGATCCATCCACTTCATATGCCAGGCCATTTGCCAATATCTTTTTTACCAGCTCAATTTGTTCAATAATGTGCCCTGTGGCTGTAGGTTCAATACTTGGGGGCAGGGTGTTAAATATTTTTAAAACCTCATGAAAGCCAACCGTATATTTCTGTACGATCTCCATCGGCTCCAGCTGTGCTATTTTAGCTTTTTTTGAAATTTTGTCCTCACCCTGGTCACCGGCATCGCCTTCCAAATGGCCGGCATCAGTTATATTACGCACATACCGTACTTTATACCCTAAATGAGTAAGGTATCTGAATATTAGGTCGAACGATATATAGGTGCGGCAGTTGCCTAAATGAACATCACTATAAACGGTAGGACCGCATACATACATGCCCACATGGGGCGCGTTAAGCGGTTTAAACTCTTCTTTTTTGCGTGTTAAAGTATTATAAACAAATAAGTTTTGTTTCATGTGCGCAAACTTACGATTTTTTAGATTTTAAGTAGGTTGATTGGTTGCAACATTTATAAACTACCTCAATACTAAATCACTTACAATAGGGTAATGGTCTGATAGTTTTTTTTCAATAATATGGTAGCTCCGCACATCAAACTGATTAGATGCCAAAACATAATCTATCTGGTAATTAGGGAAGTCGCCATTATAGGTACGGCCTAATCCCAAACCTTTTTCGCGAAAGGCATTTTTTAACCCTTTGGCCATTTGGTTTACTGCAAATGATGTTGGTGTATCATTAAAATCGCCGGCTATAATGTATGGGTACGGACAGGTTTTAGTATGTTCCTTTATAGTAAATACCTGATCGGCCCGCCTCATGAAAGCTCTTTTTAACTTACCACCCAACCTTCGGGTTGATGAGATATCTGTATGGCCGCTTTGTGTAACTGTATCAAGATACCGGTAATCTTCAGATTTAAATTTAATAGACTGCAGATGGACGCTATATACTCTGAATATTCGCTTTTCTTTTTTAATATCAACATATATACATTGATTCTCGCTGCTAGCTTCAGATAAAGGGATAAACCCTGTATTAGTTATAGGGAATTTTGAAAACACAGCAATACCTATCGTCTCATCAGTATTGCCAATAATATTCTCGAAATAATAGTGCTTATAGCCTAAGCCTTTCCGTATAGAATCAGTCATGGCAAATTTACCGCGTTTGCGGGTAAAAAACTCTTGTATACCTATTACATCAGGCGATTGACCCTTTATAAGTGTTAAAATTTCAGTCTTGGTTGATGTATCGCGTCCACCACTAAATTTTTTAAAATTATGCACGTTATATGTCATTATTTTAATGGCATTTGTTTCAGTGCCTACGCTTTCGTTCTGGCCCCAATTAAATCCAATGTTATTTTTAAGAATATTTACACCAAGCATGATGCATAGTACCGAAACCATAGCATACCAGCTTTTACGAAATAGCCAGTAAACAATTAGTAATATATTGAATAGTAATACAGGGGGATAGGCCAAGCCGAAAAATGCTATAACCCAATATTTACGTGGATCTGTAATCGGGGCAAGGTAGCTTATCAGCAAAGCTATTGCTATCCCGCAGTTAAACCACAAAACCAGTTTATCAAATAAAGGAAGCTTTTTTTTAGCTTTCATTGCTGGCGCGAAATAGTATTTCTTTTTCTTGCTTAGTTAAATTTTCATACCCGCTTTTTGATATTTTATCTAATATACGGTCAACATCTTCCTGGCGGGGCTTGGTTGCAGCATTTTTATCTTTGTTGTTGGCAACCACTTTCAATTTACTTCTTTTTTTGAATAATCCGGCTATTGAAGTTATCCAATCATTTCCTTTTTGTAATTGCTTTACATATATAAAGCCAAAAAGAGCGCCGCCTAAATGTGCTATTTGTCCACCAGCGTTAGGGCCGGTTACACCTAAAACGCTAATTGCTATATAGAATAATGCTAACCATTTTAACCTTACACTAATAATCCCAAATAACATAATTGTATAATTAGGGACAATGGTGGCTGACGCTACAATAATTGCAGTCACACTTGCTGATGCACCAACTGCAAAACCAACTATATTAAGTTGACGGCTTGTAAAATATGGGAAAATATTATAGCTAATCACAAAAAAAGCAGCACCAAACAATCCACCTAATAAGTATAGCCCAACAATACGTTTGACACCCAAAAACTCTTCAAATATTCTACCCATCCAAAACAGCCATAGCATATTTAATAGTATATGCATTATACTGGCATGCATAAATTGATAAGTAATAGGTGTCCAAAAACGTACAAACAGTTTAGGAAAATAAGAGGGTAAAGCTAAATAATCAAAAGTATACGTTTTAATCAGATCGCTTTGCGAAAATAGTTGTTCAAGTACTGATGGAATATTTATAACTAAAAAAACGGCAACATTTATGGCTATCAGTAAGTATAGTTTACTGGCTGATCTGAAAGTTTTATTAGATATTTCCTGCCAAAACGTATTCATAAATTTTAACTGTAAAAGTCTTTAGGGCCTTGCAAATGCCATGCCTTCACTAATATGAAGCCTAATAACACGCCACCTAAATGCGCAAAGTGAGCTATATTATCCCATTTAAATTGGCCAACCCCTAAAAATAATTCTAGCAATATAAGTATTGGTATCAGATACTTTGCTTTTACGGGTACTGGGAAAAACAGCAACATTAATTCAGCATTAGGAAATATCATACCAAATGCAATAAGCAAACCATATACTGCCCCTGAAGCACCCACCATAGTGCCATAATAGATACCATACAGTTTGGGTGCCTGTTCTCCATATTGCAAATAAGATGCTTCCAGTTGCGGGTTGGCCAGCGTAAGGCTGCCGGTTATTCCATGTACTTCAATAGCCTGTACCAGCATTTGCAAAGCAATGGCACCAAAACCGCAGATAAAATAAAAATTAAAAAACCGCTTTGAACCCATTATATATTCAATGTTTGTACCAAAAGAATATAAGGCAAACATATTGAACATAATATGCATCCAACTGCCATGCAAAAACATATAGGTTACCAGTTGCCACGGTTTAAACATTGGCGAATCAAAATAATGAGCTCCAAATAAATCTGCTACAGGATCAAACCCTGGGACAGCAAAATTATTGCTATAAAATAGTGATGGCAGAAAACAAATGATATTAATAATAAGCAGGTTTTTTACAACCGGTGGCATATTAGCGAAAGGGGATTGCATATGTATATATAGTATTTAGCCAATGGCTATTTTTCAAATCGTTCTAAAAGTTCGTTCATAGTAAAGGTACTAATTACGGGCTTACCATTTAAGGCAAGATTAGGCATTTGACAGGCAAAAAGTTGGTCTGTTAATAAATTCATTTCCTCGGCAGATAACTTAGTGCCCGCTTTAATGGCACCATTGCGTGCCAATGCCCTCGCCAAGTTATCGCGTTTATCTAATTTTAATATAGCCTGGTTGTTTTTGAACCCTTCCAGTAAATGCTCCAGTAGTTCGTGTTCTCCTACATTATTTAATTCTGCCGGTATGCCATCAACCACTACCGTGTTTTTTCCAAATTCCCGGATGTCAAAACCCAGGGCGCGAATATCCGGCAGCAGTTCTTTTAATAACTCATAATCGCTGCCATTTAGTGTAACCGACTGTGGAAATAAACTCTGCTGACTTACCCCTGAATGTGTTTCTAATTGCTGCAAAAACCGTTCATACAGAATACGCTCATGTGCAGCCTGCTGATTGATGAGCATAAACCCGGATTTGATTTGCGACATAATAAACCGGTTATGTATCTGGAAAAACTGTCGCTCGCTGCTTTTACTTATTTCTTGCTCATCAACAGCAATTAATTTTTCAATATGTAAGTCTTGTTGCGTCGTTGTTTCCTTTTTACTGATCTCATACAGTGTATCCCAATTTTTAGGGATAGGGGATGAATTGCGGCTTTCGCCCGTATTGCGTAAAAAGGGAAGTTCACGGTCAGTTTTCTGTTCGCTAAACGGGTTAAAATCCGGGTTAAAGGCAATAGTTGGAGCAACAATTTCTTCGAATGGCTTGGGTGTTATTAAATGCTCAATGCTATTCTCCTGGTCAAAGTCCAAACTTGGCGTAATATTATATCTACCCAATGACCGTTTTACCGCAGAGCGAATGATAGCATAAATAGATTTTTCGTCCTGATACTTAATTTCCGTTTTAGTAGGGTGTACGTTGATATCAATTTTTGATGGATCAATATCAATAAACAACACATATAGCGGGAAGGTATCATCAGGTAATAACTCTTCAAAAGCTGTCAGCACAGCATGATTTAAATAAGCATCGCGTATAAAACGGTTATTTACAAAAAAGAACTGTTCTCCCCGGGTTTTACGGGCAAACTCGGGCTTGCCCACAAAGCCATGCAGTTTTATAATGGTGGTGTCTTCTTCAACAGGTACTAGGCGCTGATTATAGTTATTCCCCAGTAAATGAACTATCCGTTGTTTTAATATAGCCGATGGCAGATGATAAACTTCCTGTCCATCATGGTGCAGCGTAAAAAATATTTGCGGGTTGGCTAATGCTATCCGCTGAAACTCGTCAATTATATGACGCATCTCTACCGGGTTGCTTTTTAAAAAGTTACGACGAGCGGGCGTATTATAAAATAAGTTTTTTACAGATATAGATGTACCTGTATTGGCTGAACATGCTTCCTGGCTCAGCACTTCCGATCCTTCAATTATAATGCAAGTACCTAACTCCTCTTCATGCCTGCGGCTTTTTAGTTCAACTTGCGCAATAGCAGCTATTGATGCCATAGCCTCGCCCCTAAAACCCATGGTACGTATGGCAAAAAGATCTTCGGCTTTTTTTATTTTGGATGTGGCGTGGCGCTCAAAACACATGCGTGCATCCGTCATGCTCATGCCGCAGCCATTATCAATAACCTGTATTAATGATTTACCTGCATCTTTTATGATCAGCTGAATTTTATCCGCCCCGGCATCTATCGCGTTCTCTACCAATTCTTTTACGGCCGATGCAGGTCGTTGCACCACTTCGCCTGCGGCAATTTGGTTGGCAACGGCATCGGGTAAAAGCTGAATTATATCTGACATGTAAAAGTATTCTCCTCTCTGCCAAAAGGCAGTCGTTTTTTGTAAATGCTAAATTAATTATTTGATGCCATAACTTTATGTTTTGATCGTTGTATATATAGGGTATGATTTGATATTTTTGAAAGCATGCACCATCAGCATAACAATACTATACATATGATCAAACAAAAACGCGTAGAGTTATTTTTTACCTTAATTGCCTTTATTTTATTTAACTCTGCCTGTGCGCAAAACCCACCCGGGTTAGCATATGTAAACGAAGAAAAACAGGTACAACAGGCAACCGTGTTGTTAAACAATGATAAGTATTTAGTCCCACTACAAAACTTAAGTGAAGCGAAAATAGCCAGTGTGCATTTTTTAAGTAATTATTTTACCGCTTTTGATAGCCTGTTAAATAAATATACCAAAGTACAAGCATACAATGGCAGCGCATACTTAGGGGTTAAAAGTTTAAATGATCTTACGCAAGAACTTAAGTTTTATAACATATTGATTGTTCAGGTTAATGACGCCGATTTGAATAATCCGCAGATCATTAATTTTATAACTACTAATCAAACATATAAAAAAGTTATAGTAGCGTTTAATGGATTAGGTGTTGGGTTAAACAAATTAAACAACGTTACAGCACCAATTATATGGTCAGACAGGGTGTCAACCGTATCTGCCCACTACAGTGCACAGGCCATTTTTGGAGGGGTGCCCATCACTCAAAAATTAAATGCCTCCTACTCGCCTAAATATATGGCAAACATGGGCTTTGTGACCCAGAAAACCCGTTTACAATATACCGTACCCGAGGATGTGGGCATCAATTCAAACAATCTAGGTATCATTGATCAGATTGCCCGTGAAGCTATTAATGCGCGTGCTACCCCCGGCATGGTTGTTTTGGTAGCCAAGGATGGGAAAGTAATATTTAATAAAGCATATGGCAGTCATACTTATTCGGGCGATATTCCTGATAAGATAACCGATATTTTTGACCTGGCATCTATGACAAAAACTACCGCCACTACAGTAGAAGCTATGCAGTTATACGATCAAGGTAAATTAAAACTAGACAGCACTTTAAGCAGTTATTTGGCACCTACCCGTAATACTAATAAAAGTGATTTGACTGTACGCGAAATACTTACACACCAAGCCGGCTTAATTGCCGATATACCAACTTTTGAACGGATAAAAGCAGCAGATCATAGTGTTGACTCGTCTGCCGCTTATCCAACCAAAGTAAACGAAAGATATTATTTGCGTAAAAATTATTTTAATGATGTAATGTGGCCGGCTATGCTAAGTTCGCCGGTACGAACGCGCGGACAGTATGTTTATAGTGATGTGGGCATGTGCTTTATGCAACAAATTGCCGAAACCTTAACCGCAATGCCTTTAGATAAGTATGTACAGCAATATTTCTACAATCCGTTAGGTATGCAAACCGCTGGTTTCTTGCCATTGCAAAAGTTTAATAATAATCAAATTGTCCCAACAGAAAACGACCAGGTTTATCGTAAAGTTTTAATGGATGGTTATGTAAATGACCCAACAGCGGCATTAATGGGCGGAGTTGCAGGTCATGCGGGGTTATTTGGCAGCGTTAATGATGTGGCTATATTATACCAGATGCTGTTAAATAAAGGTACATATGGTGGCGAGGTTTATATTAAACCTGAAACTGTTGACCTTTTTACAGCCAAACAATCTAACATAAGTAGACGTGGATTGGGTTTTGATAGATGGGATCCTATTACTGACCGTAAATATCCTTCGGAATATGCATCCAACCAAACTTACGGGCATACCGGTTATACCGGCACCTGTGTATGGGTTGACCCCAAATATAACCTGGTATATGTATTTTTATCAAACAGGGTAAATCCAAAAGTTACCGAAAAGCTGTCAAGCCTGCATATCCGCCCACGCATACAGGATGCCATTTATAAAGCTATTGAAAAGGGATTGTAGTTAAAATTCAATATAGGCGAAACGGCTTACCTGTTTTTCACTTCGGTTGGCATCGGTAATAATTAATGCGCCTTTATTAAATAGGGTAATACCCTCCCAGTTTCTTTTTTCGCCATCAAAACTACCAACTTGGTGCCATTGATTATCTTTATAATTTTTTAAGGTAACAATACGGGCGTAGGTGTAATTTTTTAGATAGTTTGGTGTTGTGAGTTTATCCTTTAAATCAGGAATGATTTTTTTAATATCTTCTTCTCTATTTTTTAATATCCCATTGTTTAAATAATTATCATAATCGCCATTATAATGATAGTTTATTCCGTATATCTGACCGGTTGCTGTAGTAGCAACATCCGTTATTCTAAAATAAAGGAATGGGGTTTTAATCTGCTGTGGTTTCCTTTTAAATAATAGGTCGACAAGATACCCTATACCACCCCCGGGCATGCCGTTAAACTCATAATAAGCTAGTAGTTTTTTTTCTTTTGGCAGATAGGCTACGCTCTCAAAACCGGCATTTTCTATATAAGGGTATCTTCTCAACGATACATAATTTGTAACATCCAAATTGATCTCATTTTTTATGGTATCTAAAACACCTTTAAATAAATAGCAATAATAATGCATAGTGGGTGTTTCCATTGCCAGGTAAACTTGTCCGTTCACAATTGTTATGGATTCAAAGCCCTGATAATTTTGTTTGACTATGGCGGGTAGCTTATTTAGGTTTTTAACTTTGAGGATTTTATAATTTGTTAAAGTGCTATCCTTGCCTGTGATCACCCGGTTAACGCTATCGGCTAACAGGCTGTATATGTTAAATTCTCCTTCTGTTTTGGATTCTTTATGATCGCCGTATTGCGGCAACAGGTACACCCGATTATGAAATTGGGTGATGCCTGAAAATTCTTCGTTTATGTCATTAATTTCTTTGGGGAGATTAATGTACTTTAACTTAGTTTGAGCTATAGAATTAACAGAAGCCAGTGTAACCAGCAATGCCAGGAAGAATACTATTGACTTAATTTTTAGCATATAATTATATGTCTAAAATAACTTATCTATATTTCTTTATTGTAAACCCCTCGCAATAAAAGGTCACTTAACAAAAAAGCCTTAGTAGTTTCCTACTAA
>CAZGBN010000019.1:0-51682 GCA_964524015.1 uncultured Mucilaginibacter sp. | reverse complement strand
CTCACTACCAACGCCCATATTTTATAGACCAACAGGATGTGTTTTTTTGTAACAGGAAGAAAATGAAGTAATGAACAGGAGACTACAAATAGTACTTCTCGCCGTTAAATTTAAGCTTGCCGGCATCAAGCAAAAGACGGATCGTATCAATACGTTCCTTTTCGGTGCCGGTGTTAAGCGAAGTAACTAAAGCATCCAGGTCCATTGGCGATTCGGTAAGTAACTGCACCAGTTCAGTGGTAATATCATCGCCAATCTCCATAGCGTTTTTTTGTCGCTTCTCTTCAAGGCATACATCGCAAATGCCACATTTATTAGCGTTTGGTTCGTCAAAATAAGCTAACAACATTTGGCTGCGACATTTTTTATGTTGGGCGTATGCAAATACCGCTTCCATTTTTTTTAGATAGGTAGCTTTGCGTTCTTCAATATAACCTTTGTTAATATATAGATTATTAGCATGCTGCCGTGATTTTAAGTAGGTAACCTGCGGATTATCATTTTGAGGCAAATAGCTTAATATATTAAACTCCTGCAACTGATTTAAACCTTCAATTACTTGCTGTACGCTCATATTACTACGACGGGCAAGATCATACTCGCGTATGCGCACATAGTTTTCAAACGCACCGCCGTATGATCGTAACAGGGTTTTAATAAACTTATCCCAGCCTTTATTTTGTATTTGGAAGTTATACAACTCCTCGTTCTGTACCTCAAACCTTAATCGCGAAGGCAAAAAAACACTTTCATTAAAAGCCAGGTATTCATCCTGCTCCAAAAATTTCAATGCGTTCAATGTTTTAATGGGCTCCAACTTAAAGCGAGAGCAGAAATCGCCCAGATCCAAATCAAAACTCAAGCCCTCACCCGCCTCATATGCCAGTTGATAATAATTAGCCAGTTGATGATACACCAGTTTTATCTCCTCAACCGTTGGGAAATTAAGCATAAATATCTTTTCCTGCCTTAACCTGTCGGGATGATTATATAACAAAACGGCATATGCTTTACTTTCATCACGCCCGGCACGGCCCGCTTCCTGGTAATAGGCCTCCAGGCTTTCGGGTATATCTTTATGTATCACAAAACGCACGTCGGGTTTATCAATACCCATCCCAAAAGCATTGGTGGCAACAATAATTTGTGTTTTATTAGTTTTCCAACTCTCCTGCCGTTTTGATCGTTCATCGCTGCTTAAGCCTGCATGATAATAATCGGCTGTGATTTTATTATCCGTATAAAACTTAGCTATCTCGGCACATTCTTTACGGCTGCGTACGTATACTATACCACTACCTTTTACGCCATGAACGATATCCAGCATCTTACGAAACTTATTTTCGGTATGCTGTACTACGTAGCTTATGTTTTTACGCTCAAAGCTTTTTTGAAATACCTGTTGATTTTTAAACAGCAGTTTTTCCTGTATATCTTCCCTAACTTCGGCAGTAGCCGTAGCTGTTAAAGCTAATACAGGTACTTGTGGATGTGATTCGCGTAGATCAGCCACGTGCAAATATGACGGACGAAAATCATAACCCCATTGCGATATACAATGCGCCTCGTCAACCGCTATTAAATTTACGTTCATGTATTTAATGCGCTCACGCACCAGGTCAGACAATAACCGCTCTGGTGACAGGTACAGAAACTTTATGGGGCCGTATATGCAATTGTCTAAAGCTATATCTACTTCACGCTTACCCATACCTGATACAATGGCTATAGCTTCAATACCCTTTGCTTTCAGATTCTCTACCTGATCTTTCATTAAGGCAATTAAAGGCGATATAACGATGCATATCCCGTCTTTAGCCATAGCAGGCACCTGGAAGCAAACCGATTTGCCACCGCCCGTAGGCAACAACGCCAATGTATCATGACCCAATAATACAGATTGTATAATATCCTCCTGCATGGGTCGGAAAGCATCATGGTTCCAATATTGTTTTAATATTTCCTGTATGGTCATGTGGGTAATTTCAAAACTATTAAAATGTATTGATAGTTTTAACCGGGCACAAAAAAACCGCTCCGTAACACGAAGCGGTTTTTTAATAAATATGCTTAATTATAAGCTTCTATTCACATCACCTATATAAATTTGACGCGGACGGCCAATAGGTTCTTTATTTTCTTTCATTTCTTTCCACTGTGCTATCCATCCCGGTAAACGACCTAGAGCGAATAATACAGTAAACATATCTGTAGGGAAACCTAATGCACGGTAAATTATACCCGAGTAAAAGTCAACATTTGGATATAGTTTACGCTCTACAAAGTATGGATCTTTTAAAGCTACTTCTTCTAAGCGCTTAGCAATTTCCAATACTTCGTCTTCAATGCCTAATTTTTCTAATATATCATCGCAGGCTTTTTTAATGATCTTGGCACGGGGGTCAAAGTTTTTGTAAACACGGTGGCCAAAGCCCATTAAACGGAACGGATCATTTTTATCTTTTGCTTTAGCTATCCATTTATCGGTATCGCCGCCATCTGCTTTAATCTTCTCCAGCATTTCAATAACTGCCTGGTTGGCACCACCGTGCAGCGGGCCCCATAATGCAGATATACCTGCTGATACCGAAGCATATATATTTGACTCAGACGAACCTACAATACGCACAGTTGATGTTGAACAATTTTGTTCGTGATCAGCATGCAGTATTAATAAGGTGTTCATAGCACTAACCACAACCGGATCAATTTCCACTTCTTCAGTACGCTGGCCAAAGGTCATGTGCAAAAAGTTGGTCACATAGTCGTATTTATTTTGAGGATAAATAACGGGGTGGCCCAATGATTTTTTGTATATCCATGAAACTATAGTGGTCATTTTAGCCAGCATTTTAATAATGCTTTGGTTAAGTTCCTCTTTAGTTTGGTTAGGTTTTAATGATTCAGGGTAGAAAGCAGATAATGAGTTTACCAATGATGCCAATTGCCCCATCGGGTGTGAATTTGATGGAAACCCATCAAAAAACTTTTTCATATCCTCGTGTATCAGCGTATGGTGCGTCAACTCCTTTTCAAAAGCCTTTAATTGATCAGCGGTTGGTAAATTACCGTATATCAACAAGTAAGCAACTTCAATAAATGTTGATTTTTCGGCCAGTTGCTCAATAGGGTAACCACGGTATTTAAGTATACCTAACTCGCCATCTAAAAAAGTAATAGCACTTCTGGTGGCACCGGTATTTTTATAACCAACATCAAGGGTTACATAACCGGATAGATCACGCAATTTTGAAATATCAATTGCCTTTTCTCCTTCGGTACCTTCAATTACCGGAAATTCGTACGTTTTACCATCAATGGTGAGTTGCGCTGTAGATGACATAGATAAAAAAATTTTATCCAACAAATATAGTAAATCTGGAGGCTAATACCTGTAAAGATGATTAAGGAATTGTAAAAAAAATGTATTAAATTCAAACTTTTAATAATAATTTCTACACATTTATGTAAAAACTATTAAAAAAGCACTTATATAATGGGCAATACACATCGGTTTGCATTTTTAGTTCAATACAGATATAGTTTTTACATATACCTTTTGCTGATAGCTTTATTGCTTACGGCAATTATGATAGTTTTAGCCATAAAACATTATAAACAACTAAAAAATGCCGCAGGTAATCATTATAAGGCTTTTCCTGAAAGCCATTTAGAACTAAATGCGCTGCTTAATTCATTAAACGATATCATATTTGAATGTAATGAAGACAAAATATGCCTAAACGCCTGGTTTAATAAACTAATATCATACCCGGTTGATATTACAACCTTTATCGGCAAAACGCCTAATGATGTTTTAGGTGAAAAAAGAGCCGCTAAAATCAATAACGCCCTTGACTATGTTATTAAGTATCGTAAACCTACCACTATTCAATTTGCTTCTTTTTTTGGGAGTGGTAAGTTTTTCATGGCTAAGCTAACTCCCGTATTTGATAATCAAGGCAACTATCTTTCACGTATATCCGCATCAGTATCTGACATAACCGAACAAAAAAAATATGCCGATGCTTTAAAAAAGAATGAACTTTTATTGCTTGAAGCACAGCATATTTCAAAAATTGGCAATTGGTGGTATGATTTTAAAACAAACGAAAGCTATTGGTCGGCTAGTTTATTTTCCATTTTAGATATAAATAATATACCTGATGGAACTGGTAAATATGATTATTATAAGAGCCTGGTTCATCCGGATGATATAGATAGTTACGCGCAATACCTGGCAGATATCACTACCTCTCCGATTAAACAACATGAACACCGTTTAATTACCCCTAATGGCGATTTAAAATACATTAAAGTTATTACCGGCGATCTGTTATTAGATAATGAGGGTAAAATCACTCGTATACATGGTATTATACAAGATGTTACCGAAACCAGATTAGCAGAAAAAGCTGTTAAAATAGGCCGTAACGAATTAATTGAGGCACAAACAATAGCCAAAATTGGTAACTGGAACTGGGATACTACATTAAAAATAATTAAATGGTCTGACGAAATAGCGCATACCGGCGAAGTTGACCAACAATTGGCGGGAGAGTATAGTGTGATAAAACTATTATTAAAGCATATACACCAACACGATAAATTTATATTACAACACTTTTTAAAAAGTGTGCAGGTTATTAATAATTACACTTGTGTTTTTAGAATTATTACTAACAGCGGAAAAATAAAATATGTAAGTATAATAGTTGGTAAGCTTATTAAACGTGAAGATGGAAGCATACGGAAAATTGTAGGAACATTACAGGATATTACCGACCGTAAACAAGCTGAAATTGATTTTAAACGATCAGAGAGTAAATATAAATTGGTTTTGGAAACCATAAAGCTGGCGGCTTTATCAGTAGATAAAAATGGTACAATTACTTTTTGCAACCATCACCTGGCTAATTTGCTAGGGTATGATCAAAGCCAGATAGTGGGTAAAAACTGGACCGACTTTATACCCTCAAGTGAAAAGGCAGTAATTGCGGGTTGGTTAACAGACAATGCTGTAAAACCACAATACATTAACCCTGTAATTTGCCGTAGTGGCGAGCAGCGGATAATTAGCTGGCAAAACACTGTTACGTATGATGAATATGGTCTGATAAAAGAAACTACCAGCATTGGTGAAGATATTACTGACCAGCAAAAAGCTACCGAAGCATTAATATATGCTAAAGAAATTGCTGAAAAGGCATCAGAGTTCAAATCCGAGTTTTTATCAATTATGAGCCATGAGATACGCACACCAATGAATGCGGTTATTGGCACTACAAATTTGCTATTAAGCGAAGATCCAAAACCCGAACAAATGGAGTATTTAAATATACTCAAATTTTCGGGCGAGAACCTGTTAGGTATTATCAATGATATTTTAGATTATAATAAAATAGAGGCTGGTAAGCTGGAATTAAACGACAACTTGTTTGATATCCACTTACTGGCACATAAGATCAGGAAATCATTTAATCCTAAAGCTGTTGAAAAACAACTTGACATTGAATTAACTATTGACGAGGCTATCCCACAATTTGTATTGGGCGACCAAATGCGTCTTAGTCAGATATTGAATAACCTGATAAGCAACGCGGTTAAATTTACCCACAAAGGAAAAATCACTTTCAGCATGGATAAAGAGTCGGAAGATACTACACAGGTTAGCATCAAATTTACAATTACGGATACAGGAATAGGCATAGCCGATAAAAACCTAAAAATGATATTTGATCCTTTTATGCAGGAAACGCAGTTTATTAATAGCCATACCGGTGGTACCGGTTTAGGGTTGGCTATTACAAAACGTTTAATTGAATTACATAAAAGCAATATATACGTTATAAGCGAATTGGATAAAGGCACTCAGTTTACATTCTCCTTATCTTATATGCTTCCGCAAAAAGAAGACCTGGTGCCTGCTACTGAGGATACCACCATGCTTAATTTACATGGAATGAACATACTCATTGTTGATGACAATAAAATGAACCTGTTTATCGCCTCTAAATTTTTAAGAAAATGGCAAGCCAATGTTGATGAGGCGCTGGATGGACAAATAGCTGTTGATATGGTAAATATGAAACCTTATGATGTTATCATCATGGATCTGCAAATGCCCGTAATGGATGGGTTTGAGGCCAGCAAAATCATTAAAATATTACATCCTCACCTGCCAATTATTGCGCTTACTGCTGATGCTATGCCTGAAACCTATGCCAAAGCATTAGAGGCAGGTATGAGCGATTACTTAACAAAACCTTTTGTACCGGGTATCTTCTTTGAAAAAATATCTAAATTCCATAAGGTTAATGGAAATCACTCCGTTAATTAGTCCTTATCGCCTCTACCGGATCAAGCTTTGATGCTGAATATGCTGGTATAATACCTGAAATTATACCAATGGCAACTGATGTACCAATACCTATAATCACATTTTTAAGGTATAATACGATGGCAACATCCCAGGCCCATTTAACTACAAATGTACCGCCGTATACCAATAATAATCCTATTAATCCACCTAATAAACAAAGAATAATAGATTCAATTAAGAATTGTAATAATATAAAGTAATTTTTTGCACCCAATGATTTTTGGATACCTATAATGTTGGTGCGCTCTTTTACTGACACAAACATAATATTAGCAATACCGAAGCCTCCTACCAGTATAGAGAACAGGCCAATAATTGCGCCTGCAATATTTACTACTGCAAATAATATATCTAATTGATCTGATAGTAAACTTATTTTATTTAGAGAGAAGTTATCATCCTCGCCGGGCCTTAAACTTCTTATGGATCGCATCATGCCTCTTAACTCCCCTTCTACTTCTTCTAATGGTACACCGTCTTTACCTTTAACAACAATTGACGGGTTATACTTTTCATTTTGCACATCCAGTACGGTACGGGCAAAATTAAGCGGAATTAATACTTGTTTATCATTAGATAGGCCCAGCATATCCTGACCCTCTTTTGCAAACACACCAATAATAGTAACATACTTACCCATTACCTTTATTTGCTTACCAATAGCAGACACACCCGGGAACAGATTATCATATATTTCATGGCCCAATATGGCTACAGGTGCGCCTGTGCGCGATTCGATATCTGTAAAGTATCTACCCTCTTCAAAATCAAAGTTCCAGGTTTTATTATGGTCTTGTGTGGCGCCAAAAATAGTTGCACCGTCAACTGTATTACTTTTATACTTTATAGTACGGCTATCAATGTTTATTTCGTAGGATATGGCTTGCGCTGTTTGGCTGCGGCTTTGCAATTCTTTAAAATCCCTTATTTTGGATACCGGGCGTTGCATATATTTCCACCAAGGGTATTCGCCATCAGCAACCCACGGCCATTTTTCTATATATATACTATTACTACCTAGTTTATTTACGCTTTTTTGCAAGTTATCACGCAGCGTATCAACTGCCGAAAAAACTGCTATAATAGTAAATATACCAATAGTAACGCCTAATAAAGAAAGCAGGGTACGCAGCTTGTTTTGCCTTAAGGCATCATACGCAAATAGAAAGCTTTCCCTAAAAAGTTTTAAAAATATCATATCGTGTGTATATTAGACATGAATGTACCTTATGAGTTACAAGGTGCAAAAAATTAATTATATATTGGCAAAGCAACACAAATACCCTGATTATCTGTTAACTTATTGCTAAAAAAATTGCATACATTTGCGCCCTGAAAATTCATATATATAAGCATGAAATTATCTCAATTTAAATTCAATTTACCCGAATCATTAATTGCACACTCTCCTTCTGACGTTCGCGACGAATCACGTTTAATGGTTTTACACCGCGATTCAGGTAAAATTGAGCATAAAGTATTTAAAGACGTTCTTGATTATTTTGATGACAAGGATGTAATGATCCTTAACAATACAAAAGTGTTTCCGGCACGTATGTACGGTAATAAAGAAAAAACCGGTGCAACTATCGAGGTGTTTTTATTGAGAGAATTAAATAAAGAGCTTCGGTTATGGGATGTGTTGGTTGATCCGGCCCGTAAAATACGCGTGGGTAATAAATTGTATTTTGGTGATGATGATCTGTTAATTGCCGAAGTTGTTGATAATACCACTTCACGTGGCCGTACTATACGCTTTTTGTTTGACGGTACCGACGAAGAGTTTCGCCGTAACGTGGAAATATTGGGCGAAACACCACTGCCTAAATATATTAAGCGTAAAGCTACTGAAGAGGATAAAGAACGCTACCAAACCATATTTGCCAAGCACGAAGGCGCTGTTGCTGCTCCTACCGCTGGTTTACACTTTAGCCGCGAGCTAATGAAACGCCTTGAACTTAAAGGAGTTGAATTTGCCGAGGTTACGCTACATGTTGGTTTAGGTACTTTTCGCCCGGTTGAGGTAGAAGATCTGACCAAACATAAAATGGATTCGGAGCAGTTTATTATTGAGCAAAAACAAGCCGATATTGTAAACAGGGGTATTGAACGTAAAAAACGTATTTGTGCTGTTGGTACTACATCTATGCGTGCTATTGAATCGGCCGTATCTGCAAATAAAACTTTAAAAGCAGCTAACGACTGGACCAGCAAATTTATTTTCCCGCCGTATGATTTTAGCATAGCTAACTCTATGATCACTAACTTCCATACACCGGAGTCTACTTTGTTAATGATGATATCTGCATTTGGCGGTTACGAAAACGTAATGAACGCTTACGAAGTTGCTATAAAAGAGAAATATCGCTTTTACAGCTATGGCGATGCCATGCTGATTATATAGTAGATGTGAGATTTGAGATATTAAATGTGAGATTGATTAAACGGTCTCACATTTTTTATTTTACCAATATTATCAAGATGATTAACTTTAATAAATCGGTTTGCAAAGCATAACTATGTCTCAAATCTCAAATCTCAAATCTCAAATCTGTTATGCCATCATAGTAGCGGGCGGCTCAGGCAGCCGGATGCAGGCCACCATACCCAAGCAGTTTTTGCTGCTAAATGGTTTACCTGTTTTAATGCATACTATACAGGCATTTTACCAATCAAAATCTCAACCTAAAATTATCCTGGTTCTTCCTGCTGATGCAATAGCTTATTGGCGTGAATTATGCAAGCAGTATAATTTTGATACCCCGCACAAAGTAGTAAGCGGTGGTAAAACCCGCTTCCATTCTGTTAAAAACGGCTTAGATACCATTACTGCTAATGACGCTATTATTGCCGTACATGATGCCGTAAGGCCACTAACGGGCCAGCAAATTATAGACAACTCCTACATTCAGGCTGCAGAGCATGGCAACGCGGTTGTTGCGGTTAAAAGCCGTGATTCTATACGTCAGGTTAAAAATGAAATATCTACAAGTTTGATCAGGGACGAGATTTACCTGGTACAAACACCGCAAACTTTTCAATTCGCGCAGCTAAAAAAAGCCTATGAGCAGGATTATAATGCTAAGTTTACTGATGATGCCAGCGTAGTTGAAGAAACGGGAATAGCCATCAAACTGATAAACGGAGATTACCGCAATATTAAAATTACCTTTCCTGAAGATATTGCGATTGCAGAGTTATTGCTGCGACAATCTGTCTAACTCAACCTGCAGGTTGCGCTCATCAATTTCATGTTTAAATCGCCTAACTACGTCTATGCCAATGAACAGGGTAAACAACCAATCAAGACTAAATTGGTATTTGTAGTTTACCACCCCGGTGCCTACAGTATCTACAAAAGATTTTGTAAAATACCAACTAATTATAGCCGAGCAAATAAGCAATCCTATAAAAAAAGGTACCAAATGTGATTTATAAATTTTAATCCTTATTAAATCGTTACCGAATAATAAAAGGATGACCAATACAAATATTATTAACCCTAATGTTACTGTTGTAAATGAAGTATTACCGTTACCATTGTTTAAAAACAAAAAATTACTGATACTATCAGCAGTTATTTTTATCTTTTCGTTGTTATAAGTTAGACCATTAATTTTAGTTTCTTTTACAAAAACATCCGTGCTTATATTATAAACACCGATATTTCTGATGGGGTTTAATGATAGGATAAAACTATACAACAAGTCGCATAACACTAATATTATAATCAGGTAACGTATAATTTTCATGAGTTGTAATAAGGTTAATAAATATGATAATAATATTTATAATAAACCTTAATTAATTTACTTTAGCTTTTAGGATAATCGTAAAATACCAGTTTGCCGCTATCTTCAATTATCTCCATCCAACTATCTATATCAAAATCAATCAGCATCATGGCACAGGTGGGTACCTCCTGCAATTGTCCGGTTAGGTAAAAAAGCAGATCGCTCATGCCCGGGTTATGACCCACTAATGCAATAAAATCATAATTATCAGGGAGAGCATTAACCACTTTTACCAGTTCAGTTCTGGTAGCTTCATAAATAGTCCTATCGGTTTGCACTTGAGGTATAGATAAATGCTGCGAAAAAACATTGGCAGTTGATAACGTACGCAATGCAGGGCTGGCAACCAATAACTGCGGCAACAGGTCCTTATCTTTCAACCTACCCGCCATAATAGCGGCATCCTGTAAACCCGACTCCTGCAAGGGGCGTTCAAAATCTATAAACCCGGTTTCATGGGTGGCCCTGGCGTGGCGTATCAGCAATAGTTTTTTCATAGCAGGTTTATGAATTAACATCAATTACCTCGTGTTGTTTACTAAACAAATTTCAGCAAGTTATTAACCACAGTTTGTGGCTGCACATTATACAAACAAGCGTAATCTTTACGGAAACACGGTTTATTACCATAAACCGAGCATGGGCGGCATTCTATATCATCGGCAACAATATTATCTTCAGATTGGCCATAACCCAAAAAGCCCGCATAATAGTGTGTTGCCCCCCATATTGATACTACAGGCGTGCCCCTTAAAGATGCCAGGTGCATCCCTGCCGAATCCATACTCAGCATAACATTTAACTGGCTTATTAGCACCAGTTCCTGTTGCATATTCAGTTTGCGTATAACTGATATTACATTAGGGTATTTAGCTTCCCACCCGGCGCATATTTCCTGGTCAAGCGGCGATCCGCCAAATAAAAAAACTTTTACATTTTGGGTACTTAGTGCGTTGATCACCTCCTCCATCTTTTCAATGGGATAGGTTTTGCCTTTATATTGCGCGAATGGGGTAATACCTATCCAGGCCGTGTCTTTTACTCCTGTAACAGCAGTTATTTCTTGAGTTGATGGTTGAGGATCGTTTACCAATTGATAATTCAATTCCACCTTAAATCCTAACTCTCTAAAAACATCTGCATAACGTTCATGCGTACGCTTTAAAGGCTTAAGCACTTTATAAGGGAAACGCGTTAACAGCTTCTTTTCGGCACGGCCCTTATTTACATATTTAACCGTTATTCCGTTAAAGCGGAAAAGGTTGCGCAAAATTTTCGTACGCAGGCTATTGTGCAGGTCGGCAATCGCGTTATACCTAGTATTTTTTTGCAGATGGCTCTTTAGCTTTAATAAGCCGGCAAAACTATCATAGTCATTTTTAAGATCGGCGGCAAAAAAAACTAACCTTGGTATACCCGCAAAAAACTCCGCGAATGCAGGGCGCGAAACATAAGTGATTGTAAGTTCGGGGTTTTGATCAAGTAAGGCTTTTACTACAGGCACCGTCATGGCCACATCGCCCATTGACGAAAAACGCATAACCAGCAGGTGCTTGTTGCCTTCCATTTACTTTTTACCGTATAAAACCGGGTTAAGCGCCGGGTCATTATACATTTTCATTTGGCGGTAAACCTTCATGTATTTATCGCCTTGTTCAATATCGGCTAATAGTTCATCAATTGCCAGGGATAGATCTACCTGTTGCTGCAATAAAATTGCCAGCTTTTGGCTGCATTTTTCTAATTGTGATGCATCAGTATCAGTACGCAGGGTTTCCTCTCGCATATGCCATATTTTTAGCACCAGGATAGATAAGCGGTCAATCGCCCATGCAGGGCTTTCAGTGTTGATGCGTGCAGTTGGTTTAGGTTGAATATCTTTGTATTTATGGAAAAAGAACGTATCCAGCTCCTCTACAATATCGGTACGGTCCTGGTTTGATTTGTCAATACGGCGTTTCCATAACAGGGCCTCGGCAGGATCAATAGATGGGTTACGTATCTCATCTTCCATGTGCCATTGCGCGGTATCTATCCAGCATTTATTATATAATACATTGTCTACAGTACCTCGTTGATAAGGACTAAGACAAACTCTGTCAATATCATTAAACTGGTGATAATCGGCTACGGCTTGTTCAAATATATTATTGCACTTCTTACTAAACATATAAAATTTATAAAACTCAAAGATACCTATTTACCCACTCTATCCTTTATTTTTTGAATTATTGAGGTTGATGAATAGCCATCCACAAAGTTGATAGTTTTTACCTCTCCACCATTTGCCATAACTTCTTTGGCACCCACAATATTTTCAATAGCATAATCAGCACCTTTCACTAAAATATCGGGTAATAATGCCGTAATTAATTGCTGCGGTGTGTCTTCTTCAAACACAACTACTGCATCTACAAAAAACAACGCGGCTAATAACATGGCACGGCTATTTTGATCGTTCACTGGTCTGTCATCACCTTTAATACGTTTTACCGATGCATCAGAGTTTAGCCCGATTATCAGCTTATCCCCTAGTTCTGCGGCCTTAGCTAAATAAGTGATATGGCCAATATGCAACAAATCAAAAACACCATTGGTAAAAACCACCTTCTTTCCCTCAACTTTCCATGTGCTTATTTGAGTTTTAAGCGATGGGAGATCAGTTATTTTATTTAGTAGGGATTGTTCCAGATCGGTTCTCATTATTTAATTAAAATATATTATCAACCGCGGTACATAATATATGCCCTATTAAAATATGCATTTCCTGTATTTTGGAAGTAGTTTCAGAGGGGATAACAATATTCAGATCGCAGATACCATTCATTTTACCGCCATCCCTACCGGACAGTCCTAAAACTTTACAGTTTTTCTCTTTTGCAGTTTGTATAGCGTTGATGATACTCGGGCTGTTGCCACTGGTTGAGATAGCTATAAATAAATCGCCCGGTTGGGCGAATGCCTCTACCTGGCGCGCAAAAACAAAGTCGTACCCGTAATCATTAGCAATAGATGTGATAGCCGAAGTATCCGTGCTGAGCGCTATACCCGGTAATGCTTTACGGTCCTTTACAAATCGTCCGGTTAACTCAGCAGCAATATGCTGGGCATCACCCGCGCTGCCGCCATTGCCGGCCAATAAAACTTTATTGCCGCTTTTTATGGCGTTGGTAATTAATTCGCAAGCGGTCTCAATATCGGGCACCAGCGTGTCAATTACCTTTTGTAATGTATTTTGATGATCGTGCAGTTGCTCAATAACCATGTGTAATTCTATTTTTTTGACCTTTTCAGATCAAATACATTTTTAATTTCCTGCAATGATAAGGCATTTAAGCATCTTTCTTTGTATAAACCTCCTTTTCGGGCAGCTAATACGCCATATTTCATATCTAAAAAGCCCTCGTTACGGTGTGCATCCGGGTTAATGGATAGCCAAACACCTTTATCTAAAGCATACTGGTGCCAGCGCCAATCCAGATCCAAACGCAGAGGATTGGCGTTAATTTCTATGATCACATTATTGGCCGCGCAAGCATCAATAACTTTTTTATAGTCAATAGTATAACCATTACGGCTTAATAGCAACCTGCCGGTTGGGTGGCCCAAAATAGTAGTATATGGATTTTCAATGGCCTTTATTAGGCGTTCGGTAGCCTTTTCCACTGTCATTTTCAGGTTAGTGTGTACCGATGCTACTATAAAATCAAACCGCTGTAATATCTCATCCGGGTAATCCAACGAGCCATCATTTAAAATATCAGACTCGATACCCTTAAAAATATGAAACCCATCCAGTTTTTTGTTCAGATGATCTATTTCTTCCTGCTGTTGTAAAACACGTTCAATGCTTAAGCCTTTTGCATAAAAGGCGCTCTTGCTATGATCGCACATGCCCAGGTATTGTAGTTTAAGTTCATCACGGCAATACAGTGCCATTTCTTCAACGGTATTTACGCCATCGCTCCATGTACTGTGATTATGTAGTGCGCCTTTAAGGTCATGGTAACTTATCAGCTGCGGTAGTTTATTTTCCCTGGCCCTTCCAATAAAAGCAGTTCCCTCGCGCAATTCCGGATTGATAAATTCAATTCCTGCTTTCACAAATATCAGTTCTTCGCTATCTGGTTGATCAACACCTTCATCTATATCTTTTAAAACAGTGGTTGTAAACTCTTCATTACCTGTACGAATAAAAAGTTCCCTATAAAAATACCGTTTCTCTACACAGTAAATGCTCACCTTCAATCCATTTTCCAGTTCGCCGCTGATATGCCCACAACCCTCGTCCTTCATCTTGCATATAAAGTCGGATTCTAAAACTGTGCTAATCGCCATTTCCTGGTCGCGGCTACCTAATACAAATACCAATTCGGTAACAATTTCGCATAAGCGCCTAAACTCTCCTGCAAAATCAACCAGTGCGCCCACAAAAACGCCTCTTAGCTGGTCGCGCAAAGCATGTGCATCATCCTCAATTTGAGCGTATAGAAATTTGCCATTGCTGGCCATACTAAACTCAATAGCCTTGCGTATCTCTTCCTGGGTTTTCAGGCCAAAACCTTTAGCTTCAATCAGGCGATTCTCGTTACAGGCATAGTACAACTCTCCCACATTATCAATCTCCATCTCGCGCCAAATGGTAGCTACCTTTTTAGCACCGATGCCTTTTATCTTCATCATCTCCACTACTCCCGGAGGGGTTGCAGCTAACAGATCTTCCAATTCGGCCATGGTACCGGTTTGCACCAACTCGTTAACCTTGGCGGCAACGCTTTTACCTATGCCATCTATCTTCTCCATTTCATCAACAGTTTTGCCGGATATTTTGAAAGGCAGTTTATCTACCTTAAAGGCAGCATTGGCTATTGATTTTATTTTAAAAGGATTTACCTCATGCAGTTCCATGAGTTGCGACAGCAGGCGAAGCGTACGGGCAATGGGTTTATTTTCCATAATGGTTTAACCCGATAAAAATACAAAAGGTTTTTGTTAGTTCATGGTTCATAGTAATGGTTGATTAGCAATTGGCCATGAACCATGAACTATATGCTACCTCACCACCACATCATACTCCATCCTGGCCTGCGGCGTGCGCATCATTTGGGTTATACCTTTTATTTGCTGATAATATTTAAAGTTTTCACCAAGTTCTGATTGCAGGATACTGGCTTTTACACGCGCGCTGATATCCATTCCTAATGCACTGAATATGCTTTTTTGCTCAGGATAGGTAACCAGTTTATAATCTTTCAGTTTGGCCATTTTAGCGGCTAATTTAACTGCGTCATCCATATTGCCCAACTTATCAACCAATCCGTTTTTCAGGGCTTGCTCGCCTGTCCATACCCTGCCCTGGCCAATAGTGTTAATATACTCCTGTGTTTTATGGCGGCCCGCAGCTACTGCTTTGGTAAAGTCATCATAGCCACGGTTAACCTGCTTTTGCAGGATGGCCTTTTCTTCATTGGTAAGTGGGCGGCTCATATCGCCTAAATCGGCGTATTTACCTGTTTTAACACCATCAAACGTTACACCCAGTTTATCATTAAATAGTTTTTGCAAGTTGGGTAACACCGCGAAAATACCTATTGAGCCAGTTATAGTATTTGGCTGCGCGATGATAGAATCGGCCGCACAGGCAATATAGTAGCCCCCAGAGGCCGCAACGTCACCCATGGACACAATTACAGGTTTTACTTTTTTGGTTAGCATTACCTCGCGCCAAATCACATCTGATGCCAGTGAACTGCCGCCCGGTGAATTTACCCGCAATACTACCGCTTTAACTTTTTTATCCAATCTAACTTTGCGTATAGCTTTTGAGGTAGTTTCAGACCCGATGTTATTATCATTGCCCTCACCGCCTGATATTTCGCCGGTAGCATATATAACCGCAATGCGGCCGTCAGCCGGGCTGGTTTTTTCTACATCAACTTTGGTAGTAGTATGGGTGTAATCTTCTATTTCAATGCTTTTGATATCCTTTTTAATATCAATACCCAACCTGTTTTTTACATCTAGTAATATCTCGTCTTTGTATTTTAAACCGTCAACCAATTTGTATTTCAGAGCGTCTTCCGGTTCCTGTATCAGCAGGTTATTAGCATAATTGAACAGGCTATCTTTATTTACTTTACGACTAACGCTTATACGGGTTAAAAAATGATCATACAACGAACCCAAATAGGAAGTTACTTGCTGGCGGTTGGCATCGCTCATTTTGGTTAGCACGTAAGGTTCAACCGCGCTTTTATAAGTACCTACCTTTATAATTTGCGCTTCAATTCCTAACTTATCCAACGCACCTTTTAAAAAGGTTATTTGTGAACTAAACCCGCCAAATTCAAATATGCCTTTAGGATTAATGTAAACCTTACCAGCCACCGATGCCAGGTAGTAAAAACCCTGCGTATATATTTCTGAGTAAGCAATAACAAACTTGCCTGATCTTTTAAAATCTATTAGTGCGTTACGTATCTCTTCTATAGTTGCTTCGCCTGCGTTTAACTGGCTCTCGTCTAAAAAAATACCTTTAATATTATTATCTGTTTTAGCTTTTTTAATATTAGCTAAAATATCATTCAATCCAATATTTTTATCATCACCTATCCCTAAAAACGGTACGTCTTTTAATGGATTTTCGGGTGTACGTTCGGCTATTTCTTTGGTAAACTGAATATGTAAAATGGAGTTTGCTTCAACATTTGTAGTTTTCTCGCCGCCGGCTGCCGCTATTATCCCCACAATAAAAAAGAAGATGATTATAAGCGTAAAAAATAACCCGACTATAGTAGCCAGAACAAATTTGAAGAATTGTTTCATTTAGTATTATAATATTTATATCTATGCAAACTTAATAAATACACAGGTATAATATTAAGAGCCTTCAATATAATAATTGTTACAACAAATGGTTAATGTTTTTTTGCTATTAGGAAGCAATTTGGGCGACAGAAAATTGCATTTACAACAAGCCATTGAGTGTATTGAAGACGAAATTGCACCTATAATTAATCACTCTGCCATTTATGAAACACAATCATGGGGAAAGGCCGATTCGCCGGATTACCTTAACCAGGTTATATTAATACAAAGCCAATTACCGGCGCAAGCCATATTGCAAAGCGTATTAAATATTGAGTGGAAAATAGGTCGTGTACGCGAAGAGAAATGGGGGCCACGGATAATTGATATAGATATTTTATTTTATGGGGACGCATTGATAGATGAGCCTGAACTTAAAATACCCCACCCCGAATTACATAAACGCAGGTTTACTTTACAACCGCTGGCAGAAATTGCACCCGATTTTATTCATCCCTTATTAGATAAAAACATTTTACAGCTCAAAAGTGAACTAAACGACAACTTGATTGTTAAAAAATTTTAATTTTGAATAATTCAATTTATACATGGCAGACTATACCAACCAAGATCTTGACTTATCCCTATTAAATGAAATTGCTGATGGCAGTGATGAATTTATTGTAGATACTATTGATATGTTTATGCAGCAAACCCCGGTCATTTTACAAGAAATTGAGACAGGTATTGCCGCGAACGATTTGCCCACAGCCGGTGCCGCTGCGCATAAATTAAAAGCTACGCTTGGCTTTTTTGGCATGCTAAATACACAGGCACTTATTCAGCAAATTGAAAGTGGTTGTAAAACCGGCACCATGAATGCAGGTGAGGCTAACGCTAAATTACAAGAAGTAAAAACAATTGTTAACGCAAACCTACCTGCCCTAATACAAATACAGGAAGAAGCAAAAGCCAGGCTTTAAACCTGCGCTATTTTAAACGTATAAGATTCCATAATCAGGTTGGCCAATAAATTTTTACAGGCTTCGTCAACCTTAGCGTGAGCTACCTCGGCATTTTCGGCTTCAATTTGCAGCGTAATATGTTTGCCAATGCGGATGTTTTGAATTTCGGCCAGGCCTAAATTTTTCATACTTCCGGTTACCGCTTTTCCTTGTGGGTCAAGTATTTCTTTTTTGGGCATTACGTCTATTTCAGCCTGGAATGTTGTCATTTGCTATTTTAAATTGAATTACAGATAGTACGATGTAGAAAAGTATCACCACCGGCACGGCGGCAAATTTAAAAAATAGTATCAATATTGCCGAGAACAACAGCAGTAAATAACGATAAATATTTTTATTGAAATTGCGGTTCTTGAATTTGAGCGACATCAGCGGCATTTCTGCTACCAGTAAGCCACACATTATTAAGGCGAAGGCTGATAAACCATAAGGATTAAGAATATACCTGTTCAAATTAGGATACTGATCCATAATTAATGGGAACGACCCTATCAGCATGCCATTTGCGGGCGTTGGAAGGCCGATAAATATTTCGGCTTGCCTAGTATCGGTATTAAACTTTGCAAGCCTTAAAGCCGAGAAAACAGGTATTAAAAAGGCAATAAAGTTTAGATAGGGACTAACCTTATCAATTTGGGGCGCCTGCAAAAACAATTGATACAATATCACCGAAGGTAAAACTCCAAAACTCACCATATCCGCTAATGAGTCAAGTTCTTTACCTATGCCCGAGAATGATTGTAATACACGAGAGGCAAATCCATCAAAAAAATCAAAGATGGCGGCTAACAATACAGCATACGCCGCAACTATTAGTTCTCCCTGAAAGGCAAAAACAATACCCACGCACCCGCTAAACAAATTAGCACAGGTAATGGCATTAGGGACATGTTTTTTTACGCGCTTCCTCATTTTCAGCGTGAAGGTAAATTTATTATATTAATAAATCAATAAGGATGGTTTAAGAGTAATACTAGTTATAACGCAATAAGGGTTGTAAAAGTGTGAAATCCAAATATTTCAGCCTTTACAACCCTTAATATAATAATACTAAATTATGAGTTCATGGATACCAAAAACTCTTCGTTGGTTTTTGTACCGCGTATCTGGCTCTGTAAAAACTCCATTGCCTCCTGTGAATTCATATCCGCCAGGTGATTACGCAGTATCCATATACGCTGTAAGTTATCGCGCTCTAGCAACAAGTCGTCACGACGGGTACTTGAAGCCGTAATATCAATAGCCGGGAATATACGTTTGTTAGATAATTTACGATCCAACTGCAGCTCCATGTTACCGGTACCTTTAAACTCTTCAAAAATAACCTCGTCCATTTTTGAACCTGTTTCTGTTAACGCGGTAGCGATAATGGTTAATGAGCCGCCATCCTCAATGTTACGGGCGGCACCAAAAAAACGTTTTGGCTTGTGTAAAGCATTTGCATCCACACCACCTGATAATATTTTACCTGATGCAGGTGCTACTGTATTGTAAGCACGCGCTAAACGGGTAATAGAATCTAACAGGATAACTACATCATGACCACATTCTACCATACGTTTTGCTTTCTCTAAAACTATATTGGCAATTTTTACGTGACGATCGGCAGGTTCATCAAAGGTTGATGATACTACTTCGGCACGTACGCTGCGGGCCATATCTGTAACCTCTTCCGGACGCTCATCGATCAATAAAATGATCAAATAAACTTCGGGGTGGTTTTTAGCTATAGCGTTGGCTACGTCCTTCAACAACATGGTTTTACCTGTTTTAGGCTGTGCCACAATTAAACCACGCTGCCCCTTACCTATCGGCGAGAACAGGTCCATGATACGGGTTGAATAATTACCCGGATCAGTAAACAAGCTTAATTTCTCAGATGGGAAAAGTGGTGTTAAGTGATCAAATGGTACGCGGTCGCGCACTTCGGCAGGTATACGGCCGTTAATGGCCTCTACACGTACCAATGGGAAATATTTTTCGCCTTCTTTTGGCGGGCGTATGCTACCGCGAACGGTATCGCCGGTTTTTAAACCAAATAATTTTATTTGCGACTGTGATACATAAATATCATCAGGAGATGTTAAATAGTTATAATCAGATGAGCGCAGGAAACCGTAACCATCGGGCATTATCTCTAATACGCCTTCGTTTACAATGACATTATCAAAATCCATGTTAATGGCGGGCTCCTGGTTTTTTGCCTGACCGTTGCCTGTGTTGTTTACACGACGCTCGCGGTCAAATTTAGGAGTGCGGGCCTCGGGTGCACGCTCTTCTATTTTAGCAACCGGCTCACCTTCTTGTTGCTCTTCTGCCACCGGTTGGATTTGGGTAGTTATCTCATCATCCTCAGTTTCTTCAACCACAGGTTCATCATGCAGGTCAAACAAATTGGTATCGTCCAATGGTACTTCAACACGTGGTGTAGTACTGCTTTTTATAGTACGCGTACGTTGTTTACGTATTTTATCGTTGCTTTGGGCAACGGGGGCACCTTTTTCGGCATAGTTATTTTCAACAGTTGTTTGCTGAGCCCGGGCGGCCTCAATTAATTGTTGTTGTTCAACAATACTGCTTATTAGCTGTGGCTTTCTTAGTTCGTCAGCTTCGGCAATACCTAAACTTTTGGCAATTTCGCGCAACTCAGAAACGAGTTTGTCGTTCAATTCGGTTGTATCAGACATGATATGAATTATAGTTCAAAAAGATTTTTTACTTAGAATATTATATTTTTAAATGGCTGTGAGCCCATTTTATTTTATTTAACCCCATCCAGTTGGTTATGAATAGAAATATTTATTTGAAATTTTGAAAGAAATTTAATTTGCAGCTTGCTTCGGACTATCTAAACCAGGTAACTAATAATAAATAACGTGGATTTTAAATTGTTTCTTTAGCGCAAGAAAAATTCATTTGGAAAACGATACAATTTTAGTTAATTAATTTAAATTATCAAAACTTTAAAAAAATATCTTTATTACGTTAACACTTAAATTATTTTTTAGTTTTTTTGATCATTCAAATAAATAAAATATCCTTTCATGATTTCTCGCCAGCAATTAATAGATCAGATCAAACAAAAAAAATCATTTTTATGCGTTGGCTTAGATACAGATATAGATAAGATACCTGAGTTTTTAAAAAGCTATCCCGACCCTATCTTTGAATTTAATAAACGGATAATTGATGCAACGCAAGATCTATGTGTATCCTACAAACCTAATGCTGCTTTTTACGAAGCGTATGGTGTAAAAGGTTTACAAAGCCTGATAGCCACCTGGAAATATCTGCCAAAAAACACCCTTAATATTATTGATGCCAAACGCGGCGATATAGGTAATACCTCAGACAAATATGCCCGTGCTTTTTTTGATGAAGCATCATCAGGTATGAGCTTTGATGCGATTACGATCACCCCTTATATGGGTAATGACAGTGTTACCCCCTATTTAGCTTACGAAGATAAATGGATCATATTACTGGCGCTTACCTCATCAGTGGGCAGTAAAGATTTTCAATACTTAACTACCGAAAATGGTTTTTTATATGAAGCTGTTATTAAAAAAGCAAACAGCTGGGCCGGAGCAGACAGAATAATGTACGTAGTTGGCGCTACCAAAAGCACCGAATTTACTGCCATACGCCAATACGCCCCCGATAATTTTTTACTGGTACCCGGCGTTGGCGCACAAGGTGGTAGCTTAGCTGATGTTTGCCAATACGGAATAACCAAAGATTGTGGATTGATTGTAAATGCCTCCCGCTCCATCATCTATGCGTCCAACGGAGAAGACTTTGCCGATGCCGCTCGTGCAGAGGCACTTAAAATACAACAAGAAATGCAATTGGAGTTGGAGAAGGCGGGGGTAGTATAGATATAAGAATCAAGAATTAAGAATTAAGACTTTCCTTTCTTGACTCCTGATTCTTGCTTCTTGACTCTATCCGTTTAAACTTCCAACTTCCCTTCTACCGAATCATCCAAAGTTTTACCAATGGCTGCACCGGCTAATTGTTTGATAAAGGCTACAGCATTGCCGTGTTTATTATCCCAGTAATAGGCTTCGGTTGGTTCAACTTTTACGGTGGCTATACGTGGGTCATCCTGTCCTTCGGTAAACCAGGTTTTAAGTATGGGGTTCCAATATTTTTTTATTTTTTCCTCATCGCGGCTTAAGCTAACAATACCGTAAACATTCAGGTAGTCGGAATATTTTGAGCCCTGAAAAAATAGCTGCGTCAAAGGCTCATGCTCAAGTTCTTTATAAGTGCTACTGTCGTTGGCTAATAAAAACCATAAGTTTCCTTCGTCATCCACTTCCTGCACGGTCATTGGGCGGGCAGATGATGGCAGTCCGGTTTTTATATTAGTAGTAAAAAAGCAGGTTTTAGCATCTTCAGCTAAGGCTTTTAATTTGGTGACCGCTTCAGTGCCACTCAGGTTTTCAAAATTATCTTCAGGTTGTTCTTGATTAATGCTGTTCATAATGTTTTTGATTGCTAATTGATACTAATCAAAAGCAGATTGTATGCCAAGAATCACCATTAAACAAAAAAGGTTTGACACAACAGCCAAACCTATATTCCAATCACTGATTAACTAATCTCTAATCACTAAGCTAATGCTTCCGCCATGGTACGCATTTGTATCTCGATGATGCGTGAGCCAGACGATTGTGTACAAGCCAATAACACTGCGCCTGCAACATCTTCGGGCTCTAACATTTCTGATTGTGCAACACCTTCTTCAGTGCGACCTGTGCCCAAAGCAAACTCAGTTTTAACACCGCCCGGGCAAATAGCACCTACTTTAATTCCATGCGGACGCAATTCTTTATCCAAAGCCTGCGCAAAACCAACCTGCGCAAATTTAGTAGCGCAATACACCGCTTCGCCTGCAAAGCCGTATACTCCAGCCATTGATGATAGCATTAAAACGGTTCCGCTTTTCTGTTTGATCATGTGCGGCACTACGTGGCGGCTAAATAAGAATGTGGTGCGTACGTTTGTATCCACCATAGTTTCGTAATCTTCAAGGCTGGTATCTACCAGATCTTTATAAATACCCATACCCGTGTTGTTTAGCAGGATATCAATATTACCGGTTACTGCTAAAGCAGTTTTTACGGTTTTCTCGGCTATTTTTTCATCACGGGCATCACCCACTACTATGGTTGTATTTGAGCCTAATTTTTTTATTTCGGCGGTAAGTTCTTCCAGCCTTTCGCCACGGCGGGCGGTTATAACAACGTGTGCACCTTCGGCAGCTAAAGCTAATGCACTGGCACGGCCTATACCCGCGCTTGCGCCGGTAATAATAGCCACTTTCCCGGTTAATTTTCCTGACATAATATTAGTTTTTTATTGGTTATTTTGATGGGAAAGATACAAAAAACGGTATATGGGAAATAATTCGAAATGAAGTAACAGAAAATTGTTACGCAAACACCACCATCCGCTCGGGATTGCGTGTAGCGTAATTATGTACCATAGTTTTAATATAATCATTACCGGGATATGGGGTCAGGTAATTTTTAAGCTGATGTATATCTTCCACCTGGAAGCAATGCGAGATATAACCCATGCCATAAAACTGGCCTTTCTCAATCAAAATACAGCTATGCTCGTCATCGGTGCGGCCCTCGTCGCGTATAGCAAATGTTGGCAATGCTTCCCTTAACTCATTAAGTGCATAGGTTACTTTTTGATTATAGTCCTGTACCGTTCCGCTTCCGGTACAAGCGCAACCTTCACCGTTATTACAAGGCTGATTATTTTTTTGGATAAAGCAAAGCTTCGAGCACAATCCAAAATCCTCAATAAGTCGATTTAACAAGTTATATCCTTCCAGCATACTGTTGCAGGTATATAAGGTTTCGTTGCCTTTACGGTACTTGTCAATAGCCAGGCGAAGACATCCTCGCTGGTCTTCAAAGGTGTATAAACCATAGGCGTGTTCAAATCGTTTTAAAGAGCGATTGTATTTTGGCCACAAGCGTTTGATCTCCACTGCTTCCAATACAAAAGCTATAAGTTCTGTACCGCAAGCCTGGTGGGTTATCTGGCATATATTGCGCATAAACTCCTGTCGTTGCAACCCAACATTATTCCCGGTAAAATGGCTACATACCCGCTTTTTAATATTCTTAGCTTTGCCTACATATATCACCTTGCCTTTGGCATCATGAAAATAATATACTCCAGGTGAAGACGGTAATTGCTCAATAGCTTTTTTAGGCAGATGCGGCGGTAATACCTGCTCTTTAGAATTTTGCTTTAAAGCCGCTTTAATATGGTTATTGGTATCGTTTTGAAGTAATAACGAGAATAGTTTGGCCGTAGCATCCGCATCACCCATGGCACGGTGGCGAGCATCATTATCAATATTTAAATGCTTGCAGAGTTTGCCTAAACTGTAAGATGGCAATCCCGGTAATATTTTACGCCCCAACCTTACGGTACAAAGCTTATTAGATTGCAATGTATAACCCGCTGCCATTAAATGGTGGCGGACGAATGAGTAATCAAAATTTACGTTATGTGCTACAAATATTTTACCATGCAGCAGGTGGTATATATCGGCAGCTACGTCTTCAAAATCGGGTGCCTCGGCCACCATTTCATTACTGATGCCGGTTAGAGCGCGTATGTAAATAGGAATTTCCCTGCGGGGATTAACGAGTGTACTGTAACGCTGGGTTACTTTTTTACCATCATGTATGCATATAGCAATTTCGGTAATACCGTTTGCACTGGCATGCCCTCCCGTCGTTTCAATATCTACAATTGCATACATAGATGTAAATGTAGTAAGATTTGCTAATATTTTTAGTGATTATATTTAAAAAATTATTACCTAATTACAGTCACATAACCGGTTAATGGCTTGGCACTGACACCTGTAATAACATAATAATATGTTCCTACCGGAACTTTAGTGCCATTATAATTTCCATCCCATCCCGTAGGGTAATCATTTGAAAAATAAACGCGGGTACCATACCTGTTAAATATAGTTACGGTGACATTATTGTAAGTATCCAAATTAGCGATGTTCCAGATGTCGTTTACGCCATCATCGTTGGGTGTAAAAGTATTAGGTATAGTTATTGGGCCAAATGGCACCGAGGTAACCGCAAGCACGCCACTCACATATTTAAATGTATAATTTGCAGCTAAACCGCCACTTACCATTATGGGGTACTGCCCTTTTCGTGATGATTGCATAGCGGTAGTTACTGCCATAGGCTGTGCAGTTAATTGTGTTATATTCTCGCCATTAACAAAGCCCACATAACTTATAGTTAGTACCGGGTTAGCGTCGCCATAAAGTTTGGTTTTATTATCAGCAGTTGCAGTTAATGGCGCAGGTACTACCGTACTGGTGGGTATTGCTACAGTAACATCAGGCGCACCCGCACTTTGTAATAAAATATTACCTGAATAGCCCCCAACTTTAACAAAGGTTGTTTTTGCTAAACGGATATAAATGGTTGTTGATGGAAGATTACCCGTAGAACCAACTGTTAACGTTAGCGTAGGACTAAAAATTACATTATCCGTACTTAGTTCAAAACCTGCCGGCGGAGTAATTACTATATCTGATGTCAGATTTATTGATGAAGCCTTGAAACTTGTTGTTAATGATGGCGTGCCATAAACCGTTGTAAGTGGTTGTAAATTGCCGGTAGTGTAAATTGTTGGCCCCGTTGGATTAACTGTTATGTTAAAAGTAATTACCGGACCACAATCGGCAACAGGTATATATAAATTACCTGTCGAATTTGATGTTCCTGCTAAATTAAATGTTGATGTTACAGTTAATGATGCGGTGTTAATTACAGACATGGTGTTATTACCTGTATTAGAAACATAAAGAAAATTACCATTATCACTTGTTGTTATATCATTAGGCCCCGAACCAACTGGTATAGTGCCAACAATCAAATTAGTAGTTGTGTTTATTACAGATACAGTATTGTCGGCCCAATTAGATACATAAAGACGACTTCCATCTGGGCTTAATACCATACCTCCCTGAACATTTAAACCAATATTGATACGAGTTGTAATAGTACCTGTTGTTGTGTTAATTACTTCTATCTCATGTTGATTACCATGAATGACGTATAAAGTTTTATCATCCTGACTCAATAAAGTGTATAGCGGATCTGGATCTATAGCAATTGTGGATACAACCGTTTTTGTTGCTGTATTTATTATAGATACAGTTCCATCTGTGTTGCTTACATACATTTTACTTCCATCAAAATTCAATGAAAGTCCCTTTGGATTATTTCCTACTGTTATTCTATCGGCAACGGTATTGGTCAAAGCATCTATTACAGCTACAGAGTTAGAAGACGATTCGGATACATAAACTTTTAAATTATCAGGGCTAACAGCTATTGCTTCTGGACTTGAAGTAAGTGGTATTGTAGCTAACACTCTATTAGTGGGCATATAAATAACGCTTATGTTATTAGAATCAAAGTTGCCAACATAAACTCTGTTATAATCATGGCTTACAGCAACGCTCCTTGGATAGTCACCTACCTGTATATTAGTAATCAAAACATTGGTTGTAGCGTTAATTGACGAAACAATGTTACGATTAGTAATAGGTACGTAAAGCAAAGGTGGTTGACTTTGATATCCTAAAGGTGTAGCTACAATTGTTGCTGTAATTGGTAGCTTAGTATTGTTTATTGCAGTAAATGAAGCAATGTCACCTGTACCTTTTATACCTAAACCAATCGCAGGCATGTCATTTGTCCATTGATAGGTACATGTACAAACTGGGTAAGTCACAACTGCAGTTTGGTTACCCGTAGTAATAGTTTGACTGGTTTGTGCCTTTAAAACAAACGGCAAAAAGATAAAAAGCAGAATAATTTTTATCCGAAGTATAAATTGCTCAAAAGGTTTCACAAGCCTAATTTACAAAAAAGACCGTTATCAATGATAACGGTCTTAATATTCTGTAAATGACAGGACTAATCACTAATCAACTATCACCAATATCTATTTCTTCTTCGCTTGTACTTTTTGTTGCTCGCGCATCATTTCTTCCATTTTAGCGGCGAAACCTGATTTTTTCTTTTTAGGGTCTACAGGTCGTTTTTTGTTTTCCTCAATTTTTGCCAGTATCTTTTTATCGTCTACCATCAAACGAATTAAATATTGCTGTAAAAATGTAAACATATTGGCCAGGAAGTAATAATAATTCAACCCTGATGGATAACCGTTTAATGCACCTAAGAATATAATTGGAGTGATATATCCTATGTATTTCATTTGCCCGGTTACACCTGATATTTGATTGTTAAAGTAAGTATATATCAAGGTAGATATAGTCATCAAAACGCACATTAAACTCAGGTGATCTCCTAAAAACGGGATACTGAAACCAAAGTTTATAAATGAATCGTAAGTAGAAAGGTCCTTCATCCACAAAAAGCTTTGCCCACGCAGCTCAAATAAACTTGGGAAGAAGCGGAAGAATGCAATAACTATAGGCATTTGCAGTATTAAAGGCAAACAACCTCCCAGTGGATTCACACCCGCTTTTTTATAGAGTTTTAATTGTTCCTGTTGTAATAGTGTAGGGTTATCCTCACCAACTTTAGCTTTTATCTCGTCAATCTCCGGCTTTAAAACACGCATTTTAGCCATTGATAAGTATGACTTGTAAGTAAGCGGTGATAAAACCAGTTTAAGAATAATAGTTAATGCCAGAATGATCAAGCCATAGTTCCAGTTAAATTGGTTTAAGAAATTAAATATTTTTAACACCGCGTAACGGTTAATATATTTTAACGGACCCCAACCTAAATTTATCTGCTTTTCAAGGTCATGCCCCTGGTCCTGTAGCGTATTAAAGCGGTTAGGGCTAAAATAAAATTCCATCGGGAAGCTACCATCAGCATCGCGCGGTATTACCAGGTTTGCTTTTAATTGCTTTATTTCATTATGAATGGTAGTATCAGTAACAACTGCAAAATTAGCTTTGCTTATAGGGTTTTTACTTAACAATACACTTGAAAAGAAATGCTGTTTGAATGATACCCATTGTAATTTTTTATCAGCTACTTCTTTTTGATCGTCTTTAGTATCGCCTAATACAGAAAAGTCACTTTCCGTATCCAGGTATTGTATCATGGAATACTCACGGTCAAGCACAGGGCTTTTTTCTAAACGGCGCAGGTTTGAAAGCCAATCTAATGTGATAGAGTTACTGTTGGCTATAACATTATCTAAACCTGTTGCTTTAATAGTAAAGCCAACTTTATATCCCTCACCCTTCAAGCTGTATATATAGTCAATATACTGAGTTGGGCTATAACTTAAACGCATGGTTATTGACAACGAATCGGCCCCGGCAACTTGTAAAGCATTTACAATCGGCGTAAAGTAACGATCGTTAGTGTTAATATTGGCAGTACCAGCCGCTGAGAAAGTAAAACCAAACTTATTTTTATCACCGTCAAATAATATAAGCGGCTTCTTATCAAATGTTTTATAGTTTTTTAACTCAACAGAGTATATGCGTCCACCACGAGTGGTTAATTTAATCCGCAAATCCTTGTTTTCAACAGTTATTAAGTTTTCGGTACCACTTATAGTACCACCAAACGGGCTTTTTAAAGCAGCCGAATCAACAACCGGCTGTGCATTTTTTGCGCTATCTGGTTTAACTGCCGCAGGCGGAGTTATGCCCGCACGTTTTAAAGAATCAATATGTTGCTTTTCTCTTTCTTTCTGCAGCTCAGTTTCGGTCGGCTTTAAAAAATAAACCGAGCCGGCTATGATGATCATGATCAGGAATAATCCTGTAAATGTATTTCTATCCATTATCTATTGTATCGTACAAATTATTTCTTGCGGGCATAAGCCAACGAAGCGGCGACAAAGTTAATAAAAAGCGGATGCGGATTTGCAACTGTTGATTTTAATTCGGGGTGGAACTGTGCACCCACAAAAAACGGGTGATTTTTTAATTCAACTATCTCTACCAAATTATTATCAGGGTTAAAACCCGATGGGGTCATGCCCGCTTCTTCATATTTGTTCAAATAATCATTATTAAACTCATAGCGGTGCCTATGGCGCTCGCTTATGTGCAACTTTCCATATATGGCTGCCGCTTTGGTTCCTTTTTTCAAATCGCAGGCATAGGCACCCAAGCGCATGGTACCACCTTTATTTACCACTTTTTTCTGCTCTTCCATCATAGCAATAACAGGATTGTTGGTATCAGGGTTCATTTCGGTACTGCTGGCATCTTTTAAGCCTAAAACATTACGGCCATACTCTACCACAGCACACTGCATACCTAAACATATACCAAAAAATGGAATATTATTTTCGCGTACGTGGCGTATGGCTTCTATTTTACCTTCAAAACCGCGCTCGCCGAAACCTGGGGCAACCAATACTCCATCCAACCCGCGCAGCTTATCAATGGCATTTGACGGGGTTAACTGTTCAGACGGTATGTATTGCACTTTTACCTTACATTCATTTTTAGCACCTGCGTGAATGAATGCTTCAATGATAGATTTATAAGCATCGGGCAATTCCACATATTTACCTACCAGGCCAATACAAACCTCTGCGGTAGGGTTTTTTAGGCGGCCCAAAAAGTCTTTCCAGCTTTCCAGGTCGGGTTCGTGTTTAAGCGGAAGTTTTAATTTAGTTAAAACTGTTTTATCCAGTTGTTCTTTCAACATCAATAAAGGCACGTCATATATAGTTGACGCGTCTATTGATTCGACAACAGCGTTGACATTAACGTTACAAAATAATGCAATTTTTTTTCTCAAATCTGAAGTCAGATGATGCTCGGTACGACAAACTAGTATATCCGGCTGTATACCATACTCTAACAACATTTTAACCGAGTGTTGGGTAGGCTTGGTTTTTAACTCGCCCGCAGCAGCTAAAAACGGAACAAGTGTAAGATGTATCACTATTGCGTTGCTTGAGCCTACCTCCCACTTAAATTGCCTTACCGCTTCAATATAAGGTAACGACTCAATATCACCTACGGTACCACCCAATTCGGTAATTATAATATCATATTTACCATCCTCGCCCAGTATGCGTATGTTTCTTTTTATCTCATCAGTAATATGCGGAATTACTTGTACAGTTTTACCTAAAAAAGCACCTTCGCGCTCTTTATTGATCACATTTTGATAAATGCGGCCGGTAGTAATGTTATTGGCTTTAGATGTTGGTGTATTTAAAAAACGTTCGTAATGACCAAGGTCAAGATCGGTTTCGGCTCCGTCCTCGGTAACATAACATTCCCCATGCTCATACGGGTTTAATGTTCCGGGATCAATATTAATATAGGGATCGAACTTTTGAATAGTTACGCTGTAGCCGCGTGATTGTAGTAATTTAGCTAAAGATGCCGATATAATACCCTTGCCTAACGACGAGGATACACCGCCCGTAACAAATATATATTTAGTCATGTTTTTTTTGAAAATGGACCCGGTTTTAAGCCGAAACCAAATGTTTGTGTACGGGATACAAAAGTAAGAAAATATTTGGGGTATAAGAGACGAAGTTGTAATTGTTGAAAAGGTTTTATAATTTCATTATTCAACCTTTACCAAAAATGAACCACCCTTATTATTTAGATCAATTTAAAAATGCGCTATCGTTGTTAGATAAGCCCATTTTTGAGCAAAAACACCTGGAGCTAAAAGTTGGCATCTGGCTTGATTCTGTGGTATTGAAAATCCAAAAAAAAGCTTGGCTAAACTCATCGCCAACAGCAAAACAATTTGAAGAATCTGTATTTTTTTCGGTTTGAGTTAATGATGATACGCTTGGCAAAAACAGGTTGTATTACAACATTCATGCTTTAAAGCTTCGCGAGTTAAAAGATTATCGCATACAAAGCCGTGATTTTGCCAAAAATTTTAGGGGAATATTTAAACCATATGCACATAAATGGCCAAATGCAAGTATCAATTACGGACCGCTTACCTTAATGGAGGGCTGGGTTACTATTGACGATCATTTAGAAAATACTATAGCCAGCCTTGCTAATAATTTTTTAGAGATAGCTTATATTATAGATACCCTATTGATTGAAAGGAAAAAATAGATTTAGCTATTTTATCAGTTCAAGATCATGCATATTTTATATATTCACAGCCTATGTCATTACTTCACCGCGTTGCTTTAACTTTTGTAAAAAACATTGGCCCTTCGTTAGCAAAATCAATGCTATCCTATTTAGGCGATGCAGAAGAAATATTTAATGCCAGTACGGCTAAATTGTTGAGCGTGCCGGGCATAGGGGAGAAAACCATAGCACAGCTTGATTTTGACGATGCCCTTAAAAAGGCCGCTATTGAGTTAGAATTTGTTGAAAAGAATAACATTGGCCTAATATTTTATACCGATCCTGGATATCCCAGGCGATTAAAAAATTGTACCGATTCGCCGGTACTATTATATAGTAAAGGGAATGCTGATTTTAATAACCCTTACGTGGTAAGTATAGTTGGTACGCGCAATGCCACAGATTATGGTAAGCAACTATGCCATCAATTAATTGAGGAATTACAGCAATACAACACTTTAGTAGTAAGTGGCCTGGCACATGGTATTGATGTAGCTGCCCATAAAGAATGTTTAAAGGCTAACCTGCCAACGGTAGGTGTGCTGGGCCATGGCTTGGATAGGATGTATCCCAGTCAAAACCGCACAACTGCAGATAAAATGCTGGAGAACGGCGGGTTGTTAACAGAATACCCATCAGGTACCGTTCCCGACAGGGAAAACTTTCCGCAGCGCAACCGTATTGTTGCAGGTATGGCCGATGCCACTATTGTTATTGAAGCTAGTGTAAAAGGCGGCGCATTAATTACTGCCGAAATTGCCAATGGTTATAACCGGGATGTATTTGCTTTCCCCGGCAGAGTTGGAGATGAGTATAGTGAGGGTTGTAACTTTTTGATACGTAATAATAAAGCGGCCCTGCTTACCTGTGCTGCGGATTTGGCATATAGCCTGGGCTGGGAAAAACCTGATAACTTAAAACCCATAGAGCAGTATATGCTTCCGTTGGACCTAAATCCGGAGGAACGCACTATACTTGAAATAATTAATCAGCATAAACAACCGGTAGCCATTGATGACCTCACCATTAAAACCAATATGCCCATGAGTCAATTGGCTATGAACTTATTGAATATGGAAATGCAGGGATATATACGCTCATTACCGGGTAAAACTTATCAGGTTTCGTAATTAGAATCAAGAGACAAGAATCAAGAACCAAGAGAATAAACTACTTCTATCTTGTTTCTTGATTCTTATATCTTGTCTCTATAATCAGGCTCTTCTTATTAAACCCAACAGTAAAGCTATAATAGCAATTACTAATAAAACGTGTATAATTCCGCCTGAAGAATAGTAGAAAAATCCTAATGCCCATCCTATAACCAGGATAACTGCAATAATGTAAAGTAAGCCTCTCATATTGGTAGTTTTTAGTGTGTTTTTATATCATCAATACTAAAATCATTCCAAAATGATATATAAACTAAAAAACCCTGCATGTGCAGGGTTTTTTGTATGATTTGAGTAATTAATATTCGTCTTCGTTAAAGAAGAAATCATCCTTTGTAGGGTAATCAGGCCATATTTCTTCTATATTTTCGTACGGTTCGCCATCATCCTCTAATGCCTGCAGGTTTTCAATAACCTCTACCGGCGCACCGGAACGTATAGCATAATCAATTAATTCGTCTTTAGTTGCAGGCCATGGTGCATCTTCTAAATGCGATGCTAATTCAAGTGTCCAGTACATATTTTCGAGTATTGTTGTTTAAAAGTAGATAATTTCAATTTTCGCAAAAGTATAATATTTTAGATTGTTAAATCACATATTTTTTTAATTTTTTTTAAAGGCGCGGTCTCCATTGATTTTCAGGTATATTTTGTTCGTTTCCCAGCTTGCGGGCCAAGGTAAACAGATAATCGCTTAACCTGTTCAAATAAATATTCACTTTTTCGTCAACCGTGCTTTCTTCAGCTAAATGCACCGTAACACGTTCGGCCCTGCGGCATACGCAACGCGCCAAATGGCAATAAGAAACGGTTGTATTTCCGCCGGGTAATATAAAATGTTTTAGCTCCGGTAATTGTTCGGTCATGGTATCAATTTCCTTTTCCAGCAGTTCAATATCTTCTAAATGCAGATCGGGTATAACCATGCGTGATTTTTTCGGGTCAGCAGCCAGGGATGCACCTATAGTAAATAACCTGTCCTGTATTTGCTTTAATACTTCCCGGTGATGCTCGGCAATAAATTGATCACGTATTAAACCAATGTAGGAGTTCAATTCATCCACCGTACCATAACTTTCAATACGTAAATGGTGCTTGGGTACGCGTGTGCCGCCAATTAATGATGTGTAGCCTTTGTCTCCGGTTTTGGTATAAATTTTCATTCAGCTAAACATAGTTAATAATTATAGCAATTTAAATCATTAGTTTATTAATTTTAACAAACTAAACTTATTGCGCCAATGCCCGATTTTCCATTTGATACGGTTGGTTTAACATCTGAAGAAATTAACAGGTTGCAGCAAACCTATATCACGCTAAAGGATAAATTTAATATTCAGCTTACCGGAAATATTAATTTTCATTTAGAACAGTTTGAAGTATTTAAACATTGTTTTGATGTAAACATCCGCTACTCGTATGTGATTAAACAGGATAATAATAGTAGTTATATACTGTTTGTAGAAACCCATTCAAATGATAAAGCCGGTGCGACTAATAACTTTGATTGCCAAACCTGGGCGCTGGCTTATTTAAAACATAATTTTGGCCGGGTACTTATCCGCCCCGAGACATTAAGGGATAAAATAGTGGAACTGATACACCCCTTAGAGATAGATTTTAAGGAGGATAAAGCATTTAGCGATACCTTTTATGTAGTGGCCAATGACCATGACAAAGCCATAAATGGCATCAACCGCAACTTCCGTAACGCCGTAATGGATGTGCGCGAAGATGATTTTGTAATTGAGATAGTAGAACATACGCTTATCATCGGCAGCAAAACAACTATTACCCCTGATAGGGCCGTGCATTTAGCGGAGTTTGTGGCGAGGATGGCTGAAAAGTATTAGACAATTGAATTAATAGCGAATTGAATTCGCATCAAGTAATAATTATGGAGAAAAATATAGTTTGGTTTAAAAACGAATTTATTCCTTTAATAACTAAAAAATATGAAATAGAATTTCGGTTATTTAAAGATGGTGATTTTGGAGATTTGGAAAGGATAGAATTTGAAGGAAATAACAAATCCGGCTATGTTGATTTTTGGAGTTTAGGTTGGCTAAACATTCACTTTATTGATACGCAAAAGAAAATAGACCTTTTGAATATTTTATTACAACCGGAGCAAGTCGAGGAAAAGGATAAGGTGTTTGAAGACTAAGGATTGTTACTTCAATAAAAATTTATAAATAGAGCCTTAAACCCTAGTCGTCCCTTTTCTTACGGTATGGATATCCGTATTCTGATAATCATTTTCTACCAAACCATCGCGCATACGTACTATGCGGTGCGCATGCTGGGCAATATCCTCTTCGTGGGTTACTAATATAATGGTATTGCCTTTGGCGTGGATGTCTTCCATCAGGCCCATAATTTCTATAGAGGTTTTAGTATCCAGGTTTCCTGTAGGCTCATCCGCCAAAATAATTGATGGATTGTTTATCAATGCACGGGCCACAGCCACACGCTGGCGCTGACCGCCGGATAATTCATTGGGACGGTGATCTATACGGTTACCTAAGCCAACATTTTCTAATGCTTTTTTAGCACGTTCCTGCCTGTCTTGCTTATTTACACCGGCATATATAAGCGGTAGTGCTACGTTATCTAACGCGCTATTGCGGGGTAATAAGTTAAAGGTTTGAAAAACGAAACCGATCTCGGCGTTACGTACTTCGGCCAGTTCGCCATCCGTCATATGGCTTACGTTAATGCCATTCAGTATGTATTCGCCATGCGTAGGGGTGTCCAGGCAGCCCAAAATATTCATCAGGGTTGATTTGCCTGAACCGGATGGACCCATTAAAGCCACAAATTCGCCTTTATTGATGGTTAGGGATACAGATTTGATAGCGTGAATAACCTCACTGCCGATAACATATTTACGCCCTATATCTTTAATGGTAATTAATGGCTCCATTTATTTTTTATTGTTTGACTGCTGTGACTTGTAAATGTTACAATTTTAGTCCGAAAGTCCGCACAAGTCGAAAAGTCCGGAAAGATAATATTGAAAAGAGTCTTTCGGACTTTCGGTCTCCCCGACTTTCGGACTATTTCTCAATAACCTTAGCCACCAAAATGTATTTATCATCGTGCTTAGGCGCATTTTGTAAAGCTTCTTCGGTAGTAATTTGTTGCTTTACCACATCATCCCTAAATACATTTACCTCGTCAGACATATAAACCAATGGTTCAACGCCTGATGTATCTACCTCATTAAGTTTGGCCATAAAATCTAATATCTTATTCATATCGCCAATCATTTCCTGCTTTTCAGTATCAGCAAGTTCTAAACGGGCCAAATGAGCTATCTTATCTACGGTTTCACTATCAATATTCATCCTTGTTCAAATTTTTGGTTGATGATGTTATATACTTTATCACGTAAAGCATCCGCATCATCAATAGTTAAATGTGATGTTTCAATGGGTTGATGTACAAATATATTACAAATCCCCGGTTTACTCCCCTTTTCTATCCCTGTGTCCCACATTATCTTCCAAGTATCCGGCGAGGTTACAGGAATGATAGGTATTTTTAATTCAATTGCCAACCGGAATGGCCCATTTTTAAATTCGTGTAGCCGGGGTGGGTAATCATCAGGTATTTTCCCTTCGGGGAATATTACAACACTGGTACCGTCAACTAATCTTTCTGCTGCTTTTTTAAAGGCACGGAAGGAAGACATTTTACTTTCGCGGTTAACCGGGATATCTACTGATCTGAAAAATATACCGATAGCAAAGTTGTTTAATAGTTCCTCCTTACCCATGAAGCAAAAATTATTTTTCATGAACAAGCTGATGGAGGTAGGATCTAAATTGGAGGTATGGTTAGGGCATACAATATAAGTTTTGCTCCAATCAATAGGTTGTTCAACATGGTACCGATAAAATATACCCGATGAGTATGAACTAAAATACCCCATTAGACGGCGTATACGGTTCATGTTGCGGTACCGATTTGGCTTACGCGAAAAGTAATACAGTAAAGGCCAAAGCAAAATGTAAAAGAAGCCCACACTGTAGCGATAAAAATAGCAGTGTAGTTTTTTCAATATCATTTTCATCGCCCTCAAAAATAGAAAAAATACTTACTTTCGTCGCTATGGAAACTGTTGTTAGTGGCATCCGGTCAACCGGAAACCTGCATTTGGGTAATTATTATGGGGCGATACAGAATTTTGTAAAAATGCAGCATGAGTATAACTGCTATTTTTTTATAGCAGACTGGCACTCGCTAACCACACATCCAACCCCGGCCAACCTGCATAGTAACGTAAAAAGCGTATTAATAGAGTATTTGGCAGCAGGCATTGATCCTGAAAAAGCTACTATTTATGTACAATCAGATGTTCCTGAAATAGCAGAACTATATTTATATATGAACATGAACGCCTATAAAGGCGAGCTGGAGCGCAGCACATCTTTTAAAGATAAAGTACGTGCTAATCCTGATAATGTAAATGCAGGCTTGCTAACATATCCGGTTTTAATGGCGGCTGATATATTAATACATAAAGCTACCAAAGTACCTGTAGGTAAAGATCAGGAACAGCACTTAGAGATGGCCCGCACCTTTGGTAACCGTTTTAACCGTTTGTATAATACCGAATATTTTAAAGAACCATTCGCGTTTAACTTTAGCAACAACCTGGTTAAAATACCGGGGTTAGATGGTAAAGGTAAAATGGGTAAATCAGAAGGAGAAGGTAATGCTGTTTATTTGGCTGATGCCCCCGAAATTATTCGTAAAAAAGTAATGCGTGCTGTTACAGATAGCGGGCCGACTCAAGAAAACCAAACCAAACCCGAAGAGATACAAAACCTTTTCGACCTGATGAAGGTAGTATCAACTGAAGATACTTATAAGCACTTTGATAATTTATATAATACCATGCAGGTGCGTTATGGTGACCTTAAAAAACAACTTGCAGAAGATATGATCATCGCGACAGCACCCATCCGCGACCGTATAAACTCAATCGCTGCTGATACCAATTACTTACGCAAAGTTGCTCAACTGGGTGCCGATAAAGCCCGTGAAAGCGCCTCAAAAACTATTAAAGAGGTTAGAGAGATTATTGGCTTTAAGAGTTTTTGATGGCCCATGGTCAATGGTCGATAGTCCATGGTGAAAAATTTAACTATGGTCCATGGACAATGGTCTATCGACTGCTCAAATCATTTTGACTTTTAACTTTTGAATTATATCTTTAGCAAATGCACATAGCTATAGTAGGAAATATAGGCGCCGGTAAAACTACCCTTACAGAGATGCTGGCCAAAAATTATGGATGGGATCCATTGTATGAAGCTGTTGATAATAATCCGTACCTGGAAGATTTTTACAGTGACATGAAACGCTGGAGCTTTAACCTGCAGATATACTTTTTAAACAGCCGCTACCGTCAGATCATCGAGATACAAAAAAGCGGTCGCAATATTTTGCAGGACCGTACCATTTATGAAGATGCCTATATATTTGCCGAAAATTTGCATGATATGGGTTTGATGACTACCCGCGATTACGAGAACTACCAATCTATTTTTGATAATATAACCGAGTATATTAAACCACCAGACTTATTGGTTTATCTTAAAGCATCTGTACCTACTTTAGTGAACAATATACAACGCCGCGGCCGTGAATACGAAATAGGCATACGTATTGACTATTTATCCAAACTAAATGAGAAGTACGATAAATGGATAAAAAATTATAAGCTAGGCAAGCTATTAGTATTAGATAAAGATAATTTAGACTTTGCCAATAACCCTGAAGATCTGGGCAATATTATTCAATCTATAGAAAGAGAAATAAACGGACTATTTTAGTTGTATATTGTAGGTTATAAGTTGAAAGTACCTACACCTCACAACTCATAACTTACAACTCAAATGCAAATCCTCGGTATCATCCCAGCTCGTTATGCTTCCAGCCGTTTCCCGGGTAAGCCGTTGGTTGATATTGCCGGTAAAAGCATGATACAGCGGGTTTATGAGCAGGCTAAAAAATGCCCGCATTTACACGAAGTTATTGTAGCTACGGATGATCACCGCATATTTGAACACGTAAAAGCATTTGGCGGCGAAGTGGTAATGACAGGTGGTCAACACCAAAGCGGTACCGACCGTTGTGCCGAGGTAGCTTTAGCTTATACTCATTATGATGTTATCATCAACATACAGGGCGACGAACCTTATATAGACCCCGAACAGATAAGCAAGCTGGCCCAATGCTTTAACGCACCCGACGCACAAATAGCCACCCTTATTAAACACATTAAAACCGAGCAGGAATTGCATAACCCAAACTCGCCCAAAGTGGTGATTAACAAGCAGGATGAAGCAGTTTATTTTTCGCGTTCGGCCCTCCCGCATATTAGAGGTGAAGATCCGCAGAACTGGCTGGAGTTTTATCCCTATTTTAAGCACATTGGTATTTACGGCTACCGTGCTGATGTTTTGCAGCAGATAACTAAACTGCCCATATCTCCATTAGAGAAAGCCGAAAGTTTGGAACAGCTACGTTGGATAGAAAACGGCTACAGGATTAAAGTTGCCGAAACCGATCTGGAAACTTACGCCATTGATACGCCGGAGGATTTGGAACTGATTAAATAACTTTAATCTATTTTTCCGTTCAATCAATAATTTATCAATTACATTGCTGTATCTAAAAGTGATTAGCAAGCTGGTTATAGTATTCTAAATATCCAACAACAGTTACCCAGCTTTCCCCCCTGTTGTAAATCAATATTTTAATTTTTTTTATAGAAACTGCAAAAATAGTTTGTAAACTATCAAAATAGTTTTACCTTTACCGAACTACAAAAATAGTTTGCTATGAAAATAAAAGAATTAACTAAAGCAGAAGAACAAGTGATGCAGTTATTATGGCAACTGGAAGAAGCCATAGTAAAAGACATTATAGCTTTAATGCCCGACCCTAAACCCGCTTATAACACGGTATCAACCGTGGTACGCGTTTTAGAAGGCAAGGGATTTATTGACCACAAAGCTTATGGCAACTCACATGTTTACTTCCCGCTGATAAGTGAAGCACAATACAAAAAATTCACATTTGATAAAATGATGAGCAACTATTTCAGCAACTCATACGAGAGCCTGGTATCATTTATAGCTAATGAAAAAAAACTGGGGGTAAAAGAGCTGGACGAACTAACCAAACTGATTGATAAACTTAAAAATAAAAAATAATGAACTGGCTGCATTACCTTTTAGAGGCTAATATATACCTGGGTGTATTTTATGTGGCCTACTGTTTGTTTTTAAATAAAGAAACCCATTACCTGTTAAATCGCTTGTACTTGATTTTAAGCAGCATTGTATCATTTATACTGCCTGTTTTACAATTAGGCATATTATTACCCCCTATACCTGAACCACCCACCGCAAGCTACTTCGTAGCCGAGCAAGTTACCACTGTAACGGCGCCAAGTGCTGTGCCGGTACAGGTAACAGCACCTGCATTTACTTTACAGGATGGGTTATGGTATGCTTATTTAGCTGGTGCAATGATATGTGCTACATTACTTACTATTAAATTGCTTAGCCTGTTTAAGCTAATACACGCCAATAAAGTAACCATACAGGACAACTACAAAATTGTTTATTTAAAAGACACTAATACGGCCTTTTCATTTTTTAATTATCTTTTTATTGGCACTGCAGCCAACAATGAGCGCACTATTTTAAGGCACGAGTTGGTGCACATCCGCCAAAAACACTCGGCTGATATTTTATTTTTAGAATTTTTAAAGATCATCAATTGGTTTAACCCATTGGTTTACCTGCTTCAACACAGCATTAAAACACAGCACGAATATATTGCCGATGAACAAACAGTAATTGATGAAGCCGATGCCACCTCCTACTCATCCTTTTTAGTTAACAATGCTTATGGGTTAAGTGGCCCCGCTATTACACACTCATTTTACAACCTAAACCTTTTAAAAAACCGAATTATTATGTTGCATCAACAACGCTCAGGGAATTTAGCAAGGCTAAAATACCTGGTAGCGGTGCCTATAGGCACCGCATTATTATGTGCCTCAACCCTGGGGTTCAGTAAAACTTATGGCTGGATAGATCTGGCACCTAATAAGCCGGCAAAATCTATAGTGAAAACACGACCAGCAATTTCAACTCCCCAAGATACTTCAAAAAAACGCCAGGTTAAGTTTCCTCCACCAATAGTAAAACCAAAGGCAGTTAAAGCACCAAGGCCTAAAATTGATGTAGTTAGATTCCCTCCTCCAATAATTGTGCCTGATGTGCCTGCTGATTTTAAACCTGAAAAAACTTATATAAATGACAAAGGTTACAAAATTGAGGAGGGCCCTTTTACCGCTAATGGTAAAACCTATTACGTAGCCATTATAAGTAATAACGCCACAGGCAAAAAAATTGGGACTTACTACAAAGGATTTAATGAACGTAGAACTAAGCCTATGTTAGAAGATCTGGGTTACAGATTCCCTGATGTTAAGGTATCGTCATTTGTTGATGTGGTAAAATTCCCGCCACCTGTGGTAAGGCCGGATAATTCTGTTAAAAAGACAAAAACAGATGTAGTTAAATTCCCGCCGCCTATTGTAAAACACAATCCATTTAATAGCGAGTTTTTAAAATTTATGGCAGACCATGTTAGATACCCTGCAGAAGCGAAAGAAAAGGGCATACGGGGCTATGTAACCGTTGAAGTAAAGATTGATGATTATATGATAATTAATAACCGCATAGTAAAAGGGATTGGCCATGGATGTGACGAAGAAGTGTTACGGGTATTAAATTTGTACAAAAATAAAACACAGGCTAAATCCGGCACGTATTCGTTAACCGTAGCATTTGATTTAGTTGACCCGGATAATGAAAATGCATACCCTCCATTACCTAAATTTGATGGTACAAAAACTGGGCAAGTTGTAATAACGACCTACAAAAGCAATAAATCAATCAAGAATTAATGTTTATGTGAGGGCGATGCCAGATCATTAAAATGATCTGGCATTTTTTTTAATAATAACTATGTGATTAGTTTTATTTTGTACCTTCATATAACCAATTAGAGGATATGAAAAAAGTAAAGACACTTGCTTTCAAGCTAATATTACCTGTTTTATTATTTGCTGTAACTGCTAACGCGCAAAAGCTACCATCCAAACAGCAAGTAAGCATACTTGCACCTGCCAATATTAAAATAGATGGTAAAGCAACAGAGTGGGGTGATAATTTTCAGGCATATAATAACGCAAGCAGAGTGTTTTATACTATAGCAAATGATAATAACAACTTGTATTTAGCCTTACGAATGGATGGCGTAAGGGCTAATACAAAAGCCTTAAGTGGAGGCATAACTTTTACTATCAGCCCCATAACCAAATTAAAAGAGATAAAAAATATTTCTGTAACCTATCCGGCAGTGGTGAATAGGCAAAATAATATGCATGAAACTATTCAGGGTAGTTCATCTCGATTTAGAACACTTAAAAAGGACGGAGCAAATATTGACAAATTGAACGCATTGGTTAAACTTACTAATGAGCAAATAGCAGGCTTTTTTAAAGAAATACAAATTGCAGGCATCAAAGAAATTAGTGATCCGCTCATATCAATTTATAACACAAATGGCATTAAATGTATAGTGATGTTTAATGATCAAATGGAATACATATATGAGTTAGCTATTCCTTTAAAATATATTGAAACTGCTGTTAAGGATGGTCAGTTCAGGTATAATATCAAATTAAATGCGGCCGCAACAATTGCTACCGGTGCGCCAGGACCACCAATGTTCTCAGGTGCGAACGCTGACCCTGAATTATTATATCAAACTAGCCCTACAGATTTTGGTGGGGAATATACTTTAGCTAAGTAATTTAAAATAAGTTTTTACGTTTAATAAAACAATTTGACGGTAATTTGCTTTTACTGTCAGCAATTAAAGCTATTGTTATGCTTATTAAACCAAATACAAATACAATAAAACCCATAAAATATCTTGCAATAGGCTTGCTGGGTTTGGGGTTATTTATACAATCATCAAAAGGTTTTGCGCAAAGTGCACCGCCACCCCCACCGTCACCTGATGAGGTTTTAAAAAGCACAGGTAATGCTTTAAAAAAGATCAATCCTTTTAAAAAAAATAATGCAAGAGCAAAAGCTCCGGCAGGGCCAAATTTAGGTACCCCCCCTGCAGGTGGCCCACCACCGCCGCCAAACCCATTAAATTTGTTTAAAAAGAAAAAAAGCGGTTCGGCTCTGCCACCTCCACCACCGGGACCGGGAAGGGATTAAGTTAACCTTTTACGTATATAACCTGTTTGGTCTCAAAAAAGTCTTCGGTAAAATATTCTTTAAGATAGTATTGCTGTACTTTCAAGCCCGATTCGGTTATCTCCTGCTGCAGATCGCCGCCCTTAAGGTACAATATACCGTTGGCTAGGGCATTTTTTGAGTCTTTATTGAATTTACCCCTCACCCATGGATAAAACTCGCCCAGGCGGGTTACAGCGCGTGATACAACAAAATCAAACTTTTCATTTACCTGTTCAGCACGCAGGTGCGCGGCCTTCAAATTTTTTAAACCTATAGCTTTGGCTACCTCTTGAACAACTTTTATTTTTTTGCCGATAGAATCAACCAAAAAAAACTCTGTATCCGGAAACAATATAGCTAATGGAATGCCCGGAAAGCCACCACCCGTACCTACATCCAACACCTTTTCGCCGGGTAAAAAAGACATTACTTTAGCAATACCCAATGAATGTAAAACGTGGCGTTCAAATAACTCATCAATGTCTTTGCGTGATATTACATTTATCTGGTTGTTCCAAAAATTATATAATTCGGGCAATTGCTCAAATTGTTGTTTTTGATGATCGGTTAGATCTGGAAAATAAGTGAATAGCCTGTTAGATGTCATCCCTTTTTAAACGGTTCATGATGTTAGCCAGTAAATACCTGGCCCTAAAAAGTTGGGCTTTAACCGTACCCAATGGGAGGTCAAGTTGTTGGGCTATCTCTTCGTAAGCCAACTCATCAAAATAACGCAGTGTTATCAGGTTACGGTAACGGGGTGGTAAACCATCTATTAATACTTTTAACTCCTCGGTTTGTTGCTTTTTGATAGATTGCTCTTCGGGGTCTAAAGTATCGGCTCTTATTTGCAGGGTTTGCTCTTCGCCCTCGCTATCAACCATGCCATGAATTGAGGTAGTATTCAGCTTCTTTTTGCGGATAAAATCAATACAGTTATTAGTAGCCACCCTAAAAAGCCAGGTACTAAAAGCATATTCGGGTTGATATTTTTCTAATTTTTCAAACGCTTTAGCAAAGGTTTCAACGGTTAGGTCCATTGCATCCTCTTTGTTATTCACCATTTTTAGCACCATAAAGTATATAGAATCTTTATAACGGTGCATTAAATCTGCATATGCTTTTTGATTTCCTTCGCGGGCTTTAACTACCAGGTAGAAATCGTTTTTAGCATTCTCAGTAAAATTGGCATTTACTTCCATTGTCTGGTTTTTATAAAAGTCCCAATCAATCCAAACACGTTTATATAAAGGTAATAAACTAAATCAAAAACAGGTAAATACCACAAAAATCGAGCCTCACCCAGCTTTTTAAATATTTTACGATATATAATAAGCTGAATTATCCACCTCACCACAAATAATATCAATAGTATAGCAAATGCCTCAAAACGCCAGCAAAGGCAACCTATCAACAAAGCATAAAATAATAAGCCACTCACCGCATCCAGGCTTAATATTCTTTTGTGCCTGGCCCTATAAAATTTACCTACACCCATATGGCGTTTTTTTTGCCGGAATAAAGACGCCATAGTAGTTTTTGGTGAAGTAAAAACAAAAGTATCTGGATGAATTTCAATGGCTGTATTTGTAGATGTTGCATTTTGATTTACAAACAGATCATCATCGCCGGATAATACGTGCATATGCGCCGCAAAACCTTTCGCTCCAAAAAACAGTGTTTTGGTATAAGCCAGGTTACGGCCTATACCCATATAGGCGTCGCCATTTATAGCGGCCGATAAATAATTAATTGCTGTTTTTAATGTTTCAAACCGGATGATAGCGTTTAAGAACCCGCCCATTTTGTAATACGGCGAATAGCCTAGCACTATCTGCGTATTACCTGTAAATTTAGCCGCCATGCGGGATATCCAACTGGACGTAGCTGGTTGGCAATCGGCATCGGTAAATAACAAATGCTCGTTAGCAGCTGCTTTTATACCTAAGGTAAGCGCAAATTTTTTTCCGGTTTTAAACCTTACATGTTCAGTTATTGTAACCACCTTTAAATTTGCGTAGCTTTTTTGAAACTCCTCTAAAATTATATTTGAATCATCGTATGAGCAATCATTTACCACCACCACCTCAAAATTTGGGTATTGTTGAGTTAATATAGATGGTAGGTTTTCGCGCAGGTTTTGCGCCTCATTGCGGGCACTTATAATTACTGAGATAGGGAGTTTTATATCGGGAAGTTCTTCCTCTGGTTTATATGAACCTAGTGATCTGTGATTAGCTATAGAAAAATATAACTGAACAATAAAACACAGTAAGAATAAAACGAATAAAGCTACTTGTATATAGGTTTCCAATCCTGCTAAAACTTTTGAGGCAAAGGTGTTAAAAAAAGTTGTAAAGGTAGCATTGTTATAAAGTTATTACCATTATTAATGTATAATGCCTTAACTTTTATAATCAGGAATTTTTTAACCCGCTCAAGCATTGCCACATCTACAACAAAAAACCCTAATTTTGCAGCCTCAATGAAATTTAACTTAACAGCACAAGATCCGCTTTCAAAAGCCCGCGCAGGCGAGATAACTACCGATCACGGAACTATACAAACGCCTATATTTATGCCTGTGGGCACGGCAGGTACAGTAAAAGCCGTACACCAGCACGAACTTAAAAATGATATAGAAGCGCAGATCATACTGGGTAATACCTATCATTTATATTTACGGCCCGGATTAGATACTATTGAAAAAGCCGGCGGCTTACATAAATTTAACGGCTGGGATGGCCCTATTTTAACCGATAGTGGCGGTTACCAGGTATATTCATTGACAGAAGTACGTAAAATAAAAGAAGAGGGAGTAACTTTCCGTTCGCATATTGATGGCTCAAAACATTTGTTTACACCCGAAAATGTAATGGATATACAGCGCACTATTGGCGCCGATATTATTATGGCTTTTGATGAGTGTACACCCTACCCTTGCGAATATGGTTACGCCCGTCGGTCTATCGAAATGACGCATCGCTGGCTAAAACGCTGTTGCGACAGATTTGACAGCACCGAACCCAAATATGGTTATGACCAAACATTTTTCCCTATTGTACAAGGATCGGTATATAAAGACCTGCGGGTAAAATCGGCAGAGGTTATTGCATCGTTTGAACGCGAAGGAAACGCTATAGGGGGATTATCTGTAGGTGAACCTGCCGAAGAAATGTATGCCATGACCGAAATTGTGTGTAATATATTACCTGAGCAAAAACCACGTTATTTAATGGGTGTAGGTACACCGGTAAATATCTTAGAAAACATTGCTTTAGGTATTGATATGTTTGATTGTGTAATGCCTACTCGTAATGCGCGTAATGGTATGTTATTTACCAAGGAAGGCATTATCAACATCAAAAATGAAAAATGGAAAAATGATTTTTCGCCTATTGAAGCTGATAGTGATTTGTTTGCTGATAACGTATATTCAAAAGCTTATTTACGCCATTTAATACATTCGGGCGAGATATTGGGTGCGCAAATTGCTACCTTACACAACCTGCACTTTTATTTATGGCTAGTTAAAGAAGCACGTAAAAAAATTATTGAAGGGGAATTTTACAACTGGAAAAAAATAATGGTTAACCGATTAGGGCAACGACTATAAATGAAAGCGTTTTTAGACAGATATTTAAAGATACTGGACTGGTTTATCATCAAGAAATACCTGGGTACCTTCTTTTTTACGCTGATACTATTTATAGTAATATCTGTGGTGTTTGATATATCCGAACACATGGATAACTTTTTAACTAAGCACGCTACTTTACGCGAAATAGTTTTTCAATATTATGCGGGATTTATTCCATTTTATATGGACCTTTTATCTCCACTAATTAACTTTTTGGCGGTGATATATTTTACCGCTAAAATGGCCAACCAAACAGAGATTGTACCCATTTTAAGCGGAAAGGTGAGCTTTAACCGATTTTTAAGGCCCTATTTTGTATCTGCAGGGGTAATTTTTGTAATATCCTTTTTTGCCAGCGTTTATTTAATACCATTTACCAACGCGTTAAAAATAAGTTTTGAGAACTCGCATGGTTTTTATGGCGATGCTTCAAAAAATGATGTGCATTTACAACTGGATCCAAACACGTATGTATATGCTCAGTCGTATGATCAAAGTACGCATTCGGCATATATGTTTGTTTTAGAAAAGTTTACCGGTGATGTATTGCGTGAAAAATTGGTAGCAAATACAGCCATATATGATTCTGTTAAACGGGTATGGTCATTAAGAAACTATTCTGTGCGTTACGTTAGCGGATTAAAAGAAACGTTAAAAACAGACGTTCAAAAAGATACTGTGCTAGACTTGCAGCCATCAGATTTTGTGGTAAATAATGCCTACCCTGCCATGTCATTAAATGAGTTGAATAAACGTATTGAAAAAGAAAAAATACGCAGTGCTGGCGATTTAAAAGACATGGTTTATGAAAAATACAAACGTTTTATTCACCCTTTATCGTCTTTTGTACTCATGCTTATAGGCGTTTCCATATCATCACGCAAGGTGCGTGGCGGTATTGGTTTACCTTTAGGGATAGGTTTATTTTTATGCTTTGCCTATATTGTAGTAGATAAATTTGCCCTTGTATTTGCTATAAAAAGCGAGCTGTCACCTATAATAGCAGTGATTTTACCTAATGCTTTATTTGGCATATTAGGACTTTATCTGATGGCTAAAGCTCCAAAATAATGACTGCTGGCAGTAATACCGCATCCACTGGCATTAATAAAAACCTGCTTATACTCCACTTTACCGTTTTTATATGGGGCTTTACAGGCATATTGGGCCAACTTATATCTATAGCAGCAGTACAATTGGTTTGGTATAGGGTTTTAATAGCCGCTGTATCGCTATTTTTATACTTTAAATTTAGCAAAACAACCTTTAAAGTTGATGGTAGAACATTTTTACAACTGCTTTTTACAGGTGCAATAGTGGGCGGGCATTGGATATTTTTCTTCTCATCTATTAAATATTCAACCGTACCAGTGGCATTGGTATGCCTATCATCCATTACTTTATTTACGGCATTTTTAGAGCCGCTGATCAATAAAAAACGCGTTTCAAAGCTAGAGATCATTGCTGGGTTATTGATAATAACCGGCATTGGCCTAATATTTAAATTTGAAACTGAATACACTAAGGGAATAATATTCGGTATTATAAGTGCAGCCAGTGCAAGTATTTTTTCTATAATTAATAGTAAACAAATCAAAAAAAATACAGCTCCGGTAATCGCTTTTTATGAATTGGCAGGTGCCTTTTTTTGGATATCACTCTACATGGTTTTCACCAACGGAGTTGATAAAAGCATGAATTTAAAATCCACAGACCTGGGTTATTTGATATTGTTGGGCACCGTTTGCACATCGATGGCTTATGTAGGTGGTGTATCTGTAATGAGCGAACTTTCTGCTTTTCGGGTGGCATTAATTACTAACCTGGAGCCGGTGTATGGCATCTTAATGTCGTTCCTGTTTTTTAATGATATTCATAAAATGACCACCGGTTTTTGGGTGGGCGCTGCAATAATTTTGTCAACTATATTCCTTTTCCCGGTGGCACAAACACAATTGCACAAGCGTAAAAATCGCTAGTATTTCTGGCTAAAACTCTGTCATCAATTACAATTTTCTTGCTCAAAATTTATTCTATTCTTACAATTTGTATGCGAGTAGGGGAGGAAAACGCCATTCACACCACTCAATATAAGCCGTTTTAAGCCATTATAATAATCAGACAGAATACAGTCATTTAGCTATATTTTAACTCAATACGTGCAAAATTCATAAATTAATTAGTGTATTAAATTCATTTATATTCTCGGTCCAAACTGCAGTAAAAAGCACTGTAAGTTATAGACTATTTTTTGATAAAAAAGACAATTAATTGATATATATAAAATACTATAATAACTTATTAATCAATTTTATACAAAAATCAATAAAATAAAAAATGCAAGTAAAAATATCATATTAAAAAATTAACTACTAATTTTTTTAGCATAGGCACATGTACCATATATAATAATTACACAATTGTATTATAATCAATATATTATAGTTATTTAAATAAAGTTTTAATTCGCTAATGAAAAATTGGACTGATTTAGAGTAGGATAGTGTAATGAAAATACATTTATCGATTTTCAAAAAAAACAGGGTAGTATCCCTCCTTTTTTGACGGCGATAAAAAAATCGTTTTTGGAATAATTATTTACACAGATTTTGATATTAAAATCGGGGGAGCTGTTTTTCTGAAAAAAGTCCTGTACCAAAATGGCGCTTTTAACTAGTCGACAAAAATCAATTCAACCTATCCTATCCTCATCCTGCAAAAAGAAAAATATGATGGAAGAGATTTTTATATACCAAATAAAAAAGTCGATATTGTAATAAAACAATCAACCAAAAATCATGAGTTTAAAAACCATTATTATTATTGTTATAACCGTACTGCTTACAACGATATTAATGCAAAACACCGACCATGTAAGATTTACTATTTTATTTGGAGATGTTTATTTATCAAAATTAGTAGTACTTGGTGTTGTTGCCGTGATAGCATTTATTTTAGGCATATTGGTTGGCCGACCTAAAAAACAGGAATATGATATTGAGGCTTATCATGATCAAATACACAAAGGTGAAGCCAATACACTAAGTGACGAGGACAGGGATTATATAAATTAATAACTATATGTTATAAAATACCTCATTGTCTTGCTCCAGGGCAGATAGGTCAGGTGTTTTTTCAAATATGCCGAACACAGATGAACCACTGCCGCTCATACTGGCGTATAATGCCCCCGCCTGGTAAAGGGCGGCCTTCACTCCTCTTATTTCAGCGTGGTTCTTAAATATTGATTCTTCAAAATCATTTTTGATGAATTTTTTCCATTCGGCAATAGGGGCCTGAATTAGCTCCATTAACGAATCTTTCACCATTGTGGGCCTTACCCCCCGGTAAGCCTCGGATGTTGACACCTGCACAGGCGGCATAACCAATACTATGCTGTAGCCAGAAAGATCAAGCCTTATAGGCTCGAACTCATCCCCTTTCTCAAAAGCAAACACCGGTTTGTTTTCAATAAAAAAAGCACAATCTGCGCCAAGTGTGCGGGCATAGTTCTGCATTTCATCAACCGATAAGCATAAATTAAACTGGATATTCATCAGCTTTATAAAAAAAGCAGCATCCGCAGATCCTCCGCCCAAGCCTGCGCCTATTAGAATATTTTTATGCAAATGTATTTTTACCGGTGGCAGGTCATGATCTTTTTTGAGTAGGTGATAACCCTTTATACAAAGATTATCTTCCATCCTACCCGGGATTTCAAGCCCTGAATATTCAAAACTTAATTTATCCGCAGGAATAACCTCTATAGCATCATTAATTTTAACGGGATAAAAAATGGTTTCCAAGTTATGGTAACCGTCAGTACGGCGTTCGGTAATATTTAGGCCAATATTAATTTTGGCATTTGGGAATAATATCATAAAAAGATTAACAACGGCCTATATTTATAAACATCCGTAGGATACCAAAAATAGATTTTTTTTATTTGTAGTTGGTAGTTGATGATCGTAAAACAATCGCTCATTCACTAATTCACTCAATCGTTAATTTAAAATGAAACAATATCAAGACCTTATGCACCATGTAATGGAAAACGGTACGCAAAAGCATGACCGAACCGGCACAGGCACCATTAGCGTATTTGGTTACCAGATGCGTTTTAACCTGCAGGATGGTTTCCCGATGGTTACTACCAAAAAACTGCATTTAAAATCAATTATACATGAATTGATATGGTTTTTAAGCGGCGATACCAATATCAAATATTTAAAAGATAACGGTGTGCGCATTTGGGATGAATGGGCCAACGAAAATGGCAACCTGGGCCCGGTATACGGTTACCAGTGGCGCTCATGGCCTACACCAAACGGCGGGCATATTGACCAGATAAGCCAGGTTATTGATCAAATTAAAAACAACCCTGATTCGCGCCGTATAATGGTTTCGGCTTGGAACGTGGCAGATGTTAACCAAATGGCCCTACCGCCATGTCATAGCTTGTTTCAGTTTTACGTGGCGGACGGAAAGCTATCTTGTCAGTTATACCAACGTAGTGCCGATATATTTTTAGGTGTGCCTTTTAATATTGCATCATACGCCTTGCTTACCATGATGGTAGCGCAGGTATGCGAACTACAATACGGCGATTTTATACATACGTTTGGTGATGCGCATTTATACAATAACCACCTGGAGCAAACCAAACTACAATTAAGCCGTGAGCCGCGCCCGCTGCCAACCATGAAAATCAACCCTGATGTAAAAGATATTTTTGAATTTAAGTTTGAAGATTTCAATTTAGAGAATTATGATCCGTGGCCACATATTAAGGGAGAGGTAGCCGTTTAACATGATTGTATCAATAGTAGTAGCCATCGCTCAAAACAATGCCATTGGTAAAGACAACCAATTACTTTGGCATTTACCTAAGGACCTTAAACACTTTAAGGATATCACCAGTGGACATACTGTAATTATGGGGCGTAAAACTTACGAGTCGGTGGGTAAACCGTTACCAAACCGTCGTAATATTATTATAACCCGTCAAAATATCGTTATTAACGGTTGCGAAGTGGTTAACTCAATAGAAGAGGCCTTAAAATTATGTACCGGAGAAGCGGAAGTATTTATTGTAGGCGGTGCCGAAATTTACAAACAGGCAATGACATTAACTGATCGTATATATTTAACCATCGTTCACCAGGAATTTGATGCAGATACGTATTTCCCTGAAATAAAGGAAAATATATGGAAAGAAACCGAAAGACAAGACCATGAATCGGACGAAAAACACTTGTTTCCTTATTCATTTATCACACTTGAACGGCGTTAACATTTAAAACATTTATTTTGTTTGAATATAAAATTTTATGCTTGTAAAATTTTATTAGATTTGCCGT
>CAZGBN010000018.1:0-53331 GCA_964524015.1 uncultured Mucilaginibacter sp. | reverse complement strand
AAGCAATTGATAAATACGGAACGGGTTGTGCAGGATCGAGATTTTTAAATGGCACCCTTGATATTCACATCGAATTAGAAGACAGATTAGCGGCATATACAGGTAAAGAAGCTACAGTATTATTTAGTACAGGTTACCAGGTTAATTTAGGTGTGTTATCATGCATCACCGGCCGTAATGATTATTTAATATTAGATGAATATGATCACGCTTGTATAATTGATGGCAGTCGTCTTTCATTTTCAAAAGTTATTAAATACGCCCATAATGATATGGATGATCTTAAACGAAAGTTGAGCATCCTGCCAGAAGAAGCGGTTAAAGTTATTGCAGTAGACGGTATCTTTAGCATGGAAGGTGATATTGTTAAACTACCTGAAATTGTTAAGCTAGCCGATCAATATGGTGCTAACATTATGATTGATGACGCCCATAGCTTGGGAGTGATTGGTGATAAAGGTGCCGGCACAGCATCGCATTTTAATTTAACTGATCAGGTTGATCTGATAATGGGTACTTTTAGTAAATCATTAGCTTCATTAGGTGGTTTTATTGCTGCCGACCGTGATACTATTGATTATATTAAGCACCGCGCCCGTTCATTAATGTTTAGTGCAAGTATGCCTCCGGGTTCGGTTGCCAGCGTTATTGCAGCTTTAGATATTATTGAGTCTGAGCCGGAACGTATCCAAAAACTTTGGGATAATACTAATTATGCCATGAAGCTTTTATTAGACGAAGGCTTTGACCTTGGCCCTACTGAAAGCCCTATTTTACCAATATACGTTCGTGATAACGAAAAAACATTTGCAGTTACCAAGCATTTACAATCATCAGGCGTTTTTGTTAACCCCGTTGTATCGCCTGCCGTACCTTCAGATTCATCACTACTACGCTTCTCATTAATGGCCACACACACTTTTGACCAAATTGATGAAGCTGTTGAGAAGATAGCCAAAGCATTTAAAGATGTAGGCGTTGTCTCATCATTAAAAGAAAGAATATAAAATTCTAATACCAAATGCAGCTATATAACTTATAGCTGCATTTTAGTTTATAGGCACTACCAGTCCGCATTACCTAAATGAAAAAAATAATACCGGTTAAGTCAAAAAAAGAACTAGCAGCGTTTATTGATTTCCCACATGACTTGTACGAGCATGATCCTAACTACGTTCCTGAATTATTTATAGCGCAGCGCGATCTGCTTACTAAGCACCCTTTTCATAAGCATAATAAATTACAATGTTTTTTGGCCTATGATGGCAATAAAGTGGTTGGCCGGATAGCCGCTATATTAAACAACGCGCATAACAAATATAACAAGGTTAACGATGGTTTTTTTGGTTTCTTTGATTGTATAAACGACCAGGAAACGGCTAATTTATTATTTAGAACCGCAACCGACTGGTTGAAAAAAGAAGAAGTAACAGGTAGATTTTTAGGACCTGTAAACTTTTCAACTAATGAGCCATGTGGTTTACTAGTAGAAGGGTTTGACAGCTCGCCGGTATTAATGCAAACCTACAATGCGCCTTATTATGCTCAGTTAATTGAAGGGTTTGGTTTTGAAAAAGATGTTGACCTGATAGCCTGGCACTGGGATGGTAATAACTATGATGATAAATCAGTGAGGTTATTAAATGCCTTGCAGGAGCGTTTAAAGCGCAATAATATTATCATCCGTAAGGTTGATCTTAAAAATTTTAAGGAAGAAACCGCTAAGCTACGTGAAGTATATAATTCTGCATGGGATCAAAACACGGGTTTTGTGCCTTTAACGGATGAAGAGTTTGATTACCTGGCTAAAGACCTTAAATTAATACTTGACCCAGAATTTGCTTTGGTTGCGGAGCAGGATGGCAAAATAGTTGCTTTTGGACTGGCCTTACTTAATTATAATGAAATTTTCAAGACCATTAAAAAAGGCCGATTATTCCCTACCGGCATTTTTAAACTATTGTTTGGCAAAAAGAAGATACAAAGTTTACGTATTTATGCGTTAGGTGTTGTTGATGGGTATCGTAAAATGGGTATTGAAGCAGTTTTATACGGTACCATTATTAAAAACTACACAGCACGAGGGCTTAAATGGGCCGAAGCGGGGTGGACATTGGAAAATAATACATTAATTAACGAAGCGATTATTGCTATAAAAGGCGACCCTTATAAAAAATACCGCTTGTATCAAAAACAAATATGAAGGAGCGGGTTTTAATAACCGGCGCAAGTGGATTTGTTGGCTATCATTTAATTACTGAAGCATTAAGTAAAAACTTAGAAGTATTTGTAGCTGTTAGAAAATCGAGCAAAATTGAACATTTAAAAAACCTGGATATTCAATATACTACGCTGGATTTTAACAATCCATCGGCTTTAAAAAAGGAAATAGAGGATAAGCAATACAATTATATTATTCACGCGGCCGGTGTTACAAGGGCACGCAGTGTTGATGAGTATAACCAGATTAATGCTTCGTACACTTACAACCTTGCACAAGCTGCGGCATATACGGGGCATGTAAAAAAATTTGTTTTTATTAGTAGTTTAGCGGCTGTTGGGCCCCTAGCCAATATAGACGGTATTATTAATGCCGATACTGTGCCACACCCGGTTACAGCTTATGGGAGAAGTAAGCTATTGGCTGAAGAACAATTGAAAACTATTGATAACTTAAATTATACCATCCTGCGCCCTACTGCTGTATACGGCCCCAGGGATAAGGATATTTTTATTTTTTTTAAACAAGTGGCTATGGGATTTGAACCATATATAGGCCGAATTGAACAAAAGTTGAGTTTTATCTATGTATCAGATCTGGCTAAGGCTAGCATAAACGCGCTATTTAGGGGCGATAAAAGGACTTATATTTTATCTGATGATGGTTGCTATAATCGGTATCAACTAGCTGATTATATTAAAGCTGTTTTATCAAACAAAACCGTTAAATTTCATCTGCCTGTAAACTTTGTAAAAATAATAGCCGGCATAGCAGAAAAAATTAGTTCTTTGACCAATAAAGCAGCAGTTTTAAATATTGAAAAACTTAATGAGTTAAAAGCTGTTAATTGGTCGTGTAATATTGATCCGGCTAAGACTGATCTGGACTTCCATCCTGTTTATAATTTACAGACTGGTGTAGCAGAAACAATACAATGGTACAAAGCCAATAAGTGGCTTAAGTAATTTACATTTAATAAAGTAACACATATAATGAAAAACAACATTAAACCTGCCAATGGCAAACTAGGTATTTTATTACCTGGTTTAGGCGCTGTAGCAACTACACTTATTGCCGGTGTTGAGGCTGTAAAAAAAGGCATATCACAACCAATTGGATCTGTAACTCAAATGGGTACTATCCGTTTAGGTAAAAGAACAGAGAACCGCAGGCCAAAAATTAAAGACTTTGTTCCACTGGCTGATTTAAATGATATAGTTTTTGGGGGATGGGACGTATATGAGGATAACGTTTATGAGTCTGCTATAAATGCAGGTGTATTAGAAGAAAGCTTGTTAAACAAGGTAAGAGGTCCGCTGGAGGCTATTAAACCAATGAAAGCTGCTTTTGACCATAATTACGCTAAAAACTTAACCGGTACCCATATAAAAGAAGGTACCCGTTATGAGTTGGCACAGCAAGTTATGGACGATATTAAAAACTTTCAGGCTCAAAACAATTGCGATCGTGTGGTACTGGTATGGTGCGGATCAACTGAAGTTTATTTTGAAGCATCTGATGTACACAGCACACTTGCAAAATTTGAAGAAGGTTTAAAAAACGACGATAAACTGATTGCGCCAAGTATGATATATGCTTATGCCGCTTTAAAATTAGGTGTAGGTTTTGCTAATGGCGCCCCTAACTTAACAGTTGATATCCCTGCTTTAATTGAGTTATCAAAACTTACTCAAACTCCTATTGCCGGTAAAGATTTTAAAACGGGACAAACTTTAATGAAAACCATTTTAGCACCCGGTTTAGCTGCACGTGCTTTAGGTGTTAATGGCTGGTTTAGCACAAATATTTTGGGTAACCGCGATGGTTTGGTATTAGATGACCCGGATAATTTTAAAACTAAGGAAGTTTCAAAATTAGGTGTGTTAGAAGATATACTACGTCCGGAAGAAAATCCTGACTTATATGGAGAGATATACCATAAAATACGTATCAACTATTATCCGCCGCATGGCGATAATAAAGAAAGTTGGGATAACATTGACATATTTGGCTGGTTAGGTTATAAAATGCAAATCAAGATCAACTTTTTATGTCGCGATTCTATCTTGGCTGCTCCTATCGCTTTAGATTTAGCTTTATTTATTGATATGGCTAAACGTGCTAATATGAGCGGAATCCAGGAATGGTTATCCTTCTACTTAAAATCACCTCAAACTGCACCTGGTTTACAGGCCGAGAATGATATATTTAAACAACTAATAAAACTTGAGAACACTTTACGCCATTTAATGGGCGAAGATCTGATAACCCACCTTGGATTGGATTATTACGAAGACTTGGTTGAGGATGTTGTTTCATAAATTAACCGCGACTGTTTTTGGCATTGGCTATATAGGCAAAGGTTCAGGAACGGTTGCAGCAATATTTTGCAGCATATGCTGGTATATGGCCTGGGCAGGAAACTACCCGGGCCTTATTGCGTTAATAATAACCGCAATTATTATAGCGCTGGGTATATGGAGCGGCAACAAAGTTGAGCCAGTTTGGGGTAAAGATCATGGCCGTGTGGTAATTGATGAAGTTGCAGGTATGTGCATAAGCCTTTTATTTATACCAGTAACTATTTACTATGTATTGGCCGCATTAGTTCTTTTTAGATTTTTTGACATTGTTAAACCTTTTTTCATCAAAAGGTTAGAAGCCTTGCCGGGAGGTTTAGGCGTAATGATGGATGATGTTTTGGCAGGAGTGTATGCTAATCTTGTACTCCGGATATTTATTTTGGCGCTCACATTTACCTCTTAATTTAACCTACCGTTTACAATATAATTATTTGACTTTTTGACCACAGTACAAAAATTATATTTTTTTTACCTTTGGCCATTCGTAACAATAAAATAACAACAATCCAGTTTTATTAAATTACGTAATATTCACTATACAAAGAAAGTTTGTATTGCAGACGTACATGAATTTTATAAATTTTAACAAGAGATTAACCCTAATAGTCTTCTTCATATTTAGCACTTTAATATTACGCGCTCAAAATACTGTAATAAGTGGTATTGTGTCAGATGCTAATGATAAAGAGCCTCTTGAGTTTGTTACTGTATCATTTCCTGGTACTGCTATAGGTGTACGTACCAAAGAAGATGGTACCTATACAATTAATAATACCGACAATTACACACAACTAAAGTTTACATACGTAGGCTATAAGGATGTTATTTTAAATATTGTTCCTGGCAAGGATACGATATTAAATATTAAAATGACTTCCACTACACTACAACTTAATCAGGCAACTGTTAGCAGCACCAGGAATAGAACGCGTTACCGTAATCGTGACAATCCGGCTGTTGAATTGATACGTAAGGTTATTGAAAATAAAGAAAAGAACCAACCTGAAAACTACAACTATATTGAATACCGGGAGTATGATAAATTGCAACTGTCGTTTAAAAATGTATCTCCTGCTTTAGCAGATAAAAAACTTTTTAGAAAATATAAATTTTTGATAGACAACAGGGACACCACTACAATTCCGGGCGTTTCTTTGTTACCCTGGTACTTAACAGAGAAACTATCACAGTATTATTATCGAAAGAATCCGGAAAAAGAAAGAACGGTTGTGTTGGGTAAAGAAGGAGTTGATTATGGATCAGCTATTGATAATGAAGGGATAGAACAATATTTAACCAATTTATACACCAAGGTAGATATTTACCAAAATGACATCTTCGTATTTACCCGGAACTTACGAAGCCCAATTGCGGGCGATGCACCTACATTTTATAAATTTTTTATTACTGATACTATATTAGTGAATAATAGTAAAGTAGTAGAGTTAAGTTTTACACCCCGCAATACCGAGGATCTGCTTTTTGAAGGTAAAATATGGATAACGCTTGATGGCAATTATGCTGTGCAGCGCGCAAAGCTAGGCCTAAACAAGGATATAAACTTGAATTTTGTTAAATCCATGACTATTGAACAGGATTTTGAACAAAACCCTGATGGCCGTTACCATTTAAGCCGTGGCAATGTAATGGCAGATTTTGGCTTTAGTAAAAAGAAAGATGGTGGAATATATGGGATACGTACCGTAACCTACACCAACTATATGGTTAATCAGCCAAGGCCAGATACCGCTTACATTGTAAAGGCTGATGAAGTAGAGTTGTCTGATGAAGTAAAACACCGTGGTGATGAGTTTTGGGCTAAAAACAGGCCTGAGAGTTTAAGCCCAACCGAATCCAAAGTTTACACCAATATTGATAGCCTGCAAAATATGACGTCATATAGACGTATAGTTGATATTGGAACATTGGTACTTGCGGGTTATAAATCATTTAATAAGTTTGAAATAGGCCCGGCCAACACTTTTTACAGCTTCAACCCCGTTGAAGGTTTAAAATTACGCTTTGGTGGGCGTACTACCCCTGAATTGAGTAAACGCTATTATTTTGAAACCTATGCAGCCTATGGTTTTAAGGATGAACAATGGAAATACTTTTTAAGTGCTACATACTCGTTTAATAATAAATCTATATATAGGTTTCCGCAGCATTATTTGAGGGCCAGTTTCCAGCGTGATACTAAAATACCCGGTTTAAACCTGCAATTTGTGCAGCAGGATAACTTTTTACTTTCCTTTAAAAGAGGGACTAATGACAAGTATATTTATAACGACTTTTACAGGTTAGATTATGTTCACGAGTTTGAAAACCGCTTTTCATACACTTTAGGATTCCGTAATTTAAAACAAACCCCTGCCGGATCTTTATATTTTAACAATGTTTTTGGCAGTACTCCTAATATTACTACTACTGAGTTTGCGCTTAACTTACGATACGCGCCAAATGAAATGTACTATCAGGGGAAAATTTATCGTACACCAATAAAAAGTAAATACCCTGTTATCAGCTTTGACTATGTTGCAGGTTTAAAAAATGTTTTTGGCGGAGATTATGGCTATCATAACCTGCGTTTACGTTTAGAAAAGCGAGTATATTTATCACAATTCGGTTTATCAGATGTTATAGTTGAAGGCGGTTATATTTTGGGTAAGGTGCCATATCCTTTGTTAAATATATTTGCGGCTAACCAAACCTTTGCATATAATTTATATTCTTATAATTTGATGAACTTTTTGGAGTTTGTGGCTGATAGGTACACGACTTTGAATGTTGACCATCACTTTATGGGCTTCTTTTTCAATAAAATTCCGCTATTTAAAAAACTTAAATTGCGCGAAGTGGTTTCCTTTAAAGGCGCATATGGTACCGTTAGCGACACCAACAATCCGTACTTACAACCTACGTTATTTCAATTTCCGGTTACAAGCGACGGCAGGCCCATTACTTATGCTTTGGGTAACAAACCGTATATTGAGGGCAGTGTGGGTATTGAAAATATTTTTAAAGTATTACGTATTGATATGGTTAGGAGGTTTAACTATCTTGATCATCCTGAAGTAGCAAAATGGGGATTACGCGCCAGGTTAAAAATTGAATTTTAAAACGTATATTGTTTAATAAATGGAACAACAAACATCCATACGTACAAACCTGCAACTGGGCATTTATAAAATAATTGACCCTGTTGTTAAAGTTTTGATCAAATTAGGATTAACTCCTAATGCAGTTACTACTATTGGTTTTATTTTAAACGTAGGTGTTGCTGTAATTTTTATAATAGGTGCCGAAGAAGGCAACCGTGGTGATCTTACCTACGTTGGTTGGGCAGGTGGCTTAATATTATTTGCCGGCCTGTTTGATATGCTTGACGGGCAAGTAGCCAGGTTAGGCAACATGAAATCAATTTTTGGTGCACTATATGATTCTGTTTTGGACAGGTATAGCGAGTTGATCATGTTTTTGGGTATTTGTTACTATCTGGTGGCACACCATTACTTTTTAAGTTCGATATTTGCCTTTATAGCATTGATAGGATCAATGATGGTTAGTTATGTAAGGGCACGTGCTGAGGGGTTAGGAATTGAATGCAAAGGAGGATTAATGCAGCGGCCCGAACGTGTAGTTACTATTGGTTTATGTGCAATGTTATGCGGCATCAGTTCATTGTATATTGGTGGTAATTATAAATTGTATATACCTGGTATTAAATTTCATGTATTTGAAACCATATCAATATTTACCATACCTATTGTAATATTAGCTGTGTTAACCAACATAACGGCCTTTAAAAGGCTTATTGATGCCAAAAAAAGTTTATTAGAACTAGAAGAAGAGAATAAAGCTGCGAATTAATGAAACTACTTTTTACCTTATTATCATTTATTTACTTAACACCCGCCAATATTAAACCGGTTGTTCAAAAAAAAGCTCCGGTAATTGCTATTAACAATACAACTGATGATGAAAAATACCCTGCATTGGCTGAAAACATAGGCAGGCTTTTTTATGTACAGCGAAGCCCTAACGCTAATACTATTGTATATGAATTAAATATGGGTAAAAACGGGCAGCTAGACCCGGAAAACCCTATGCATGTATACTGGTTACGATATGCTGAAAAGGGTCAAAAGGACGAATTAAACTATATACAGCGTAAATTTGCATATGGTGTGGTTACAAAACCGTTAGGACACGATAAATATGATGTTAGGTTTGTATCGTACAAAAAATTTCCTTTAACGCTAATGAAAGGCGAAGATGGAAAATACCATATATTCGCAACTGTTAATCAAAAAGAAATGGCACTTAGTCGTATCTTTATAAAAATTGAAGGCGGTTCTTTTTGGTTACCAAATGTTAAGTATGTTGAAATGAGAGGTACCGATACTTCAACAGGTAAAGAAATTTTAGAACGTTTTAAGCCCTGAGAAATGGCAGAGAAGAAATACATATCAAACTCGCACGAATCTGTAAGGATGTTTAAGAGCGATTTTCTGGAAGCGCTATCAAAAGTGCATTTTACAGTGCCGCTATATATTTTTATACCGGTTATATTAGGGTTCACTTATGGAGCTTACTATTACAACCTTGGTGTTTTACTATATCTGGGTTTGTTTGCCGGCGGTCTTTTTGCATGGACGTTGGTTGAATACATTATGCACCGTTTTGTATTTCATTACATGCCACCCGATAAGCCATGGGCCATGCGTTTGCACTTCATATTTCACGGTGTGCACCATGATTATCCCAGTGATGCCAAACGTTTAGTATTGCCCCCATCTTTAAGCATACCATTAGCTACCGGCTTTTACTTTTTGTTTAATGCCATTTTACCTACTAATTATGTTTGGGGCTTTTTCCCCGGCTTTATATTAGGTTATCTTTTTTATGATATATCGCATTATGCCATACATCATTTTAATTTTAAGGGCAAAATATGGAAAGCTATTAAACAGCACCATATGTTACATCATTATGGCGATCCCGGCCGTGGCTATGGCGTAACCTCCCCCCTTTGGGATAAAATTTTAGGTTCAGATTTTATAAAAAAATCATAGCATGAATGCAGCTGTTGATAACAGATCAGCAATTACTTTAAAAACCATTCTTACTGTTTCTTTATTATCCATAGGATACATAATTCTATCATATTGGGTAGTGGGTTTTAAATCAGACCAATTAGTGTTGGTGGCTATTTTTAATACCCTTTTTTATGCTTCGCTTATAACCCGAAAATTTATATTGGGCTTTTCGGTATTTATAGTTTACTGGATTATATTTGATTATATGAAGGCGGTGCCAAATTATGATTTTAGCACGGTACATATCGCTGACTTGTATAACTTCGAAAAAAAGCTATTTGGTATAAAATTTAACGGCCAATTGCTTACCCCAAATGAATATTGGGCCATTAATGGCACCACAATTATGGATGTAATAGGCGGGCTTTTTTATCTGTGTTGGATACCCGTTCCGCTTGGTTTTGCTACTTTTTTATTTTTTAAAAACCGAAGAGAGTTTTTAGGCTTCGCAATAACCTTTTTTGTGGTTAACCTGGTTGGCTTTGTGGGCTATTATACATTTCCGGCTGCACCACCCTGGTATGTACAGCAACATGGATTTGTATTTGATCCGGCTACAAAAGCCAATATAGGCGGACTGACCAAGTTTGATCATTTTTTTAACGTCCATATTTTTAAAGACATATATACCAAAGGTTCAAATGTATTTGCGGCAATGCCCTCATTACACTCAGCCTACCCTATTATTGTTTTATATTATGGGTTGCGAAATAAACTGGGTTTCGCAAATATCATTTTAGCTACTGTAATGGCGGGCATTTGGTTTACAGCGGTATATACCAGTCATCATTATGTATTGGATGTGCTGGCAGGAATTACAACGGCCTGTATTGGCATCAATATTTTCAACCTGTTATTTACCAAAGTAAAATTCCTCAAAAATTTTTTAAACAGGTATACCTTGTTGATCCAATAAAAGGGGTGTACTATTTTGTAGGCATAATAATTTTGCATAACTAATTATTTGCTTACATTTAACCTCTCAATAACACCTTTTAGCTTTACAAAGCAACCATTATCACAATTAAAATATAAGGGCATGTTATTTGAATAGTTATTACTACGCAGTGATAATTAATTTTTTATGAAGAAACTTGCCTTATTCATCATACTAATTTTAACCGTAACCCGCCTATCAGCACACGTTGTTACCGATAGCGTGCAAATAGTTACTCTCAGCCCGTTAGATAGCCTTAAACAAGAATTAAGCACAAATCAATACGACTCATTAAAGGCAGGTTTGTACGCGCAAATAGCCGCGCAATACTTAAATTACGATAAGATTACCAGTAAAAGAGAAAAAGCCAACTATCAAAACGAGGCTATTAACTACACCATGCTGGCCCTTCATAATTACTCAAAATATAATGATACGCTGGGAATGCGTAACTGTTTTGATAACCTGGTAAAAGTATATCGTGCCCAAAGAAAATTTAGCCAGGCTAAATGGTTTGTTTTACAATCAAATACTATTTCGCGCACCTTACACGACACTCCTAACATTATTGCCTCGTTAATACAATTAGCGGCTATAAAAATAGATATTAAAGATTATTCCCTGGCAATGCGTGATTTGAATGAAGCACTGAAATTGACCACTGATAATAAAATGCCTAAAACCGAAGTACGCGTACAGGAAAGCTATGCTTTGCTATATAGTAAAATGAAAAACTATACTAAAGAAGCTATCGCCCTAAAACGACGTGACTTTTTAAATGATAGTATACAGAAAGCCGAGCAGGCGGTATTAGCTAAAGTTGCAACAGATTCGGTTCAAAGTAAAAAAAAACTAATCACGATAAAGAAATCAAAACCGGTTTCTTCCAGGAAAATAGCTTCATTATAATATCAATAATATTTATCTCTTTATTATTGATTTGGTTTTTATATCGGCGCAATAAAAATTAAACCCAAACCCATTATAAATGTCAATACTAATATGAAATTCATTTTAGGAACGATATTAACTACTATAGGCTTAATAATTTTAACATCCTTTGCACAGCCAAAAGCTGACAAGGACTTCAAACAAGAGTTTTTAGAAACAATTAACCGCACCCGAGCCAAAGGATGCAAATGTGGTACAACCAAAATGCCACCTGCCAATCCTTTAGTATGGAACGATCAATTAGAAAATGCGGCTATGGGTCATGCTAAAGACATGTCAAAACGTAATTATTTTAGCCATACCAGTAGAGATGGCCGCAGCAGCAGCGACCGTATTATGGCAGCGGGTTACAAGTTTGATGGCTATCAAAGTTATTTGGCCGGAGAAAATATTGCTTTTGGCCAGGAAAGCATTGCCGAAGTAATGGCCGGCTGGTTTAAAAGCGAGGGGCATTGTAAAAACCTGATGAACCCAGGTTTTAAAGAAATTGGTGTGGCCCGTTACAATGATTACTGGGTACAGGATTTTGGCGGTCGCGAAGAATTTAGCGACGAACAAAAAAGGATCATGAAAAGTGGCAAATATCGTGTTATTCAAAAAAAGATAATTCAACACGAGTAGAGACACAGTATTTGTGTCTTTTGACAATAATTACTAAAGACACAAATACCGTGTCTCTACTGAGTTTGTTCTTTTGGTTGCTTTGGCGGCATTGGCCCGCGTTTGTAAATGATCAATCCGTTTAAAAAATTGCGTAATATTTGGTCGCCGCATGGCTTAAAGTTGGGGTGATCATCGGCTCTGAAGATAGCCCCTATTTCAGTTTTGGTTATCCTGAAATTAACCAACTCTAATACTTTAATAATATCATCATCTGTAAACTTAAGTGCTACCCTAAGCTTCTTCATTATATCGTTATTGCTCATTATCTTGAAATCTCAATTTTAACCTTTTTGTTTTTGATCTTTTCTGCTTTGATGGTATCTACCAGTTTTTCAATTTTATCACGCTTTACAGCGGCATATGATGAATGATCCAATACCTCAATTAACCCCAACTCATCCTTAGCTAATTTACCTTTTTGCAGTAATAAACCCACTATATCAACTTTATTGATTTTATCTTTTTTGCCTGCGGCGATGTATAAAGTTACCCATGGTGCGGGTTCGGGTAATTTCAACTTATCTGGTAAGCCTTCAATTTCCGGCTGTTGTTTTATATAGTTAAGCTTTTCGTCCTCTGTCAATATCAGGTATGATGTACCTTTAGCATGCATACGTGCCGTACGTCCATTACGATGCACAAACGCCTCCTCGTTATGTGGCAATTGGTAATGTATCACATATTCAATTTCGGGAATATCTAATCCCCGCGAAGCCAGATCAGTAGTTATTAATAAGCGATGACTACCATTTCTGAATTTAAGCAATGCCCGCTCGCGGTCATCCTGCTCCATTCCGCCATGAAAAACGTCATGCACTATGCCCCTGTTCCATAATAGGTCACTTATTCTATCAACCGCTTCCCTATGGTTACAAAAAACCAGGGTAGCCTTGCTGCCTATCTTACATATTAAGGCAAACAACGTGTCCAGTTTATCAGCTGCAGGTGATATTATTGCCTTTAATTTCAGATCAGGAATATTGGTTTTGTTTGATAAGAAATCAATTACAGTTGGATCATTAACACCGGTAAAACCAGGTATCTGCTCCATTTTGGTAGCAGATGTTAGTATACGCTTGTTCAAGTGCTCCAGTTGGCCTATAATAGCCGCCATATCGGTTTGAAACCCAAATTCCAGTGCCTTATCAAACTCATCCAAAATAAGTGTGTGTATGGCTTTTGTTTCAAAATTACCATGACGCAGGTGATAAGCTATTCGGCCGGGTGTACCCACCAAGACTGCGGGAGGTTGTATTAAGTTGTTCTTTTCAATCTTGGTAGCATGGCCGCCATAGCAACAACTTACTTTAAAACCACTGCCTATGGTTCTGAAAACCTGTTCAATTTGGATAGCCAACTCACGAGACGGTACCATTATTAATACCTGCACCAAAGGAATACTGGCATCCAATGAGTTTAATATAGGTAATAAAAAACCTAAGGTTTTACCCGACCCTGTGGGCGCTAATAATATTATATCGCTTTTAGCAGCAGCATTAAGCGCAGCATGCTGCATTTCGTTCAAGGCATTGATCTTGAGATTTCCAAGCGCTTTTTTTATCATTTAGAGGTGTTTGTAAGCATCAAAGATACGGTGAATAAGCTGCAATTAAATCTTTTTGTCATTGCGAGGAAGAATGACGAAGCAACCTCATCGCTTTATCAAGCAAGCGACGAGATTGCTTCACTCGCTCATTGCCATGCACTACCTGTTCGCAATGACATGAGAATTAAAAATTATTTACTTTTCTTAGCCACGTCTAACGCGCTGGTAGTTGTGTAGTATTTGGCAATCATATTAGGTACTTCCCACTTAGGCATGTTGCCATTGCGCAGGTAACCTAAATACTTTTCGGTTACACGGCCAAAGTGCGCTTCATGGCCATCTTTATATTTTTCGGGGATGATAACTGTATAGCCCTTACCTTCCTTTTTCAACTCAACGCCTGGATATTTAGCCTGAACAACTTTTAGCTGTTGGTTCAATACTTTTTCATAGGCGGCGTCATTTTTAACAGGTATAATGTATAGCACCGGAGTATATTTTTCTGCAGCGGTTTGCTTAATCAGCAGATCGGCCTTGGTGCCATGAAAAACGGCATAATGCGTATCACCACCTTCAACTGCTTTATAATCCCATTTTGCGGTTACCTTAATATTAACCCCAAATAGCTTATAATTTACCATACCATTGGCATATACTTTTAATACGGTGTCCTTAAACACATTCTTTTTCAAATAATCAGGGAAGCCGTTCAATTTGGTAATAGCATTAAACTGATGCAAGGTTACATCAGATGCCCATCTTTTGGCACTAGTTAGTTGAATATCTTTTCTATAATCAATCGTCTTATTCGGAAAACATGCCCATTGCGCCAAGTCAACTAAATGCACACCCACATCCTGCAGGCCCTCGCCTTGTTGTTTGGTATCAAAAAACCAGGCCGGACGGGTTAATACACTACCCGAAACATACTTATAAAAAAAATGTACGCTTTCCATCTCCACCGCCGGTTTTGCAGGAGTACCCTTTTTAAGCGTACCAAATACTTCAGGTAACATGGAAAATTCGCGCTGCAGATTATTGGTTATCTCATAACGCTCGGTCATGATATCATACAGCGTTAGCTTGTTTTTTGCCGCATTGGTAAATGCCTGCTTTAACATATCGAAATGCGCTTTATCAATCGCCATAGGCTTATCGCCCAAAACATTAAAACCCGCGTCAATTGATTTTTTAATATACTCTGTTTTCTTTTGGTTATTACCGGCCATCACAACCACATTACCCTTCTTCTCGGTTATCATTTTATTAAAGAAATCATCACCCAGGTAAACTTGTTCGTTCCAGTGTGTAGGGTCGTCTTTACGTTCGTTATAACCTTTTATCTTATCAAGATGCAATTGCACGTCATCACCTTTGGGAGCGTAAACATGTACGGTAGCATCTACACCAGGCAGCATGTTTTTTTGCACCAAGGCCGCATGAAAATGGCCCGGATCTAAAGCCACTAACTTAACCTTGGTTTGTCCTATAACCGAGAGTGTTAAAAAAGAGGCACAAACAACTGCGCCGCTAAATACATTAATATTCATAAAAATAAATGCTACCTATCAATTTTACTGCTTTGTATAAATTCTGCTATCCTGGCAGCTTCCTTATGGGTTAGGTTGCCCATACCTGTGTACTCCCACTGTTTCATATTATCATCAAATACAATATCGCCTAAATCAGTTTTACCTTCCTGTAACGCAAAAACACCCGATGCATATGCACCACTACCTGGTAAAGCATGATTATGCGTATAAATCTTTATAACACGGTCGCCGTCATCTGTTTCAAGAATATATTTCAACTCGTTTTTCATGTTAACACTACAATATTTTAGGCTGTTTGTTTAAATTGTTATACCAAGTTACCAATAATTACCAATTCATTAATAGCATAACCCGTTTAAATTCCTCTTGCAAAGGTGCATCTATATTAACCAACTGCCTGGTTATCGGATGTACAAAATTTAAGTTCGAGGCGTGCAATAACATCGTGGTCATTTCCCATTGCTCCATAAATAATTTATTTTGCTTGTTGCAGCCATGTGTACGATCGCCAATTATAGGGTGAAAAATATGGCTCATATGTTTGCGTATCTGGTGCATGCGCCCTGTTTGAGGGGTTACTTCAATTAATGAATAACGCGAGGTAGCATGCTTACCAAACGCCACTTCCAGTTCTGCACGTTTTAAAGTGGTATACGCTGTTAATGCATCTTGCAAGGTACCATTCTCTTTTCTTAGCGGGTAATCTATCTCTTCTGTATCAGGTGTATACCCGCGTACTATAGCCAGGTATTTCTTCCCAACCTTGTTCTCCATAAACTGCTGCTGCATGGCAATTTCAACCGCTTTATCAAAAGCGAATAAAAGTATGCCGCCTGTTTTCCTGTCAATACGATGAACGGGGTTTACCTTGGTACCTATTTGGTCACGTAATATTTGCAGGGCAAACTCCTCTACATCGGCAGCGATAGAGGTACGATGTACCAGCAAGCCATGTGGTTTATTAATAGCGATGAGGTGTTCATCGTGGTAAAGAATATCTAACAATGCGGTTAAGCTAATTCGAGTAACTGCCTAATGGCGGCTGGTGAATAGTTAATAGACTTTAAGGTTTTATCATCTGGCGAACGGTAAACTAAAAATAGTCCGTCTTGCTCCTTATAATATGATTCAGAACCTTTACTTCGGTAATGCTCAATAGTTTGATTAGCTTCCTCTAAAGTTTTGCAGGCTTTGCTCATGTTTGAGCGGTGCACTTCATCAAAAAGATCTTTAAACTTCTCGCCCAGGCCAAACTCCAAAATAGCGCCCGATAGTACATATTGCAGGTCACATAAAGCATCGGCAACTTCAACCAGGTCATTATTATCCACAGCTTCCTGTAATTCCTTTAATTCTTCGGCTAAAAGGGCTATACGCAGTTGGCAACGCTCCTTGCTGGGTATTATCGGCACAGGCTGTATGGGGTGTTTAAAAGTGGTATGAAATTCGGCTACCTGGTTTAATGAGTTGGTGTCTTTTATCATGATTTTGCAATTGCTTATAAGTACTGCTAAGTTAAAAATTAGCCGCTATTTGTCAATAATTATTCTGGCTTCTTAATGGCACTTATTTCGCCGGTGCGTTCTATATAAACCTTATCAATTTTATCCATATTTTCTGTCGCGGCAGATTTGCGAACACCCTGCATAATATCTTCTTTACATACTAATGCTCTTTTCATATTATCGTTTATAAACTTCTCATTTTCATAAAGCAGTATTTTATTACCTTCAATAAACCCGCTCAGCTTTGGGTTTCTTACTATTAACCATCCAAGTAAGCGATGCATTAGCACAATAACAAAACAAGTAACTATTACTGGCAAAAATGCCGATGCCCCAACAATGGCCCTGCTTAATATAGCACCGAGTGATATAGTAATAATATTATCCAGCGGAGTATGTAAACCAAACGAACGCCTTCCTGATAGCCTTATCAATACTAATGCAATTACAAAAACCACAATGCCCCTGCAACTCATTTGCAGTACATTCAAATCTTTCCCTTGTCCAAATATTTCAATAAGTGTGTCCATGCCAATAAAAACATCGAACACCCCTCAAAGTTTTATTTATAGGGTAAGAGAGAGATCATAAACGTGGCAATGTCTGGACATTGATGTGCTTATGTAGAAATTGCCACGCTCCTTCCTCGCCCGTAATAACGCGCAGGCTAGATATTTAATTAACAGATATACTCACCACCCCTCTTATATCTTTTGATGAAGAACCTATCTGCAGTTTATAACGGCCCGGTTCAACTATCCAACTTTTGGCAGCCTCATCGTAATAAGCCAGGTCATTAACATTAATATCTATAGCAACCATCACTTCTTTACCTGCCGGAACCAGTACCTTTTTAAAGCCTCTCAATTCTTTATCTGCACGTTCAACCTTTGATCCTTCCTTGGTTACATACAACTGTACTACTTCTTTGCCTGCATATTTGCCGGTGTTTTTAAGTTTTAAGGTTGCGGTAATTTTTTCGCCTTGCTTATAAGAAGCCTTGTTAGTATGCAAACCCGAATATTCATAGTTTGTATAAGATAAACCATAACCAAACGGATATTGCGGTTCTATCTTCTTGGTATCAAACCAACGGTAACCCACCAATACACCTTCCTTATATTCTGTAATATGGTTTTCGCCCGGGTAAGTTTTTAACGCGTGAGCGGGCGAATCATCTAATTTTACCGGGAAAGTAAACGGCAATTTACCTGATGGATTTACTTTGCCTATTAATACATCTGCTAAAGCATTACCGTTTTCTGACCCGTTATACCAGGAGAACACAATAGTATGATTGTTTTGTTTGATCTTACCCAAGTTATAAGGTGCACCGCCTACAACCACTATAATAGTATTGGGGTTAACTGCGGTTATAGCATCTACCAACTCTTGCTGGCCAAAAGGCAGATCAAGTGATTTACGGTCAGATCCCTCACTTTCATACTCACGATTGCCCCCTATAAAAACTATAGCCGCATCGCTGCTTTTTGCTACATCAGCGGCTTGCTGTATCAGTGCAGGGTTTGATTTATTGGCCGCTCCCTTTCGTTCCGCATTATAATTACTTTTATAATCCGGTTTATAACCCTGAGCAAACTTCAGGTCGACTTTACTTCCGATGCGATTTTGTAATCCTTGTAAAGCAGTAATTTCATATTTAGCTTTTACTCCTGCTCCAAAACCACCTAAGTGGAAAGTTTGCGTAGCATTATCGCCAACAATAGCTATGGTTTTATATTTGGCAATATTTAATGGTAACATTTGTTTACTATTTTTCAAGAGCACTATAGCCTCTGATGCTATATCATAAACCGCTTTGCTATGCTCAGGTGTATTAAGTTTACCGACTGGTGCATTAGTAGCCAATGATGTATGGTACATCACCCATAAAATACGGGTTACTTTATCGTTGATAGTATTTTCAGATACTTTACCAGCTTTTACTGCGGCAATTAATGGATCGGCAAAGTAATTAGTATTGTAAGGCTGTCGCGATCCCATCTCTACATCCAAACCATGATTGGCCGCGTTTACGGTACTGTGCGTACCTCCCCAGTCTGACATTACCAAGCCTTTAAATTTCCATTCCCCTTTTAGTACATCATTTAACAAGTAATTGTTTTCCCCTAAATATTCGCCGCGAAATTTATTATAGGCTGACATTACAACCCAAGCCTTACCATCAATAACCGCAGCTTTAAACGCAGGAAGATAAATTTCACGCAGTGCACGTTCGCTTAAAGTAACGCTTACGCCGTTACGGTCAAACTCTTGATTATTAACTGCATAATGTTTTATACAAGCAGCAACATATTGACTTTGCAAACCTTTAACAGCAGCTACTGCCAACTGCGCATTTAAAAACGGATCTTCTGAATAATATTCATAAGTACGGCCATTTAGCGGCGTACGGGTAATGTTAAATGCCGGTGCCAGCATAATATGTTTACCACGGGCACGGGCTTCCTCGCCCATCGCAATACCATAGCGATTAGCTAAAGCAGGGCTCCAGGTAGCTGCCAATGCAGATCCATTAGGAAAAAATGTGGCCGAGTCAGTAGTTAAACCCGCAGATGCCCAGCCTGGTTTTAAATCTTCGCGCACGCCCAATGGGCCGTCGTCGCTCATTAAATCAGGTATACCCAGCCTAACCACACCTGCTGATGTAAATAAACCATTGGCATGCAGCATACCTATCTTTTCTTCCAGCGTCATTTGCTGTAGTTTTTCTTTAATTTTAATAGCGATAGCACTTTCGGATAATCTTTGTGCATACAAACCTCTTGCGCCCGAAAGTGCCAGAGTTGTAAGCAATACTGTTTTTTTTATAGATGATCTCATATATAGATTTAGGTTAAGTTATTAAGTCAGTGTCTCATCCTGCCCTGGATAGCCAGCAATTGTTAACTCGGCATTACTGATAGTTTCATCTTCCTTATCTTCAGGTGGTATACGTCCATGCCACCAGGTAGCTAATGATGAGCCGGTAACATTCATTAACGGGCCAAATATAGCGGGTGCAAGTCCAATAGTGGCCATCCCTCCCATTAATAGGGCCAACCCTGATGCAAGGCCGCCATTTTGCATACCTACCTCTAAGGCAATGGTACGGCAATCTTTCTCTTTAAAGCGTAGTAACCGACTTGACCAATAACCCAATATAAAGCCCAATACATTATGTATAAATACGGCTAATACTAATAGCGCACCTACTTTAAGCAAGCTATCGCGCCCTGCAGCGGTAATAACTACTATAATTAACCCTATCCCTACCATTGATATTAAAGGCATGATTTTATCCAACCACTTTACTTTACCCCGCACTATCATATGGAACAATAAACCTGCTATTATAGGCAGTAATACTACTTTGGTGGTATCCCAGGCCATATCCCAAAAATGTACGGTAACTAGTCTGTTGGCTAATAAACGCATTAATAGCGGGGTAAATAAAGGTGCCAACAAGGTAGATACTGTAGTAACTGCTATAGATAATGCAAGGTTTGCCCTTGCCAGGTAAGCCATAACATTTGATGCCAACCCACTTGGGCAGCATCCTACCAAAATAATACCCGCAGCAATTTCGTTAGAAAAGTTAAATACATTAGCCAGCGTAAAACCAATAGCAGGCATAATCGTATAATGACAAATTACACCTACTGATATTGCTTTTGGCGCTTTTAGCACGCTGCCAAGTTCTTTTAAACTTAACTCGCTGCCCATACCAAACATAATAACCTGTAATAACGGAATAATAAGCTTTGACAATTTAAAATCTCCCACCTGTACAAAGTACTGCGGATAATACATAGCCAAACTTACCGCCCCAAATATCATAGTGGTAAAGGAGAAACCTTTTAACTTGGTAATGCCCCTAAATATGATGGCTATATTGATAAAAAAAAGCATCAAAAGCCATCCCGCTATTGATGCATTGTTTTGAATAGTAACTGTTATATAACCTATAAGCAGCGCTGCCGCCGTTAGGTAACTAATTTTTTTAACCATTAATATTGTTGTAAATGTAAAGTAACAGCAGCCTAAGCCGCTGCTACATTACCACCAAATTTAACTTATTATTAACTCCATAATCTATCCCACGAGCGTTTTTCGTTCCACTCGGTTGTTGGGACAAACCATGATTTATCGTCACGAACCAAGTGCTCTTTTAACACCTCTTCGTTTAATTCAATACCTAATCCGGGGGAGTTTGGCACATTACCAAAGCCTTTTTCAATTAATGGTTTTTTATCAACTGTTTTAACATAGTTTTCCCAATAAGGCAAATCAATGTTATGATGCTCTAACGCCAACACATTTTGTGTAGCAGCGGCACAGTGTATGTTGGCCATAAACGCAACCGGTGTACCCGCAAAGTGCATAGCCATAGCCACGCCTTTTTCCTCGGCATAATCACCAATCTTTTTGGTCTCTAACAATCCTCCTGACGATGAAAGGTCCGGATGAATAATATCCGTAGCACGGGCATCAATTAGTTTAATGAACTCTTCTTTAAGGAAGATGTCTTCACCGGTACAGGTTGGAGTAGTAATAGCCTGGCTTATTTCTTTCCATTGATCAGTAAAGTTCCATGGTATCATGTCCTCCATCCAGGCTAGTCTGTAGGGCTCTAGTTTTTTAGCCAAACGGATAGAATTGTTTACATCAAAATGCCCAAAGTGATCGGACGATAATGGTACATCATATCCTACTACACTACGCACTTTGTCTACATATTTAGCTATTTCATCCAATCCTTTGTCAGTTATTTGAATTTGAGTAAATGGGTGTTTAACATTACCGAAGGTACCCGGCTTGTCGCTCCATTGTGTGCTGCCCTTTGTTTTCCAAAATTCTGAGTTTACGGTTGTGCCAGGTATTTTACTTACCAATTCTATACCCAAATCCATTTTTAGCCAGGTATAACCTTTAGTTACCAACCTGTCTTTCACTTTATCACCAAATACTTTTGCGTCCTCTTCTTCCGGTGTATCGGCATACAACCTTACATTATCACGGTATTTTCCGCCTAGTAATTGGTAACAAGGTACGTTATAAGCTTTACCGGCCAAATCCCAAAGCGCCATTTCAACAGCACATACACCACCGGCCTGGCGGCCGTGAAAACCAAATTGTTTAATAGCTTTAAATAAAAACTCCACATTACATGGGTTTTGGCCTAAAATACGGCTCTTTAAAAACAACGCGTATTTTACATCTGCGCCGTCTCTTACTTCTCCTAAGCCATATATTCCCTGGTTAGTCTCAATACGAATAATTGGACAACGACCAACTGTAGTTGATGGAATAATATAGCGCATATCTGTAATTTTCAGATCAGACGGACTGCTGGCGCGATTTACTTTTGAGGTTGATTGTGCCAATGTATCTTCAATAGGCGAAAACATCATGCCGCCTAAAGCCATACCGCCGCCTAAAGCCGCTTTTTTAATAAAACCACGGCGACTATCACCCGAACTTTCCGTTTGAGTATTGGTTTCCTTTTGAGTTGAAAGGAAATTTAATAATGGATTTTTCATTCAATTTAGGTTTAATAATGGATATATTTTATAAGATCAGTTAATTACCAAGTACGGCTTTTCATGTATTCGTCTAATTGCGCCCGGGTCATAGGTAATTTACCCGGATATTTTTGTAGCCAGGCGATAAAGTCATTACGTATAGGATCGCTCCAGCGGCTATCAATTTGGCCGGGGGTGTATTTGCCTTCTTTTAGGCGCAGGTGCCCAAATTCGTCTTTAAGCGCAGTAAACTCAGATGTTATTACCACTTCTTCCATTAAATAAGCCGGGATAAATATGGTACCTGTTTTTTTAGCCATTACAATATCACCCGGTAAAACAGTGGCCCTGCCAATACGTATAGGAATATTTAATCCCGAAAGCATCATCTGTTGTATGTATGACGGATCCTCACCTTTCACCCATCCGTTAAACCCTTTTATATCTTCTAGTCCTTCCATATCGCGTACTGAGCCATAAAATATGATACCGCGCTTTGTTTTTGCATATATAGAGTTACCCAAATTATCACCTATTAGTGTGCCATCAGCCATTTTGCCATAACCATCCGCAACATATACATCACCGGTGGTTAATACATCTATGGGCCATGAATTGCTTTGGCCAATACGACCCTCGGCTACGCCTTTATCTTTTATAACTTTCTCCAAGTCAGGACGTGCCGGCATGTATTGCGCAGTAACCACTCTGCCAACCATTACATTTTCGGGATGAATAATTGTCCAGTTACCTTCAAACTGATTTTGAAAACCTTTGTTGCGCAATACACCCCACACATCTTCCACATGTAGCTTCTTTAAACGTTCTATTAAGTCATCGGCAACTTTTGGTCGCCCATCGGCAAAACGTTCGCCTTTCCAGTTGGATGTTAAATTGGTGATCTGCGCAGGCGATAACGTAACCTCCTGTGCTTTAATACCGGTAGCTGTCATAACTGATAGCAATAAAAATAATAGTGGTTTTTTGTTCATGTTGGTTTGTATAATTGGTTTATTGATTCAATACAAAAGCGCGAGCGCACCATTTACAACTGTTAAAAACATCGTTTATACCACGAAAATGTCGTGTTATATCATTAAACTATTTACTGGTTTTATTGGTTATAATTGGTTGCAGCCAATTGCGATTACATTACAAATAAAGGCATCAGAAATGATAACATATTTCACTATCAAAGCAAAAAATTGTAGTATATTAACATAAATATCTCTAAAAGCCTATTCTGGTATTTTTTTAAGAATTATCTTAATTATCAAATATTTGATTGCAGATATGAATGACGATAATCAAGAGGGTTTTTCTTAGTTATACTTTTAAATTGGTGGTAAAAGTGCGAAATGTTATTATAACCACAAGCGTAGCCTATCTCACCAATATTGTACTCCTCTTCAACCAATAAGCGGCAAGCATGACCTATGCGTACTTCCATTAAAAACTGTACATAAGTTTTTTTAGTTTTTGATTTAAAGTACCTGCAAAATGAGTGTTTGCCCATTGTGAGTAATGCGGCAACATCCTCCAATGCTATCTTTTTATTAAAGTTGTTAAAGGTGTATTCAAATATGGAGTTAATACGGCTTTGATCAACCTGGTTAACAGCGCGGTTAAAGCCGTTAGACGATATTAGTTCATATTCTTTGGTAGTAGCTATAATATCTAATGCAGATAACAGGTTAAGCAATCTTTTTGCGGGTGAACCGCTTAGCATTTCTTCGGATATGCGGGCTACTTTCTTACGGGTTTCGCCGGTTATTTTTAAACCTAGTTTGGCTAATTCTAACAATTTAGCTATGGTTTTCATTTCGGGGATATTAAAAAAGCTATCTCCTAAAAATTCCTCCTCAAATAGCATCACTATTGATTCGCCAATTTTGCTGTCCTTGCGTTCCAGGTATTTAAGCTCATGCCTGAAAGTATGTGGCAAGTTTGAGCCAAACAAATACATATCTCCGTTTTTGAATGGGCCCACATAATCGCCAATTAAACAAGTACCAAAGCTCCTTTTAATAAGTAGTAACTCAATTTCCGGATGATAATGCCAGGCACTAAGCATATTGTGGCCAATATCCTTATGGATATTAAATGACAGGTCAGGGCTTGGGGTAGCCTTCTTTAATTTAGCTTTCATTAAGTTTTAAAGTGGCTGCGATTTGCCATGGCAAAATAGCTAATTGTCATCATTTTTACTACTATATAAATTACATATATGTTAATATACCGCAAAATAGATAAATGTATATTTGTGCATTATATTTTATATACCTTAAATTATGCTTATTAATGTTTGATCTTGGTATATCGCCACACCTATTTTCACAGCACTTTACTACTGAATTTGTTGGTGATGATGAACTTACCGCTAATGAAAAACTATTTTCAAGTAAGTTTTCGGGCAAAAGATTAAAGGATTTTAGTACAGGTCGTTATTGCGCACGTAAAGCATTGGCAAACATAGGTTGTGAAAAAGCCGAAATACTGATGAGCAATGATAAACAACCTATTTGGCCCACAGGACATGTTGGCTCCATAAGTCACTCCAATAGTTTAGCAGGTGCTATTGTTAGTAAAGATTCGTTAATACGTTCAATTGGATTAGATATTGAAACTATTGGTAAAATTAAACCAGAGATGTGGCGATTGCTATATACCGAAGCTGAAAGCGAGTTTTTAAATACATTTACAGGCGAAGCCCTGGCTTACCATACTACCCTGCTATTTGGTTTTAAAGAGAGTTTTTACAAATTACAATACCCATTAACAAAAACCTTTTTAAACTTTACCGATGTTGAAGTAAAATACTTTGGCAACAAATTTGAGCTGCAGGTTTTAAAAGACTTTTCCGGCAAACAAATGCTTTCAGGCACTATACATTTACATTATGTATTAAAAAAAAATCAACTCATAACTCTCTGTTACCTAGTTTAAAGCAATTTATTAAAACTACTTTCTGTTAAAATAAATTTCTTTTGGTATATGTTTTGTTAACCTATGGATAATTAAACATATATATTTTATGAAAAAGATAGCAATTATTAGCACAGCACTATTTTTTGCGTTTGCAATAAATAGCGCAAAGGCACAAATAAGTCCCGCACCGGGCACAACTACAACGCCTGGCGGTACAGTAACACCCGGCAGCAATGCCAAGCCAAATGGAACTACAATAACACCAGGCGGCACCGTGCGCCCAGGCAGTACAACGGTTAGCCCAAATGGCACTACTGTTACTCCTAACGGTACAACAATAACACCAAATGGCACAACAACGGTTACTCCTAACGAAACTACAGTAACACCAAGCGGCACTATACCTGCAACACCGGCTATACCCGCTAACCCTAATGGAAACACCATTATTGTACCGGGCCCCACGCCAAACGGAACGGTAATAACACCTAACGGTACTACTCCGGCTACACCAGCAACGCCGGCTACCCCGGGTAATAAAAAACCTTAATGTTTATAAAAAGAGAGCATTAGCCATAGTTAATGCTCTCTTTTATATTACTAATTTCTGAAATTTTGGGTGATCATTAAGCCATATATACCACCATCCAATATACCAATACCTAACCGGCCAAATGCTGGGTTTAAAATATTGGCACGATGCCCGGGCGATTCCATTAATTCTTTATGGGCCATTTGCAGGGTTTGGGCCAATGCCAGGTTTTCGCCGGCTGTAAAAAAACGTATTTTATCTTTTCTCATGCGGCCAAACGGATCAATGCCCTCCGGGGTATAATGCGAAAAGTATCCTCTCAAAAACATATCTGCTGAATGTTTTCGTGCAGTTACCGTTACTTCCGGATCAGCTTTTAATAATCCTAAACCCATCTTGTTACGTTCAGTGTTAACCAATACCAACATTTCTGCCTCTAGGTCGGGCCTGGGGCTTGGGTGTGTAACTATGTAAGGAAGCTTTACTGTTCCGTTCTTTTCTTCGAGTGTAGTTTTTCTAACAGTTCTGTTTAAAGCTTCACTAAATATAGGCGATAGTTTGCTTTCCAGCCAGCTAACCTTAGTTACAAGGTCCTCACCCAGTTTACTATCACGCGTTTGCTGTGAAAATTTAGTAAGTGGTGCAAGCATAAAAAATGTGGCTAATAACGCTGCCCATATAAGGCCGTTTGCTATACCGGGTATAATGCCGGTTATTTTGTTAATGAGATGATGATGTGTTTTTGGGGGAATATTATCCAATACCCTATCGGCCAAAGAATCCAATCCCCATCTTGAAAAAACAAGGATCAACATAAATGACAATGGCGGCGCCCAAAAATTTAACAACGGAAAAACTTTTAATAATAACGTATTTAATAATTCATAAACTAAAAAGCTTATAACCAGGCTACCTATCCACGCTATTAAATGAAGTGATGATATAATAAACCCACGTCGGTAGTTTAACCATATGCAAAACGCCATAATGAGTAATAAAATAATATCTATATAATTCATTATTCTAATTGATATTATCCATCGACAAATTGGTGTGTATACTTGAAATAACGGATAAAAATACGGATCGCTACCTTGGTTACCGAAAATGAAAAATTTTCACCGATACCTAACTAAGTCCTGCTGGCTGTATATATAAAATAAGCATTTATCAATAAATAAGCTAATAACATCGTCCATGAGCATAACCTATCAAACTTTTGCGCCTTTGGTATCTTATTTTGTTTAACTAATACCAATGAGTATGAAGTAGCTATAATAACCGAAACAATAAATAGCAGGGTTATTCCGTGCAGCATATCTACCAGGGTAAATGTGGCAGATTCAGGCAATGCAGAATCTATAATATATTTATTACCAATTACCGCAAACAGGGCACCTACACTTAAGCCAAACCTCGAGTCGATACTATCCACATGAATATAAAAACACATGTATGCTATTAAAAAAGCTACATACATCCCCAAAAACATCTTCCAAAACAGACCCATTGCGTCTCTGTCAAGTCTTAGTCGTACTTTAAAATTACTGTATTCGGTATGTGGTTTTTCTAAGCTTTCATCGCCAAAGGCGGTTTCATACTTTTTAATACCTGTTGAAATATTTATACTATCAATATCCCATCCCCTCAAAGTAAAACGCGGATCAAAATGTTTGCCCAGCGTATCTGCAGTAAATACTAGTGATTGCGAATCAAATTGTGAATTTTCTATTGAGAAACGTAGTGTTTGATGGTCAAAAGGGAAATTATTGATGCTCCACGTATCTTTCATTACACATTGAAGTTTCATCAACATATAAACCCGGCCGCCGGTTGTATCAACTGTAGAAAATGAAGTAGTGAAAGATTTAGCCTGCGGTATTTCCAGGTTTTTAACAAAATCAAAATCTTTGTTTTTATATTTCAGCCACAACCATAGGTTAAGGCTGTATTCCTTTTCCTTAAAATTAATATCATGTATGCTGGTTATATATACACCGGTATGTACCGTATCAGGCAGTTCCTTTTGAGCCTTAGCTGTTATTGCCGCTAAAAAGATAATTAAAAAAGTAAAAAGCAGGTTATTTTTCAAGTTGATAGCTTTATAATATAATAATGAGGATAACCTATTATATATATCCTTGTTTTAAAGATGCTTAAAAAAACCCGATTTATAAAAAGAAAGCCTCCCAAAATTGGAAGGCTTTAATATATTATTTAGCAGCTTTTTTGACGTTTATGGCATTAAGCCCCTTTTGTCCCTGTTCTGTCTCGAAGGTTACTTTATCATTTTCGCCTATAGCTTCTGTTAGTCCGTTCACATGCACAAATATACTTTCCTGTGTTTGAAGGTCCTTAATGAATCCATAACCTTTTGATTCGTTAAAAAAGGTAACCGTACCATTCCTTACACTATCGCCGGGCTCAATAGCCTCCTGTTTAGGTACAGCAATTTGTATATTTTCAGATAATATTACTTTGCGCTTAGCAGCAGGATCGGGAGGTGTTGACGTAATATTACCATCTTCATCAATATAAGCCATCATATCATCAAGGCTCTTACCTTTATCTGAGTTAGCTTTACGTTCTTCAGCCTTTTCTCTTTTTTCCTGTAGTTTTTTTGACTTTTTCTTTTCGCGCTCTTTTTTAGCAAATGTTTCGGTTGATCTACCCATGTATTAATTTATTGTTAGTTAAGGGGCTTAGTTTTTTTGGCCCGTTATTTTTTTGTATAACACTTTTACCCAATACAAAAAGATGAACTTTTCACATTATCAGCAAGTTACCTGTTAAACATTAATAACCTTAACAGGAAAATAAGTGCAACATGAGCAAAAATCGCTACTTTGAGATCAGCGTATACGGTGGTATACTGCAAATATACGCAATTTTTAGCGGTTTAGTTGCTAATTACTTACTAACCCTAAAATAATCAAAATCTGCGTAACCTCCTGCTGTTTTGGTAGCATAAGTAAATAAACCAAACCTATAACCCATAAAATGTGGTAGCGTATAACTCATTTGCAAAGTCGTGCCTATCGGCGTCCATGCTTTACCATCAAGGCTGTATGCAAAAGTGGCTTTATCTGTTTTATCTGTAAAATCGCAAATTGCCTTTAAATAAACCGTTTTTTGATTTAACGGAACAGTAGCGGCCTCAACAGGCACTTTGTTTTGGCCGTTTATCATCACAATTGATTTTACTCCGTTCACTACTTTTACTCCCACCCATGCATACTTTTGTTGTAACAAGAGTAAACCTGCGCGGTCGCCATCTTTAAGGTTTGATACATCAAGTGCAGTAACACCCGAACTTGTTGTAGGGCCAAAAGTACGTTGTGTAAGTGTGTTATGCGCTGTTAATGCAACAGTATCAATACGTGATGATGTTATACGTAAAAATCCCGGTCGCTGTGTTAATGACCAATTAGCATTATCCGGATTATGATTCCACTGCCAGGCCAGAGGCAATGAAGAGTCGCCTTTACGACGGGTAAACTCATCCGATTCTACCAATTTATTTGCTATTACACCTTTGCTGGCAGGTAAATTAAGTGTCGCGGGTACTTTACCATCAACTCCTAATATTGGCCATCCGTCTTCCCATTTTACTGGCACCAAATAAGGTATGCGCCCTACTGAGCCATGATCCTGGAAAAGATAGGAGAACCATTCGCCTTTTGGAGTGCTTATCAAACCACCTTGGGCAACGCCCTGATCTTGTAAACCCAACTTACCTTCATATGGGCCCATCAATTTATCGGCGCGATGTATTACTACAGTACGCATACCGCCGCGTGGCCAGGTTATATTAAATAAATAATATTTATTATTTATTTTAAATAATTGCGAGCCTTCAGCTTGTAAATTGATATTGGTACCCGCAGGTTTACTGGCATTTTCTATTAACACTTGTGCCTTAAAATCAGGATCAACGCCTGATAGATCGTCCTTTAATCTAGTTATCATTAATTTACCTGCGCCATATATCAGGTAAGCTTTGCCATCATCAAAAACTAATGAATGATCATGCAGAGAAGGTGCAAAAGATATTTCCTTCCAATTTCCTTTTTCAATATCCTTTGTGGTGAAAATATAGGTTTTACCTGTAGTTGCAGAAAATGTAGTTACATAAAAAGTACCGTTATGGTACTGTAAACTACTGGCCCATGAGCCCTTACCATACGCATTTTTACCATTATTTAAGTTAATTTCATCGTTACTACCCAAAGTTTGATAGACATAGTTGATTAGTTTCCAGTTGATTAGATCGGTAGATTTCATGATAGGTAAACCCGGGCTCATGTGCATAGTGGTACTGCTCATGTAATAGGTATTACCTACACGTATCATTGACAGATCAGGCACATCAGCATGAATAATGGGGTTTACGGCTTGTGCTATTGTATTAAAGTGAATTGCCAATAGCAATACAGGTAAGGCAAGGTATTTAGTAAGTAATTTCATTTGTAGGTTATTTGTTTATCCATTTATTGTTTTGCATCCATTTAAGTAAAGGCCCCATCCACATATCAATAGGCTGACCGCCAAAACCATGTCCCCCTTTTGGAAACAGGTGCATTTCGGCAGGTACACCAGCTTTTATTAAATGCTGATAGAAGGTTATACTATTATCAACCAGTACTACTTTATCATCACCGGCATGTACCAAAAACGTAGGTGGTGTTTTGCTGTCGATCTGTAATTCGTTAGAGTAAAAATCGATTTGTTCTTTTGAAGGATTAGCACCTAATAAATTTTTGCGAGAATCCTTATGTGTTAAATTATCCTGCATACTAATAACCGGGTAAACTAATCCTAAAAAGTCTGGGCGAAGGTTGGTATTGTTGGCATTATCAATAACTGCTTTTTGATAATGGGTACCAATGGTTGATGCCAAATGTCCCCCGGCCGAAAAGCCTATTACCCCTACTTTATTTGCATCTATGCCGTACTTAGTTGCGTTTTCGCGTACAATTTTAACAGCTTGCTGCGCATCTTGCAATGGACCAATGGTTTTATCAACCATCATAGAATCATTTGGTAAACGATACTTAAGTATAAATACAGTTATACCTTGCTTAACTAACTCATTGGCACTTCTTCTACCCTCGCCCGCAAAAACTATCACTTTATAACTTCCACCCGGAATTAAAATAACGGCAGCACCGTTAGCCTTATCTTTTTCAGGCAGATAAGCTTCCAATTGGGGTTTAACTACACTACTAAACTGGCCATTTTGGGGTAAGGTAGTTTGGTCAACCGCTTTGCTTGGTTTGGAGTTAGGCACAGCACCGGGATATAAGTTAATTAATTCCTGTGCCTTAGTTGTAAAGGGCATCAATAACACGAGTGCCATTATGCCTTTTACCAGGGTGATAGGTAATTTCATATATGAAGTTTGTAATTGGTAAATAATTAAACGTAAACATAACAGTTATTATTTATTTTTCAATAGATCACAAAACCTGTTACTAACAAAAAAAGCCACCCATTACATGAGTGGCTTTTGCAAATAATTATAAATGTTTATTTAAATAGGTTTGGTGCCATTTGATATAAGCTACGGCGCCATGTTTGGAATTCGTGAGCGGTTTCTGGTGATACATAAGTATTTACTTTGTAACCGGCAGTTTTTAAGTCAGCTTCAACTTTAGGAAGATTGTTAGATCCACCTTCTTTGCTACCATAGCTAATAAATAAATATTTAGGTTTCATTTTACCTTCCAGATCGGCTGGGGTATATTGACCACCACTTAACAGACCCCAATAAGCAAATACATCCGGCCTTGCTAATGTAATGGTTCTGGTTTCCATTGCTCCCATTGATAAACCTGCCATTGCACGGCCATCTCTGTTTGCTACAGTACGATAATGAGAGTCAACATAAGGTATTATCTCATCTATCAACACGGTTTGGAAAGCACCGGCACCGGTAACATCGCCTTTAGTAGGACCGGCAAGAACAACACCAGCTGCACCCATACCACCACCGGCAGGACGAGGAGCACCGGCAGGAGCCGCACCAGGGCCGCCAGCAGGAGGACCTGCAGGGGCTGCACCAGGAGCGCCGGCAGGAACATTCATTGGGGCACCTGCAGGACGACGAGCACCGCCACCAGGGCCATTGCCACCAACGTTAGTCATACCGTAGCTCATTACAACAATAAAAGGTTTTACTCTACCTTCTGCTATCATGTTATCCATGATAATATTGGCTTTACCTTGAATACCCCATGAAGTTTCATTTTCGCCCCAACCATGTTGAAGATATAGAACAGGGAATTTAGTTGAACCCTTTTCGTAACCCGGCGGAGTATAAACTACAATATTACGATAAGGTTGATTTCCAACTTTTGAAGGAACCATAACCTGATCCATTTTACCATGTGGAACATTTTTTAAAGTATAAAAATCCTGGTCATGAGCAGGTATTTCTACACCGCTTTCCCAGCGTTGTGAACCGTAAAAATTACCTGTTCCCGGATCATTGAAAGTTCCACCATCAATAGTCAGGTTATAATAATGAAATCCTTCATCTAGTGGAGTGGTTGTTCCGGTAAAATAGCCGTCATCACCTTTAACAAGTTTAGTACCTTTTGATTTGTCACCACCTAACCCAAGGCCAACTCTGATACTGTCGGCTTTTGGAGCACGAATACGAAAACGTACACGACCCTCAGAGTTTACCATTGGATAATCTTGGTGCGGTTGGTTATAGGCAGATGGTTTAAAATCCTCTTTAACCGCTGCAGTTGTTTGCGCCTGGCTTGCATTAAATGATAATGCAGCTACCAGTACAATACTTAAGCTTTTTAAGTTCATTTTGATTTAAGTTTTAATTTGATTGGTGTTTATTTGGTTGGTTTGATTTGTTTCTTATTTATTATTAAAGCCGCACTATCAAGATAGCGCGGCTTTAAATTCATTTATTGCTTAATTAAATAGCAAAGGAGCCATCTCGCGTAAGCTACGGCGCCAGCTTTGAAACTCGTGTGCTGTACCTTCTGAAATATAAGTAGCAACTTTGTAACCTGCCGCTTTTAAATCTGCTTCGGCTTGCGGAAGCGTGTTACGCTCTTTGCTGCCGTAGCTCATAAATATAAATTTTGGTTTTTGTTTGTCTTTCAATTCTGCAGGAGTATATATACCTCCGCTTAGTATACCCCAGTAACCAAACACTTCAGGTTTTTCAAGGGTTACACCGTGTGTTTCCATACCACCCATTGAAAGGCCCGCCATTGCACGGCCATCTCTTTTTGCTATTGTGCGGAAATGAGCATCAACATAAGGAATTAACTCATTAACTAAAACAGTATTGAAAGCAGGATTGTTATAGTTGAAACCACCACCCGCCGGACGTGCAGCAGGAGCACCACCTGGGGCAGCAGCCGGAGCACCGGCAGGACGTGCTACAGGTGCAGCACCAGGGCCACCAGCCGGAGCACCCGCAGGGCGAGCACCTGGAGCACCACCAGGACGCGGACCGAAGCCACCACCCTCGTTGGTCATACCGTATGTCATAACAATGATAAATGGTTTTGTTTTACCTTCCGCTATTAAATTATCCATTATTAGGTTAGCATGGCCTTGAGCACTCCATGAGTATTCGTTTTCACCAAAACCGTGTTGCAGGTATAATACAGGGTATTTTGTTGAACCTTTTTCGTAACCCGGCGGCGTATATACAAATGCGCGGCGAGATGTTTTAGTACTTGCAGATGGAAATAATATTTGCTGTACCATGCCGTGCGGCACATCTTTTAAAGCATAAAAATCCTGATCATGGGCAGGTATTTCCAGGCCACTTTCTAAGTGAGCAGAACCAAGGAAAGTATTGGTATTATAATCAAGCGTTTCGGCATTATCAATAAATACATGGTAATAGTGAAAACCCTCATCTAATTTTGTACTTGTACCTGTCCAATAGCCATCTTTGTCTTTTGTTAGGTAAGTTCCTTTTTTAGCGGTTCCATTGTCGCCACCTAATCCAAGGCTAACTCTAACAGTATCCGCTCCGGGAGCATGAATATGGAAACGTACATTCCCCTCTGAGTTAACCATTGGATATTGTTTACCCGCCTGATTCCACACATTAGGCTTAAAGTCTTCCTTTACTGCGGCGGTTGTTTGCGCCTGTGTTACGCTACCAGCCAGCACAAGGCTTGACATGATAACTAAATTTTTAAAGTTCATTTTATTGGCTTATACTTATGTTTATATTTTGGTACTATCTAAAAAGTAACTGACTAAATAAATACAGGTCATTATTCCATACTTTGGCATTGTGCCCACCAGAATCAATATGCCAGATGTGTTTAATGTCTTTTTCCTTTAAATATTTATGCACGCCACGGCTTACGGTTATTAATCCATCCTGATCGCCTACTGATACCCAAAGCAATTTTAATTTTTTAGCACCTTCAATATCCGGTACTATTTTATCAGGCGCCATGGTGTTAGGTGCTGATGAAAAACCGCCAACGTATGCAAAAGTATTGGTATTAGCCAGGCCAAAGTTTAATGATTGACCACCACCCATTGAAAGGCCTGCTAAAGCGCGATGCTCACGATCGGCCTTAGTGTTGTAATTAGCATCCATATACGGGATGATGCTTCCTAAAAGATCTTTATCAAATACCCCAAAAGCTGGTGCCGTAGCGTATGCATTTTTACCTGGTCTGTCGTCAGCTTGCGCACGTCCGTTAGGCATCACAACTATCATAGGCACTATCTTTTTTTCAGCATATAAATTGTCTAGTACCTCATGTGCTGCGTCTTCGGTAAGCCATTCTTTATGGTCGCCGCCTATGCCATGCAATAAATATAACACAGGGTATTTGGTGTTTTTGTTATATCCCGGTGGGGTATAAACCGACATTTTGCGTTTTGTACCTACACTCTTTGAATCGTAAGTAATGGTATCTACTTTACCGTGTGCAATGTCGGTACGTTTCTGGTCAAAACCTACAGGTGCGGCAGGGAAAGCCGGTTTTTCGTCTGCTTCTAAAACAATAGGGGCTGCAGGGCCTCTACCCGGGCCTTGCGCAAATGTTGAAACTGATAATAAGGTAGCCGCGCATATAGCAGCTAACTGCATTTTTGATGCAGCAGAAAATTTAAGTGAAGTTTTTTTCATGGTTGGTTTAATTGTAATTGGTGTGAATCTATTTAAAAAAAACTACCATTTTAGTTGTAAATTAAGCAGATTCAAATTAATTCTAACTGTAAACTTAATGGTTACAAATCAATTTGACAAGTGAATATATTCCTATATTGTATAAGATATGTTACAAAGATTGAATATGGTACATATTGATAAGATGTAACCGATTACATAAATTTAACAAGAACCAATTATTGCTTTTAAATATGAAAAATTATAAAACTGCTACCCAAAAAAGCAGACGTGAATTTATTACAAATGCAGGTACACTTGCAGGTGCTGCCGCCTTAACATCATTACCGGGTGTTAGTTTTGCTGTTGATATAGACAAAGCAAAACCAGCCGGGTTAACTGCAAAACAGGTATTTGATATAATGATATCAGAAACACCTGACGCGCCATTTGCCCGTACCGTTGATAAATTACGTTCTGGTAGTGCCGACCAGGAAGTTACAGGTATTGTAACCACCATGTTCCCTACTATTGAGGTAATTAATAAAACCATTAAAGCGGGGGCTAATATGATCATAGCGCACGAAACTCCGTATTATAACAATGACGATGCTACCGACTGGTTGAAAGACGACCCGGCATTTAACTATAAAATGGACTTGCTAAATAAAAACAAGATAGCTATTTGGCGCATGCATGATCATTGGCATGCCAAAAAACCTGTTGATGGTATCCACATGGGTAACTTAATAGAGCTTGGATGGGATAAATATGATCTATCTGTACCTCGCATGGTTACTTTGCCTCAGCCTATGTCTTTACAATCCATAGTAACATTGGTAAAGAAAAAACTGGAAATACCACAGGTAAGATTAGTGGGCAATTTAAATCAACCTTGTCAAAAAATATACATGGCATTTGGCTATATGGATAGCAAAGCGCAAATAGCTGCTATTAACAAATATAAACCCGACCTGATATTAAGCGGCGAAACCCGCGAATGGGAAAATGTTGAGCGCGTACGCGATGGATTAGCCATGGGCGAAAAAACCGCGTTAATGGTATTGAGCCATGCCGTTAGTGAAGAAGCCGGAATGAAATATGCTGCTGCCTGGCTGCAACCCAAAGTGGGCAATATTAAAGTAACGCATATACCAACACGCACGCCGTTTCAATACGTGTAATAACAAAGCCCTTACTACTAAGGGCTTTGTTAATTATTTTTCGGGCTTAATGCCTCACCTTCAAACGCTACCCCCTCCCACCCGTGGGTCATAAACTGCCTGATGTTTTGATGATCTGTACCATCAGGAGTATTTAATACTGCTTGATAATGTTCTGCAAATAAATAAAGTGTATCGGCCGCGCTTAAGTTATTTAATTGGGCAAAAGCAAAAATTTTGGCACTTCCCTGGTTCTGCGTAGCTTCATTATAAGCATCGCCGTTTTTAAATGCGGTAGGCTGATGCTGGTAATAAGTTTCTATAAATTGGATAACCTCGTTAAAAGTTGCAGCGTTTTCCTTTAAAGATGATAATAAAGTAAGTAGTTGTTTTTCCATATTGTTCGCAAATATAAAGCTTGGATCTACACTAAAAAAAATCTCGCATGGTTATTGCCATGCGAGATATAAAAATACTTTAATGTATTGGTTACAGTTTAAAAATTCGATTCATCGGCACCCATTTTTCCCCCTCTTTGGCCCAGGGCAGTGGCTGTTGAAACTTCCACATTAGTTGTTCCCACTCCTGCACCTTAGGATTGCTTGCATCAGCATCAGCTTTTACTTGTGCAGAGTATTCATTACTTACTTCTATTATCATAAATAGGCGGTTACCAGTACGATAAATTTCCATATCGGTAATGTGCGCATCAAGTATGCTTTTCCTTATTTCGGGCCAACCATTTTCCTTTTTATGCCAATGCTCATATTCGGCTATAAGCTTCTCATCATCTATTAAATCAAGTGCAAGGCAGTAACGTTTCATAGTATTTATGTGTGTATTCTATGTTCTATTAATAAATTAATGTGCCTTAACCTACAGCGCCTTCAATTTTTAATACATAAGCAATTTTTCCGGATGCTTGTTCAGGAAGCGTTACCTTCAAGCCTTCTTGTGTTTGTGTAAAAGCAAGCCTGCCTGCAGTGCCAAGTAAACTCACATTACTAATCTTATTTTGATTTGTACCCAAGGTTTTTACTATAGCCAACTTATTATCAGGCCAACCCATTAGGGCCGCATAAAGTATCTTACCTTTTGTAGTAAAGCGTATATCCTCTGCCGTAAACGGTTTACCCTTGCCCTCATTAAAACCTTGCGCGTTTATAGGTGCCGCACCGGCAATGGCCGGACCTTCACCAAATGTGTGCCATGGGCGGGTACCATAAATTGATTCACTATTTACAGCCATCCAATCGGCTACGCCGTCAACCGTTGCCCTGGCTTTATCGTCAATTGATCCGTCACCTCTTAAAGGTACATTTAACATCAGGTTTCCGTTTTTACTCACCACATCAATCAACGTATGTATAACAGTAGCAGGTGTTTTGTAACGATTATTATCATATACACGGCGGTCATAATGCCACTGGCCAATACAGGTATCGGTTTGCCATGGTAAATCCTCAATCTTATTGCTTTGGCCGCGTTCAATATCCCATATCATACATTTACGCTGCTGCTCATCTAGTACTTTACCAAACACGCCTGCGCGTAGTTTACCGTGCTTTTTAATACTGGTGTTATATAAGTGGGCGGCAATGCGTAAACCTACATCACTTATGGGCCATAACGGCAGTGCAGTATCATCAAAATAAACCAGTTCCGGCCCGTACTTATCTATCAGATCAATAGTACGGTTATAAAAATTTTCAAGATATTTTTTCGTTGGCGGCGCTACCCCATTACCCCATGACCATTGACTATGTATAGCGTTATTATTCTCGCTATTTTTACTAAGGGGGTGGTTTTGGGCATATAATTCCTGCGGATCATATCCGTCCCACCACTTGCCGGCACCAGCAGTTTTGGTTAATTTACCATCATATGGCACTCCTGCCAAAGGGCCGTTTTTATCAGCTCTTTGCGATGTTTCATACCAACTCCACGCGTGCGATGCATGCACACTAACTGCAAAAGGTAAACCATTATTTTTTGCGGCTTTTGCCCATCCTGCTATTAAATCCTTTTTAGGACCCAGGTGAGTTGAGTTCCAGCGGTGATATTTACTGTTGTATAAATCAAAATTATCATGATGATTGGCCAGTGCCATAAAATACTTTGCACCGGCTTTTTTATACAACGAAACTATAGCTTCTGGATCCCACTTATCTGCCTTCCATTCATTAATTACATCTTTAAAGCCAAATTTTGATGGATGCCCATATTTTTCGATGTGATATTTATATTGATCGCTGCCCTCCTGATACATGCCGCGCGCATACCAGTCGCCGCGTTCGGGTTGGCATTGAGGGCCCCAATGCGCCCACATACCAAACTTTGCATCTCTAAACCATTCTGGTACCTGATATTGCGCAAGCGAATCCCAGGCGGGTTTAAATGGACCAGATTGAATATTAGTTATATGTTGTGACCAAAGACTCTTACCCAGAGTTTTGGAAAGATAAAGCGAGGATAACCCCGCTAAGCCTCCTTTAATTAATGTTCTTCTTTTCATAACTAATTTCCACTATAAAATCAATTATTTGATCTGGACTATTTCAACACAAATCCGGCAGGTTTTAAATTATCAAAATTGTCGGGCTTATTTTCAGATAGTTGTAATTGCTTAGCATTTGATTTAACTCCACCTGCAGGAACATCAATTCCAGCTGTCCATAATATAGCGTTAAGCACAAAGCGACGGTAGTTTTCATTTAGCAGAGCCGAGTGATAATCCATTCCCCCCCAAAGTACACCACGTGCACCATTCTTATCATAAGCAGATGCAATTCCCAATGGCTCAGCTGCCCCCTGGTTGCTTTTTTCTGCTGTACCGGTAAGCAGGTCTGTACGATAAGGATCTGCCGAGTTTACCACCATTCTTGAAAATATCTCGTCTTTATAGTTCCATGGGCCAACACCGCGTAAAATTGGATGGCTTTGTGCGTTTTTAATAGGTGTAACCGACCAAAAACCTAATGGATTACGTGTATATCCGCTTAAACTTGCTTCGCCAAACCAGCTCATGTGGTATTGGGTAGCTTTTGGGTTGGTTGTAGTAATTCCCCAGTGCAATACCATAATGCCCATACCTGCTTTATGCAAACTATCCACTTGTGCTAAATAGGCAAGTGTAGCTCTGTCATATGTTCGTGCATTAGCCTCGCTTGGTGGAAACAGCGGATGCGCGCGTTCTTTTGAACTACCCTCCGCACTGCTTTCAATTATTATCGCATCAACCCCTTTAAGGTCTTCAATGTCAAGAGCACTGCGTTTATATAAAAACTTGGTAACAATTTTTACACCTTTAACATTAGCAATGCTATCAATACAATGCTGTAATACTAATAGGTCCCTGCGAGTTTCGTGTCTGCCTGATCCCTCTTCTCCTGCATGATCTTTAGGTCCAGCTAAAAAATAAATCACTTTGGTAGGCACATTTTGTGCTGATGCCTGAAATTGTGATGTGCAAGCAAGCAAGATCACAAAAAACAAGGTTAAAATACGTGAATGAGTGTTCATGATAATTTTTTTAAGTAGAGGGAATACCGCATGTGCTGTACCCCTCTGCAAGTTTAATATTCAGAATTTCTCTCTATTTTAATTTTGGTAATGCGAAGGTGATGTATCCTTTAGGCACATCTTCTTCTTTTTTAGTTCTGTCAAGCAGGGCTCCTGTTGAGCAAACAACCAAATATTGACGACCACCGGCCTGGTACATTGCAGGTATACCCGATGGGTTGCTTCTGCCAAGGTCATATTGCCAAAGTATTTTTCCATTATCGGCATCTATGGCTCTCACCTTACCATCTGCACAGGTAGCAAATATCAATCCGGAGGCTGTTACAACCATACCTTTATTTTGTGTACCATTAGGTGTACCTAAACCCTTTACATCTGACTTTGCATATTCGCCCAATGGTATTTTCCATTTGATAGTTCCTTTATTCAAATCATAGGCTACCAGGCCCGCAAATGGCGGTGCCAAAATATCTGAGATGGCAGTACCCCAGTTATTTTTTTCAATGTATATAGACTTTGGACCTGTGTAATCTGCAGGATAATCACGCATACCCATACCAGCATTTGCACTAACTTTTACAGGCGCCCCGCCAGATGCTACAACCGGGCCATCAGGCATGGCATTAGTAGCCGTAGCCATACCACCGCGGCCACCACGACCACCCGGACCGCCGGGGTTAAGAAATGCATAAATAGAAGTAATTGTAGCATCGTCAATATGTGGCTGTGCCGGCATACGGCCTTTACCTTGTGTTATATAAGTTTTAAATACATCAGCAGTTAAACGGCTACCAACATCAACCAACGACACCCCTGCTCCTGCTACACCAGCGCGATCTGCACCATGGCATGATTGACAGTATTGTACATACGCAGTTTGTCCCCTTGCTCCGCCTGCACCACCTCCTCCTCGGGGAGCCCTTTCTGACCTTTTTACCAATTGATAAAAGCAGGTCATTTTCTGATACATTACGTAAACCATTCCTTTTGATGGATTAGCAGCTGTATTGCCTTGGTTAGCGCCACCAACTGAACCCGGTGAAGCAAACACTTCATATTTATCCGAAAGTGGCTGATAAAGGCCGGTTTTAGCTGCTTTTATTCTTGCGATATATTTTTGTTTAATTGAATCAGGTAAATAAGGGTTAATATCCTTTTCAGTAACATTATGCCTGTTAAACGCAGGTACTACAGTTGGTATGGGCTGCGTTGGCCATGCGTGTTCGCCAGGCATATCGCTTTTTGGGAACGGAGTTTCTTTTATCGGCCAAATAGGCTTACCGGTAACACGGTCAAAAACATACATGAAACCGTTTTTAGAGGCTACAGCAACCGCATCAACTTTTTTTCCTTTATGGTTAATAGTGATCAACTGTGGGGCGGCAGTAAGGTCATAATCCCAAATGTCATGATGCACTGTTTGAAAATGCCATAGGCGTTTACCTGTACGTGCATCTAAAGCAAGTATACAGTTACCAAAAATGCCTGCACCCTGACGGTCTGTACCGTCATAATCATACGTTGGCGATCCTAAAGGAAAATAAGCTATACCTCTTTTTTCATCTACAGAAATTTCTCCCCACGTATTAGCAGCGCCTGAGTATCTCCAGGCATCTTTGGGCCATGTATCATAGCCATACTCACCCGGATGTGGAATAGTATGAAACACCCATTTTAATTTACCTGTTATCACATCAAAAGCCCTAACATCGCCGGGGCCCGAAAAAGGATCCTCGCCCGGTGCAGAGCCCAATAATATTAGGTTTTCAAAAATATGCCCTGCGGAAGTAGAGGTACCTTTTGCAACCAATTCAGGCGCACGACCTATACCCTCTTTTAAATCAACGGAGCCATTATCGCCAAATGTTAATATTGACTTTCCTGTATTAGCATCAATGGCCTGAAGCGTGCTGCCTAAAGTAATAATAAAGCGTTTTTCCTTTTTATCCTTACTTTGCCAAAAGTTAATACCACGCTGAATGATACCCCTCAAATTGGCATGTATCCAAAGCTCTTTACCTGTTGTAGCGTCTGTTGCAACCAACGAACTGTTCTTGGCCAGCACATACATGATGCCATCAACAATTATGGGATTGAATTTATAAGAGTTTACCCTATCGCTAGCTGTCGAATAAACAAATGCAGGCTCTAATTTGGCCACATTTTGTTTATTGATCTGGGTAAAGTTCATAAACTTGGAATGGTCCGGCCCTCCTCCATAATCTTTCCACTCGGTATGCGGCGGCGGAGTAACCCCATTGTTTTCTCCCGGTCCCTCGTGAGGAATAATTGCAGCTATTAAAGCCACGCCGGCAATAGCCGGTAATACTACCTTTATACTCCGGGAAGTATAAAGGCTTTTAAATAGGTTCTTTCTCATATCAAACGGTTTGTAATTTGATAGTACTTGGTTTTTATGGTTAGTTTTTGGTAAGCTTATCTAAAAATCATTTGGCAGCGATTTGTAATGTATAACTAAAACTGGTATTATTTGACCATACCTGGAACTGCTCCAATGGTCTTGGCCCACAACTTGCCGAGCCTACACCCAATGTTTTTGCTGAAAGACAAAATACTGTTGATGTACTTGGCGGCAAATCAATCTTATACTCTACCGGATGCATTTGTTCATCTGTATGAGGCAATGCCGAAAACTGCATCAGGTCTTTATCGGCTTTAACCATTAATTGCGGCATATCTTTACCACTTAACTGCGCCCATCGCATGTCTTCGTGATTACCGCGCTCCATTGGTTTTTCATACTCATACTGATCATTAACATCCAGGTCATAAAGCCCAACATCAGCAGATGATTTACGGTCAGCATAGTTTTCAAATGGCCCACGACCAAAATATTTCACATGGTCAAGGCCCTTATTAAATTGCATCCTAACCCCCATACGTGCCAGGCCTATTTGCAATCCAACAAATTGCAAATTATTATCCACATTTATACTACCATTACCTTTAACAAGGTAAGTACTGGTATGGTATACGCTAAAGCCCAATTTTCCTTCGGCTTTTACAGTGGAAGTAACTTTTACAGTAAACATATCAACCGACTGTGCTTTTATATCAACCAACGAAAATTTCAAGTCAGTTAAGCCATATTTTTCCCAATTATTATAGGCCCACATATCGTCATTACGGTGTGCAGCACGCCATAGGTGAACTTTAGGACCGCCATCGGCTGTTAATACATTCACACCGCCTTTAAGTAACTGACTCATTAAGCCTGTTTTTTTATCAAAGCTTACAGAAAAACCATTACCGGTAACTTTAATTATCTGTGCAGTTTGGTTCAAAGCAACCGGCTGGGTAACTTTAGGTTCAACAACAGGAATTACATTAATAGGGACTTTAAACTGATCCCAGGCAACTTCGTAGCCTTTATCTGCCCAAAGGGTTTTATCTTTTTGAGTATATGATACGCGCAAATAATATTCAGCTCCAGGTTTTGGATTATCTATCTTATACGGGATAGTAGCCCTTCCCTCTCTACGTGCACCAACGCGGGGAACTATGAAAGTTCCTTTACTTATTTCTATACCGTTCTCTGTCAAACTCCATGCCCCATCAAATCCTTCTAACGATACAAACTGGAATTTATTTCTAACACGGATAGCACCGGTAGTCGCATCTGTTAAATCGCTACTTATCCACTGAAATGCTTTTTTCATTTCAGGATAATGAGGTTTAACGGTTTTTCTGTCCCATGCAACTACACCTTTATGTATAAAGTAATGATCGTTAGGGAACTCGCCAAAACCGCCGCCATAAGCCAATATAGGATGTTTCGGATCGCGCCTGTTCCACAGTGCCTGATCCTGGAACTCCCAAATTGCTCCACCTAATATTTCAGGATTATTATCAAATGCTGTTGAATATTCATCCAGTGAACCCATAGAATTAAACATGGCATGTACAAACTCACAGATATATAATGGCTTGGTTAAGTCTGGGTTTTTAGCAATTTTAATGTAGTCCTCAGCTGTACCATACATCCTGCCATCAAGGTCGGCAGGATTATTTTTGCCGATGCCGTAACGTTCATAATGTACCGGTCGCGAAGGGTCAATAGTTTTAATAGCTGTTAACGCTGCGCCAACATTGGTGCCACCAATACCACCTTCATTACCTAATGACCATATAATAACCGCAGGATGATTCTTAAAATTCTCTACGTTGGCCACATTACGATCAACAATAGCGGCTTTCATGGTTGGTTCTTCGTCAAACTTGCGGTCATAACCATGGTATTCCATATTAGCTTCGGCAACCAGCCAAATGCCCCATTCATCGCATAACTCGTACCATCGTGGATCATCAGAATAATGACTGGTACGCACGTGGTTACAGTTACCTTGCTTAATTACCTGCAGGTCTCTTATCATTTGTTCTTCGGTAATAGCATGCCCTACGTCTGACCAATGCTCATGACGATTAACGCCCTTTAGTTTAAGCGGCACACCATTTACCAAAAATACCCTGCCTTTAATTTCTATTTTTCTGAATCCTATTTTTTGTGATAATATTTCGCCCTCCTCGCTGATTAGCACCATGGTATATAAGTAAGGTGTTTCGGCGGTCCATTTAGCAGGATTAGCTACCGCGAACTTAATATCAAGTTGTTGTTCTTGTTTAGCATTAAGTGTGCTGCCATTAACACTACCCTTAGCAACTTCTTTACCTGTATTATCATAAAGCGTTGCAGTTAAACTTTGTGCTTTAGCAGCATTATCTCCGTAGTTTTTTATTTTGGCTACTATATTTACTGTTGCATCGCGGTAATCTTTATCAAGATCTTGCTTCACAAAAAAATCACGAATGTGTGTTTGTGGGGAGCTCCATAAAGTAACATTACGGAAGATACCATGCAGTCGCCACATATCCTGATCTTCTAACCAGGTGCCCGATGTATATTGGTAAACTTCAGCAGCAATAGTATTCTTTCCGGGTTTTAAATATGGTGTCAGGTCGAATTCGGCAGCGTTACGGCTGTTAACGCTAAACCCTACTTTTTGTCCGTTTACCCAAAGAAAGAACCCTGCATCAACACCATCAAATGTTACAAATACTCGTCTTCCGATCCACTCGGCAGGCAGGTCAAAATCGCGGCGGTAACTACCAACAGGGTTACGCTCAACAAAAGCAGTGTACTTTTTATCAGGCTCGCTCATAACATGAGGGAAATCCTTTTTAATAGTATAGCCTAAATTGCGATAAAAAGGCGTGCCGTAGCCCTGCACTTCCCAGTTTGAAGGAACAGAAATATCGGCCCATTTAGAGACATCAAAATCGTTTTTGTAAAAATCAACCGGGCGCTTTTCGGGACTTGGTACCCAATTAAACTTCCAGTTGCCATTTAAAGTACGGGCAAAGGTTGAAGCCTTACGATTGGCTCTTAACGCCTCCTGTAAACTGGCATATGGCATTAAAGTAGCATGGTAAGCTTCTTTGTTAATACCTGTTATTTCAGGATTCTCTATCTCAGCAGGGTAATCTATACCCGCCTTTAATATTGTCTGACCATTACTTACTGTGGCTAATGTTGTGAAGCAAATAGCAAAAAGGCATACGCGCCGAATAAAAACTCCTGAATTAAACATATATATTAAATTAAACCTTTAATAGAAACTAATTTACCTGAATACTTTATAACCTTACCTGGTTGCCCTTCATTTATTCCACCGCCATTATTTTCGTTAACTATTACAATATTAAATGTGCGATTTTTTAAATAGTTGGTGTATGAACCTGTCCTTGAGCCAATAGTAAGCGTGTTGGTTTTGTCGTCCCATTTAAACGGGATAAGCGTATGGCTGCCTTTTTCGTAATTGTAACCATCACCTTCATCTTCATATAGATCAAATGAGCCGTTTGCACCTTTATAAATACGTATTTCTAATACATCTGCAGATTTCTCTCCAGTGTATTGCATGATCTTGCCCATAGGTACAATAGCCCCGGCTTTTACAAATACGGGTATCTTATCCTGTGGCGCGGCGGCTTTTACTGTTTGTCCACCGGCATAGCGTTTTCCGGTCCAGTAATCAAACCATCCTGCAGCTTTAGGTAGATATACATTCCATTCTGTCACACCCGCCTCTGTAACAGGGGAAATTAAGAATGATTTACCAAACATATACTGATAGGCTTGCTGTATGGCTTTTTCATCACTACCAAAATCCATAACTAACGGGCGCATTATAGTAGAACCATTTTTAGATACTTGCCATGCTTCTGAATAAATATAAGGCATTAAACGATACCTTAAATTCATCATGTTACGCATATTACCCTCAACAGTTTCGCCGTATTTCCATGGCTCGGTTTCTGTTTGGTAACCATGTATACGGAATATAGGATTAAATGTACCCCACTGGAACCAACGGGTTAAAATATCATGATATTTCACATCAGTATATTGGCCACGACCCGGACGGAAGAAGCCGCCAATATCGGTAGTCCAATAAGGCATACCTGTTAAATTATAATTTAAACCTGCAACAATTTGTCTTTTTAAAACATCCCAGTTCCAGCCAATATCACCCGACCAATTTATGGTTCCAAAACGTTGCTGACCGGGGAAAGCAGAACGTGTTAAAACAACAACCCTTTTGCTTGCATCTGCCGAGCGCTGCCCGTTATAAACTGCCTGACTTACAAATAGCGGATAGGTTAGCCTGTAAAACTCGCCCGGCCCAAAATAAGTTTTTTTACCAACAAGCGCATCATTTTCAGGCTCTGTGGCATCCATCCACCATGAATCAACCCCTTTGTTAAACAAGTTATCATTTAATGCCGCCCAATGTACTTTTTGTGTTTCAGGGTTATAGATATCTATCCAAGGGCTATTCTCCAGGTATAAGTTTTTAGCTAAGTATGGTTTGGCTATATCTGATTTTTTATCCAGATTTTCCCATACCGATACGGAGAAATGTGAATTCAGATCATGAAGCTGTTTAATAAATCCTTCGGGATTTGGATAGTTTGTTTCGTCAAATTTTGGTACACCCCAGCCATATTTACCCCAGTACTGCCAATCCTGCACAATTACGTCAACCGGTAAATTTCTTTTTCTAAACTCTTGTATTGTTTCAACCAAATGCTTGCCCGATGTATAACGTTCGCGGCATTGCCAAAAACCATAAGCCCATAAAGGTAACATAGGTACATTTCCGCTAAGGTTTCTGTAATCAGCAATCACAGCATCGGCATTTTTATCATAAAACACCACATAGTCAAGCGATTTGGCATTAGGTGAGCGAAATACACTCTCGTTGGCAACTGCTTTCCATGATAATTTAGGTTTATTTGCTGCTTTGCAAAGTACCTGTACGGTATGCTCGCCTGCTCCTAACTTGATGATCTTGCTCACTGCTGGCGGAAGCCATTGGTTTGACTGATCTATACGCGCTATGCCATCAATAATTAACAGGTGGCGGCTTTCCATGTCGCCCAGATCAAGCATGAAAGAATAATCGCCCGCTTTATCTAATTTAAATTTACCTACATGCAATGCTTGCTGCTGCGATAAACGCTGAGTGCCTGCAGTTGTAGTAACATCCTCATAACGTATTTGTACCGCGTTGGTGTCCTTTTTAGCTAATTGAATATAGTTATCAGCCGGGTTAAAATGAGTAAGACCATATTGGTGCCATAAGATACCATAACCTTTACTTGAATATAAAAATGGAATAGCTATTTGAGTATTTACCTGTATCAATTTACGGGTAACATTACGTAAGTTATATTGCCCATCCTGAAACTGCCCTAAACCAAAAAGGTACTCGTCAGCTGGCGAATTAAAGGCTTGCTCGGCTTCATAAGAAGGCTCGCCCATAGTGGTTCCTGCAACAAGTTTACGGCTATTTGCCTTTTCACTCAGGAAAACTTTACCTGCACTATTACTATAACTAAGTGTAGCATTTTGTTTGTTAAACAACACATTAACTGATTTTGTGCTTAACTTTACCTGTGTTGATGTTTCAGTTACTTTAAAAGCAGGTATAGGTTGTTTATTGATCAATACAAACTCCTGTTTCTCCACCGGAATATCTTTTTGCCACTGTACACGGATAGCTTTATCAGTAATTGGCGTAATGTTTAAAACACCACTTGAAAGTTCTATAGAAAGCTTATCCTTTTTAGTTGTAATTTTTTTATAGGATTGCCCCAGCACAACAGCCGGCAATATTGCAACTATAAAAACGAGTATTTTTTTCATTGTATTTGATATGGTTATATTTTTATTGTTGTAAAGGCACTAAAGCAGCCACAAATCCACCCCGGCGCAGCATTTTCACATCTACTGTGCTTGTTCTATCTACTGTAATATCCTGGGTAGAAAAAACTTTATCATGTACACCATCAGCAATAAGTGTTAATTTATATTTTTTACCTTCAGGTAAAAAGTTCAGCTTTATATTTTTTCGCTTTTCTCTAATCTCTGCATTTAGTCCTCCCAAATACCAATTATTGCCTTTTAAACGAGCCATTACTAAATCTTTGCCCGGGTAACCTTCCAATAATTTGGTATCATCCCATGCATTAGGTACCGTGCGTAAAAAGTTTTTCGCGGCATCAGGTAAAGTTAAATATCCCTCTGCCCTGTCTGCCAAATGTTGAATACCCGATTCAAAAACAACACTCAAAGCTAATTCATGTCCGTATGATGTAATGTGCGGATACTGTGAATTGGTAAAAGTAACCGGAGTATAATCCATGCCTCCAACCACATTACGTGTAAACGGAAGAATAGTATTATGCTCAGGCGCTACATTGGTAAAGTCAGGGCCGTTATTATACCATTCAGCACCTCTAACAGCTTCATAAGTCATTAAATGCGGATAAGTCCTCTCCCATCCACGCGGCACTATACAGCCATGAAAATAAACCATGATCTTAAATTTGGCAGCATCATCCAGGATATCCAAATAGTATTTGATCATATCCTGTTTCTCGCTTTCAAAAAAGTCGATCTTTACGCCCACTACACCTAACTTATTTAGTTTGGTAAATTCTTCCACACGCGACTCATGCGTAAGCATCCTATCACGCGGAGTAGATGTAACACCCGTATGCTTACCACCTGAATTATACCACATCAGCGGCTTTACCCCTTTGGCCGATATATATTTTAACGCATCCTCTAAATTGCCCCCATTACCCATGCGGTCCCATTCCCAATCCAATAAGGTGTAAGGCCAACCCATATTTGCAGCCAGATCAGCAAAAGAGGTAACTATCTTATAATCCATAGTACCGTGGTTGCTTGACCAGTAATTCCATGAAGCAACTCCAGGTTTTATCCAGGATGTTTCTTTTACCGTAGATGGGGGTGCCACATCATTAACCAGTGTTGATTCTACAACATTTGCCAAATCACCTATAATTATCACCCTCCACGGAGACTTCCAGGGTAAGCTGATGGTTGGTAGTGCCTCACCTTGCCTGTTACCATCACGTGGATTAGGCATAGTCAATTTATATTGATCTTTTACAGTTACGTTACTTAATTTGCTCGCACAGTTGTTTCTGTCAACATCAGACTCATGTATCAAAAACCAGGAAGATTTATCAGCATTATTAAACAATGCCGGATAACACCATTCCTGCTGTACAATTTTATCATCACTGCTTGCGGTATATAAACCTTCATTCGCGGTATTCCATTTTTCCATCCAACGGGTAGTTGTGGCAGGTATGGTATAAGCCGTCAGCTCATCCTTTAACACAAATGAACCCTGCTTATCAGGAAATTGATAGCGAAAAGTCATCCCGTCATTGTAGGCGCGAATGATCAAATTCATCTTTGCTTTGCCTTCATTTTGAAAATATACAGTTACTTCATTAGCGGTATTTGTAGCAACCGATTTTTTTCCATGAACCATGTTATATTTTTCATTAATAACAACCGGTTTGCCCGCATTTAAATAAGTAAGATTTGAAAAGTCCTGGTCGCTACGCGATAAACCTAAATTCACTTTAGGAATAATTTCAGAAGGCTTATCGGTACCCGTGTATGACACTTTTAGGCTCCATTCACCGCTATTAGCATTCTGTTGGTTAACTAAATCAACGCTAATTTTTTTATTAGGCGATTGTACGGTTAGCTTTTGCGCGTTGGTTATGTTAACAATGCAAATAGCAACTAATACAATAAGATTGACTTTTAATTTCATGTTGTTATATATTACTTTACTTCTGCTTCAAATGGCGAAGCAGGTAATCCTTCTTTGTTGTATAAATTCGCATAATCGGGGTTATTGGCCCAGGCATAACGAACATATACAGGTTTTGAAATTTCATCACTCGATACGATGATCTGGTTATCGCTTATTTGTGCCGATGCCCAAACAAACTTTTTATCGGCACCTGCAATGGCAAAATGTCTCAATCTGGTATCGTCTTTAGCAATTAAACCGCTGCCTGTATCAGTAAAAGTTAATATCACTTTATTTCCATCAGCTTTAGTACTTTGTAAAGTTGGGCCCGATGTTACTAAGTTTGTTTTGCCGTAAGCCACTTTTTGAGCAGTCAGTGCCAAACGTTCTCCCACATCCTTTTTATTGCGCGGATGGATATCGCCCCATTCGCCTACATCAATTAATACAGTTAAGCCGGTGTTGGGTATTGATAAGGACTTGCGCTGCGCCTCCCTTAGTTCGGCCCACTGGCTTTCGCCCGGCAAATAACTTACTTCTAAATAATTGGGTAACTGAGCTGTAATAAATGGTAATTTGGCATCTTGCCAGGTAGTGCGCCAGTTGTTAATCAATTCTGGCAATAAACGCTCATATTCCTTAGCGCGTGTAACGTTTGATTCACCCTGGTACCACAGCACGCCTTTAATAACATAATTGGCAACCGGCGCAACCATAGTATTGTATAATAATGTAGGTTGATTAGCAGCCGAATAACCTTCTAAACCTGGCTTTGCAGGTGGAAATGCCTGGCCCACTTTATATTGCCATTTTCCGCTTAATTGAATAGTATCAATTCCAACAGTAATATAATAGGGCTTATCAGGCACAAAGCCGCCTTGTGCTGATGAATTGTTGCTTAACCGTGCCACAATAACGTTTTTCCCCGGCACCAAAACACCTTGCTTTAAAGCGTACATGCGGTTAGCATATTGTCCACCTGTACGACCGGCTAATTGACCATTTATATAAACCTCATCATTATCATTAATACGGCCAAAATATAACTTTGCTGTTTGGGTAGTTACTGATGCTGGAATATTGATCTCTCTGCGATACCAAACCACGCCGCTAAAATTATTCAACCCCTGCCCATTCCAAAAACCGGGCACCATAATATCTTTCCATTTTATAGGATTGTAATTAGCTTCATACCATTTGGGAATTTCATTAAGGCCATTATCGAATTTCTTGTCAGTACGAGGGGCTTGCATGCGGCTATTCTCCGTATTGTTCCTGGTCATGCGGTTAATGTAAGCCGTATCGCTTAAGCGCGTTACTTGTTTAGCAATTTCAGGAAACGATTTAAAACCCTCAGTACTTATCCATGATTCAATTGGCGTACCACCCCAACTGGCGTTGATCAAACCTATTGCTACCTTCTCGCGTGCATAAGTTGATATGGCAAAGAAGTACCCGGCTGCAGTAAAACGTGGGATATTAGCACCGGTTGCAGGGGTCCAACGCCCTCCGCTCAAATCATCATGAACTTTTGTGGCGTCATTAAGACCCTTTGGCACCAAAAACTGCCTGATCTGCGGATTTTGATTTTGGGCGATAATCTTCTCGTACTTTTCAGTAACATCCCCCATCCCCATTTCCATGTTTGACTGGCCCGAGCAAAACCATACATCACCTAATAAAATGTCTTTTACTTCTAATTTATTGTTGCCTGTTATTGTCATATCATAAGGGCCGCCCGCAGGTATAGCTTTTGTTATGATCTGCCATTTACCATCAGCACCGGTAACAACACTATATTTTTTTTTGATGAGGCTGACAGTAACCTTCTCTCCCGGTGATGCCCAGCCCCATATCTTAAGCGGTTTGTCGCGTTGCAATACCATACCATCACTAATTAGTTTAGGCAATTTCACATCAGCTTGCGCATATTGATTAAATGCGAAGGCTGAGAATAAGGTGATTATTAATGATTTCTGGTACTTCTTCATGGTTTTATATATCTTATAATGATATTCCGCGTTTCCAGGGAATAAAGTCATCCTGTCCATGTTTTACAGATGCTACTTCAATTTCGCCGCTGGCTACCTTTATTACATAGTCCAGCATACGCTCGCCGGCTTGCTCTATGGTCTCTTCTCCATCTATAATGGTACCCATGTTCACATCCATGATATCATGCATGCGGTTAAATAATTTGGTGTTGGTGGCTATTTTAACAACCGGGGCTATAGGATTACCTGTTGGAGTCCCTAAACCGGTAGTAAATAATACCACATTTGCACCTGACGCCACTTCGGCAGTAGTTGATTCTACGTCGTTACCCGGTGTACATAATAAATTTAAGCCCGGCTTTGTTACTTTTTCAGGATAGTCTAACACCGCGGTAACCGGTGATGTGCCACCTTTTTTTGCCGCACCTGCAGATTTGATGGCATCGGTTATTAATCCATCTTTAATATTGCCTGGTGATGGGTTCATATAAAATCCTGAACCTACTGCCTCTGCCTTTTCATTGTACGTGGTCATTAAGCTGTTAAAGCGCTCTGCATCCTGTACGCTTACACAACGGTCGCTTAGGTTTTGTTCAACACCACATAATTCAGGAAATTCGGCCAATATTACTGAACCACCAAGTGCAACCAGCAAGTCAGAAGTATAACCTATTGCCGGATTTGCAGAAATACCGGAAAACCCATCAGATCCTCCACATTCTAATCCAATACATATTTTACTTAAAGGGGCAGGTTTTCTGACATTTTCATTGGCGATAACTAAGCCCGCAAAAGTTTGTTTTATAGCTTCTGATAGTAAATCAGCCTCTGACCCTGTTTCTTGTTGATCAAGTACATACAGCGGTTTGTTAAAGTTGGGCGTACGTTTATAAATTTCTTCTTTTAAAATGCTTACCTGCGCGTTTTGGCAGCCTAAACTTAATATGGTAGCCCCTGCCACATTTGAATGCGTTATATAGCCTGCTAGTAACCCACAGAGTGCCTGCGCATCCTGCCTTGTGCCACCGCAACCGCCTTCATGTGTCAAGAATTTGATACCATCAACGTTAGGGAATAATCTTTCAGACTGCACTCTAGCAGTATCAACCTTTACTTCTGCATTGAGTATTTGTTCTACCGTACTACCACGTTTATACAAATCAATTATGGCATTTGCCTGGTTACGGTAGGCATTGTTTTTACCGTAGCCTAATTGATCAACCAGTGCTTGCTGTAATACTTCTACATTACGGTTCTCGCAAAATACCATTGGTATAACCAGCCAATAATTAGCCGTTCCCACTGATCCATCTGCACGGTGATAGCCCATGAATATTTTATTGGCCCACGCCGAAACCTCGGGTTTTGCCCAATCCAGCTTTCTGTCACCTAATGTAAAGTTACTTGCCGCGTGTGCAATATTGGCTGTACTTAATAAGCCACCCTTTTTTATATTTTGAGTTGTTTTACCTACTAATACACCATACATAAAAATCTCATCACCTACCTGCAAATCTTGTTCAGCAAATTTATGCTTGGCCG
>CAZGBN010000017.1:0-54895 GCA_964524015.1 uncultured Mucilaginibacter sp. | reverse complement strand
TAGGCGGGCTACAAATGTACGCAGAAATCATCGCGCAGCCAAAAGAAATTAACAATAATTTAAAACAATTTGTAACCTGCTGAAAACTAACTAATAGATGATGGAAATTTATGTTAATAACCAATATAGAGGAGGTAAAACAGGTAAGTTGTATATTTGAAATTAAATGAAAAAAGACTTGTTTCCTGATAATTTTATTGATCTGTTAAATATTGAGCCCGGTTTTGACCGTGAAAATTTTATTGAAACGCATCAATTAATTGAGCCCCCTACATCAATAAGGCTAAACCCTTTTAAAAATATCGAGCCAAAAAGCAATGAAAAAGTTGCCTGGTGCAATGAAGGGCATTACCTGGATACACGTCCATCATTTACTTTTGACCCACTTTTTCATGCCGGATGTTATTATGTGCAGGAAGCATCATCGATGTTTATAGGACATATCCTTAATTATATTAAACCCAAAGAGGATGCTACTAAAATATTAGATCTATGCGCGGCACCGGGCGGCAAAAGCACGCTTATTAATTCGGCTATGGCACCGGATGACCTTTTAGTGGCTAATGAGATCATTAAAACACGTGTGCCTGTGCTGGCAGATAATTTAAGCAGGTGGGGTACAGCCAATACTATTGTAACTAATAATGACCCTAAAGATTTTTCGCGCCTGGGCAGTTTTTTTGATATCATATTAGTTGATGCGCCATGCTCTGGTTCGGGAATGTTTAGGAAAGACCCTGCGGCGATGAATGAATGGAGCGAGGCTAACGTTAACTTATGCCACCAAAGGCAGGAGCGTATATTGGCAGATATTTATCCGGCTTTAAAAGAGGATGGGTACCTTATATATAGTACCTGCTCTTACTCGCATCAGGAAAATGAAGATATACTGGATTGGCTTTGTGAAGAGTTTGAATTAGAAACTATACGCATACCTATTAATAAGGAGTGGGGAATTGTTGAAACTACTTCACCAGAACAAAAGGCTTGGGGATATAGGTTTTACCCGGATAAAATTAAAGGCGAGGGTTTATTTGCAGCATGCCTGAAAAAGAAAGAGAATAGTGGTGATCTGTTATCTTTTAAAAACAACAACAATCAAAAAGTTATAAATAACGAATTGGAACAAGTGAAAGCTTATGTAAACAATGCGGCCGATTATTACTTTTTTAAAGTAAATGAGGATTGGCTAGCTATAAATAATCAACATAAAGAAAACCTGCAAATATTACAACGACATCTGTACATCAAAAAATCGGGGGTGCGTATTGGTAAGTTAATGGGTAAGGATATGATACCGGATCATGAATTGGCCCTAAGCTTATCGATAAATAAGAAGATGGTATTAGAAACGCCCCTTGATTATGATCAGGCTATAAAATACTTGCAAAGAGAAAATTTTACGCTGGATACTAACGATAAAGGCTGGAGCTTAATGACCTTTGAGGGTCAGCCATTAGGGTGGGCCAAATTATTACCCAACCGTATTAACAATTATTATCCTAAAGAACTAAGAATTTTATCGCAAAAAAGTTAAGCTTATGTTATAAGCTAGCTTCATTAGTAAGGCTAATGAGTTTTTCTTCATTTAGGATAGAGATGCTTTTGCCATTTATTGCGATGATTTTATTTTCTATCAAATCGTTTATCACTCTAAATAAAGTTTCATAAGCCGTACCTGTAAATGAGGCCAGGTCCTGGCGCGTTAGTTCAATATTAATATATCCCGCGTCATTTAATCCAAACTGATCTTTAAGTGTTATAAATGCTTGCGCAGCTCTCCCTTTAACCGGCATATGTGCCAAATTGCGCATTCTTTGTTCAGACTCCTTTAATTCATTAGTCAGAAATAGGATAAAGTTATACGCTAATGAAGGATTAACGCTTAAAGTTGATTTGAAAAAATCCATATCAACGTAACAAACTATACTGTTTTGTATGGCTGTTGCTGATACGGGATAATAACTACCTTTACCCAAGCCCATATGACCAAGAATATCTCCTTTTTGGGCAAATCGTAATATTAGTTCCTTTTCGCTATCCCATCTTTTATGAACTTTTATTCCGCCCGAATAAACAAAATAAATACCCGTAGCAGGATCACCCTCCTTAAATAAAAGCTGTCCTTTTTTTACTTCGTAGTTTGTTTTATGTACACTTATGGCCGGCAACCAATCATCCAAACAAAATTGGCATAAAAAGCAGCTTTTAACATCGCAGGTTTTGGAGGTTTTCATTTTGGAGGTTATAAACTACAATATTAACAATTGAATTTTAAAACAGGTGTAGTAATTAGAATTGTTATACTATGACTTACATAATATTAATTTATAGAAATAAATAAAATTATTGATAAAATATATTACATAAACAATGTTTTGAATAGCTTTGCGGTTTAATTAATATACTTATGAAAAAACCATTCATTAATAATGGCATTCCAATTTCTCCAACATTAAACGACCTTAATAGCCAAGCCAATGATAATATGGCGGGCATAGTATTAAAAAAGAGGTTACTGTATATATGTGTTTTATCAGTAATAGTAGCGGTTGCGATAAGCTTTGTTGCCAAGCTTTTGATATATCTAATAAACATTATTACCAATATTGCCTTTTATAGCATATTAGATGTTGGATTTAATAGTCCGGCTGACAATAATTTAGGGTTATGGGTAATTATTATACCGGCTATAGGTGGATTATTAGTAGGCTTAATGGCACTATATGGTTCAAAAGCGATACGTGGCCATGGTATTCCTGAGGCAATGGAACAAATACTGGTTAACCAAAGTAGGATCAAGCCCTCTATTGTTTTTTTAAAACCAATATCATCGGCTATAGCCATTGGTACGGGGGGACCATTTGGTGCCGAAGGCCCTATAATAGCAACGGGGGGAGCACTGGGTTCAACACTTGGGCAGTTATTTAAAATAACCCCTAATGAGCGAAAAATTATATTAGCTGCCGGGGCCACTGCAGGCATGACTGCTATATTTGGCACACCAATAGCCGCTATTTTTTTAGCTATCGAGTTATTGCTATTTGAATTTTCGCCCAAATCGATTTTACCAGTAGCCTTAGCTTGTATTACCGGTGCTGCCGGGCATCATTTACTATTTGAATCGGGGCCGGTATTTGCGATGCCAAACCTGGCTATGCCATCAAACATAGCATTGGCTTTATATAGTGGCGTTGGCCTGATTATTGGTTTTTTATCAATGGCACTTACCAAAGCCGTATATTTTATTGAAGATTGGTTTGAAAAAATACCTATACATTGGGGATGGTGGCCCGCAATAGGTGGCATATGCGTAGGTGTTATTGGTTACTTTTATCCGCACACATTAGGGGTAGGGTATGATAATATAACCCATCTGTTATCCGGCAATATTGCTATAACACTTGTGCTTAATCTTTTCTTCTTCAAATTTATTTCATGGGCCATTGCTTTAGGCAGTGGTACATCAGGTGGTACATTGGCTCCATTGTTAACCATAGGTGGTGCAGCGGGCGCAATTTTAGGCAGTTTAATTTCTGCTTTTTTTCCTGATGCGGGCATCAGTATACCAATGGCCGCTTTAATTGGTATGTCATCCATGTTTGCAGGCGCCTCAAGGGCATATTTAACCAGTATAACTTTTGCATTAGAAGCCACTATGCAACCCAATGCTATTTTACCTTTGCTGGGAGCCTGCAGCGCATCTTATTTGGTTTCTTTCTTTTTAATGGAGAATACCATTATGACAGAAAAAATAGCCAGACGAGGTGTTTTTACCCCTGACTCTTTTAAAGCCGACCCTTTAGAAAAGCTGATGGTATCGCAAGTAATAAGCATGGAAAGTTTGGTGCTAAATATTGACAACAGTATTGCAGAGATTAAAGAATGGTTATCAGAAAGCAACATTGCCGACAATTACTTTATTACCGTAAATAATGATGGCGCATATGTGGGCACTATATCATTGGCTGATATATATAACCCAACGATTGATTCTACATCGCTTATAAGTGATATAATTAAACCCACGTCTGCATTTGTACATAATACAGATACCCTGGCTTATGCAGCAAATTTAATGGCGAAAGAAAATGTAGAAATACTACCCGTAATATCTTCAAAACATTCTTCTATAATTGGTGTTTTATCATGCAAAGAGATTTTAGCGGGATATAAGGATAGTATTGATGAAAACGAAAGTGCCAACATACAAATCTCTTTGAAACGCCAACGTATAAAAATGCTTATTAAAGGTAAAAATCTGGTACGGTTTTAACTTATAAGTTTACTTTAATAAGTTATTTATTACCAAACCGCTTATCTATAATTTGATTTATAAATGGACAAAAATTCTACCCGCAAGATTATTATTTTTGATGATGATGAAGATATCCTTTCCATCTGCAATTATGTTTTACAAGATCAAGGTTGGGAGGTGCATACTTTTACCGATTGTAATAATATAATTGAAAAAGTCTCGCGAATAATGCCCAACGTGATCTTAATGGATAATTGGATACCTGACACTGGTGGAATAGCTGCAACAAAAACTCTTAAAAGTGCCGAAAAAGTAAATAATATACCTGTTATTTACTTTTCGGCAAATAGTGATATACAGTTATTGGCAAGCCAGGCAGGTGCCGAAACCTATTTAGCCAAGCCTTTTGATTTAATTGAACTGGAACGCGTTATTAAAACTGTGGTATAAATAAAATCCTATCAGTAAAGAAAAAGCTCCATCTGATTTATCAGATGGAGCTTTTTTATAATAAATTATTCTGGAGGTTGTTATTAAAACCCGCCACCAAAGTTACCGCCGCCGCCTTGTCTGCCGCCGCCGCCAAAGTTACCGCCGCCACCTGGACCGCCTGGACGACCACCGCCCTGGCCACCCGGGCCAAACCCGCCGCGGCCTTCAGGACCACCGCCATCAAATCTTCTTTCTTGTTGCACAGGGGCCTTGCCTGCAAATTTTTGTAACCTGATAGCTAATGTAACCATGAAGTAACGTCCTAACCGGTTAACATTACTTTGTGTAGAGGTGCTACCGTTTTGGCTGAAAGTATAGCCAGTGTTTTGATTAAATATATCAAATGCTGCAACACGTATAGTTGCGGCATTGCCTTTCAAGAACCTACGCTCTAGGTAAGCATTAAAAATAGTTGGGTTAGTGATTGGCACTGAACTACTATAGCCAAAGTTTTGTTGCTTGGTATAATCATAGCCTAAGGTCCAGTCTTTTAAAATATAATTTTTACCGCTTAAGCCCAGCACCCATGTTTTGATGTTTTGGTTTGAGTTAATTGTTCCGGTATTAACACTATTGTCGGTTTTATTTATGCTATAGCTGGTAAGGGCCTGCACATCCATAATATCAGTTATATCAACCCTGAATCTTACGGTAGGCGTCAGTGTAAGTGTTTTAGTTATATTTTTAAGTGCTGCTGATTGAACGTTATTGATATCAACAGAACTTGAATATCCTATATTGTTAGTATAGCCTGCGTTAGCTTGTAATATTAATGTATAACGTCTTTCACTCCATGGTTTTGAATAATTTACCGTTCCATTAAAGCTGTAGTATCCGTCAGTATTTAGGTATTGTATCAGGTTACTGTTTTGCAAACGAAATAAGTTAGGATTAGCAGCAAGAACTGTCGGGCTTAACGTTCTATAAGTTACCGTGTTATTTACAATTTGATCGTTGGCTTTTTGGTATGATAAATTAAGGAAAAACAAATTACCAGACTCAATATTATAGTTATTGTAACGCAATTGTACAGAATTTGTAAAAGTTGGCTTTAAGTCTGGGTTACCTTGTGTTGCGAATGATGCGCTTGAAAAATCAATAACCGGCTGTAACTGGGTAAAGCTAGGCTGGCTGCTTCGCCCATTATAAAATAAATTAAATGACTTATTACGTGAAAAATTATACACAAAGCGTGCGTTAGGTATCCAGTTAAACTGGTTAACGTGGGTTTTAATACCGGTAGTTAGCGATTGCCCGTCCATTACTCCCGGCTGGGCACCTAACCCTAAGGTAAGGTTATATTTAGTATCCACTAAACGATAGTTTAATGCTATGCGGTTGGTTGTAAAAGTTGAATTATAGGTATTACTTAATAAATTAAACCTATTAATAGTATTACCTGATAAAGTATCTGTTCGCTTATCATTCTCCTGATATGATTGCGTATAAGTATAGGCCAACTCCAGGTATGAAATTTTTCCAATTGGCTCTAAATACGAGACATTTGCAGTTACAGACCTGTTTTTGTTATCCTGATTGATGAACTGTGTACCTGGTGATGTTGGGATACCCACAGTATAAGTAGTTATAGGATTATCGTACGATGTACTTTGAGATAAACTTGATATTAAGTTTATACTTAGGTTTCGTCCATTAGCATTAAACCTATGATTATATAATGCTGTTAAACCAAAAGTTGGGGAAGACGAGTTACTTCTTGAGGTTGTTGTATACGACGTTGCTAATACATTATTGAATGACCTGGTACCACTTTCTTCTCCAAATGAATTAGTTTGCGAATAAGAGAATGTTGGCGTAACTTTTAAATAGTTAATGCTGTCCGGCTTCCATTCCGCGTTAAATTGAAATCTTTGATTAATAGGATGGTCATTTTGTTTGCTAACAGTATTGGTTGAGCTTGGCGTTGCGTTATTATTGACCGAATAGCTTGTTTGATTAGTAAACGTTTCGTTATTTGCATAACTATAGCTTCCGTACACAGCTAATTTTTCGCCCCACTGATCGCGATAGTTTGCGCCAATTGAACGTGCATCAGTAATACCATTTGCCACAGAAGCTAAGCCCCCGTTGCCGCCGCCACCTCCGCCACGGTTACCGCCACCGCCGCCGCCAACGAAACCACCGCCGCCACCGCCACCACGGTTACCACCGCCGCCGCCACCAAAGTTAAAAGTGTTGGTATTGGTATTGTTTGCATTGGCTAATACCGTAATTTGCCTGTTGCCTTTAAAATTGTAATAGTTAGCGGTACCTAAATAACGTGTTTCATTTTTAACACCCGGTGCAGAAGGTAATAAGTCTCTCCCTATTCCGCCTGTTGCCTGTAGGGTGTAGCCATAATTTCTATCGGCCCGTATGGTTAAGTTTATTATTTTATCAGGATCTCCTGTTTTTATACCTGTAAGATTGGCCTGATCTCCGTAATCATCAATAATTTGTATACCCTCTAATATGTCTGCCGGTAAATTTTTAGTGGCTGCTTGTAAATCGCCACCCATATAGTCTTTCCCGTTAATACGTATTTTGGTAATTGATTTTCCCTGTGTACTAACATTTCCGTTAGCATCAACATCCAAGCCCGGAACTTTTCTAAGCACATCTTCAACAGGAGCATTTTCGCGAACTTTGTATGCTGCTACTTTATATTCAACGGTATCTTCTTTGAATACTACAGGGTTAACGCCCACAATGGTAACTTCTTTTAACTGGTTTATGTTAGTGTGTAAAACCACATCGGGTAATACAACAACATTGGTATCAGGCAATGTGTAGTTTTTTATTATTGATTGATATCCAAGTAAAGAAATGTATAGTTTAATTTTTGTGCCTTTAATATTAGTGAAAGTAAATTTTCCATCTATATTAGTTTGAGCAATGGTACTATCGCCAAGTTCTGTTACTAACTTTATATTTGCTCCGGGTTGGGTCTCCTTTAACGTATCAATAACAACACCGCTTATTTGCTTGCCTGTTTGCGCATGCGTATAGGTTATTGTTAAAAGAGCCAGGACAAAGGTTAAAAAGATATATTTCATAATATGATTGTGTGCGTTTATATAATATTAGTACTTAACATTATTAGGATGCAAAGGTTCAACTTATCTTACATTAAATAATTATCTTTCATAGGATTGTTACAATATTCTTTGCAAATAGCTTAAAATATTATGATTGTTACAATCAAAAGCGCGCCTATTTAAAATATCCATTAATTATGTATTGACCCTCGGATCTTTGTAACTCCCGTAATAATATTAAGGCGCGAAGTTAGTTTTTAAATCAATATACCCTATCATCTGGCTTTAATTAACAATTGTTTATACAATATTTTAAAAAAATTAAAACAGACGACTTTGGTATTTCGTTAATGGTTAATACGTTAACCATTAAAACATTAACCTATGAACAATCTTCGCGCGTCATTACATGCCAAAGTGCATAGCTGGATAAATACCATTGGGTTTAGATTAAATGCTTCGCAAACCAACAACAAAAGTAAGGTTACAATCAATCATTACTTTTTTGAAACATTTAATTTAATTGAAAAAGAAAAACGAGGCGATCACAAAACTTCGAGGTTTCTATGTTTTGACCCATACGGCGAAAAAATAAACGTGAGATCACTATTAGATCTGCAAACTGCTTTTTTTGATAATTTAAGTAAACTTAAATAATACTAAATTCGGCGTTTAAGTGTAATAACTACCCTATCTGTAGTTTTATTATGGTAGATGCTAAGCAATAATGACCGATCGTTTTTTGACTTGAAAATTTGGTCTATCTGTTCAAGAGTCATATCAGCAACTGGTTTAAAATTTATAGCTGTAATTTCATCATCCGGGCATATGCCCACTTCATCAGCTGGTGAGCCTGGTTCAACCCGGTCAACTATAATATGCTTATAATCGTTACCAGCAGCGTAATATTGCAAACCGCTCATGTCGTGTTCAAAGGGTGTTTTAAACGCCATATTTGATTTTATGTACATTTCTTTACCTGCATAATTAAATACCAAAGTAAACTTCTTTAAGATATCCACACCCATATTTCCGTCGCGTGGCACTGTTGATGTCCGGCCATTATCGTCAGGGTAAGAGGCAAGCACATTTTTAATTTTATATTTTCCAAGTTGTATTTCTTTTATTCTCCCCTTATATCCGCTTATTAATCCATTTAGCCCTATACCTAAATTAGCATTGATAAGTTGTTGCGAATAAAGCATTTTATCTGTTGCCTTTTCTAATGAGACTGAGTGCCCGGCACCTAAGTCAATAATAAACTTCTTTACTTGTTGTGTGCCATCGTTAAGCATCACATTAGTTTTTAAATATGGTTTATTATCTTCAACATCGATAGCAATACGGCTACCTTTTTTAAAAAGGCGCATATTTTCTGGTTTCGATACGGTTATCACGCTATCTGTAAAATTAACCTTAACTGCCAATTTGCTAAAAAATTCATAGCCCAACAACCCGTGTATACTTATACCTGCATACTGCGAAAGTCCAAAATGGTCTTTTTTAAAGATAGCCGCTGATACATTATGGCTAACAATGCCTGATATATCTATATCTAAGGGCGATGTAACAAATGCTTCGTACGAGTCGCCATTGCCAAGCCCTGATACTTTTATGGTTCGTTTATTAGGTATGTTTATAGAATCAACTAATAATGGATCGGTTATGATCATTACTCCCACCCCTGTATCCAATACAAAATTATATGGGCCAGCGTTGTTTATACTAACTTTTACAACAATCAGATTCCGAATTACCTTAAAGGGAAAAGTTTTACGCTTTGAACCATCACCAATGCTAAAGTACTGTGCACTGGCGGTTATAAACCAACAACACAATATAAAGCATAACCCAATGGACCGCCTATATTTTTTATGAAATTGAATAAATGGCACGTGCTTAGTAATTGGAAATTAAATTTACAAAAACTTACTAAGAAATAAGTTATTTATTTAACACACATACCTTTACGTTTCGTTTTTGGGTTTTAATGCTGCTTTAATTTCGGGGTTTTGCACAGGTAAGGTTTTTACCTCTACTTCAACTTCGGTTTGGCGCACAGCTACTGCATACTCGGCAGGTTCAATTCGGCAGCCCCGCGCTTCGGCATATACCTCTGTAAACTCTGCCCCAATATATAGTATAGCTGCAGTATAATATATCCACACCAAAATTACAATTAGTGACCCGGCTGCACCATAAGTTGAAAAGCTAGTTGCAGAAAACTCTATATATAAACCAATTAAATACCTGCCTATCATAAATAGTATCGCTGTAAAAAAAGCTCCGGCGCGCACATCCTTCCACCTTATTTTAACATCGGGCAAAAACTTAAATATTATAGCGAACAAAATGGATATCACAATAAAAGTAATGCCTATGTTAATTCCGTTTATTAACCAAATAGTAACCCCGGGCAAAAATTGCGTTAAACGATTACTTAATGAGAGGATAAGAATATTTATGATTAACGAAACCAATAGTAAAAATCCAAAACTGATAATGAGCGAAAACGATAAAAACCTATTGGTAAGCATTTTAACCCATCCTTTTTTTGGTTTCGCTTTTACCCGCCAAATAATGTTTAATGAGTCTTGTATTTCCACAAAAATACTGCTTGCCCCAATTAATAAGGTCACGGCACCAATTATCACCGCCAGCCCGGTTTTACCAGAAAGCTGCAGGTTTTTTATCATTTCCTGTATTTGTGCTGCTGCTGGCGCACCAACATAACCCTTTATTTGTGGGTATAAATTATTGGTTATTGCATCCTGGCCCAAAAAAAATCCGGCTAATGAAATTACTAATATTAATAAAGGTGCTATTGAAAAAACGGTATAATAGGCCAATGATGCGCTATGCTTTAGTCCATTATCATCAACAAAACCATGAAATGTTGCTACTACTATTTTCCATAACTTTTTTAAATATGTTTTATTAATAAATCGCATACCATCCTAATAAACACAAAAAAGGCAGTTTGTTTGAACAAGCTGCCTTTAATTATCATATTCATATAACTTAAAAGTTACCTCATTGCAAGTTCTTTATTATCAGCTTCAACTATTTTTTTAAAAAACTCACTAAATGCGGCAACTTTATCAGCCGGTACATAATCTTTCTTTATTTTAACAGTTCTGGTTAAAATAAGTTTATCATTATCCAATTTAGGTATAATGCTAAAATCAATAATATCATTACTTAAATTTATCGGCGCAGGCATTTCAACAAATTTTTTGCCTGCTGGTAAAGTAACCGCCATCTTTTCTATTTGTTTATCCATAAAAAACATCTGACTTACATCAAGTCCGGTTACACGAGGTAAAGCAATTTGAAAATCAGAAGGAACAAATTTGTCTGACCATGGTAAAGAAAATATGTAAAGCCCGGCAATCTCTTTGGCCGTGTTTTTTATTTCATAATTCATATTAACAAACACTGTGTCAGCACCTATCTTATCTAAATTAGAAAAGGTTAATTGCGTAATTTCGTTATCGGGATATAGCGCAGTAATGTGCTCTTTTTGCTTTTTTAATTGATCTTTAACAGACATATCTTTAAATATCTCTTTCATATTACCTGATAATGCTGCTGTTTGATACATTTTTTCGGAAATAAGCAGGTCCTTGTTTCTAAATGTAACATCTACAGTTTTGCTAATATCGTTTTGTTTACGTGTAACCGGATTTAAATATTTAACCTCGGCCATTCCCGCATCACCGATATCCAAAATAGATGAATTTAACGCAGTATTATAAATTGCTTTAAATGGTAAATATTTAGATGTTAATTCAATATAATAATCCTTTCCATCTAAATTAACTTTGGCAATACAATGATTAAAGTCAATGGTTGGCAATGGCATTCCATTCAATCCATTATTCCGGGTTTTAACCAAAACAAGTTGCGCTTTAATTCCCGCCTCTTTACACATAGCAACAAAAAGGGTTGACACATCTTTACAATCACCTATGCGGGTATTAATTACATCTGCCGGATTTTGAGGCACAATTCCACTTTGCCTAAAAGAAACTGAGCTGTAAGTAATATTGCCGGTTATATAATTATAGATGTTTTCAACTTTTTGCATTGAGGTAAAGCCTTTTTTGTTGCTAAACAGATCATTTATCACTGATTTTACTTCATAATTGCTTCTTGCTTTTGCAGTGGCAATATTGTTGTACCAATCTGATACATATTTCCAATCGGGTATTGAAGTTAAATAAAGTATATTGGCAACATCAGCAAATGCGGGCATTTTGTCTTCATAATCTATTCTTTTAGTGTTTGCATCTTTCCAAACATACATGTCAAACTCATCTAAACTTACTTTTTTTGCCTCAATGTTTCGTCCCGAAAATTTATAACTAAACTTTTTATTCTTATCAATTAGTAACGAATACTTAGTATTTACTGTAGGGTGCCCTGTTGTAAAATAAAATGTATCCCAAAAATGACTTGCGAGGCTACCAGTAAAATAATTTTCAAGCTTATACCTAATATTTATCACATCACCTATCTCCAGATTGGTGAATACAATATTATTATTGTTTTTTTCGGCCGGAATTTTGGTGCCATTTACCTTTATTACTTCAGCAACCTCAATTAAATATTCTTGATCATTATTAACATCAACCTGATATTCTTTCCAGGTATCAATGCCTTTTTGGTTAAAGATTTTAGCAATAATGAACCTTTTGTCTTCCGATCCCCCATTTTCATATACTACCTTTTGTACCTCATCATTTAAAACCACAAAATCGTCTTCAGGGTAATCTGTAGCTTTAGGTGCACTTTTTATAATTGAAGATACGTCCGGATCTTCAAAATAGCTAAACACGTCTTTTTTGCCTTGTATTTTTCTAAGGTCCTTTAGGGCGTCATAATTACTTGGTGTAAATTGTAATCCTTTCTGATAATATTGTATGGCCTTTTCTTTTTGGTTTAGCTGCTCATAAACCTTGCCTAAAGAAGAATAGTACTTGCCTATAGTTGGTGCAATTTTTATGCAGGTTAAAAGGCATTCTGCTGCTTTTTCATATAATTGTTGCTCGTAATATTGATTTGCTAAAGTATTATATATACCAACACCTATCGGATCATTCGCAATTTCGTCTTTGAAAACCTTAAAGCCTAAATCAGCATTACCTGTTTTAAAATAAACATTGGCAAGCTCTTTTGCTACAGTATAATTATCATTGTTTGAGTTGTACTTCTTTAATATATCTATAGCTTTAGGTACATCCTTTTTTAAATTACCCGTTATAAGATATTGCATGGTCATAGCATTTTCGTCATCCGGATACAATTTATAGGCTTCATCAGCAATTTTTACCATTTCATCCTGACTACGATTATATCCTGCTAAATTTATTTTGGCTGTGTAAATGAATTCTTTACGCGATGGATATAACTGTTCAATCTTTTTAATTATCTCTCCGGCTTTTACATAATCCTTTTGTGCAATTAGTTCATTGTATTTAAGTGTTAATGCACGGCTACTTTCCGGGTCATATGTTTTTAGCGCTTCCTGAACGGTTTCTGTTCCGGTACGGTTTTTTGATTTTGCGAACAACTCCAAAAGCATCTCATTTAAATAGGTATTATTAGGATACTTTTTTAGCAATGACTCTATTATCTTGCGTGATTCAAATGTTTCATCCTCTGTTAAATAAGTTTGTGCGAGCATCATTTGCGACAATACATCGTTGGAATCTTTGCTAATATTATTTTTAAAATACTCCCGAGCAGGAATTTCAATTTTTTTAGAAACATAAGTTGTTTCTTTCTCATAAGGATGGTATTGTGCAGCAGAGGTTAACCCTGCTAAAATATAGCCGTTTGCATCGGTTATTCTAACCAAAAAATTGGAACTCCCCGCATAGCTTTCACCAATCTGAACCAAAATTCTATTATAACCTTTATGCAATTTAATTGATTGCATATAAGCATCAATATCGTTATTGCGTTCATCTGCTTCGGCCAATATTTGAGCATCATTTACCCAAACTTTAACAGATCCGGATACACCAATCCGCAGTTGTGCTTCTTGTTCGACGGGAGAATTAATAAAACTTTGAGCAAATACAACTGAATTGTACGCGTTTGAATAATAAGTTAAATCAAACCATTTATCATGCCGTAAATAAGGCACGGTATGCCATGCAACACTTACACCTTTTTTATTAGTAAATGTCGCATTATCTTCCGGATGTGATATTATAGCGTATTCTTTATCAAACCCACTTGTTGATATATTTTCAAATTCAGCACTTATAGCCCAATTATCCATTGATCCTATATTGGCAAACTCTTTGTCGGCCATAACCGGGTTTTTACTTTTATCAAAGTGTTTTCCTATCATTGAGTAAGCCATTGCCGGAATGGTCCCATCGTAATCTTTTTTCTGGGTCAGTTCGCGCAGAAACGCTAATTTCTCGGCCGATTTTTTTCCGAAGTTTTCGTTAATGGACGATGTGTTCCACAAAGCATAAATATATGGTTGTGGATTTTTACTTTGAGCATAAAACTTTTTAAAGTATTTAAAGGATTCTACCGGGTTATCTTCAACCTCGGCTATAAAGCTTAACCCTAGAAATGCTTCATCTAAATTTTCATTTTTATTAACAGCTTCATCAAATAACGCCTTGGCTTCAATGCGTTTGTTACCAAAAAAAGCATCCCATGCATTTTTTAGTTTGGCTTGGGAAAAAACGGGGCATGAAACCCCTAAAAAAAGCAGCAATAATACTGCCTTAAAAAAGGTAATAGGTTTAAACATAATTGTGATAGGTTGAAAAAAATTAAATGTTCTTTTTGCTAAGTTAGGTTAACGGTTTGAGACAATCAATAAATCAAGATCTTTATACTGAAGCGAAAACCGCTCGGCAATGTGTTTATTGGTCAGGTTACCCTGGTAAATATATACAGCCTCCCGAATCCCTGCTTTTTGCCAGATCAGGTTTTTAACGCCGCCTTGTTCGCCTATTTCCAGTAATATAGGAGCAAAAATATTAGTAAGTGCATAAGTAGCTGTACGCGCCACCCGCGATGCTATATTAGGTACACAATAATGTATCACATCATATTTGCGAAATACCGGGTGGGTATGATTGGTTACTTCGGATGTTTCAAAGCATCCGCCCTGGTCAATGCTTACATCAATTATTACCGAGTTAGGTTTCATTCGGCTTACTGTAGCTTCTGATACAATGCATGGGCTGCGGCCATCCTCGGCACGTATAGCGCCGATAGCAACATCGCAGGTAGTTATGGCTTTTTCTAAAACAATGGGCTGTACTACGGAGGTAAATACCCGGTTACCAATACTATTTTGCAGGCGACGCAATTTATATATAGATGGGTCAAATACCTTTACTTCAGCACCGAGCGCCAATGCGGTGCGCGCAGCATACTCGCCTACTGTTCCGGCACCTAATATCACAATTTCTGTAGGCGGCACACCGGTGACACCTCCAAGCATTAGTCCCTTGCCTTCAAAAACATTACTTAAATATTCGGCCGCTATTAATATGGATGTTGCGCCCACAATTTCACTCATGGCACGTATAACAGTTAAGCAACCGCCTTCATCCAATAGGTGTTCAAAACATAAAGCCGTTACTTTTTTGTTTAATAAGGCCTGCAGGCAATCTGCCTTTAGGGTTGCTAATTGCAAGGCCGATATTAATATTTGTCCCGGCTTCATCATGGCAATTTCCTGCAATGTTGGCGGGGCTATTTTAATGATGATATCAGCTTCGTAAACTTTTGCTGTATCAAAAACTATTTGTGCCCCTTGCTCACTATAATGACCATCTAAAAAATTAGCGGCTTTGCCGGCGTTACTTTCCAGCATAACCTGGTGGCCATTATTAACCAGTAATGCAACGGATAAAGGGGTTAAAGCAATGCGGTTTTCCTGGAAAGATGTTTCTTTGGGAATCCCGATATAAAGTTGGTTCTTTTTATTCTTTACTTCCAGCATTGACTCTTGCGGCTGCATCATTGCTTGTTTGGCAATATCCGAGAATCCACTGTATTTCCCTGCGCTCATAAATAGTTATTTTTCTGGATGATGAAGATAAGAAAAACCTGTTTAAAATTAAACTTTATCTACTGTTATCTTCCGGGAATTATCTAGCTGCTGCTCAATGGTTACCCGTACATAATTATCCGGTAATAGATCAGGTATTTTTTCGGGCCACTCAATAAAACAATAACCTCCAGAATAGAAGTATTCCTCGCAGCCTATATCCAACGCTTCATTTTGATTTTTAAGCCGATAAAAATCAAAATGATAAATTTTATTGGCGCCCGCATATTCATTTACAATAGAAAACGTGGGGCTGGTGATTACATCAGTGCTCCCCAACTCGTTGCATAATGCTTTGATGAGCGTTGTTTTACCGGCGCCCATATCGCCATAAAAAAGAAAAATACGGGCATTATCCGCGAAGCTTATTATTTGCTGCGCGATGCCTGCCAGGTCAGAAAGAGATGAAGCGTTTAGTATCACCGCGCAAAAATAATACTTTTTACTTAGGGCCGTAAGTTGCAATGGGGATGATCACCTCTTCTAATGAAATACCTCCATGCTGAAACGTTTCATTATAAAAATTAACAAAGTGATTGTAGTTATTAGGATATACAAAAAAAGTATCCTCCTTGGCAAACACAAAGCTTGAGCTTATATGTAGCTTGGGCAACATGGCATCGTGCGGGTTGCGTATATGAAACACGTCCTTAGCATTAAAATTTAAATTACGGCCCTGTTTATAACGCAGGTTGGTATTGGTGTTGCGGTCGCCTATTATTTTGCTTGGCTTTTTAACACGTATGGTTCCATGGTCGGTAGTAATTATTACCCGCGCTTGCTTTTGTGCCAAAAATTTAAGCAGATCAAACAATGGCGAATGCTCAAACCACGATAGGGTTAATGACCGGTAAGCCGCGTCATCACTAGCCAGCTCGCGTATCATCTGCATATCCGTACGGGCATGCGATAGCATATCCACAAAGTTATATACCACTACATTCAGGTCATTCTTCATCAAATTACTTACCGAATCATTTAAAGCACGGCCCTCGTCTACATTTAATATTTTATTGTAGGAGTGTTTGCAATCCTTACGTACCAGGCGTTGTATCTGATCGGAAAGGAAATCAGACTCAAATAAATTCTTACCCCCCTCATCCTCGTCATTTTGCCATTTTTCAGGGAAACGCTTTTCCATTTCCAGCGGCATTAACCCCGAAAAAATGGCGTTACGCGCATACTGGGTAGCTGTTGGCAATATACTGTAGTAAGCATCTTCCTCTTCCAGCCTGAAATATTCAGATATGATGGTATTTATAATTTTAAACTGATCATAGCGCAGGTTATCTATCAATATAAAAAACAAGGGGCCTTTTCCATCCAATTTGGGGAACACCTTCTTTTTAAATAATTGTGTAGAACTAGTTGGCGCAGTATCAGGGTTTTTTACCCAGTCTAAATAGTTTTTTTCAATAAACTTACAGAACTGCGTATTGGCCTCTGCTTTTTGCAGCGTTAATATTTCGTGCATACCAGCATCTTCCAGCTGCTGTAGTTCAAGCTCCCAGTATATTAGTTTTTTATAAACATCTACCCATTCCTGGTATCCTAAGTTATCGTTTAATGTTATACCCAGGGTCCTAAAATCCTGCTGATAAGCCATGGTGGTTTTTTGGGTTACCAGGCGCTTATTTTCCGTTAGTTTTTTTATGGTGAGCAGTATTTGTTTAGGGTGCACTGGCTTAATAAGGTAGTCATCAATTTTTGAGCCGATGGCGTCTTCCATTAAATATTCTTCCTCGTTTTTGGTGATCATCACAATGGGCACATCAATATTGATGTTTTTTATTTGCGCCATTGTTTCTATACCGGTAAGGCCCGGCATATTTTCATCTAAAAAAACCAGGTCAAAGTAATTATTCTTAAAAGTTTCAACCGCGTCATTGCCGTTTGTTACCGTTGTAACTTTATAGCCCTTATCATTTAAAAAAAGTATATGTGGTTTTAACAGATCAATCTCGTCATCAGCCCATAGTATCGTAATATCCTGCATAGTATCTGTATATATATTTACCCGTATTGGGTTAGTTAAGTCGATATAACCTTCAAAGCAAAGGTTTTGTTGGCGATATAAAAAGGAATTAACATAAATTAACAAATATAACATACATCGTGTACGTTAATTTAACACTTTTGCATAATATCCGGAAGCGTGCTTAACAAGAGAAAAATCATAAATGACCCTGTTTACGGGTTTATAACTATACCTACAGATCTGGTATTCGATTTGATCGAGCATCCATATTTTCAACGCCTTAGATACATTAAGCAGCTGGGAATGACCCACTTGGTATATCCCGGCGCTTTGCATACCCGTTTTCATCATGCCTTGGGTGCTATGCATTTGATGAAACTGGCTATTGATACCTTAAAAAGTAAAGGACATAATATTACTCCCGAAGAGGAGGAGGCCGTAGCTATTGCTATATTATTACATGATATTGGGCACGGGCCATTTTCGCACGCTTTAGAGCATACTATTGTTGAAGGCATATCGCACGAGGATATATCTATGCTATTAATGGATAAGCTAAACCAACAGTTTAACGGGCAGTTAACCATGGCTATTAGCATATTTAATGGAACTTACAGCAAAGGCTTTTTACATGAAATGGTATCGAGCCAGCTGGATATGGACCGCCTGGATTATCTGAACCGTGATAGCTTTTTCACGGGCGTATCTGAGGGTGTTATAAGTTCAGAACGCATTATTAAAATGCTGAATGTGAAGGATGATCATATTACCGTTGAGGAAAAGGGCATTTATTCTATAGAAAAGTTTTTGGTTGCGCGCAGGCTAATGTACTGGCAGGTTTATTTGCATAAAACAGTTATGGCTGCCGAACTATTGCTGGTAAAAATTCTTCAGCGCAGTCGTGAACTGGCGTTAAACGGGCATGATCTTTTTGCTACGCCCGCTTTGGCCCATTTCTTAAAAAAAACCATAAGCCGTGAGGTTTTTATTAATGAGGACCACCATATTGAAACATTTACCGCGTTGGACGATACGGATATTATCTCGGCGGTAAAAGTTTGGGCATTAAGTGATGACTTTGTGTTATCAAAATTGTGCAATGATTTTATAAGCCGCAAGCTTTACCACGTTGATATTACTAATGAATTACCAAATGATACGATCTTATCTCAGCTATCTGAAAAGGCTATTAAAAAGTATGGCATTCAAGAAAATGATGTAAAATATTTTGTTTTTAAAGACATTATATTGAATAATGCCTATAAAGCCGGAGATGGTTTTATACGTATTTTAATGAAAGATGGGAGTATTAAAGATATTACTGCCGCCAGCGATAATTCAAACCTGGAAGCCCTGGCCAAAACGGTAAAAAAATATATACTATGCTATAGTAAGGATTTGGCATAGCTAACCAAAGTGTACATATACAACATATAACATTTACTTTTAAATTTGTCTGATGCAATTTACGGCCCAGGAGATAGCCTTTATACTAAACGGAACTGTTGAAGGTGATGCGTTAGCATCCGTTAACCAATTGGCAAAAATTGAAGAAGGCAACACCGGTTCGCTATCTTTTTTAGCTAATCCTAAGTATGAACAATACTTATACACTACTAACGCTTCGGTAGTAATAGTAAATAATGACCTGGTACTTTCTGCACCTGTTAAAACCACCTTGATCAGGGTAGAAAACGCTTATAGTGCATTCTCTGTTCTGCTTGAAAAATACAATACTATTAAACTAAATAAGTCGGGCATTGAACAGCCTTGCTTTATACACCCATCGGCACAAGTTGGCGAAAACGTTTATATAGGTGCTTTTGCTTATATAGGCCCTCATGTAAAAATAGGCAATAACAGCAAAATTTATCCTAACACCTACGTGGCTGATAATGTTACCATTGGCACTAATACCACCCTGTTTTCGGGTGTAAAAGTTTATTTTGATTGTGTATTAGGTGATAATGTAATTATACATTCAGGCGCTATTATTGGCAGCGATGGTTTTGGCTTTGCCCCAAATGCTGATGGCACTTATACTAAAGTAGCCCAAATAGGTAATGTAATATTGGAAGACAATGTTGAAGTTGGATCCAATACTACTATTGACCGTGCCACCATGGGATCAACCATTATACGTAGAGGCGTAAAATTGGACAACCTGGTGCAAATAGCGCATAATGTGGAAATTAACCAAAACACGGTAATTGCGGCGCAAAGCGGCATATCAGGCAGTACCAAAATTGGCGAAAATGTAATAATTGGCGGACAGGTGGGTATGGTGGGCCATATCAGCATTGCTAAAGGCTCACAATTCCAGGCGCAATCCGGTGTAAGCCGTACCATTACAGAAGAAGGAAAAAAATGGGCAGGCACACCTGCTGTACCTTACAGCGCCAATATGCGGTCGCAGGTAATTGTTCAACATCTGCCTGAACTTGAGAAACGAGTTAGAGAATTAGAGAAAATAATTGCCGAATTAAAAAACGTTCAGTAGAACGTTAATGATAATACTTTATGAATATTAAACAACGTACTATTAAATCCCCTGTTTCTGTATCGGGTACCGGTTTGCATACCGGCGAAAAGGTAACTATGACATTTAACCCGGCACCCGAAAACCATGGTTATAAATTTAGACGGATTGATGTAGAAGGACAGCCAATTATTGATGCGGATGTAGATAATGTTACAGATACTTCTCGTGGTACAACTATTTCACAAAATGGCGCCAGCGTTAGTACTGTTGAACACGTATTGGCTGCATTGGTTGGATTGGAAATAGATAATGTTTTAATAGATATGGATGGACCTGAAACGCCTATAATGGATGGCAGTTCTATTCAGTTTATTGATGCCATACAGGAAACGGGGTTAATTGACCAGGAAGCTGATCGCGAATATTACCATATCCCCTACAATATACATTATACCGAACCTGAGCGCAAGGTGGAGATGGTTGCAATGCCGTTGGATGATTACCGCTTTACTTGCATGGTTGATTATAACTCGCAGGTGTTGGGTAGCCAGCATGCCAGTATATCAAGTATAACCGAGTTTAAAAAGGAAATAGCCTCATGCCGTACCTTTTGTTTTTTACATGAGTTGGAAATGCTGTTAAAGCACGATCTTATAAAAGGCGGCGATTTAAATAACGCTATTGTGGTAGTTGATAAAGAAGTGGATGAAGAGGAGCTGGCCCACCTGGCTAAACTATTTAATCGCAAGGATATTAATGTAGCGCCACAGGGTATATTAAATAACATTGAACTTCGCCATCAAAATGAGCCCGCAAGGCATAAATTGCTGGATATGATAGGCGACCTGGCATTGGTTGGCGTACCCCTACGCGGGCACATTATGGCTGCAAGGCCCGGCCATGCGGCTAACGTAGCCTTTGCGAAAAAGATAAAAACTTTAATTAAAAAGGAAAGGAGCCGTAAACACTTTAAAGTGTATGACCCTAACATGACCCCGGTATATGATACCGTGCAGATCATGAATATATTACCGCACCGCCAGCCCATGTTAATGGTGGATAAGATTTTGGAACTAACCAAAAGCCATGTGGTAGGATTAAAAAATGTGACCATGAATGAAGATATTTTTCAGGGACATTTTCCGGGCACACCTCTTTTTCCGGGGGTATTACAAATTGAAGCTATGGCGCAAACAGGTGGTATTTTAGTTTTAAATACGGTACCTGATCCTGAAAATTATATTACCTTGTTTTTAAAAATAGAGAACGCCCGATTTAAAGATAAAGTTGTACCGGGCGATACGTTAATATTCCATTGCAGCCTGTTGGCCCCTATACGCCGGGGGATAGCCCAAATGAAAGGTGTTGGAATGGTAGGCGAACGTGTAGTTGTAGAGGCGGAGCTGATGGCTCAAATAGTTAAAAAAACAAAAACCGAAACTGAAGAATAATTATGATCCAGCCGTTAGCATATATACACCCACAGGCAAAAATAGCCGACAATGTGGTTATTGAGCCGTTTGTTACCATACATAAAGATGTGGAGATTGGCGAGGGTACCTGGATTGGGTCCAACTCCGTAATTATGGATGGGGCCCGTATAGGTAAAAACTGCCGCATTTTTCCGGGAGCTGTTGTATCTGCCCCACCACAGGATCTGAAATATAAAGGTGAACCCAGTACCGTTACTATTGGCGATAATACCGTTATCCGCGAATGCGTAACGCTTAACCGTGGAACAGCTTTAGATAAGAATACAACTACCATTGGCAGTAATTGCCTGTTAATGGCCTATGTACACGTAGCACATGATTGCGTAATTGGCGATAATGTAATAGTTGCCAACTCGGTACAATTAGCCGGGCACATTAATGTGTATGATTATGCTTTCATCGGGGGCGGGTCATTAGTGCACCAGTTTGTGGAGATAGGTGCGCATAGTATGATATCGGGTGGGTCATTAGTACGTAAGGATGTACCGCCATATACTAAAGCCGGCCGCGAGCCATTATCTTATATCGGCATAAATTCTGTTGGTTTGCGCCGACGTGGGTTTTCTGCAGAAACTATAAATGAGATACAGGAAATATACCGTATCATATTCCTGAAAAAATACAACATGACTAAGGCTTTGGATATCATAGAAGCCGAATTTAACCCTACCATTGAGCGTGATGAGATCATTAATTTTGTACAAAACTCGCAACGCGGCATCATGAAGGGCTTTGGGAATAGCTAATCAGACCATGGTCCATGGTTGATAGACCATAGCACCAACAGCATAATTTGTCCATGGACTATGGACTATAGACTATGGACAAAACAAACCAAATAAAAATCACACTCGAAAACATTGGACGGCGTTTTAACCGCGACTGGATTTTTAGGGGGATAAATTACACCTTTAATGCCGGGGAAAGTTATGCCATACTAGGGCCTAACGGATCGGGCAAATCAACTTTATTACAAGTATTAAACGGCAGCCTTACACCATCAGAAGGCACTATAAATTTTTTTGAAGGAGACACCGCGATAGACATCGAAAAGGTTTTTCAGCAATTAAGTTTAGCCACCCCTTATTTGGAATTGATAGAGGAGTTTACGCTTACAGAAATGATTGATTTTCATTTCAGGTTTAAAACTTACCTGGCGGGTATGAATAATGAAGCGGTTATTGAACTGCTAAACATACCTGCCAGTAAAAATAAAATGATCCGCTATTTTTCCTCAGGAATGAAACAGCGGCTTAAATTGGCCCTGGCTTTTTGTGCAGATACCGCGATATTAATGCTGGATGAGCCAACTTCAAACCTGGATAGTCAAGGAGTTGAATGGTACTTATCTTTAGTACAACAATATGCTCAAAACCGTTTAACTATTGTTGGCTCAAACCAGGAACACGAGTACAGTTTTTGTACGAATCGACTAAATATTACAGATTATAAATAACATTATGATCATTCAGGTTTATAGTATATTAGCTGGTGTAGGTTGCATCGGTATGGTTATTTACTTGCTTATAAATTTGAAAAAAATTAAGCAACTCGATAAGCAACCTCTTGCCGATACTCAACCCGGGTTAGCCATTATTATTCCTGTACGTAATGAAGAAGCTGACTTAGAGAAGGCCTTACAAAGCATATGTAATATTAATTACGACAATTATAGAATCATTGTAATCAATGATCGCTCTACAGATCGCACTCCTCAAATACTAGATACGTTTGCTAAACAATATCCTAAGCTAACAGTGACTACCATAACCGAATTACCTGATGGCTGGCTAGGTAAAAATAACGCATTGTACCAGGGTTATAAAAACAGCACCGAGGAGTGGATGCTTTTTACCGATGCCGATGTGGAGTATCATCCGGATGCCATTAGCAAAGCCATGGAATATAGCGTACAGAATAACTTGGATAACCTTGCTGTAATGCCTGAAGTTATCTCACGATCAGAAATACTTAATAGTGTGCTAGCGACTTTTGGGTATATGTTAATGGTTTATCTGCGCCCATGGAATTCTATCAAACCTAAAACCAATTCGCATATTGGGATTGGAGCTTTTTCGCTGGTTAAACGGACAGCTTATGAAAAAGCAGGCACTCATGCCCGCATAAAGCTACGGCCAGACGATGACATAAAGTTAGGTTATAATATAAAAAAAACAGGGCTACGACAAGATGTTTTAGGTGGATTAGGTATGCTAAGATTAGAGTGGTATACAAGTGTTACAGAATATGTTAAGGGTTTAATGAAAAACTCTTTTGCTATAGCTAACTATAACATATTTATGGCTACGGGCTTCGCATTAATGTGCCTTGCAGGCCTTACGTTACCACTACCCGTTATGTTTATTTGGGGCGATAATAATATCAGATTGCTAGCAGTCGGGGTTTTAATTGCCCAAATGAGTTATATGCACCTAGTGCAGCCCAATAAATGGTGGTACGCTTTGATGATCCCTTTTTCGGGTTTATTAACGGCTTACATATTTGCAAAATCAACTTTTATCACCTTAAAACAGGGCGGCATATATTGGCGGGATACTTTTTATTCACTAGCCACGCTAAAGGGCAAATAACTTGCTTTATTGCACGTAAGTGCCTAATTTTGCGCCTCAAACAAAATTTTATGGCTAAAGCATCAGACATAAGGAATGGAAGTATCCTTCGTTTTAACGGGGAGCTGGTACAGGTAGAAGAATTTATACACCGCACCCCGGGCAACCTGCGCGCCTTTTACCAGGCACGCATGCGCAATGTTAAAACCAATAAACTGGTTGAATACCGTTTCCGCACAGACGAAGAGGTAGACATCGCCCGCGTAGAAACCAGCAATTATCAATATTTATATGAAGATGGCGATTCATTAGTGATCATGGATAATGAAACTTTTGATCAGCATAATGTACCAAAAACACTATTTGGCCCGGCCGTAAAATTCCTGAAAGAAGGCATGAATTTAATTGTGGCTTTTGAAAGCGACGAACCTATAACCGGGCAGATACCGAATTCGGCTGAACTGGAAATAACTTATACCGAGCCTGCAGTTAAAGGCGATACCTCAACCGGTGCCATGAAAAAAGCTACTGTGGAAACCGGGGCAGAAATCAATGTTCCGCTTTTTATCAATATTGGCGATAAAGTAAAAGTTGATACTGCGGCAGGCACTTATGTTGAGCGTGTGAAAGCATAATAATAAAAGAATATAAACCTGTCATTCTGAGCGTAGCGAAGAATCTATCCAAGCGGCGAATGCATTGTTCCGAGATTCTTCGCTACGCTCAGAATGACAAAAGAGTAATTAATTTATCGGTCTTAAAACCCTGTTCCAACGCACCTTGTTAAATAAGCTGGCGGTCGAATCAATACTCATGAAGGTAAGCATTGCTTTACCTATAATATGATCTTCGGGTACGTAACCCCAAAAGCGTGAGTCTAGCGAATCATGGCGGTTATCACCCATCATCCAGTAATAATCCATTTTAAACGTATAGCTGTTTGCTTTTTTTCCGTTGATGATAATATCCTTGCCATTAACCGTAATTTTATTGTTTTCATAAACCTCAATAGCGCGACGGTATAGGGCAAGGGTCGAGTCATTAAGCGCTACCGTCCACCCTTTTTTTGGTAATTTGATAGGGCCATAATTATCCAGGTTCCATTTAAATTTTTCATTGTGCGGGAAGATAGTTGGATTGTATATAGTACCATTATCTATTACGGGTGTAATGCTTTTAATATTTGAGTAGCTTTTCAATTCAGCCACATGATCGGCAGGGATAATCATTTCATAGGTGTTAATATTTGTTTGCTGTAAAACAGTAATATTAAAATCATGTAGTATCTGCGGGTTAATATCAACACCATTGGTAGTAACGACATATGAAGTTTGCGCTTTAGACGCATTTTTAGCGGCAATACCGTTTATGTATACCTGCGAATTAACGATACTTAATATATCGCCGGGTGTAGCCTGGCAACGTTTAATTAAAGTGGTACGTTCATCAATAGGTAAATTAAGATCAGCTTCTTCGGGCTTATTAAATACAATGATGTCCTGCTTTTTTATAGAAGATAGGCCAGGCAGTCTAAAATAAGGTAATTGTATACCACCCCAATAGGTTTTAACTCCCCTCACTGTAGGCTCGGTAAATGGAAGCGCAAATGGCGTAATAGCCATACGCGGACCATAACTTATTTTACTTACAAATAAATAGTCGCCTGCAAACTGCGTCCCTTCCATTGATCCGGACGGTATCGCGTAAGCAGAAAACAACAAACCCCGAATAACAGTAGACGCTATTAACGCGAATAGCAGGGCATCGCCCCATTCACGAACTAATGACTTTTTAGGTTTTGGATTAGTATTGTCCTTTTTAAAATTGATGTTCCATTTCATAATTTGGGCGGTTTATTATCAGTTAGATAATTAATACGCCTGAAATGTTACAAGTCTAATTCCAATAATACGGGGCAATGGTCGGAGTGTTTGGCTTCACACAATATGGTCGCCCTTTTTATTTTATCTTCCAACTCTTTACTCGCCATGGCATAATCAATGCGCCAGCCCAGGTTTTTGGCGCGGGCATTAAAGCGGAAGCTCCACCAGGTATAATTATGCGGCTCATCATTTAAATGACGAAAGGTATCCACAAAGCCCGATTCAATAAAGTTTTCCATCCACTCTCTTTCTTCCGGCAAAAAGCCTGATGAATTTGCATTTGATTTAGGGTTATGAATATCAATAGGGCGATGGCAAATGTTATAATCGCCGCATATTACCAGGTTAGGATGCTCCACTTTTAATAAAGTAAGATACTTACCAAACTCGTCCAGAAATCTGAATTTAAATGCCTGCCTTTCCTCGCCGCTTGAGCCTGACGGGAAATAAACACTCATTACTGACACCTCGTCAAAATCAACACGGATATTACGCCCCTCCCTGTCAAAGTCGGGGATACCACATCCATATTCGATATGATTTGGGGTACGCTTGGTTAATATAGCTGTACCGCTATAACCTTTCTTCTCTGCCGGGAACCAATAATGTTGGTAACCCAATGCTTCTACTAAATGTAAATCAGTTAATACATCGGGCGTAGCCTTTATTTCCTGCAGGCAAACTACATCTGCATCAGTAGCCTGCAGCCAGGCCAAAAAATTTTTATTTATTGCCGAACGGATACCGTTAACATTATAAGTGATGATCTTCATATCTCTTTTTGCATCTTAAAATTAGTAAGCTCAACTCCATTTATATCAACAGTTTGCTCCTTTATAAGTGTAAATCCCTTGCCTAAAAAAAATGGTTTGGCTGTTATACTAACATCCGAAATTATTTCATGAATATTTAACTCATGTGCTTTATTTTCCAAACTTTTTAAAAGCATAGACGCAATACCCTTTCCCTGATAATTTTTATGCACAAACATAAAGTCAAGATATCCTGATGTTGTTAATGAAGCAAAACCATTGATTGTATCTTTATCTTCTGAAACGATAAAATACTGCTCATTTATTTTGCCAGTCCATTTAGTTATATCAGTACCTCTTGAAGACCACGCGGCTGTTTGCTCAGAAGTATAATCTTTACTATTAACGGCTGATATTGTTTCGGTAAACAATTTAATTATTTGAGCCAAATCATTAATGGTTGCTTCTCTGATTTGCATGTATAAATTATATCAGTTTAACTGCTCCCCGTCTGGCATTTCTTCCTCAAAATATTCTACAATTAATGACTTTAAAACCATTTCCTGTTCCATTAATGTATAATTAGGTACAGTTTTCACCAGTTTCCAATGCGGCCAGCCATCCTGGTCCAATCCTTCCAGTTCATAAAACCCCATCAAGCTAAACAATTTACAGGTGGCAATGTGCATTAACTCTTCCTTTTGGCGTTTGGTAAATTTTTGCGGGCCCTGCCCAAGTTCCTGCACCCCAATTAAAAACAATAATACTTTTATATCTGGTTTTTCGTTGTCAAACTCGGTAGCTATCCTTTCCTGTAATGCGCTAAATTTTAAATTAATTTCTGCAGGTGTCATGGTAACAAATATACGGGTTTAGTTGGTGCATAATTATGTAACGGCTTTGCGCCAAATTAAATTTTAACATCTGCTTAACATTTAATTATCTATTTTTGCCGTAATTATTTATGGTTTTGAAACAAAACAAGTTAAATATTATATGTTCATGGCTGTTTTTGATCTGCTTTATTGTGGGTCAGTATATAGTTGCGGTCCATCAGCATAATATTTTAAAACAAAATCAACCCTCGGCTAGTATAACCAAACATCAGCCCGGCACCACAACTACCTTGCAAGAAAAATGTTACCTGTGCGATGCCATGCATCATACAGCCATGGTGTTTGATCAAACTTCATATTACCACCCAATTGTAGTTACCAACCATATTTTTAAAGTTGGCGATTATAATTTTAAAAGCATCTCGCTTATTCTTGCTGCGGGACGCGGTCCTCCTGTATCTTATTCTGCCTGCTAAACTTAGCAGTGCTGATTCATTATTGAATTACTTTTTTAGGAAGAAATCCTTTCTAAAACTATTTAACCATTTTTTGTTTTAACGATGCATTGTTAATGCATATTCGTTATTATTAATTAGTTATCATGAAAATCAAGATAAGCTTAATCGCTTTATTATATATGTTTTGCGTGGCTGTTGTTTCAAACGCGGCCACCATAAATGCATCAGAATTAACAGGAACCGTAAACGATGCTACCAATAACCAACCTGTTGCCGGGGCAACGGTATCTATTTCTCAATTACGTTTAAATATAATTACCAATACACAGGGTAAGTTTTCATTTAGTTCGCTGCCGGCACAAGGCCGATATGTGATTGAAGTAAAATGCATAGGCTACCAATCTATTGTAAAAACTGTTGATCTTTCCTCTTCAGCCGACCTCGTTTTTGCCTTAACCCCGAGTATTTCTGAAATACATGAGGTAATCATTACCGGTACACCTATTGCCTCTAATAACAAATATAACAGCACATCCGCAGCAGTTGTATCAAGAAACGAGTTGCTTGCTCCTGCCACCAATCTAATTGACGTATTGGCCAAACAAGTTCCCGGTGTAAGCCAAATCACCACCGGGCCGGGCATTTCAAAACCGGTGATACGCGGACTAGGCTACAACCGTATAGTTACCATAAATGATGGCGTAAAACAGCAAGGGCAGCAATGGGGCGATGAACACGGTATTGAGCTGGACCAAAATGGTGCCGACAGGGTAGAAGTATTACGCGGTGCAGCCTCGTTATTATATGGCTCAGATGCCATTGGTGGCGTAATAAATGTATTGGAGCCGTTAGTGCCTCAATCTGGCCAGGTAAAAGGCGAGGTCTTATCTAATTACTCCACTAACAATGGCTTAACCAGCAGTTCGGTTATGCTTACAGGGAATCAAAACGGGTTTGTTTGGCGCGGGCGCGGATCCTACCAAAATGCCTACAATTTTAAAACCCCGGATGGCTATTACATTAATAGCGGGTATAATAATACCAGTTTGAGCGGCATGTTGGGGTTTAATAAAAAGTGGGGATACTCGCATTTAAATTTCTCGTACTTTAAAAATAATATTGGTTTCCATGAGGCCGAGCCTGGCGACGAGTTATATACAACCGATAAGAACAGGACAATTGATTTCCCCCGCCAGGATATACGCCATTACAAGATCGCTTTAAATAATAACCTCATAATTGGCAATGGTACTTTAAAGCTTGATCTGGGTTATCAGAAAAACCAGCGCCGTGAATTGGAGAGTGCTATCCCCGCATTGTTTTTTGATATGAATACTTACTCGGTTGATGCTAAATATTATCTACCCGAAAAAAATGGATGGCAACCTCTATTTGGTTTTAGTGGCAGCAATGAGGTAAGCCATAATAAGGGGGAAGAAGTTCTTATTCCCGAATATAATAGGATCAGCATAGGTGCGTTTGCTTATATCAAAAAAACGTGGGATAAAAATACATTCAACGCGGGCTTGCGTTTTGATCATATTAATAATGATGGCAAGGCATTTGAGCAAGCTGGCAATCAGATCTTCCCCGGCTTTAAAAATAAATTTAGTAACCTAAGTGGAGCTTTAGGGTTTACCCATGTGTTTAGTGATGATCTGAGCTTTAAAGCAAATGCCGGTTCTGCCTTCCGTGCGCCTAACCCTGCCGAATTAGGCTCAAATGGTGCGCATGAAGGAACTACCAGGTTTGAAATAGGGAATGCTAGCCTAAAAGCAGAGCGCAGCTACCAGGCCGATGCTGCCTTAGAGTTTGGCCATAGCGTTATTACCGGAAGCCTGGGTATATATGAAAACTATATTAACAACTATATATATGCATCAGGTGCGCAAGGTGATCAAATAATTCTTCCCGATGAAAACGGCAATCCACAAACGTTTGATATATATCGTTACGGTCAAGTTAACGCAAATTTATATGGGCTAGAAGGAAGCCTTAACCTGCACCCTACAAAATTTATACACCTGGATAATACATTTAGCTATACCCACGCCCAAAATACTTCGTTTAACAAACCATTGCCGCTTATACCCGCAGGAGTTATACATAACACTATAAGATTTGAGCCAAAAGTTAAGGGCCTTGATGATTTTTACTTTTATGCGGGTGTAGATAACTACTTTAAACAAAATCGTGTTGATGCTACGTTTGAGACACCTAACAATGCCTACACATTAATCAACGCCGGTATTGGTACCACGGTTTATATTGGGGCGCAGGCATTAAAATTATATATAGCCGCATCCAACTTAACTAATAAGCGTTACTATGATGCTTTAAGCAGGTTAAGGCCGGGCAGGCTTGCACAAACAGATCCAACTTTTGGAGTTTTAAACCCAGGCAGAAATATCACTTTTGGCATTTATTTGCCCTTAAGTTTATAGTAAATAAAACAAAACGCGTGTAAAATTACACGCGTTTTGTTTCTATAATAACTTTTGCATTTTGGCCCATATTGATTACTAATGGATCTCATCGGGTAAGATTATTGCCCAATATCAACCCTTTATGAACCAGATCTATTAGTTTTTGTGCTTCTATTGGTTTTTTATTGGATGCAAATAAAAACCAGGGTAAAACCAATAATACATTTATACAAATTATTCGGCATCCGGTTGGCGATCTTCCTTGCTTATTTTATCAAAGATCTTATCCATACGTTCTACATATTCGCTGGTATCATCAATAAAAAACTCTAACTGCGGTATTATTCTTACCTGGTCTTTTATACGGCTACCCAGTTTATAACGTATTTCGGATGCATGCAATTTTACCATTTGCAAGGCTTGCACAGGGTTAACGGCATTAAAAAAACTTAAAAATATACGCGCTATGGCCAAATCAGGAGTAACACGTACTTTGGTAATAGTTAAAAGAGTATTTGGCAGGTAATTCATGCCCTCGCGCTGAAATATTGCGGCCAGGTCCTGTTGCAGTACCCCGGCAAATTTTTGTTGACGTTTTGACTCCATAGTAAATTTATTAACGCCTATATGGCAAATGAGTTTTTTTATTTTTACCTGCGAAGCTAATATAACAAAAGCTCCAGACTTTTATTGTTTAATTGCAGTTCGCAGGAATTTCCTTTGATATTTTAATAACCTTATAAACCACCAACGTACTATCGTACGCTGCGGCACTTCCTTTAACAGATAGAACTTTTTCGCCGGTTACTTCAATATAAACAGGCACATCTGGTTGTTCTGATACAACCAATTGGGAATATTGAAGTTCTAATTTGTTTGAGCTATCAACCACCCAAAACGTAGTTGGGCCATTACAATCCTTAAATGATTTTTCTTCGCGGCCAAAACTGTACATCCCCTTAAATATACTGGCAGTACTCTCTTTAACTTTGTCTTTGGGCTTTTCATTACAAGCCAGCAAGCAAAAACTCAATAAACCGAATAAAAATAACGACTGTTTTAATTTCATTAAGCAAATTTATAAATCCTGTTTAATATCGGCCAACCCTTTAATGCTTAACTGCGCGCTTATGGCTGATGCAATAACAGATATAATACCTACCGTTAAAAACACCAGGCCAAAATCACTTAGTTTCATATCAATAGGGTACGCATCAATAACGCTCATTTTACCGCCCATTTTTATAAGGCTATAACGTTGCTGTAATATACAAAATGTTAAGCCTAGTACCATTCCCGCAATACAGCCTATCAATGATATCATCATCCCCTCGCAGAAAAATATACCTTTTATAATTTTTTTATTAGCTCCCAGGCTGGTTAATACAGCAATGTCTTTTTTCTTATCAATAACCAGCATGGTTAGTGTGCCAATTATATTAAATATAGCTATGATCAATACAAACGTCAGGATCATAAATATTGACCACCGCTCAAAATTTAAGGTCTTATATAGCTCAGTATCTTGTTGTGCCCGATTTTTAATAGTAAACCCGCCACCTATTTTGTCTTGAATTTGCTTTTGAACCGTTTTTAAGTCCGTACCGGGCTTATAGTTAAGTTCTATTGATGATACATTGTTTGGTTTATCAAGAAGCTTGCGGGTAAAATCAATGGGCACAACAACTATATCATCAAAGTCCTGTTGAATAGAAAAAACACCAGATGGGTAAACCATCTCCCTGCTAAATTCATCCAGCGTATTTATCGAATTTACCATGTTATGCTTGGGCGACCATATTTCGAGCGGTATAAACTCATCATTTATATTAATACCTAAACTGGCCTGTACCGAAGTGCCTATTACAGCATAATCTCTCCCGTTACTTTTCAGTGTGAATGATCCTGTTTGAATAGTACTGTCTAATTTGGTATTTCGCAAAAATTCATCGCTAACTCCTTTTATAGTTGCTATGTAAGTTCTGCTGCCATATTTTATGAGCACTCTTTCCTGCAAAACTTCGGTGAAAGAGATCAGCCTGGCATCTTTATGCAGGTTATTAAAATAGGGTGTGTTTGGGTCAAATGTTTTGCCTAACCTGGTTTCAATTTTTATTTCGGGAGTAAAGTTGCTGTATAATGATAAGATAACCTTTTCAAAACCATTAAATACAGATAGCAGTATAATTAACGCCGCGCTGCCAAATAATACCCCCATCATTGATATGCCCGAAATAATATTTATAGCGTGCATTTTTTTGCTCGAGAACAGGTAACGCTTTGCTATATATATGGAGGTGTTCAATAGGATTGTATATTTACGTGATACTCTATACGCTTTTGTTCCAGGCAAATTTACTTAAAAAACGGGTTATGCTGTTTTTCAAACCCAATAGTGGTTTCGGGGCCGTGACCGGGATATACCGTACAGGCATCAGGCAAAGTAAATAGCTTTTCCTCAATATTTTTTATGAGCTGATTGTAGTTTCCGCCCGGTAAATCGGCACGGCCAATGCTGCCTCTAAACAATACATCGCCGCCAATAAGCAGGTTAGACGCTTCATCATAAAAACATAAATGCGCTGGTGAATGCCCCGGAGCAAATATTAATTGTAAAGTAGTATTACCAAAACTTATACTTCCACTTTCGGGCAAAAAAACTTCCGGCGAAGGTGAAACATCATATCTGAAACCCATAGCTGGCGCATAGGCAACAACAGCTTCCAATACCTCTAACTCTCCCTTATTAAATTGTGGCTTTAAACCGTATTGATCAAATATGAACTTATTACCCAATACGTGGTCAATATGGCAATGGGTATTTAGTAATAAAACTGGCTTTAAATTATTGTCTTTTATAAAATTTACAACAGCGTTTTGCTCTGCAGAAGTATACATCCCCGGATCAATAATAGCGCACTCGCCACTTGCATCGTATAAAATATAGGTGTTTTCCTGATAGGGATTGTTTTCAAAACATTTAACGGTTGACATATTTATTGGTCTTTACTTATAAGGCCAAAAGTACGCATTTAAAGCAGATCGCCTGTACCGGCGAAAGTATCTCCCTGCCTTAAATCGCCGGTATCATAGCCCTTTTTAAACCAATACATGCGCTGCGCGCTGGTACCATGTGTAAAGCTATCCGGCGTAACCCTTCCCTGGTGCTCTTGCTGTAACCGGTCATCACCAATTTGATTAGCGGCATTAAGTGCCGATTCCAGATCGCCCGGTTCAATCACTATATTGTTATGGTGATTTTTGTTGGTGTAATGTACCCATATTCCTGCATAAAAATCGGCCTGTAGTTCCAGCTTTACCGAAAGCTTATTATATTCTGTTTCGCTCATCCTGCTTCGTGCAGCATCCATTTTTGCCGATGTACCCAATAAATTTTGTACATGGTGCCCTACCTCATGCGCTATAACATAAGCAGCCGCGGCTTCGCCGGGCGATTGAAACCTATTTTGTAATTCGTCAAAAAAAGAAAGGTCCAAATAAACCTTGCTATTGGCCGGGCAATAAAATGGCCCCGTTGCAGATGATGCATAACCGCAGCCTTCGGCATCCACACCGCCTGTAAAAAAATGTAAAACAGGGCGTTTATATTTTTGGCCCGCTTTAGTAAATAAGCTATCCCAAACTACTGCTGTTCCTTCAAATATTACACGCGCAAACTTCTCCTCCTGGCTTTGGCTGCTGCCAGGTTGCGTATTTATCTGCTCGCTGTTATTCTGATTTACATTTAATAGCTGCGATGGGTCAATCCCGGTAAACATATATATTAATGCTCCTATCAAACCCAATGCGCCGCCGCCAAACATTAACCCACGGCCACTGCTGCTTCCTGTTTCAACATCACTGCTTTCTTTACCGCCAAACCATTTCATAGTTATATTATTTTGTTAAACTTAACAGGGTTAGTTTTAATATTGTTTGATGGGTAATATTACAATTAATTATACACTGCTGCGTTCTGTTATTTTGTCAGTAAGATTATATCGGAATGCTTTTTGAATAACCTATTTAAAAGAAACATAACATGAATCACTTAGGATTAATATTAGGATATATAAGTATGAGCAATGGTTCGGCCTGGATACTGATGGCCGGTATCGCGCTAGTAAGCTTTGCAGTGCAATGGCGCTTTAAAAGTAAATTTAAGCAATACTCAGAAATTGGGTTACTATCGGGCCTATCCGGTAAAGACATCGCAGAACGTATGCTAAAGGATAATGGCATTTATGATGTTCAGGTAATATCTGTTGAAGGACAACTAACCGACCATTACAACCCTGAAGACAGAACGGTTAATTTAAGCCCTGACGTTTACCATAGCCGTAGCGTGGCAGCCGCAGCTGTAGCGGCACACGAGTGTGGGCACGCTGTACAACATGCCCGTGCTTATGGCTGGTTAACTTTTCGGTCGGCTATAGTTCCAATTATAAATGTGGCATCCACCTTAGTCCAATGGACCTTATTCATCGGTGTTATGCTATTGTTTATGGCCAATAACCCATATGTGTTGGTTATTGGTGTAGCCGCATTGGCCTTAGTAACCTTATTTAGTTTTATCACCTTGCCGGTTGAGTTTGATGCCAGCCAACGTGCATTAGCGTGGTTAAATAACAACTATACCGTTATGCAAACCACCGAAGAGCATGAGCAAGCTAAAGATGCCCTATGGTGGGCCGCGATGACCTACGTTGTTGCCGCGTTAAGTTCATTGGCCACACTGGTTTATTATGCTTCGATGTTGTTTAACAGACGAGATTAACCCCCAGCCCCCTAAAGGGGGGTATCAAAGCAATAAAAAAAGCCCTCACTAAAATTAGCGAGGGCTTTTTTTATTTTATGTATATCCCACCTGCAAATCGCTCCCCCTTTAGGGGGTCGGGGGGCTAATTCAACCTATATGGCGCTATTAAATAAAACTCGGGTATCTGTACGTTAAATAAAGCGTTGTCGATCAAACGGGTCATTTGGTATTCGCCTTTCATGCTGCCCATATCAGTTTTTAAATTACAGCCTGATACGTATTCATGCGAATGGCCGGGTTCAATTACCGGCTGCAAGCCTACTACACCTTCGCCCTCAACTTCGCGCTTTGCACCGTTTGAGTCAAATATATACCAATGCCTGCTTAGCAAACGCACCGCGTACGTACCCACATTTTCAATGTTCACTTTATAGGCAAACATAAAATGGTCGTTTGACGGGTTAGAATACTCCGGCTGATAAATGGTTTCTACCGAAACCTTAACACCTTCTGTTATATATGTAACCATGTATTGGTAATCGTTTAAATTCAAATATATATCTTCTATTTAAAAATCATGCCATTAAACGCCATAATTTTTATTAAGATGTATCTTTTTTACAAAATTGTGGGATTGAACCTCTAAATTTCTACAGGTGAGGCAGTTTGCGCAAATCTTGGCGTATTTTCTATTTCCTGCAAAATTTGGTCAAGTTCTTCAAATGTGCCTGCTGTAACCAGTTTCATGCGGTGCTCTTTAAAGTTTTCTATTCCTTTAAAATAGTTGGCATAATGGCGGCGCATTTCAAACACTCCTGTTTTAGGCCCTTTCCATTCAATAGATTTTTGCAGGTGCGTTTTGCAGGCATCAATGCGCTCGGCCATGGTTGGCTTATCCAAATGCTGGCCAGTTTTAAAGTAATGTTTTATCTCGCGGAATATCCATGGGTAGCCAATGGCGGCACGGCCTATCATCATGCCGTCTACACCATATTCCATGCGCCATGCGGCAGCTTTTTCGGGCGAATCAATATCACCATTTCCAAAAATAGGTATCTCTATATTCGGGTTCTTTTTGATCTTGCTTATCAATGTCCAGTCGGCTTCGCCTTTATACATTTGGGAGCGGGTGCGGCCATGTATGGTCAACGCCTTAATGCCTACATCTTGCAAACGCAGGGCAACCTCTTCTACATTTTTGGTATTATCATCCCAGCCTAAGCGGGTTTTTACTGTTACTGGCAGATGGGTGGCTTCCACAACCGCTTTGGTCATGGCTACCATTTTATCAATATCCTGCAATAAGCTGGCGCCTGCACCACGGCAAGCCACATTTTTTACCGGGCAGCCGTAGTTAATATCTATCAGGTCGGGGTTGGCCTGTGATGAAATGGCCGAGGCTTCGCGCATATGCTCAATATCGCTTCCAAATATCTGGATCCCTATTGGGCGCTCGTATTCAAAAATGTCCAGTTTTTTGCGACTCTTTGCCGCGTCGCGAATAAGTCCCTCGGACGAGATAAACTCCGTATACATCATATCCGCACCATGCTGTTTACATACATAACGGAAAGGCGGATCGCTCACGTCTTCCATTGGTGCCAGCAGCAGCGGGAACTCCCCTAAATCAATATTTCCTATTTGTACAGACATGCTTATCTTTACCCAACTGCAAAAATACGTATTTTAACATAAATGACCATCAATCAGTCCAGGCAACTATCTCCAGCTATGCAATTACTCTTGTTTTTTGCAATTAGTATCGGGATTATCTTATTAGGCTATCTTATTGGTGCATTAGCTGTAATAGTTATTTATGGTTTAGATACTTTAATGCAGTTGGCGCAGTTAAATCTATCCAATCCTGATACCATTAACGCATTATGGATATTACAGATCATTAGTACCACCATCCCATTATTTATTGCGCCGGTGTTTTTTGCTTATGTAATTGTTAAAAACCCACAAAATTATTTAAGGCCAGCTTTGAACTTTTCGCCCATGCTTATCGTGTTGGTTTTTTTCATCATGTTCATGTCATCGCCCTTAATTGAGTTGCTAACCAATATTAACCAAAAAATGGTTTTGCCATCGCCATTTAAGTCGGTACAGGTTTGGATGCGCGAAAAAGAAGATACCGCACAAAAACTAACTACCATACTACTGCAAATGAAAACCTTTGGCAGTATGATAAAAAACGTGATACTGGTGGGTTTGCTTACTGCCATTGCTGAAGAATTTATGTTTAGAGGTGTTATACAAACTATATTAACCCGCTGGACAAAAAACCAGCATACTGCAGTTTGGATAACCGCTGTATTATTCAGTAGTTTTCATATGGAGTTTTTTGGCTTTTTGCCACGCATGATGCTGGGGGCATTGTTAGGTTATCTTGTTGTATGGAGCGGCAGTATATGGCCGGCAGTTTGGGGTCATTTTATAAATAATGGTACTGCTGTAGTGGTAACCTATTTATATCAGCATAAAAAAATAAAAGTAAATCCTGACGAGCAGCATATGTTTAATTATTCGGCCTATTTATTTAGCCTGATAATTGTATTATTTTTACTATTTATGTATAAAAAACTGGCGACAGATAAAAAGCAATTACAGGCAGAATAATGGAAAAAGATTGGATAAAAATTTTTACTTCGTCTGATTTTTACCGCGCAGAAATTGTAAAACAGGTGCTTATTGAAAATGCCATTGATGCTGTATTGCTTAACAAACAGCTTTCCGGATATAATATAGGTGCTGTTGAGGTTTATATACACCAGGAAGATTTTAGCAAGGCTGTTGAGATAATGGCTTTGAACCAACTTTAAACTATGAGATTACGTGCCATAACCGGGTTCTTTTTTATTATTGTGATGCTTGGCTCCGTATTATTGGGGGAGTATGTATTTGATTTATTTTATTTGCTCTTGAGCTCATTTTGCTTATGGGAGTTTTATACCAATGTTAAAAAAAGCGGCATCAATCCCAATTGGACGACGGGATTAATTAGTGGTGTTTTAATTTATTCGGTTTATACTATTACCACACATCACCACGATTCATTCCATACTAAATTACCGGCCCTATTACCCGTAATATTAAGCACTATATTTATACAAGAGCTTTTTAAAAAACACGAAAAGCCTTTTACCAATGTAGCCTATACCTATTTAGGTATATTTTTTACTGTAGTACCTTTTACATTTTTTCATGCGTTGGGGTATGTAAGCGGCAGCTTTAACTTCCATTTCCCTATAGCTTTTTTATTAATGCTTTGGGCAAATGATACCGGGGCTTATTTGGTAGGCAGCAAATTTGGTAAGACGAAATTATTTGAAAGGCACTCGCCTAAAAAAACCTGGGAAGGATTTATTGGGGGAATAGTTATAACAGCCGGTGCTGCATTATTGATAAACAATTATTATACAGACATTTCGGTATCGCAATGGATAACCATGGGGGTATTGATAAGTTGCTTTGGTACCATAGGCGATCTGATCGAATCTATGTTTAAACGCAGCATCAACATTAAAGACTCGGGTGGTATATTACCGGGCCATGGCGGCCTGCTTGACCGTTTTGATGGCCTGCTTATTGCTGCACCTATTGTGTACGCTTATTTATACTTCGTTACAAATTCGTAGTTTTGCATTAAATTAATAACCAAATGACTTTTCATAAAGAAGGATATACCTCCATGGCGTTATGCATTCTGTTCATATTTGTACTGAATGCGTTTATACAATTTTACTTCCCTACGGCCTTTTTTGTGAAGTGGTTGATCTATATTTTATCCTTCGCGTTATTTATTACTATACTGCAGTTTTTCCGCAGTCCTGCCATTACTATTGCCAAAGATGAAACACAAGTACTTTGCCCGGCAGATGGTAAAGTTGTAGTTATTGAAGAGGCTGACGAAACCGAATATTTAAAAGACAGGCGTTTGCAGATATCTGTTTTTATGTCGCCTATTAACGTACACATTAACCGTAACCCTATAAGTGGGGTGGTTAAATATTTTAAATATCACCCGGGCAAATATTTGGTAGCATGGCACCCAAAGTCATCTACCGAAAATGAGCGGACCACCGTAGTTACCGAAACCAGTACAGGTATACCCGTTTTGTTTCGTCAAATTGCAGGAGCCTTGGCTCGTCGCATTGTTTGGTATGTAAAAGAGGGTGATGTGGTAGAGCAGGGCGACGAGTTTGGCTTTATTAAATTTGGATCAAGGGTTGATATATTTTTACCCTTAGGTACCAAAATAAATGTCGAGTTGGGCGAAGTGGTTAAAGGCGGTAAAACTGTATTGGCCGAGTTACCTGTAGCAACTGCTAAATCTTCGAAAAAAGTTAAAGTAAAAACCGCTTAGTTATTTAAGCAAGATCTTGCACTTTCCAACACGATAGTTAAGCCCATAATAAAAGCCTTACTGAAAACAGTAAGGCTTTTATTATACTCTCGATATAATTAAACTCTTTTTGACTTGATACGGGCTGCTTTACCGGTAAGGGCACGCAGGTAATAAAGCTTGCTGCGGCGCACTTTACCGTAGCTGTTTACTTCAACTTTATCAATATTTGGTGAGTTGGTAGGGAATATACGCTCAACACCAATTCCGTTTGAAACTTTACGTACAGTAAATGTTTCAGAAACACCAACGCTATTACGTTGAATAACAACACCCTGGTAAACCTGGATACGCTCTTTGTTTCCTTCTCTGATTTTATAATGTACGCTTACAGTATCACCCGCCTTAAATGACGGAAACTTGTTAACTGTTACTGTTTGCTCTTCTACAAATTTTACTAAATCCATGATTTTAAGCTGTTAAAGCGACTTTTAGCTCCCTAAAAATCGGATTGCAAGTATAGGGAATTTTTTTAATAATAAAAAGTTGATTTTAAAAATTTCAACAAATTATGATTTATTAACAAATTCATTGTAGAGATGCAATACTTTGCGTCTTATATTACTGGAGGCACAAAGTATGGTGTCTCTACTCTAACATATCGGGTCGGCGTTGGTTGGTACGCTCTAATGCCTGGTCGTGGCGCCATTTTTCAATATCCCCGGCGTGACCGCTTAACAATATATCAGGTACTTTATGGCCTTTCCAATCAGCAGGGCGGGTGTAAACCGGTGCATCCAATAAACCATCCTGGAAAGAATCAGACAGTGCCGAGGTTTCATCAGATAATACGCCGGGTATCAACCTTACTACGGCATCTACCAGCACTGCAGCGGGCAATTCGCCACCTGATAGTACATAATCCCCTATAGAAATTTCGCGCGTTACAAACAGGTCGCGAATGCGTTGGTCAATGCCTTTATAATGCCCGCAAAGAATGATAATATTTTTTTTAATAGATAATTGGTTGGCAATAGGCTGGTTAAGTGTTTCACCATCCGGCGACATAAATATGATCTCATCATATTCACGCTCTGATTTCAATTTATCTATACAGGCTGCAAACGGCTCAATGGTCATTACCATTCCGCTACCGCCGCCATAGGGATAATCATCTACACTTTTTTGCTTGTTGGTAGCGTAGTCGCGCAGGTTATGTACATGTATTTCGGCAATGCCTTTTTTTTGCGCGCGTTGCAAAATGGAATGTGCAAAAGGGCTTTCCAGTAAACCCGGCAAAACGGTGATAATATCAAAACGCATGGCGCAAAGTTATAATTTAATCGAGGTAAATATCCAACAACCCTTCTGGCAAATCAACAGTTAAAATTTCGCTCACCACATCAATACCTTTAATTATCTCTTCGTTTAATGGGAACAACACTTCGCAGTTTTTATAAGTAACCGCGGCGATTAATTGCTGAGGATATTCGTGTATATCAGTTATTACACCCAACTCGCCTTCATTTTCATCAATGGTGGTAAAACCTTTAAGGTCTTTTAAGGTAAAATCGCTTTTCTTCTTTTTGGGTTTGAGTTTATTGGGTAGATAAATGTCTTTTTTAACCAAAGGAGTAGCTTTTTCAATAGTATCTACATCCTCCAGGTACAGGTAGGCCGCATTTTTTTGCTGGTATTTTATCGACTCGACAAAAAATGGAGCCAACTTACCGCCTATTTCAATAAATAAGGCGTCAAAATCAATAGCATCCAGGTTCTCAAAATCAACATAAAGCTGCATTTCGCCTTTTAACCCTTTGGTTTTTAATACGCTGCCTATTCTAAAACAGTCTTCAATTTTCATTTTTAAAATCCCTTTAAATTAAAAAAGCGAAGAACCTGCTGGTGCTCCGCTTTTTTGATAATGTTTTTAAATATTAATTACTCTGCCTTATCGTCAGCAGGTGCTTCTTCCTCTGCAGGAGCTTCAGCAACTGGCGCTTCTTCTACCTCAACTTCAGCAGCCGGAGCCTCTTCTGTTTCAGTTTCTGCAACAGGTGCTTCTACTTCAGTTTCTTCAACTTCTTCTGATGCAGGAGTATTTTTAGCTAAAATAGCAGCAGCTTTTTCTTCTTTCTTAATAGCTTCTGCCGCTAATGCTGCTTTACGGGCCGCATCTTTTGCAGATGATAAGTCAGATTTTTTACCTGAAATTTGTCCTTCTTTTTGGGTTGTCCATTCAGCAAATTTAGCATCTGCCTGCTCTTGAGTTAAAGCGCCTTTTTTAACGCCACCCTGTAAGTGCTTTTTGTATAACAATCCGTTATGTGATAATATAGCACGGCAGGTATCTGTGGGCTGTGCGCCATTGTTTATCCAGCCTAAAGCTTTATCAAAATTAATATCAATAGTTGCAGGGTTGGTGTTTGGGTTGTATGAACCTAAACGCTCAATAAAACGTCCGTCTCTTGGTGCGCGTGCATCCGCTACTACAATATAGTAAAAAGGTTTTCCTTTTTTACCATGTCTTTGCAATCTGATCTTAGTTGCCATTTCTTTTTTTGTTTATGTGTTCAACATTATCCCCGGAGTTTAGTTCAGCGGGGCTGCAAAGGTAAGAAAATAAATTAATTATAAAATTTTATCTTCCAAAAAGATACGGCACTACTACAGGTTGTGAAAAGTGGTTAAATTTATTACTTTTATATATTATCTACCTGAATTACCATGCTTGATAATTTCAGCGTACTGTTTGATCATAATCCAAGCCCAATGTGGATATATGAAATACCATCATTACGCATTTTAAATGTTAATGAAGCCGCTATGGCTGCTTATGGCTATACAAAGCAGGAATTCTGTCAATGGAGATCACCAGCATACGCCCACGCTATAATCCCTCAAAAGCTAATGACTATTTAATTGGCCCGGCAACTATCTTTACAAATTCAGGGGAATGGAAACATCAAAATAAAAAAGGCGAGATCATATATGTTGAGGTATTCAGTTATAAAATACCCTGTGAAAGTGATAATTGCCGGATAATTACCGCTATTGACGTTACTGCAAAAATTCAATCTAAAAAGGAAGCTAATATCCGCGAGCAACTTTTAAATTCATTAATTGATTCGCAAACCAATTTTTTGATCCGAATTAATACAGAGGGGAAATATACATTTGCTAACCGGCAATTTTTAAAGGTGCTTGGATATAAGTCGGCCGAAATTATTGGCAAGCATTTTTCTTTCACTTCGCTACCAGATGACCTTGCCAATTGTGAAAAAGCATTTATAAAATGTATTACACACCCGGGCAAGGTAGTTCATCATACACATAAAAAGGTTGATAAAGCAGGCGAACTACATGATACCCAGTGGGAGTTTATATCGGTAACCAACGAGGATGGCGAAGTTGCCGAAATACAAGGTATAGGCCAGGATATCACCCATAAAAAAAAGACTGAAGAAGAAATAGCATTAACCCAAACCAACCTGGAGGGGTTAATTGATAATACAGACGATTTGATATGGTCAATTGATAGCGAACGCAAGTATGTATACATGAATAAGGCTTATAAAAAGGCTATAGTGGCCCATACCGGCATTACACCTGTAAAAGGAGAATATCATCATTCAACTAAATTTATTAATAGTTACGGCGAGCCGCTCATAAATGAATGGCGTATGTATTATGCCCGTGCTTTTAATGGTGAAAAATACCTGATCACTAAAAAAGGGCTTAATTATACGGCAGATAACCCTGTTTTTTATGAAACGCATTTTAACCCAATATACACTGTAGATGGCGATATTATAGGCGTTGGTTGTTTTGCGCGCAATATTACAGAACGGCTTAAAACCGAAAAGGCCTTAATTGACCAAAACAAACGTCTTAAACAAATTGCCACTTTAAGTTCACATGATCTGCGTAGGCCTGTTGCCAGCATGTTGGGCCTGGTTAATATTATAGACAAGGACAATTTTAGCAATCCTGCCAATCAGGAAGTAATAGAGTATCTTTTTAAGGTAAGCACCGAAATAGATACCGTTATCCGAGAAATTGTTGACAATACTTTCACTACCGATCTGAATATTGGTTTTGGAAAACAAAAAGAAAATTAAATTTTAGCGCTTATAAAGAAAGTATTTCTACTATCTTTTTAAACTCTTTATTTATAGTAACGAGGTGTTTTACGGCTTTTTCTAACGGGGTATACGTTATTTCGCCGTGTACCAAGCCTACCATTTCGTCTGAATGGCCTGCCAACAAACGCTCAACCGCGGCAACTCCCAGGCGGCTTGCCAATACACGATCCATGCAGGTTGGGCGCCCGCCACGCTGAATATGTCCGAGTACGGATACGCGTGTATCATAATTAGGAAATTTTTCTTTAACAATGCGGCCTATCTCAAATGCAGCACCCGGCTCTTCGCCTTCTGCAACTATTACTATCCTTGCCGATTTATCTTTGCGCCCATGTTCTAATCTATAAAATAAGGCATCCATATCTGAGCTGGTATCGGGCACCAATACTACTTCGGCACCGGCACCCATACCTGTACGTAAAGCTATCAGGCCCGAATCGCGGCCCATCACCTCAACAATAAACAACCTGGCGTGCGATTCGGCAGTATCACGTATTTTGTCAATAGCTTCAATAGCTGTGTTTATAGCTGTGTCATAACCTATAGTAAAATCGGTACCTACCAAATCATTATCTATAGTGCCGGGTAATCCTATCACAGGAAAATTGGTTTCTTTTACAAATGCTTCTGCGCCAATAAATGTGCCGTTTCCGCCTATAACTACCAGCGCATCAATACCGTTCGCTAGTAATTGCTGATGTGCTTGCTTGCGGCCTTCTGCTGTTCTAAACTTTTCGCTACGGGCGGTTTTTAACATAGTGCCCCCGCGTTGTATAATGTTTGAAACAGATTTACGGTCCATCTGGAAATAATCGCCATTTATCAATCCCTCAAAACCACGGCGTATACCAAATATCTCTAACTCATAATACATACCTGTACGCACAACGGCTCTTATTGCCGCATTCATTCCCGGCGAGTCGCCCCCTGATGTTAAAAGCCCTATCCTTTTGATCTGTGTCATTATTTATTCTGAAAAGCGCGTATACCGCTATCTAAAAATTCTTTGTAACTGCTTATGTTTTTGTTAGCTGCCGAAGGTTTTATTTCTGCTCCGCTTTTGTCTTTCAACAAATTACCTTTGCTATCCAACATTACATAAAATGGCTGCGAATTGGCACCAAACCTATCAGCTTCCAGGTCGCTCCATTTGGCGCCTAAATTACTAATTTTTTTTCCGCTATAGGTAGAAACATACTGTTCTTGTGGCAAAAGCTCGGTTTTATCGTCAACATATAACTGCAGTAATATAAAATCATCGCGTAGCAATTTAAACACCGCCGGATCGGACCATACATCATTTTCCATTTCGCGACAGTTTACGCAGTTCCAGCCGGTAAAGTCAATCAATATGGGTTTATTTAGTTCTTTTGATACTTGCAATGCCTGCTCATAATCATACCATGCATCTAAGCCCTTTACCTTCCCTCGGCTAAATATACCCTCATACTTTTTTTGCTTGATAGATGTAGTGGCAGCAGTTGATGCAGGGGCAACAACAGTATAGGTCAGGTCAAAATCCTGAGTTGCCGGTGGTGGCAAAAAGGCACTGATTGATTTTAACGGTGCTCCCCATAAACCCGGCACCATATATATGGTGAAGGCAAAAACCATTATAGCGATTAACGTTCTTGGTATGGATAAATACGGCAGATCACTATCATGCGAAAACTTAAGTTTTCCTATCAGGTATAAGCCCATTAATAAACCAATGGCTATCCAAAGGGATAAAAACACTTCGCGATCAAGCAAATTCCAGTGGTAGGCCAAATCAACATTTGATAGAAACTTAAGCGCAAATGCCAGCTCTAAAAAGCCCAACACTACCTTAACGCTATTTAACCATCCTCCCGATTTTGGCAGGCTTTTTAATCCTGAAGGAAACAAAGCGAAAGCTGTAAATGGCAAAGCTAATGCCAATGAAAACCCCAACATACCAATAGCCGGACCAAGCCTATCACCTTTGGATGCGGCTTGCACCAACAGGCTGCCAATAATAGGCCCTGTACATGAGAAAGAGACTACTACCAGTGTGGCCGCCATAAAAAATATGCCTATCAATCCGCCTTTGTCAGAATTAGCATCCAGCTTGTTAGCTAATGAACTGGGCAAAGTGATCTCAAATGCTCCTAAAAACGATATGCCGAATATGATGAGTAGAAGGAAGAAAAAGAGGTTAAATATCGCATTAGTCGCAAGCTGATTTAAAGCGTCAGACCCGAAAAGAATTGAAATTATTAATCCTAATGTTACATAAATAACAATAATAGATAGCCCATATAAAAGCGAATGTAAAATCCCTTTTGACCGCGAACCGGCTTTTTTGGTAAAAAAACTTACGGTTAATGGCAATAAAGGATAGATACAGGGCAATATTACCGCGGTAAATCCCCCTAATAATCCGGCTATAAATATCTCCCATAAAGATTGTTGCTTTTCTTCGCTAACTACCGTCTTATTGGTTGTAGATGTTACCGTTGCTATTTCCCTGGCTTTTTTCCTGGCGGCTATGCTATCGGCTGCTGTCGGGATATCTGTAAATGTAACATCAGCAGTTGATACCGTATCGGCAGATTGTATTTGTTTGCCAGAGGCCGGTGTTAACCCGATCAGCAAAAAAACAGCAAATACCATTAGTAACCTATTTACCCATTGAATATAATTACGTTTGGCGGATGCTATCATGATAATTTATTTTAAAGGAACGTTAAAAGCGAGTTCTTCGGGTGGCAGGCAACCGGTTTTATTGCATACCGCATACTCTAAAATACCTTTTACCTCGGTTGAAGAAGCCGATTTAAGCTTAATTTTTTGTTGGAAAACAACTTCGTTTTCAAAGTACCCAATATTCATTTTAAAGCCCTCTTCGTACTTTTTCTTCGGAGCCGGCTCTATAGTTTTCCCTGCTAAAATATAGGTTTTAGATGGTATAAATGTGAATGAGGTTTTAATAGGGCCTCCCGGTTTAATCGCCTGCGAATAAATATGCCAGCCGGGCTGTATACGGGCTCTTAATAACAGCATTGCTTCGGTGGTGTTAATACGCTTTGAGCCTTGTGCCCACCTAACAGGTGTTTCAATTCGTGCATTTGCAACCACACTTAACATTAAAACAACCAACAGCAGGAATAATTTTTTCATTAAATTGCTTATTTGCCTATAGTAACCGCAAAATTAACTTCTTCGGGTGGCAGGCATTTAATATTATTACAAACCATGTATTCAAGCTTACCTTTTACATTAATGGCATTGGCAGATTTTACTTTAATTTTTTGCTGAAAAACAACTTCCTTTTCAAAATAACTTACATTCATTTTAAAGGCATTTTCAAACTTAGTTGCCGGTTTTGGCTCTATAGTTTTACCTGCCAAAGTAAAATATTTTGAAGGCGCAAAAGTAAATGAGGTTTTAATAGGGCCCCCTTCTTTAACATTTTGCGAATAAATATGCCAGCCGGGCTGTATAGTTGCCTTTAAAAGCACAACTGCCTCAGTCGGGCTAATTCTTTTTGCCGCGTACGACCATTTTACAGGAGTTTCTATCTGGGCAAATGCGCCAAGCGTTACCATTAATGCGGCTACTACCAGTCCTAATTTTTTCATCTTACTTATTTAAAAACTCTATCTCTTTTAAGCTAAATTCTAATTCGGCACCTTGCTCGTTTATAACTACAAGTAATCCGTTGTTTTTTACATTGGTTATAACGCCGGCAAAGGTATTATTATTTGACCTGAACATTTTTTGCTGGTTTAACCAATATAAACGGTCAAGATAAGCAATCCTTATGGTTTCTTTTTTGGCTTCCTGTAATTTTAAGTACCAGGCTTCAATATAACGGCAAATGTCTGACAATAACACCCGTAAATCGTAATCCTTATGTAAGATTTGTTTTAGGGAAATCGCATTGCCGGTATCTGCAGAAAAACTATCCTGGTTAATATTTAACCCGATACCAACTATAGCATTTTTTATTTGTGTACCCTGTATTAAGTTTTCAATTAAAATGCCGCCCAATTTTTTATCGCTATAATATATATCATTGGGCCACTTGATCTTAAGTTCGTTTCCCAATAAGGGCTCTAATGCATCTACTACCCCTAAACTTATTACCCGGTTAAGATCAAACTGGTTCGAAACATCTAAAAAAGTGGGATTAAGCAATATACTTATTGTCAAATTCTTCCCCGGTTGGCTGTACCATTTGTTTTCTTGTTGGCCGCGCCCAGCAAATTGACTTTCTGCCATAATGACCGTTCCCTCAGGCAATGGCTTGGAATTTGACAATAAGTTCTTGAGGAAATCGTTTGTAGAGTTTACTTCTTTTAATGTCAGTAAATTTTGACCAACAAATAATGCCGAAAATGTGTTATTTTGCAAAGTAATATATAATGTTTAACTCAAAAACGTTCAAAACTAATTCTTTTTAATGGTAAAAAATAAAGCGATAAATGAATCGACTTACATTTCTGAATTAGCCATACATGGCATACAGGAAAAAAAAGGGAATGACATTGTCAGGTTAGACCTCCGAAATATACATAGTTCCGTGTCTGATTATTTTGTAATATGTCATGCAGACTCGGCCACACAAGTAAAAGCTATAGCAAATAGTATTGAAGATGAAATTTATAAAGCCATACAACAAGACCCGTGGCGCAAAGAGGGCCTTGAATATGGCGAATGGATATTGTTGGATTATGTAAATGTGGTTATCCATGTTTTCAGGACAGACAAGCGCGAGTTTTATGGCGTAGAAGAATTGTGGGGAGATGCCGAAGTGAAAAGTTATAAAAGCGCTTAAATTACCCTTTGTTAATACTTACACAGTGAGATTTTAAAAAAATGAAAGACGATAAATTGGATAAATCCAAACCGATACGTAAAATTCCGAATAAAAAAATTGTACCTAAGCCGCCTAAATTTAATTTTATGTGGCTTTATGCCATTGCTATAGGCACATTTTTACTTGTTGCCCTTTTTTCGGGCAATAATGGCGGTGCGCTTATTGACTATAAGCGTTTTGAAAGCAAAATGCTTATTCCGGGTGATGTTGATCACCTGGTGACCTATAAAAATGGCGAACTGGTGGTAGCCGAGGTGTTTATTAAAAAAGACAGCTTAAAAAAACCCGAATATGCTGATGCCAATAAGGCACAGCAGCGCTTTAGCATGTCTACTAATGAACCACAATATTCATTTTCATACCCATCTAATGAAAGTTTAAAGCAATCAATAGATAGTGCTGAAAAAAATGTTCCCGAATCACAAAAAATAGCTATTAAGTACGAGACCCGTGATAGCTTTTTTTCAAGCAATTTAGTACAGTTTCTGATCATGATCGTAATGATCATAGCGGTATGGATGTTTGTTATGCGCCGCATGACAGGTGGTGGTGGTGGTCCGGGTGGCCAGATATTTAACATCGGCAAGTCAAAAGCTACACTATTTGATAAAGAAGCGCAGGTATCTGTAACATTTAATGATGTTGCAGGCCTGGAAGAAGCCAAGCAGGAAGTAATGGAGATCGTAGACTTTTTACGTAATCCAAAAAAATACACCAACCTGGGTGGTAAAATACCTAAGGGTGCATTATTGGTAGGTTCGCCGGGTACAGGTAAAACTTTATTAGCCAAAGCTGTTGCCGGCGAAGCGCAAGTGCCATTCTTCTCCTTGTCAGGATCTGACTTTGTGGAGATGTTTGTTGGGGTGGGCGCATCACGTGTGCGCGATCTATTCCGCCAGGCAAAAGATAAAGCACCATGTATTATTTTTATTGATGAGATTGATGCCATTGGCCGTGCACGTGGTAAAAACAATATGGTAGGTGGTAATGATGAGCGCGAAAACACCTTGAACCAGTTATTGGTTGAGATGGATGGATTTGGTACCGATTCAGGTATTATCATCCTTGCGGCAACTAACCGCCCTGACGTATTGGATTCGGCATTATTACGCCCGGGGCGTTTTGACAGGCAGGTATCTATTGATAAACCTGATCTGATCGGTCGTGAGCAAATATTTAAAGTGCACCTTAAACCGGTAAAACTGGCTGAAGGTGTTGACGCTAAAAAATTATCGGCGCAAACCCCTGGTTTTGCAGGTGCCGAAATTGCCAACGTTTGTAATGAGGCAGCTTTAATTGCCGCCCGTAAAAACAAGGAAGCGGTAGATATGCAGGATTTCCAGGATGCTATTGACCGTGTAATTGGCGGATTAGAGAAAAAGAACAAGATCATATCTCCTGAAGAGAAACGTATTGTTGCCTATCATGAGGCGGGCCACGCTATTGCGGGCTGGTTCCTGGAGCATGCTGACCCATTGGTTAAAGTATCTATAGTTCCTCGTGGTGTTGCGGCTTTAGGCTACGCCCAATATCTGCCTAAAGAACAATTTTTATACACTACCGAGCAATTGGAAGATGGTATGAGTATGACGCTTGGCGGTCGTGCGGCTGAAGAATTGGTGTTTGGTAAAATATCTACCGGCGCACAAAACGATTTAGAACGTATTACCAAGTTGGCGTATGCCATGGTTACCATTTATGGTATGAATGATAAGATAGGCAATGTATCATTTAATGATACGCAGGGCGAATATCAATTCAACAAACCATATTCAGAAAAAACTTCCGAGTTAATTGACCAGGAGGTTCGTAACCAAATAAATGTAATTTACGAGCGCACCAAGCAACTATTAACAGATAAACGTGAAGGATTAGAAAAATTGGCCGCTAAACTGATAGAAAAAGAAATCTTATTCCAATCAGACCTGGAAGAAATATTAGGTAAACGTCCGTTTGAAAACCGCACTACTTATGATGAGTTTGTAAATGGTCCTGGATCAAACCAGGAACCAGCAGCTCAAAGTTTAGTGCATGAAGGCGTAGGTGATCATTCAGGTACTTTTGAGCGTAACCCTGAAGAAAAAGATGCTACCGGAGAGTAGTGATTGGAGATTAGTTAATTAGTGAGAAGTGGACTAATCACTAATTAACTAATCTCCGGTTAACTAATTTACTACCACATGAGGGACATAACCACTTCCAAAGAAAAACTTCTTAAAAAAATAAGACAGGCTTTGCTTGAAAAGCGCGATAACCCTTATCCGCAATTAGAAAACTTGCCGCATTATGAACCTAACGATGAAATGTTAGAGGTGATGTTTGCCGAGCAGTTTACAGCGGTATCTGGTCAGTTTGTTTATTGCGAGGATGAGATACAGTTTATTGAAACCCTACTAAGCCTGGCAGAGGAACGCAAGTGGCATAAAATATATTGCTGGGAGCCTGCCCTGCAAGAAGTGCTGGCCCGCTATGAGTATCCTTTTTTTGAAACTGATAAAGATTTTGATGATGCCGAAGTTGGCTTTACGCTTTGCGAGGCACTAATAGCCCGCAATGGTAGTATATTGCTATCAAACGCTAATGCCGCCGGTAGGCGTTTAAGTATTTATCCCCCGGTACATATTGTGTTGGCCTACTCATCACAACTGGTGCTTGATTTGAAAGATGGATTTAAGATCATTAAAGATAAATACGGTGCTAATATGCCATCAATGATCAGTAATGTAACTGGCCCAAGCCGTACCGCCGATATTGAGAAAACGCTGGTTTTAGGTGCCCATGGCCCTAAAGAACTATTTGTTTTTTTATTGGATGGGTAGCTAAACAGCTCGCTGGTTGTATCCTAATAGACGGGGATATTAATTCTCTATAGCTTTATCCCTTTATGTTTAAGAAAATCAGTTATCCTCAACTTGTATTTATTAGTGTTTGAATCTAAGTCACTGACATCTTCTTTTAAAACATCTGCTAAATACATTGGCTTGTTTTCTTCAGGTTTATATGGAAAACTGTCCCCAAACCGATAAAAGATAGGTTGTTTATAATCTGCGCCTCTTTCAAGAAGGAAAAGGGCAACTTCATACCTTTTTTGCATAACACAATTGCTTAACGCAGTTTGCCCATATTCATTTTTATAATTAATATCTGCATTATTTGAAATTAATAGTTCTACTAAATCCAAATTCCCTTCACGGCTTGCCGCCATTAACGGAGTAAACCGTGTGCTATTTCCCTTACGTCTTTTGCCAACTTCTACATCGTTCACATTCGCTCCTTTTTCTATAAGAATCTTTGCAAATTCTTCCGAATAGCGTTTGTACATACATGCTTTTATTAAAGGAGACGTGCCATCGTAGTTATTGTGTATATTGATGTTAGCCTTATTTGCTAACAAAGCCTTAAAGGGTTTAATTTGTTGGTTTATAATAGTTAAAAAAAGCACGGTATTCCCATATTTTGAGTCTTTATAATCAAGTGTTTTTGGCTGTTTTACTGCTATTTCATTAATCTTATCTATATCATCATCTTCCACTGCTTTTGCCAACTCCCAAGCGGGTGTTCCCTGAAATAAGCGATAATCTCCAGCGATCAACGCTGTCTTGTCCACCGGCTTTTCTCGGTCAGCGTTTGTGCAACAAAAAAGCAAACAGCATAACAATGTATATATTCCTATAGCATACTTATTAAACCGAAAAAAATTTTGCTTGGGCACGCGTGAAATAGTTTTAATCAAATATATTAATATCGGTTGCGATTTTGTTACAACTTCAGATCTTCCAACCTACACTCTTCCAAAACACGTCTTAAATTTTCTTTGCCACGGTATTCCCATTTTATCAGGCGAATGCAGTTATCGGATATCTCAATGCCTGTAATATCACCATCGTCAAAACAACAACAGCCGCTATTAAAATAGCTATCAAGGTACCCGGTAAAATCGGGTGCCACATTACCTTCCAATTTTAGCTCAAGGATCTTTTTTTGCAACTCCTCCACCAGTACATCATTTCCATGTTTCCTCGCCTTATCCAACTTTTCAAACACCCTTTCCAACTCGGTTAATGATCGAAACACAGGTTGGTGGGTATGCCCGGTTATCAATATAGTATTCTTTCGCTTGGCGCTCCACTCATACATTAAACGATTGTGGTCTGTTTTTAACAAGTTATTATTAGCGGGCGTATTGGGGTTAATGCTCAAATAGGTTTGAAAAGGCGCCCATATAGTTGATACAAACCATTTGCTTAACCAATTACCATCGCTTTGCAGATCGCCTTGATGGCCGTGGGTCATATAAATATTAAGTACCTTATTGTTAACCGTAGTTTGCAATATGGTACCTTCATAAACTTTTACCGCTTCGCCATAAACCTGCAATAAGCTTATAGCCGCCAATGGGTCATTATCCCAATATAGGTCATGGTTGCCAAATATTTTAACAAAGGCCCCTCTTTCCAAAAATTTCTTTTCGGCTTCAAAAGTGTTTTTATTATGCCTTTTTATGGTGACGAACAGGTTTTCCCAAAGTTCTTCGCTATCGCCCAGGTTGATGTAAGTAGAGCCTTCTTTATTGTAATGATCTAAGGCGGCCAGGTAATTCTTTTCTGATTTTGCAAACATATCCGATCCATCCCTTGCACCCTTATGTTGGTCAGAAAAAATTATAAACTTGTCTTTTTCTGCATCAAATGGAATGATAATACCTTTTTTACCGGGTTTGGTTATAATATTTTCATAGAGCCTACTCAGCGCTTTAAAAACCCGTCTTTTATCCGGCCTGGTAGATACCCGGTTGGCCAGGTTGATAACGGGTTTAGTTAACAAGCGTTTTAAAAATTTGCGCATTTAGTGTTGAACAGGTGTGGCAAAATAGTGTTTTTTCTTAAAATATTTTCTTTTCAACACCATTGTTATTTGCTAAAAATATTAGCAAATTTGTTTTATGGCACATCAGGAAAATCCCGAATTTTTTAAGGGGCGCGGGGCGCAGGTTAATACAGATAATAAATTTTTAAAACGCAAATATGTGCTGGACCATATAGAGGGCCTGGACGAACCATTATTAGAAAATACCGCCACGCAGCTGTTTGAAGAAACTCCTAAAAAAATTGTAAGCGAATCAAACAGTCCCGACCTGAGCCACATGTATTCCATTAACCCTTACCAGGGATGTGAGCATGGCTGCATTTATTGTTATGCGCGCAATAGTCATGAATATTATGGTTTTAGTGCCGGGCTTGATTTTGAGCGCAAGATCATTGTAAAACGTAACGCGCCTGAATTACTGGAGCAATATTTTAACAAGAAAAACTACAAGCCGGTATCTATTTTATTATCGGGCAATACCGATTGCTACCAACCCATTGAACGACGGCTTAAAATAACGCGCGGTTTATTACAGGTGTTTTTACAGTATAAAAACCCCGTTAGTATCATCACCAAAAACAATGTGATACTCCGCGATCTGGATATAATTTCTGAACTGGCTAAGCTAAGATTGATACACGTTAACGTTTCTATCACCTCTTTGAATGAGCAGCTTCGCCAAAAACTGGAGCCTCGTACAGTAACCGCTAACGGCCGGCTAGGGGTTATTCAAAAATTAGCAGAAAGCGGTGTGCCGGTAAGGGTTATGGCTGCGCCGATCATCCCAGGGTTAAACAGTAATGAGATACCGGATATCATCAAAGCCTCGGCAGATAGGGGTGCTTTAGGTGCTGGGTTTACTATTGTACGATTAAATGGAAGCATTGCCGAAATATTTACCGACTGGGTGCACAAGGCCTTTCCTGACAGGGCAGAGAAGGTTTTAAATATGATACGTGCCTGCCATGACGGCAAACTCAACGACAGCGATTTTGGCCGCCGTATGGGCGGCGACGGACAAGTGGCCACTTCTATCCATCAATTATATCGTATGGCTTGTAACCGCTTCTTAGCGGGTCGAGAAATGCCGCCGCACGATTATGGTTTGTTTGTGCCAAAGGGTGGAAAACAGACGGAGTTGTTTTAGTGGCCCTTTACACACGTCATTGCGAG
>CAZGBN010000016.1:0-55214 GCA_964524015.1 uncultured Mucilaginibacter sp. | reverse complement strand
AGTTACACTTTTTATACATTGGCCAAGTTGCCCCGATGCTCCAAAAACAATTATAGAATTACGATTCATTTACCCCTCTTTTTTAACAATTTTCTTTATTGCCTTAAACAAAAAAGGAGGTGTAAGTTCACGCAAAATATCTTTTATTGTTACTGGCTCCTTTATAACATCATCATTTATACCCGTACGATTAACAAACAGAGTGCCGTGTGCTTTAGGGCTTATTTCGCTTTTAGGTCGGCCATTACTATAATAATAAAGTGCTAATGATTTTCGGCTACGATCCGGTGGGCAAGTAAGCGGATTTGGGTGCCCATGGTATGAAAAATCGGTAGTAGAAAATATGGCTACTCTATTAAAAACAGGTAATACCTTAGCCTCAGCTTTAGTCATATTTTTATCCCATAATTCAAAATGGCCGCCATAGCTTTCGTCCCAATCCTTATTTAAATATACTAACAGATTTATTCTTCTATCCAACTTAAAATCTTCATGCTTATTAAAATCGGCATGCACCTTTAACAATCCTCCGGGTTTAATTTCATGATAACCACCACCTACAAAATACGGATCGGGCAATAACTTCTCCTTTATACCGGTAAGCTCCTGTAAAAATTCAAGTACCGGTTGTGAATTTAGAAAATGAGCTAGTGCCTTAGTTTTATCGCTAAAATATTTCTCGCCTTTAGCCTCAAGCTTTTTCTCATTATGATTGTTATAGGTTATAATGTCTTGTTGCTTTGAAAGATCGGGAAACTCATCTGCTATTTGACTTAAAAAATCTTCATTAAAAAAATTATCTAATACAATACTTGGAAACGGCTTCGCATTAATATATTCTTCATGCTTGTCCTTTCCAAATTGTTTAAGATCCGTAATATGAGAATTAAGATAATTCATAGATTTTTATTTGAATTGTTATGCGAAGATAAAATAAATATTAATGATGATATGATACATAACAATTTGCACTTTTTTTCGCAGGCATTTTATTAAATACGTACTTATTGATACAATAAATTAAATTACTTTTACCAAAAATCTGCATGATAAATAAGATACTAAGACCGCTTGCAAAATTAATTGTTACCATAGGTTTTCCATTTACATTTTTAGCCGCTTTGTGGTTAAAACTGGTTAGAAAAGTAGGAATTGGATATATGGAAGAAAAGATATTTATGCAGGTTGGGGTTTTGCCAATAATTGATCATTATTACGAACCTCTTATTAATCCTAAAAAACATTTAATAAAATCATTAAGAGAGGATAGGAACTTGCCCGGTATTGATATGAATACCGATGAGCAGTTACAACTATTGGCAAAGTTTGACTATTACGACGAACTGTCAAAATTCCCGCTTGAAAAACGAGAGCAATCAGAATACTATTATAACAATGGCTTTTATGAGGCTGGTGATGCTGAATACTTTTATAGCATAATACGTCATTTTAAACCTAAGCAAATTATTGAAATAGGCAGCGGCTACTCAACCTTGATGGCTCAAAATGCTTTCGCGGCAAATAAATCTGAAGATCCTGAATATACATGTAGCTACAAATGTATAGAACCTTACGAACAGCCCTGGCTGGAAAAATTGGATGTAGAAGTGATTAGAAAAAGGGTTGAGACAATTGATAAATCACTTTTTGAAGAACTGAATGCTAATGATATTTTGTTTATTGATTCAACCCACGTTATAAAACCACAGGGTGATGTGCTTTTTGAGTATTTAGAAATATTACCAATATTAAAGCCCGGTGTTGTTATCCAGATACATGATATACATATGCCTAAGGACTATTTGAGCGATTGGATATATGAGCATAGGTTATGGAACGAGCAATATTTACTGGAAGCCTTTTTAACTTTCAATAATAAGTTTAAAATAATTGGCTCATTAAACTACTTAATGCACCATCATAACGAAGCGTTTGCCAGTAAGTTCCCCATATATAAAAGCAAACCAAGCCATGAGCCCGGCGCTTTTTGGATGATAAAAACAGCTTGATTCCTATTTCTTATGCCGCTGTTTTTACCATATAAATAAGCTAAATTTGCTTAAAACCTGCAAAATTTGAAAAAACGTGTAATAGCTTCTTACAAAAAGTTAAGGGAAACTAATATCCTGTCAAACTTTTTTAATTTAAGCGGTATACAGCTTTCAAATATTGTATTGCTTTTTCTTATAATACGTAATGTAACCGGGGTTGCGGGTATTGATATTTTTGGCCTGGTTATGGTTGCCAGCAGATTTGCCCAATTTATTGGGGCAATAGTAAATTATGGCACCAACTTATCAGGCGTTAGGGATGTGGCTTATAATATTAATGATAATACTAAACTAAGCACTATATTCTGCAATATTTTATGGATACGCAGTACCATATTTGTTTTGTTTATATTGATATTTATTGGAACATATTGGATCAACCCCGACTCAAACGCTCATATTTTAGCTATTCCTATTATTTTGGCCGAGGTTGTTAACCCGTTATGTTTTTTTATCGGTACTGAAAGAATACGACTTTACAACGTGTATAATTTTTTTTCAAATGTAGTTGCCATTATAACCATATTAATAGTTATTAAAACGCCCGAAAGTGCTTTTTGGGTTAACTTTATTTTAGGCACACTTAATGTAATTACTTATTTGGGTTTACTTATTTATTTAAGCAAAACGCTTAAAATTTCTTTTCGACTACCTCAAAAAAATGAGTTTTATAAAACCGTTAAAGACAATTTTTATCTTACAGTCAATACCGTATCCGGAAATTTACAGCAATCATTGATTATTTTTGTGCTAGGCTGGGATAAGTCAATCTTTTTAGGAGCCTACACTCTGGCCGACAGGGTTATAGGGCAATTCAGGAACTTATTAAACATTGTAGCTAATGCTATTTATCCAAATGCTGTACACCTATACAAACAAAATATCAACTCCTGGAATATTTACCGTCGTAAAACCAAATATGTGTTCAGCATTGTATGTTTGGCAGGCGCTGTATTCATATTGATATTTGCCGATTTTATAATATGCCCTATCTTATCTCCAATACACGATGCAAACTCAGCATTGCTTTTAAGGATAATGGCATTTGTCCCCGTTATATCGGCTTTAAATGTACCAAACATGCTTGATCAGCTCATAAAAAACAATACGGTTTATATGTTTAAAGTATCAGTAGTATTATTTTTTATAGCTGTACTATTTGCGCTTATTTCCATACGTTATGATAATTATTTGGTTATTGGGGCCTTCACTCTGGTAGTTGAAACCAGTGCATGGTTAATGTTTGAATATGTTATTAATAAACCTGTAAAACAACATGCCTAAACCGGTTGCACTAATATTACTTAACTGGAATACACCCGTGCATACTGCAAATTGTATTGCATCACTACAGCAATATTGTGATGAGCAGCATTTTGATATTATTGTAGTTGATAATGGGTCTACGGATGATTCTTTAAACCTGCTTAGAGCCCAATATCCCCGCTTGATTTATATTGAAAATGGCGAAAACCTGGGCTTTGCCGAGGGTAATAACCGGGGGCTTGAATATGCCATAGCACATAACTATACCTATTCATTAGTTATAAATACCGATACCCAGGTTGATGAAGATATAGTGATTAAATTAAGTCATCACTTAAATAATCATCCAAAAGCTGCTGCGGTACAGCCAGCCATATTTTGGCTGCATGATAAAAGTAAAATATGGAACGGCAAAGGCGGTTTTAATCAATTGGTTGGCCTCACCTTTACCGGTAAAAATGTGCCTAATGCAAATGATGGATTTGAAATTGCACAATGGGCAACGGGTTGCTGCGTGCTATTAAGAAATTCGGCCCTATTAAAAACCGGCTTATTTAACAAGCAGTTTTTTTTGTATTATGAAGACGTTGAATTATCATACCGAATAAGAAATTTCGGATACGAGATACATTATCTGCCATCATGTAAAATGTATCATGAGGCTGGCGTATCAGCAAAATTAGATGCGCCAAAAAAAGAGGGCTTCTTATCTCCTATTATTCATTATTACATCAGCAGGAATCGTATTTGGTTTTTACGCAAATACGGAAATGCGATCTTTTATCCTATGTATATAATTAGTAGTGGTATTTATTACACTGCATTATGGATGTACTTTATACTGCGTGGCCGTAATGAGAAGGCCCGGCTTTTATTTAAAGGTGTAAAAGAAGGGATTTTAATCTCAAAAAGCCTAATTTGGCTTAAAAGTAAATAGTACCAAATGTTATTCATTTTCCCACTCATCTATATTGTATCTTTTGCTATAGCATTAAGAGAAGTACTTAAGGGTAATAAAGATGGGGTGCTTACATTTATAATTTTTGGCTTGCCGTTATACTTTACTGCCATGTCTGTATCATTTACGCTTGGCTTAAAAAGTTTCATTCCGTTTTTCCAGTTTTTTAAAGAGCTGATCATTTTAAGTGCGCTTACTTTAAACATTCTAAGTTTAAAATCACGCCCCAGGTTTCACCTGGTTGATTATGTTATCTTTGCTTTTTTAGGCTACACATTTCTATATGTAATATTACCCATCGGCGATCAAACTGTTGGGACTAAACTACTTGCTTTAAAAAGCACATCCTTTTTTGTGGTGGTTTATTTTACAGGCCGCTTTATGGATATAAGAAACGTTTATATCAATAAATATTTTAACTATATATTGATATTAACTATTGGTGTTGGTGCAATAACTTTCTTTGAGGTGCTATTTAACCAACACTTGCAAACTTTAACCGGCTATTCAGAATATAGCTACTATTTTTTGAATTTTGAACCTAGTGGTAGTTATGGATTAAGCACTACCTTTGAATCTGAAGGAGGTTATAAACGCTTTGCCAGTCTTTTTGCTACGCCGCTTGAACATGCTAACGCAACATGGATGGCATTGGCCATAATCATAGCCCTATTTACCCAGGAAGATAACCGTTTTAAATTTACTTCGACAGGTATAATTGGGTTGGGGGCCTCATTAATATCAATCATATTTGCTCTTTCGCGGGCCCCATTGGCAAGTTATTTTTTAATTATATATATATATGCCCTACTTACCCGTAAAAAGTATATAACCTATAGTGTACATATGGGCGTTGTTTTGGCTTGTATATACTTGATATATTTATTTACTAGATTTGAAGCTAACAATACAGGTGGTATACTTGAAGTTGTGATGAATACCATTGATTTTAGTAACCCATCAAGCGTTGGGCACTTAATACAATGGCTTGAAGGTATTGCAGCAATGGTTCAAAACCCGCTGGGCCTTGGTTTAGGATCATCAGGAAGGGTTGCTGCCACAGTGAGCGAAAATATAGGAGGCGAAAATCAATATATTATAATTGGGGTACAAGCCGGTATAATTGCTTTGGTATTATACCTGGTTATATACATCCTATTATTTAAAACCGCATTAAAATGGTGGCGGTACTTAAAAGGAAAAGAAAAAAAATTATGTATGGCTGTACTACTTATGAAGGTTGGCTTTTTTATTCCTTTAATGACATCAGAAGTAGAGTCATCCTCATATATAAGTTACTTGAACTGGTTTTTATCCGGGTTGCTTATTAGCATTGTTATGAAATATGTTGCACCGCCAATAAACACTGCACATAATGCTTGAAAAGCTGATTAGATCATTAAAGAATGATCCCGATTATAAATGGGAGTCGCCTTACACAAACCGGGATATGCTCACGGTTGGCCTAAATAGAGCCGTACAGGTTATAAGGGGATTGTTTTTAAAACCTTTTTTAAAAAGATCATCCGGCCTGGTTTTCTTGGGTAGAAACGTTATAGTAAGACACGGTTATCAGTTATCTGCCGGAAAAAATTTAATACTGGAGGATAATGTAAGCATAAATGCTTTATCGTTTAATGGCATAACTTTAGGCGATCATGTCTCTATAGCCCGCGATTCTATATTATTTTGCACCGGGGTTATCGCTCAAAAAGGCACCGGCATTATAATTGGAAACCGTACCGGCATAAGTGCCCGCGCATATTTAGCAGGACAAGGAGGTATTACCATTGGCGATGATGTGATTATGGGGCCCAATGTTCAAATATTTTCAGAAAATCATGCATACAATGACCTTAACACCCCTATTAAACAACAAGGAGTAACTAAACAAGCGGTTAACGTTGGCAACAATTGCTGGATAGGTGGAGGTGCAACTATTTTAGCTGGTGTTACCTTAGGTGATGGCTGTGTGGTTGCTGCCGGAAGCGTAGTAAATAAATCATTCCCTGCAAATACTGTGATAGGTGGTATCCCTGCAAAAGCAATTAAAAGTCGTGCAGAATCATATGAATAGCTAATTGATGAAAACAGCAATAATTACAGGCATTACCGGGCAAGACGGTGCATACCTTGCACAGTTATTAATTAATGAAAATTATAAAGTAATTGGATTAACCCGGAGCTATAATAATTTTAATAACAGAGGTTTTAAGTACCTTAATATTGATCATAAAATTATCATAGAAGAGTGCGATTTACTAGATTTCTCAAGCATTATAAAAATCTTGCTGAAATATAAACCCGATGAGTTTTATAATCTGGCTGCACAAAGTTCGGTTGGTGTTTCATTTGAACAACCTATCGGCACTATAAATTATAATACACAATCGGTACTTAATATATTAGAAAGCATACGTCTTTTAAAACTAGATACCAAAGTTTACCAAGCATCAAGCAGCGAAATGTTCGGCCAGGTAGCCTCACTACCCGTTAGCGAAATAACACCTTTGCACCCATTAAGTCCCTATGCCATATCAAAAGCTTCGGGGTATTGGATAGGGATAAATTACCGCGAATCATATGGTGTGCATTGTGTAAATGGGATTTTGTTTAACCATGAATCATATTTACGTGGCCCTCATTATTTTATAAAAAAAGTAATAAAAACATCATTAGACATTAAAAACAATGTTGCTGATGTGTTACAGGTGGGCAATATTGATGTAAAAAGAGATTTTGGTTTTGCACCAGATTATATAAAAGCCATGTGGTTATCATTACAGCAAGACAAAGCCAGTGATTATTTAATATGCTCAGGAACATCCGTTTATTTACGGGACATTATAAATTATGTTTTTGAATACATTGGGATCAACAAAAATAAATTAATTGAAGATCCGGCATTATTTAGGCCCACTGATATTGAAGATATGTATGGTGATAATACCAAAGCTAAAACCTTGCTTAAATGGGAATATGATAAATCGTTTTTTTATGTTTTGGATATATTGATTGAAGAGGAAAAGGCCAATTATACTAAAGCTTTTTAATGCAAAAAACATTAAATATTGCAATAGATGTACGCTATTTACGAATAGCTAAAACCGGAACACGCACTTACTTAGAAGAACTGTGTAAAGAATTTAAAAACCTGCAGCGTCCTGATCTTAAATTTCATTTTTTAGATAGCGGGTTACCTGTGTATACCGGTAATAATAAAATTTTAAAGTGGGTTGAACATCTACGACACCAGGCATGGAAACAGTTTGTTTTACCTATACTAGCATTTTTTAAAAAAAGCGATATTGTTTTTTGTGCCGATGATTGTGTACCGTTGCTCCAATTGGGATATAAAACTATCCCGGTTATTCATGATTCATTTTGCTTTGAATCGCCCCAAAATTATGGAAAACTTTGGCTTTGGATGTATTTAAATACCGCTATACCTGCCGCAAAAAAATCAACTTTTGTAATAACGCCTACTGAATGGTCAAAGAAACAGATCAATTACTATACCGGTATTACTAATGAACAACTGATTGTAATTGCCGAAGGCCCTAAAAGCTTTAATAAAACAAAAGGTAATGGTGTTATTTTAAATACTCACAATTTAATCCCGGGTAATTATATCCTACATACCGGTTCAATGTTTAAGCGTAAAAATATCCCCGCATTAATTGAAGCTTTTGGTAAAATAAAAAATGATGATCATCCGGAATTAAAATTAGTGCTGGCAGGGCCCATCCCAGCTAATGAAACAGAGAATGACTACCAAATAATAATAAATACTATTCAAAGTTTAAACTTAGAAAATGATGTAGTACTGACGGGTTATTTAATTGATGATGAATTAAACTGTATTTACCAAAATGCCCTACTGTATACATTTCCATCAGTTAACGAAGGCTTTGGCATACCCATTTTAGAAGCATTTAGCTACAATTTGCCTGTATTGGTTGCCAATAACACATGTTTGCCAGAAGTTGGTGGCGATGCGGTTTTACAATTTGACCCATTTGACACCAATGACATTTACGAAAAAATTAAAATGGTAATAACTGATGAAAATTTGCGTAGGACGATGATCAATAAAGGGCAACAGCGTTTAAAAGATTTTTCATGGCATAAAACAGCCACGCAGTTAATAGAAGTATTTAAAAAGGCGGCGGTTTAGCTATTCAAGAATACCTCAACGTGTTCGTCAGCTACAGCTTCCCAATTAAACACGCTTAATGCCCGCTGATAAGCTTTTTGTGCCAGGCTTAGCATTTCGGGGTAGTTGTTCTCACAAAAAATTATTTCGGCTGTTAGCGAGCTTATATCACCCTTTTTAAACTTGCGTGCGGTATTTAAAACGGCATACTCATTCTCTTCTATATCGCTTACAATAATTGGCACGTTTAAACCCATTACGGTTAACACAACGGGTGATAAACCCTCAACATCTGATGGTTGAATATAGCAATAAGCATTTTGCATTAGTACGTTTACATCATCACCATATACATATCCCGGGAAAAGAACTTGGTCATTAGCCATATCCATTATTTGCTTTTCGTAGGATGAAGGGTTAGGCGAGCCGCCAATTAACACCAGCTTTTTATCAGTATGGGCATTTTTAAATGCCGGTATTAAATAATGCAGGCCCTTATCCGGAATAAATCGGCCAACAAATAAATAATAACCACCTTTTTGAAGATCAAGTTTTTGCAAAATACTTGTATCTGCATTCCCTGCTTCAACCTCGCTGCCAAAAGGGATAAACTTAAATGTTTTATTAAATTTTTCTTCAAAAAGTTTTTTGGCAATAACATTATCAAATATCACCTCGTTGGGTAAGTGGGCCGTTAAATAGGCTGATAATTTTAAATATGCTTTACCATACCAGGGCCATTTATCTCGCTTCCAATCTACTCCATCCTGGCTTATAAATACTTTTTTACCAAACAAGCGTAGTGGTAATGCCCAAATACTATTACCGCCGTTTTGTATGTGTACAACATCGGCGGTATTATTAAAAATAATGTCAAAAGTACATTTCAGGGAATGTAAAAGGGTATCAAACCCTTTTTTAGAGGTGGTTTTAAAAGTTTTGATCTTTACGCCTTTGTAGTCGGTAACATCTATAAAAACATCAGGATATCTGCGATTATAAGCGGTAACGGTATGCCCCCTTTTAACCAATCGTGGAAATAGTTCAAGAGCAAATTTATCAGCTCCTGCAGCACCATTTGCCGGGGGGATTGACCGAAAGCCAAAAGCCGCAATACGCATTATTAATATGAATTATTCAACAACAACACCCTCTTCTTTAACCGGGCTAATTTTGTTCGCTTTTAAATAATCTAAGTAATAATCAGCAATATATTCACGCAAAGCTACTTTCCAATCGCGCATAATGTTCATATTACGAAGTTCTAACTTTTTATTAACCAAACGCTCTGAAGGTGGGCGCGGTGCAAAATAAGTATCTTTAAAATAACTTGATGTTACTTCATGAAAAGTTACTTCATTTTCCAGGTCTAGTAATTTAACTAACTCCTCTGCCACTTCACGCCTGCTGGTTTCACCATTACAAACTAAATTATATAGGCCCCAATACTCGCGCTCAATTAATAGTTTTACATTTTTAGCAAAATCAACGGTAAAAGTTGGTGTTCCGTCTTTATCGTTTACAATATGCAAATCACGCTTTCCACTTGCTAATTGCTTAATTATTTTATTAATAAACTTTTTGTCTTTTTCGGGGCCACCACCCATCATCCAGCCTGCACGGCAAATAATGTAACGCTTTGCATTTTCACGCACATAACGTTCGCCCATATATTTTGACCGGGCATAGTGTCCTAACGGGTTAGGCTCATCCCAATCATCATAAAAATCTTTGGTTCCATCAAATATCCCGGCTGTACTTATATATAATACCGGTATATCTAAATTATTAGCTATAAAAACAGCATTTTCAACAGCTGTGGTGTTTGTTAAATAGGTGTCATCTAAATTTAACTCGCAAAATTCAAGATCGGTATATGCGCCTAAATGAAATAAATAATCGGGCTTATAAGCATATACATCCTTTTTATACTTTTCAAAATCACGGAAGTCCAAAAAACTCAACCACTTTTCATTTACATCCTTATCTGTGCATTTAACTTCGTAATCATCTTTAAATATGCGGTAAAATGCTTCTCCAAGCATACCTCCCGCGCCAGCAATGTAAATTTTTTTCTTCATAGATGTAGAACCTTAACAGTGTTATTGGATCAATACAATATTCACTATCTCTTCAAAATTAATATATTTTGATTTAGTAACCGAATATTTTTTTTCTAAATGATAATAATCGTATTAGTTTAATAATATATTTTTAAATTTTTAAGTAAACTTATTTGACATCAACAATGCTTCAGTCCTAAAACTAAAAATATAATAATTAAGGCTTAATTAAATAGTTAAAAAACTATTATCAATGCCAAATTTGATATCATTATAAGACACAGGAGTATAGTATTGATGTACCCATTTTTAATTTATTTTATAACTATATGTGATTTTAATATAATACAGGCATCTTTGACTTTTGTTTGTTTAATTATAAATAAAACTATGATAGCAATGCTTTTTCAATTTAAAAATAACTAGTTGTGAATATTCTTGTTGTAAATTGGGCATGGTATCCTACGGGAGGCGATTGGACATACGTTGAAAATGCAGTAAATATTTACCGGCAACACGGGCATACGGTTATACCATTTTCAATGAAAGATGAAAGGAACTTACCAACCCCTTATAGTGAATATTTTATAGAAAACATTGATTATAAAAAAGTAAACAAAAACAGCATATCCGATGGTGTTAAAGTAGTGATGAAAAGCATCTACTCGCACGAAGCAATAAATAAACTTGCCAAATTATTAGACGATGTTAAAATAGACTTTGCACATATTAACGTTATACATCATTATATTACTCCGGCCATTTTAAAAATACTAAAGCAAAAAAATATCCCCATTATTTGGACACTGCATGAATATACCCCAATTTGCCCAGATAGTATATTTGTAAGCCATGGTGAAATTTGTGAACGCTGCTTTGGTGGTAAATTTTATAACTGCATAACACACTCCTGCAAAAAAGGCTCATACCTGGCAAGTACTGTTGCCGCTTTAGAAAACTATTTTCATAAGTATCTTAATTATTATAAATATGTAGACTATTATGTTTGCCCATCGGTTTTTCAATATGAAAAATACAAGCAGTTTGGCTTTTTTAAAGAGAAACTGGTTCAACTATATCACGGATATGACTATACCGAAATTGAACGGGCCAAATCAATTTTTAAATCAAATGAAGAACCTTACATAGTATTTGTGGGGAGGCTTGAAAAAATAAAGGGCCCCAAAACCTTATTAAAAGCTATGCAAAGCAACCCTGATATAAACCTTAAAATTGTAGGCAGCGGTTTGCAAGAGGATGAATTGAAAGCATTTAAAGAAGATAATAACCTACATAATGTTATCTTTTTAGGCAAAAAAAGCAAGCAGGATGTTTTACAAATAGTTAATGGGGCCCAATTTTTAATATGCCCATCCGAGTGCTATGAAGTATTAGGATTTACAGTGGTTGAAGCAATGGCCCTAAATAAACCGGTAATAGGCGCGGCTATTGGCGGCATACCAGAAATGGTTATTAATAATTATACAGGTTTGTTATTTGAACCCGGTAATGTAAAACAATTGGCAGGCTGCATTCAATCATTATTTGCTAATAAACCATTAATTGAAACAATGGGTAATAATGCCTACCAACATATTAGTCAATTAATTAATAACGATAAGCATTTTAATGGGTTACAAAAACTTATCCCTTTATTATAACTTTATATAAACTATTAACATTACAAGTTGTTATATGGCCGTTATATTAGTACGTTTACTTAACTTACCCTCAATGCTGCTAATGGCAGATATAAAATTTTATATTTGTAACACTCAGTAATCAAATTTGCATGCGAATTAAATACATAATATACCTTTTATTTTTTGCCTTACTAATTTCTTCCCGATCAGCATTTGCGCAGGAAATATCTTTAAATAATATTCAGAATTTAAAAGTAGAACAAGCCAGTGACGAGGACATTATTAAAATTTGGAATAAGATGCAGAATTCAGGGCTATCTGAACAAGAGGCCTATAAGGCTATGGCTGCAAAAGGAGTTTCGCCAGATCAAATTCAAGCATTTAAAGACCGGGTTGCTTTATTAGGCTTAAAAAATAAAACGTCTAAGGCTTCCAACCAAACAGTTGAAAAAAAGACCGAAGATTATACAAGGAATATTACTGATACCGTTACTAAACCCCAACCGGTAAAACCCAAACCTGCAGCGCCTGTATTAAATGTTTTTGGGACTGAATTTTTTACACAATCTGGCAATAAGTTTGAACCAAATACCAACATGGCTACACCTAAAGGTTATGTATTAGGACCCGGTGATGAGGTAATTGTATTATTAACAGGATTAAATGAAAGTACAATACGGCCCAAAGTAAGCCCCGACGGAAACATACAAATTCCTTATGCGGGGATTATTTATGTTAATGGTTTTACTATTGAACAGGCTACAACATTAATAAAAAATAAACTAACTAAAGTTTATCCGGCGTTAAATTCTGGTCAAACACATTTAACTGTTAATTTGGGCAGTACCCGCAGTATTAGGATAACCATTGTTGGCGAAGTAAAAACCCCGGGCGCATATACACTCTCGGCACTAACTACCCTATTTAATGCTTTATATAATTCTGGTGGGCCAACCGCTAACGGATCATTAAGAAACATAAGACTTATACGTAACAATAAAGTATATAAAACTGTTGATTTTTATACCTTTTTGCAAAAGGCACTACTTGATGGCAATATTAGGTTAGAAGATCAGGATGTAATTGAAATACCTGTTTATAATAAACGTGTAGCTATTACCGGAGAAGTAAAAAGGCCTGCGATATACGAATTAAAGGACAATGAAAAATTAAATGACCTTATAACCTATGCCGGTGGTTATACTGATGTAGCTTATAAAGGTAATGCCCGTGTTGACCAGGTAGGTACGCTTGAACGCGAGATAAGAACCGTACCAGCTAATTTATTTGAAAATTACACGCCACGTAATGGCGATCAGGTACAAATAGAGGCTATTACCGACCGTTACAGCAATAGAATAGTATTGGAAGGCTCTGTGTATCGTCCGGGCATTTATGAGCTTACTGTAGGCCTTACATTAGGCCAATTACTAAAAAATGCTCAGGGATTAAAAACCGAAGCTTATACTGAATTAGGATATATTAAAAGAACCTTACCTAATTTAGATAAAATTCAAATTTCTTTTAATCCAACAGAAGTTATTGCCGGTAAAAATGATTATCCTTTAATGCGTGAAGATTCCATTATAATATTAGGGCGCGACATTTTTGTCACGAATCAAAAAGTAATTATACGGGGTTTTATTAAAAATCAAACTGTTTTAACCTACCGAAAAGGATTAAAATTAACTGACGCCATTGCCATTGCAGGTGGCTTTGCAGATGAAGCTGCTGAACATCGCGTAGAGGTAAGCAGGGTTATAGAAAACGAAACCGATAGTGTTGCTAACCAATTAGTTAGTACGATTATTGTTGATATGCATAACAATGCCGATCCAAACCGGGAAATGGAATTAAAACCTTTAGATGTAGTTAATGTTCCGCGCTTACCTAATTATCATACTTTAGGAACTGTAAAGATTAGAGGTGAAGTAGTTTTTCCAGGAGATATTGCTGTGCAAAAAAGAGATGAAACTGCTATTGAGTTTTTACAACGTGCAGGGGGGGTAACACCTTTCGGTTCGCTTGAAAATACGCAGATATACCGTAGAGGCACGCGCGTAAATCTTAAATTGAATAGTAATATGTCTAATGAGGACAAAAAAAATATGATACTTCTACCCGGCGATAGTATTTATGTTCCTAGGGTAATATCGTACGTTGAAATATCCGGTTCTGTAAATAATCCACAATATATAAGTTATAACGGCCGACGCTTTAAATATTATATTAACGCTGTTGGTGGCATAAAGGAAAATGCCAGATTAAAAGGAGCATACATTAAATATCCGGATGGATTAAGCCGGCCTGTAAGGCATTTTCTTTTCTTCCGTAACTATCCAATTGTTAAACCCGGTAGCCAGATTGTAGTTCCCGAAAAATCGCCTAACAGGCTTAAAATAGGAATAGGTGATTTAGGTGGTATAGCTACTGCATTAACAGCATTGGTAAGTATTATTGCTATTTTATCTAAGTAACAAAAATGAGCCAGGAAAACATTCCCTATCCATACGAGCCTGAGTTTTCAATAAAAAAACTTCTTAATGATAAATTGCGTGATGCTCGATATGTTTTATCTTTTAAAAAAACAATAATCCTGATTTCAGTTATAGGTGCTTTAGTGGGCGCATTAACTGCCTGGCTATGGACACCGTCCTATACAGCCAGACTTACCTTTGTAATTGATGACTCAAAATCAAGCGGCGGTGGTGGTGGTTTATCTGCCTTGGCTGGAACATTTGGCATAAGTATGGATATGTTAAGTGGTGGCAATGGTGTATTAGCTGGTGACAATGTATTGGAATTAGTTAAAGGTCGTAAACTTATTAAAGCAACATTGTTAACAGCATATGATAGTACACAAACGCTGGCCGACCGTTATGCTGCGGTTAATAAACTTAAAAAAAAATGGCTGAAATATAGTCCGGATGGTAAAATCACCCGCTTTCCGCTTGGTGGGCTTAATAATAACCGGTTACAAGACAGCTTGCTTCATGAAATGACTATTTTGATACTTTCTGGTGAATTTAGCATAGCCAAACCCGATAAAAAATTAGGCTTTTTTGAGGTGAATACAACTATGAAGGATGAAAAACTAGCATTGCTTTTTTGCAATAGAATAATAAAACAAGCTACAGATTTTTTCATCAATACTAAAACCAAAAGACTAAGAAATAATATTAGTAGGCTACAAATGCGTGCGGATAGTATTGGTGCCATTTTAAATCGTAGGACTTATTCATTATCATCAGCCAACCAAACTTTGTTAGATTTCAACCCGGCTTATACTTCGCCAACTGCAAATGTTGAAATAAAGGAACGCGATAAAATTGTTTTATCTACCATATATTCAGAAACGGTAAAAAATCTGGAATCGAGCAAATCAATGCTGGCGCAGGAAACACCTACTGTACAAATTGTTGATGAGCCAGAACTGCCTCTAAAAAAGAACAAACTTAAATATTCAATAGCAATACTGGGAGGAATTATTATTGGTTTTTTATTAGCAGTTTTTTATATTTTATTAACCCGTAAAAACTAGAACCTATAAGTTAAGCCTAGTTCTCCGTGAAAATTATATATATCGTTATGTGGAATATAATATTGACCGGGCATATAATCTTTTAAAATCCATTGGTAGTTCAATGATTTAATGTGTTGTAACTTAGTACTAACTATTAAATTCTTGTAGTTCCATTCGCCCTGTAATCCAAAAGCAAAATCAACCCATTTGCGGCTGTTATCGTTAATGTCATTGAAAAGCGATGAAGCATAATCTACATTATGTTCATAACGGTCAAATGAAAGTCCTATTTTCTTTAATCCGTAAACCCAGCTAATATCTACTGATTGGCTATTCCCGCCGGGGCCAATACCAGCTCCCAATATTTTTCCCTTATTAGTATGCCCAGCTAACACTTCACCATGAGTATACCAACTTCCATGATCCTCTAAAACCCTATCAACAGATTGCGATATCTGTGTAATTTCAGCCCCCAATAGAATATGTTGATTGTTGCTGTTGTCAAATGAAACCATTTTGCGAAAACCAAACTGGTAAGCCCTTGACATATCCGGTCGGTTTATAAATTGTCTTAAATCATATGAATTATCGTTTAAACCATATTCAAAGTAAATCTCAGCTTGAGCTTTTACAAATAACCATCTTGCATATACACTTGTAAGTTGGTCACGAGGAATAGGATCATCATTATTATTTCTACTTGCTTTTTGATACGGATAAAAAAATGGTAGGTATTCAGACAGTTTTTTAACATATTGATTGTAAGAATTAAACGTCCTAGTTAACCCCAATGTTAAACCAGGAACCCATTTTGGATGGTAATTAATATTAAATCCGGTAAAATATCTCCAATCACTCGGGTCAGATATTGTATTAGTAGTTTGAACTTGTAAACCAGACGGTTCTAAGCGACCAGCAATAATTTGGCCCTCAAAATAACCTAAAATTGATTTTATTGGTTTTACACTATTAAATGTTATATGGTTAAATCCAGAGGCATTATTAGTCAAAATTAAAGAATTTTTAATACCAGGTCCCCACCATAAACTCTCGTTAGATAACCCTAATGAAACCGAACTAACTGTTAATCTAATGCTACTTTGTCCCCAAGAAATGCGTTTATATGGTATGCTGCCAAAACGCGACGGCAAATCTATAGTAACGTTATATTTAAAATTAGATCCATCAAAATCCGGATTTGCGGCATATACATACTCAGGCCGTAATTGAATACTTAAAGGACCAAATTTAAAATAAACACCACCACTAATCATTGATTGATATCCCTTAGCTGGTATCATGGCTTCATCATTCCAACCATATGGATGATGGCTATTAAATTGCTGTTGAATATGTATAGGTAGTATTTGGAAGAATCCTGATCCTTTAGCAAATGATACCGGGCCGGCATCAACCCAACTATCGCTTTTTAAGGTACTATCAGGATCATAAATATTTTTCTTAAACTTTACATCTGGAGAAACCGGGCGTACGGTAAATGAAATGTTTGGGTCAACCTTACCCAATAGCTGCATTCTTCTATAATAGTCTTCAAACACAGGTGTACCCACTGGCATAGATTGTCCTTTTACATTGGTTTTAAACAACAAACAGGCAAATACCCCTAATATTATCGATATAAAATATCCCCTTTTCATATTTTAAAACCTGTATGATACACCAGTACGTATATGTAAGTTAAATGCATCAGTACCTTTAACATAATAAAAATCGCCGGGATTTTGAATCAAATACCATTGATAATTAAGCGTTTTTATAGCAGAGATATTAACATTAAAAATAAAATTTTTATAGTTCCACTCGCCATTAGCTGCCAAGCTTAAATCAGTCCAATGCCTTCTTGTATCGCCACTATCATGAAAAGCATAGTTGTAAAAATCGTTATCGTGTACATAACGTTCCAACTGCAATCCAATACGTTTTATCCCTTTTACCCAACTAACTTCTAAAGATTGTAAGTTCCCGCCCGGGCCAATCCCCGCTCCTAATGATTGGCCATTATTAGTGTACCCATGCCTAATATATTTACTAACATACCACTCGCCATCTCCAGACTTAAGTTTTTCAATTGAATTTTGCTGCAATTGTGCTACCTCAATACCTACCAATATGCCCTGATTTATTGAATTATTACTTGTTATGAGTTTACGCAGGCCAAAAACATAAGCACGCGATATTTCTGGCGATAAAAGTGTTTGCCTTAAATCAGCTGTGGTGTTATTTCGCCCCCATTCAAAGTAAATTTCGGCGTGTTCTGTAGGCCATAACCAGCGCATAAATAATGAACTTCTTTGATCTATTCTATTAATCGGATCATCAGGAGCATTAACTTTTTTTACTGAAGAGAAAAATGGAAAATAATCGCCAATTCTGCTAAGATTTCTTCCATAACTTTGTGAACTTTGGGTTAATCCTACAAATAATCCGGGTACCCATTTGGGCTGCCATGTAATAATAACACCAGCTAAATATCTCCAATAATCGGGCTTGGGTATGTACAAATTTGTGTTAAAAAATGTTCCATCAGGAGTTAGAGGTGCATATCCCGAGTTCTCTAACCTGCCACCTATTAACTGGCCTTCAAAACTTCCTATTGGCGTTTTAACCGGCCGCCTTGTATTAAATGTTAGGTGCTTAAAGCCCGGGGCCGTATTACTCATTAGTAGTGAGTTTCTGATACCAGGACCCCACCATAAATTTTCAGTTGATAACCCAAAAGAAAATGATTTATAATTTAATCTGATACTGCTTTGCCCCCAATAAATTTGATTGTATTGTTCTGTACCAAACCTTACGGGCAAATCGATATTGTTATATATATCATAATACCGGGCAAAAACTACATCATAATGGCTTTTATTGAAAGTTTCAAAATCTGTGTTTGCAGCCACGACAATTTCAGGACGCAATTGGACGGTTAAAATCCCATACTGCATAAAAATACCCGTGCTCATAAAAGTTTGAAATCCCTTGGCAGGTATCATTGCACCATCATTCCAACCATATGGGTGATGTGTGTTAAATTGAGTTTGCAGAGTCAGCGGAAGAATTTCAGTTTTAAGCTTTCCATTATGTGATATCCATGAGCTTTGGGCATTTAATAAATTGTACCTTTTTTCAGTACTATCAGGATAAAATGGTGTGGAAAGTGGGTTTATAGAAGCTGGGATTATTGGTCTTACAGTGAATGAGACATTTGTATCTACAGTACCTATTAACTGGCTTCTTCTATAGTAATCTTCTAAACCTATTGTGCCAACTGGTAGTGATTGTGTATAGGCCAAATTATATATGCAAATTAAAAAAAATGCAATTATTATACGCTTTGCAAATTTCATAAGGTAATGGCTTTGATAATAATATTATCAACCGACCAGCTTTCATCGCATTTAGGGGTTGCTGTATCAGTTTGCACCAATTTATCTAAGCATTGTAGTAATAGTGCTTTATCAGAATGCTTAAAAGTTTTTACTATCCTATACAATGTTGTTCCATCAGGGTTGTTTACCAGTTTACAAACGCCTGGCAAATCAGTTCTATAAGCTCCTGTTTTGGGATTATTATAGTTGTTGGGATAATTTAATGGATAAGATTGCGGAGGGCAAAAGTTTCCGGGGATACAGCTCTCATTAGCAAAGCTAGCGTCAATATAAGTATTACCATCAACCAACATTTTCCATACATCAGGACCATTTGGGGTTAATTTATTACCATCCCAACTATCATGTATATACAAATCAAATGATATAATAATTAAATCATGTCTAGGTAAATCATTTACATTCAATGTAAACCCACCATTGTTATATTGGCCTAAAACAGAAGTATTATTAAATTGGGTGATAGCCCCGTCTACTATCCCAGATAAATTACTATTTTCAAAAGTATTATTATATACTACAATTTCGTTTTGGACTCGACTCTTGCACGAATAGGCAATAAAAAGTAGAAAAAATACTAATATTAAATTTTTATTCATTTAGAAGCGCTTGAGTTATCATATCCAATTCTTCAAAAACAGAATTTTTGCTTTTAAACTCATGTACTATTTGTTTCATGGATTTTACAACCTCCATATCATCATTATTTTGGGCATGATTTATTAAGGTGTGAATTTGACCTTCAATTTCATTAAATAAATATTCCCTAACCTTAGCTATCATTATTTTTTCGTGATGGGTAGGCATTGTATCTTCATGATTATTAAGCAATTCTTCAAACAGTTTTTCGCCAGGCCTTAATCCGGTATATTCAATTTTAACGTCTTGATTTGGAATCAAACCTGCTAAACGTATCATACGTTTTGCCAATTCAACAATCTTTACAGATTTACCCATATCAAAAATAAATATTTCGCCCCCTTTCCCCATACATCCTGCTTCTAAAACTAATCTACACGCCTCAGGAATAGTCATAAAATATCTGGTTATTTCGGGATGGGTAACAGTAACGGGACCGCCTTTTTCAATTTGCTGTCTAAATCTTGGTATAACAGACCCATTGGATCCTAAAACATTTCCAAAACGTGTAGTGATAAACCTTGTATTTGGCCTGTTATTGTTTAAATGGCTTAAGCCATTAGTAAAGTTAAATTCTTTATTACTTATTGATTTATTAAGCGATTGAACATATATCTCGGCTATGCGCTTTGATGCACCCATTACATTTGTTGGATTTACTGCTTTATCTGTTGAAATCATAACAAACTTTTGCACCGCGTATTTAACCGCCAAATCAGCAATAGTTTTAGTACCCAAAACATTTGTCTTTACTGCTTCTGAAGCATTATCTTCCATTAAAGGGACATGTTTGTATGCTGCAGCGTGATATACATAATGGGGCTTATAAATTTCAAAGAGGCAATTCATTCTTTCTTTATCCCTTACATCACCAATAAATGCATGAAAATTAACATCGGTATGCATTTCTTCAACCTCTAAATACAAATGGTGTAATGCGGTTTCAGATTGATCACACATGATAATTAAGTCTGTATTAAACTTTAATAGTTGTCTTACTATTTCACTCCCTATCGAACCGGCAGCTCCTGTTATCAATATTCTTTTTCCTTTTAACTCCTTTTGAATATTGGTAATATCAATTTGAATAGATTTTCTATTAAGCAAATTTTCAATATTGATATTTTGTATTTGCTTAGTGTGTATTTTCCCTCCTACCCATGCCTCAGCGGGTGGGATGTTTAATACCGTAACATTATGCTCTAAACAAACGTCAACAATTTGGTTTTTCCTTTCAACGGGAATGCTGTAAGAAGCAAAAATTATTTCATCTACCTCGTGTTTCTTTATAAGCGACTCGAGATTTTGAGCGTCCAGAATTTTAACTCCATCTATAGTTTTGCCAATTTTGCGTTCATCATCATCAACAAATGCAATAATGGTTTTATTTACCCTGCCATCATGATCAAAAGTTCTTTTAGTAGCTAAACCAGCTTCTCCAGCAGCATAAATTATAATTTTCTTTTTATCAAGATTTACATTTTTTACATATAAAAAGAAAAACTTGATTATCACTCTGTAACTCATTAATAGCAAGAAGCTAAGTAACGCTGTAAATATAAGTGTAGCGATTGGTATAATGGATTGATGTTTGAGGGCAACAAATACAAGATTTAAACAGAAAAATGCTCCATTGCTTATAAATATTGTACCTAAAATCCTTAAAGAATCTTGTGCACTAGTATACCTGATAATTCCCGAATATGTTTTAATGCTAAAAAATACAATAATATTTATTACACCTAATATGAGGCAACTCCTACTAAATTCAACAAAGTTTAAATTAGCTAGGGCAAAGTTACTTTTCAATATATAGGCAAGACCCAAAGAGGCCTGACACATTGCCAAGTCCAAAAGGAAGATTATCCAACGTGGGACAATATTTATTTTTGTAAACAAAACTTATAGCTTTTTATAACAAATGTATATATAATTTTTATTTTGAAATAAATTATAATGTAGTTAACTAACAGAAATTATATAAAAGTGTTTTCTACGATAACAAATTTACTTTTATAGGTGATAATGAATTACTCTGATGGTCAAATATTGTATTAACTATCTATAAATTCTCTAAACCAAATCTCTAAATTTACTATTGCTCGTAGTTCTCTGGTATAATTTTGAGAGCCTTCAATATGTTGTTTTACCATTTCTAAAATACGTTCCTGTTTAAATATGTTCCTTGATAAAAAGCTTTTGCTTGATATGGTTTCAATTAAAAATGAACTAAGTTTATTTTTAAACCATTCGCCAACAGGTACAGTAAACATTTGCTTTTTTCTATATACATGTTCTTTAGAAAAATAGCGTAACGCTAACTTCTTCAAAATGTATTTGGTATCGTTGTTTTGTAGTTTTTGTTCACCGGGTACCCGCATCATCATTTCAAAGAATCTATAATCCAAAAATGGGCTTCTTGTTTCTAATGAATTGGCCATGGCCATTTTATCAGGTTTTACCAGGTTATTTCCGGGCAATAATTGCACTGTATCAAAAAACAGAGCCTGGTTAATATTGTCTTTGTTTGAGGCATTAGCAATAACTTCTGCAAAAAGCTGATAACCTCTATCTAAATTGATCTTACTTTTAAACTCAGCAGTATAAATATCATTTATAAAACCACCCTCCTTAAATAAAGAGATCGAATCAAAAAAATCTTTTGAAGAAACGTCATATTTCTCTAAAGAAAGGTATTTTAAATACCCGGCAAATAGTTCATCTCCTCCATCGCCAGTTAAAACCAGTTTATGATCTTTTGATGCAAATTCAGAAACTATATAAGTTGGAATAAAAGAAATATCCCCGTGTGGCTGATCATTAAACCAAGTTGTTTTTTTCCATAGATCAATAATATCAGCTTCTAATATCTTAACATGATGGTTAAGTCCATATTTACCTGTGATATAGCGTGCATATTCTGATTCATCAAACTCCTTTTCTTTAAAACCAATGGTATATGTATTGAAAGATTTTTGGGTAATTTGATGCATATAAGCACAGATTAAACTTGAGTCTAATCCGCCGCTCAAAAATGCGCCGACAGGCACGTCGCTTCGTAGTCTTATTTTAGTTGCATCAAATAATAAAGCGTCAATTTCTTCTAAATAGACTTCATCAGATGCTATAAAATCTTCCGGTGTGTTATTAAGTTGCCAATAACGATGTTTTTTAATAGAAATATCATCAAGGCTTATTTGGTAATAATGTCCAGGTAAAACATGATTAACATATTTAAATATAGTTTCCGGAAGAGGTGTATAATTATATATTAAATAGTTGTGTATCGATTGATGATTAATGGTATTATCAAAGTGCTCAAACTTTAAAAACGTTTTTATTTCTGAAGAGAATAAAATAGTGTTGTCTTTCTGATAAAAATACAGTGGTTTAACACCCAGCCTGTCTCTGTAAATGTAAAGTTCTCTTTTAGTTTTATCAACTACAGCTATGGCAAACATGCCATTTAATTTTTTAACAAACTCTTTTCCGTAAGCCTGATAGCCAATTAACAGAACTTCGGTGTCTGAATTTGTTTTGAATTGAAAACCCATGGTAATTAACTCTTCCTTCAGTTCAACATAATTGTAAATTTCTCCGTTTTGAACTAAGGCGATATTTCCGTCATCTGAAATAAATGGCTGATGACCGGTTGCAATATCGATTATTGAAAGCCGCGTATTTAATATAAAAGCGTTTTCAAATTCGCAAAAACCAAATTCGTCAGGGCCACGATGCTTAACAGATTCAACAAAATCATTTATTAAGGAGTTATTATATGATTGTTTGCTTATTAAGCCGGCTATTCCGCACATTATTTATATATATATTTGCAAATATAAGCTTTACCTATTTATTAATATACTAAATTTTATAATGACCTTTCTTGACAGATTTTTATCTCTTATTGCCTTAATAATACTATCTCCCGTTTTAATAATTATCGCTATAATTATTAAATTAGATTCTAAAGGCTCGGTATTTTATAAACAAGTGAGGATTGGTAAAGACCGAATCCCCTTTAATATCTATAAATTCAGATCTATGTTTACCGATCCTAAAAGATTTTCAGGTCAATTAAATGCTGATCAAAGTCTTAACGACGAGGAGAAGAAAGCTCTAAGACAGTCTTTTACTACTAAAAATGGTTCAGATCCACGAATTACCAAAATTGGTAAATTCATCAGAAGGACCAGCATTGATGAATTGCCACAGCTAATAAATGTATTGGTTGGTGATATGAGCCTTGTTGGCCCCAGGCCAGACACTCCAATACAAGAGATTGATTACACTCAAGAAGAATGGGTTAAAAGACATTTAGTTAAACCCGGAATCACCGGATTATCTCAAATAAGCGGAAGAAGCATACTTACATTAAAAGAGTCAATCCGCTTAGATTTAGAATATGTAGATAATTATGGGATAAAACTATATTTTAAAATAATTTTTAAAACTTTTATCCAGGTTTTATTATCCAAGGGGGTCAATTAATTTTTTTACAATCACGTTAACTTTCGCTTTAAATTGTAAGTGCAATTTATTGAGTTTTGACTGGGTTAATTGTTTACATTTTTCTTCCTCCGCCCTTATTAAATCAATTTCGTGCTTTAAAGCAAGTTGATCATCTTCAAATTGCTGTGTAAATGTTCTTGACAAAATTACCATTGACGAGCCAAGCCGTACATGTTCGACAAGTACATCCCTACCCGATATCATTCCTCCCTGTAAACTGGCTATACCCCCAATTCCAAAACGAATATTCTTTTTTTTAATTTTATGAACCAAATAATCCACCAAACCGCTGCTTACTAATTCAAACATAAATTGAAGCTTTAAGCCTAAATGCAGATCATTAAGACCAATATGAATTTCGTCAATTCCTTCTACTTCCAAAATATCATTTATACGCACCAATGCTTCCGGAGTTTCTAACAACAGGCAAACTTTTACACGCTTGTTAACATAACTTATAAATTTTTCAACCTCAGTTACTGTCTTAAAATATGGCAGCATTATTATATCTGCCCCGCCGGCAATAATTCCTTCAATCTCATTTTTAAGATTGTTATGTACAGGATTACACCTAACTAATAGCTTACTATTTACTAATACTTTTTTCACCAGTGCAACATCGGCTATACTATGACTTTTACTAATCACAGTATTAAGATGACCCTGGCGATCAATTTTGCCTATAATTTCCAGGTCAATAAAAATTCTTTCAATACCAATTTGATCATATATTTTAGCTTTTTTCGGAGAGTTTTCAATAACTAAAAATTCCATAAATTATCTTTTATAACATTTAAAATTTTTGCTGATGCGCCTGGTTGATAAAAACTATTAACATTTTGATCATTACTATCTTGAACAAGCAGACTGATTAAAGTTTCTTTAATTTCTTTGTAATTAGCTGCATAGTTAAATGGATGCTGCGTAAACTCGGGCCAAAAATATTTTTGTTTATAATCGTAATTATAAGTAACAACCTTTTTATTACAAATTACTGCCTGGACAGCCACCGTAGAATTGTATGTAAGGCAGATATCTGCAAGAACTATTGACTCAGTTATATTTAATAATGAATTGTCAAAATAATAGTAGTGCTTATTACCGGCAATATACTCCCTGTAATTTTCAATAGAATCGCTAACAGGATGGGGGCGAATAATTATATTAACGTTAAATTTTTCAATGAGATAATTTAGAATTTCAAACATGGGCTTATTAATTAAATGAAAATCCCCAATTTCTTTAATTGTTAAATCATCATTCCATATATAATATAAGGTTGGGCAAAATAAAACCGTTTTACGAGAACTATCTATTTTTAATTTTTCATATAGTTTATGTTTATCAATTTTATTAACAGTTGCAGCAGTATAATCAAAAATTGGCTGACCGACTGAAAAAAACCTGCCCTCAATTCCTCTGCTTTTTAGCTTTTTAGCAACATTATCATTTAACACTAAGATATTATCAGCCGATGGTTGAGGATAACCATCGCCAAATAAATCTAAAATTTGCATAGTTTTTATATTGATTTGCTTTGCTGCTATAAGCGCAGCTTGTTCAAACCTTGGCGAGTTGGTAGTAAAAACTAAATCAGGTTTCAGGTATTGAAATACCCTCTTTATACTTTCAACAGGCAAAAAACTTTGACGCCCTAATTTAGAATATCTTGTTGCGGCTTCCTCAATACCGTAATGTTGTACAGCATCATACATAGAAAGGCCCAGGTAAAAGATTGTTTCAAATTTTTCCAGATTAGCCGCGGGGTTATAATTTTTCTTTAAAATGGAAAGTCCATATTTTAGTATATCATCAATTTTATCATCAAATAATGGCAAAAATTCAGATAGTTTTATTATGGTAACACCTTTTATCCCATTGCTGGGTATCGCATTAACTGCTACAGTTAACGGTATTAAAATAATATCAAATAGTTTTGATTCAGATAGAGTAGGAAGTATAGCTTTTACAAGTTCTATATGCCCGCCTCCATAACAGATAAATACAATTTTTTTTTTATTTTTTATATGCATCCTCTAGTTTATCAACAACTTTTTTGATATTAAAGACATTAATTACACTGTTTCTTGCAGCTGTTCCCATTTTTTGACGCACTTGTGGATTGTTCATCAAAAGCTCTATCTTATCTGCCACAATTTTATCGTCCCCAATAGGCACTAAGAATCCTTCACCATATTTGGTCATTTCGGGTATTCCGCTTAAATCACTGGCAATAAAGGGATGCGCGTACGACATGGACTCTAAAATAGCATTTGGAAACATCTCCCCTCCTGTTGATAATAAAGCAAAAATATCAAACCCTGCATTTAATTTTTCTGCATCGGTTCTAAAACCCGTTAGGATAGCTCTATCAGTAACTCCCAACTTCTCAATCAATTCTTTATTGGTTTTATATTGCGCCCCTTCGCCAACCAATACCACATAAAGATTTTTGTATTTTGCATATAAGTGATTGAAGGCTTTAATTAAAATATCATGCCCTTTGGTTTCCATCCTGCCTATGATCCCTACAACAAACGCATCTTGCGGTATACCTAATTCGTCCCTGATATCTTTACGGTGCTTATCAACCTCAGCAATATTAAATCTTTCCAAATCAACTCCATTATAAGTAATGGTAATTTGGCTTTCTTTAACACCGAAAGACATTAATATATTTTTTGTGAATTCACATACGGCAAAAATATGGGCCGGGTACCCTTTATAAATCCAGTTACGCCATTGATAATTCTTCCTTAGTTCCACCCCCCTGCAACTATGAAAAAATTTAATTTTTGATTTTAGTGGTGTAAATAAGCAAGCTATATAAGCTATATATAATGTAGCCGCATTATGAGCATGAACTATTTCAATTTCATTATTTTTAATAAATCGTCTTGCGCCCCTTATTGCTTTTATAACAGCAATGGGGTTCCTTTTATTTATAGATAGCTCCGGTATTATTTCAACATGAAAGCCTTTCGACATCATTTTGGGCACCATTAACCCTCCACTTGCGCATAAAACAACATCATGACCTCTTTTTCTTAATTCTTCTGAAATTGTAAGCGTTTGCGAACCCGGGCCATTATCCTCAAATGCTCCTCTAATTTGAAGTATCTTCATTATTAAATATTTTATGCTTTTTTAACCACTCGTTTAATATATAAAGGGAGAATATCTCATTACCTAACTCAGCATTATGCTTTTCATCAATTAACCAACTAATATTTTTGGCTGAAATAACTTCTTCGGGTATAACATTGCTAAATTTTAATGAGTTATCTATGTGGGCTCCAAGCTTTTCGCTGCGTACCCAACTATTTAAAGGGACTCTAAATCCTTTTTTTGATTTGTAGGCAATATCTGCATTAATATATTTCTTAACCAACTTTCTCAACATCATTTTTCCATAAAGCAGGTTAATGAAACTATTAGATGGCAAACTATTTGATATTTCGTAAAGTTGCCTGTTTAAAAAAGGGACTCTTATTTCCAAACCATAGTACATAGAACTCAGATCAGTTTTAACCAGCAATTTTTTTTGTAGTGTAGTATCAATTTCTTCCTGCATGGTTTCACGCCAGTTTTTTTCCGTATTAGTATACTGCTTTCGATCAAAGGATAACAATTCGGGATGATACATAAACGGGCCCTTGGGCTTATGGATATCCGTCAAAATATTACCCAATACTTTTACTTTATTATTATTAGGGGCAACCAATTTTAATGGTTTGTGAATTAATGAAAATAATTTTTTGTATTTTAAAATTCGATAGTGTGTGTACCCTCCAAACAACTCATCTCCGCCATCACCAGAAAGCACTGCTTTTACATGCTTTTTTACCTTTTTAGATAAAAACAGCAGTGGCAACATAGCCGGGTCATATATCGGCTGATCTAAACAATTAATCAATTCCGGTAATTCTGTTAAAAGGTCGTCTTCATTAAAATAAAACACATGATGATCTGTAGCCATTTTTTTTGCCACAATTTCTGAATATTTAGTTTCATCATACCGCTTACTTTCTGCATAACCAATAGAAAATGTCTTAATTTGTTTTTGCGTTTTTGAAGCCAGAAAAGTAATTAAGGAAGAATCTATTCCGCCGCTTAATAGTATACCCACTTCCACGTCAGCTTCCAATTCAAGCTTAACTTGTTTAGTTAAAGCGGCTTCTATATCGCTTACGTTTGATTTTGTCGGGTTTTGCGCAACAATTTTATAAACCGGTTCATATTGGCCATTGCTAAATTTAAGCATAGTTCCGCGGGGCACAGAATCGATTTCGTTGATAAGCCTTTCCGATTGAGGATAACCACTGCGCAGGTATTCTGTTAAAGCATTAATATTTAAACTATATGGGATCTTTGCCTCTTTTAAGTATTCAAAAATTGTTTTCCACTCTGAGGCAAATGCAAAGTTTAAACCTGAATTTAAAAAATACAATGGCTTAACTCCAAAAAAATCGCGTGCTAAAAAAACCTCATTTGTATTGCTGTTTAAAATTGCAAAAGCAAATATCCCGTTTAAGTCATTTATACATTCGGGGCCTTTTTGATGAAACAGTTTTAATAATACTTCAGTATCAGATGCCGTGTCAAATTTATAACCAGAATTTATTAGCCGGAGCCTCAGTTCGTTATGATTATAAATTTCGCCATTAAAAACAACGGTTAATTTGTTAAAAGTAATTGGCTGGGATCCTGTAGCCAAATCCACCAAACTTAATCTTACATGTCCTAAAGCATAGCCATTTTTTAAGAATTTACCATCTCCATCCGGCCCCCGGTGGTGCAGAACATTTATAAGCTTATCAAGTATTTTGTCTGAAACTTTTTCATTAGGGTTATAAAAACCAAGAATACCGCACATATTTAATTAATTATACTTTAACAATGTAAATACAAACATAGATATTAATGCTACGTCAAGCAGATAAATAATACCGAGTTCTCTTTTTAGTTTTAACATAATAGCCTGCACTATTTGTGATAATAAAATATGCACACACAATGTAGAAACAACTACGCCCATCATTCCATAATGCCTCACTAACAAATAATTCAATATAAAATTTAATATACAAGCTATTAAAGTGATTTTTAATAAATATTTACCATTGTTTTGGATTATAGCTATTTTGATTAGTAATAAGTATTTGCCTAAAAAATAAATATTGATAGTTGCAAACATCAGTACAGCGCCAGTCTCGTGGAAGGGGGCAAAAACTGCTTTGGTAAATACGAGAAAAAGAAATTGCTTGCCCCACATTGAACACAAAGAATAAAGCAGCAAGGTTATCAGAAATATATAAAAGGTAAATTTTTTATATTGAGTTACAATTTTTTCCTTTTCGGTTGCTATTTCATTAAAAAATAAAATAGTGAGAGAGGTCATTATTAATGATTGTATTACATCCGGCACTTTAATAATGTTATTATATATGGTTATAGCACCTGCTCCCAATGTTGAAATAAATGCAAAATTCACATATAGATTAACCTGTAAAAAAACTGTTGACAAAAAGTAGGTGAAATTATGTAAAACACTGCTTTTAAAATGTTTAAAAGATACATGGAATAAATATTTAAAAGATAGGTGCTTATTATACTTTACAGCAGTAAGCTGCATAGAAGCAGTTATGAGATAAGAAATTATGGTACAACCAGCATATACATATAAAAGCAAATTGACTTTTAAATAAAAATGAACTATTAAAATAGCTATAATTTGAAACGAGTTCCAAATCGTCATGTTAGATGCGGAAATAAAAAACCGTTCGTTATACTGGTTTACAAGTGTAAATATTTCTGTTAACGGAATTAGAAAGAGTAAAGGAAACATTAACAGCATCAGGTAATTGCCATAGCTATATAACTGGGCATTTGCAGCCGGTGCAAAAACATGTAAAATGCTTTTGGAGAAAAACACTACTAATATTCCTAAAAATATTGATAGTATGTTGACTGCTGAGATTGTTCTGACCGCTTCCACTATTTGCATCTTTTTTTTGCTGTGGACAGCTATCCTGGGAATCAATGTGTTTGAAAACAGGGAATCAACAATATTATTAGACCAAAACCAATATATATTAGTAATTAAAATGATTGCATCTGTAAGGTAATTTGCACCAAAAAATACAGTAAGTAACTGAAGCCTTAGAAAGCCGAGGATTTTACCTAATAACGAGGTGGTAAAAATTTTTGTAATTTTTTTAATCACTGGTAATTATTAATTTTTCCATAGCCAAACAAATACCAATAAAAACAAATATATAGAGATTAAAAACCCCATTAAACAAAAAATCCTCAAAAAAAGAATAGGAAAACAGTATAAGGAAGGACAACCCCAATGCTATAAAAATCAAGTAATTGTTTTTACTCACATTTTTAAATTTATTTGCTTTTCTCCATGATTTAAATATATGAATCAACAGTATTATGTATATAATTAGCCCAACAAAACCAAGTTCGACCATTAAATGGGCAAAAGTATTATGGGGGTGAGGATAATTTAATACAGTATATTGTGATTTCATAAATATACCGTTGCATGCGCCTTGCCCCATTCCAAAAGGATGTGTAACAAATAAATCCCAGGTTTGCTGTAAAAGGCTTATCCTTTCTAAATTGGAAAAGTTTTGTTGGGTATCTGTAATATCTAAAAAGTAATCGGTTGTTACTAAATACCTGCTAAGGTATAATGTAAATACAGCTGTAAATACTAATAATAAGCCATACTTTATTTTTTTATTTATTTTATTTAGCCAAAAAAACCTCCATAAAATGATAATTCCTGACAAACCCAAAGCCGCCCTGGAATCATGAATTTGTATAATTAATATCCCCAAACATACCTGTATAAATATTTTTATGGTTCCCCACTCTCTTAATTTATTAAATCTTGCTAACGGATATACTATTAATGTAAACAGGGCTATTATTGCATAATAATTTATAGCCGACTCTTTGAATTGACTATAATTAACTACGCTTAACAGAGCCACTAAAGCACCGGAATATGCCAAAGAATTTAAAATCTTAATTAAGTTTTCGGGAGTATCAATTATTATATAAACAAGATACAATAGGATAACGGATATAAAAAGCTGAATAATTTCTGTAAAATAACGGAAATAGTCTGTGGCCCAAAAAAGTGTGATTGTTGCGTATAATAACCAAAAAGCAAAAAGAAGGGTTATTTTGGTTATTTTTATGTTCTTTTTTTCTTTAACTGTTTTATAAATCGTTACTGGCAATATCAAACATAAAACTACTGCCGAAAAATATTCATCAGCGGTTGACGCGAATATGATAAAGTATTGTATTGCTTTTATTGGTGTTAAATAAAAACATAAGATTATTAATAATCCTAATATAAAATCTACAATCCAATTCATTTATGAATGTTGTAATACTCCTCATACCACTTTATAAAAGTTGTCATTCCTTGATTTATGTCCACATTGGGTTTGTATCCCAGTTTACTAACAGCCCTATCAATATTGGCCGAGGTTCTTTTAACATCTCCCGGTTGCTCATCAAGGTAATTTTTTATAAAAACTTTACCTGTAATTTTTTCTATTTCTAAAATATAATCACTAAGCTTTATTGGTTTATTATTCCCCAAGTTGATAATATTATATGGTTCTGATTCAACTAATTTAATTGATCCTATAATCCCGTTAATAATATCATCAATGTATGTAAAATCTCTATAAAGTTCGCCTCCACCATAAACATCGATAGGCTTATTACTATATAATAATTTTAAAAAATTAAAGTAAGCCATATCAGGCCGGCCAAAAGGACCATACACTGTAAAAAATCTTAACCCTATGCAATTAATGTTATATAAATGGCTATAGGTATGTGCCATTAATTCATTAGCCTTTTTTGTTGCAGCATATAACGATATAGGATTATTCACGTCATCCTCTTCCGAAAAAAACTCTTTTTCACTGTTTCCATAAACTGAGGAGCTTGATGCATAAATTAACTTTTTAATATTATTTTGCCTGCAAACTTCCAAAATATTCAAAAAACCTTCCAAATTTGACTTTTGATAGGCAAATGGATTATTTATAGAGTAACGTACGCCGGCCTGAGCTGCAAGATTTATTACAATATCCGGTTTAAATGTGCTTACAATGCTTTGCAGCATTTCAAAATCACATAAATCTATTTTATGAAATTTAAAATTGTTATTACTTATAAGTAAATCAAGCCTGTCCTTTTTAAGCGAAATATCATAATAATCATTAATATTATCCATTCCCACAATTTCATGTCCTAATTTTAACAGTGAATTACTTAGATGAAACCCTATAAAACCTGCGGCTCCTGTTATTAATATTTTCATTAAAAATTATTTAAATACTGGTCCAACCTCCATCTACAATCAGGTTTTGACCGGTGATGTATGTTGCGCCCGGCGAAAGTAAAAAGCTTACGGATGGGGCTATGTCTTCGGGAGTGCCCATTCTTTTTAATGGAACTTTATTTTCGAAATTTTTAACAAACTGGGGATGCTGATGGTTAAATATTCCACCCGGAGAAACACAGTTTACACGTACGTTATAATGTCCAAAATATGATGAAAGATATCTTGTTAAATTTATAATGGCACCTTTTATAGCGGCGTATGCCACTGGCGAGGTCATTCCATCGGTATTTTCATATACAGTAAAATCATTACCAACTACACCATATATTGATGAAATATTTACAATACTGCCTGATCTTTGTTGTTTCATGATATTTAAAACTAACTGGCTTAAAAAAAAACAACTATTTAGTTGCATATCAACGTTTTTTTTCCACGAACCAAGTTGTACATCTTCAAACTTATTTCCCCAGTCTTTTGTTCGCGGGTAGGCGTTATTAACTAGGCCATCAATGCGTTTGTATTTTTCAAATACTAAATCAATCATTGATTTAACAGATACTTTATCGGTTATGTCACAATTAATTATACCCTTATCAAGATTAGTAGTTACATTTATTTCGGCATTTATCACAATTGCATTATGGCTATAAAGATCTTTTACAATAGCTTGACCTATTAATCCATTACCTCCGGTTACAATAACAACTTTATCTTTTAACATTAATTATATTTTCTAAAAACAGGTTTAATTACAGCCGATTGCAAATAATTATCGTACCCATTGTGTAATGCCTCTTTGTATACCTCTAATGATTTTTTAACTGCACTTAGTGTTTTATCCAGTTCCTCGTTTTTATGTGAGTTTGATATTGCTATATATGGCATTAATATACCATGCTTTACCATTTCTTGTGCAAACAAGGTTCTCATTGGCATTGATACCTGCAGTTCATTATTTTTTGCTGTATAATTTGGAGAACAAGGATAACCTTCAACATAAAAATTGTCATTGATACCTAAATCTTTCGCTATTGAGTTCATCCCATCTTTAAGGTTTTGCCCGTAGCTCCAAAAATGATTTACTACATCTTCTCTTTTTAAAATTTCTATGGTTTTAATAAATGCGCCTAATGCGCTCATTTCTGCCCCATGAGTTGTTGATGTTAAAAATACACGCGTGGCACCCTCATTAACAATCCCTCCAATTTCCATTATTTCTCTTTTTCCTGCTAAAGCGGCAACAGCAAAACCATTTGCCATTGCCTTACCAAAAGTGCAAAGATCAGGTTGCAGGTTAAAATAAGTTTGAGCGCCCTGCATATGCCAACGAAAACCGGTTATCATTTCATCTATTATGAAAACAGTTCCATTTAATTTACATAACGTCTGAACTTGTTTTAAAAAATCACCATCAGGTTCAATATTTGTCGCTGCTTCCATCATCACACATGCAATCTCACCTGGATGTTTATCAAACAATTGTTGAAGGGATTGAATATTATTATAATTAAATTTTAAGGTGAGTGATTTACTTTCTTCAGGTATACCTGCATCCATTATTGTCGATCCAATAAACCAATCATCAAATGAAAAAAAAGGTTGCTCAAAGGGTACGGCTACATATTTTCTTTGAGTATATGCTCTTGATAATTTAACAGCCGCTGTAGTTACTGTTGATCCGTGTTTAGCAAACTTAACCATATCAACCGACGGTATTATGCTTGCCAATAATTCTGCCGCCTCCAATTCAATTATTGAGGCCCTGGTTAAGTTATTCCCTTTTAATATTTCGGTATAACATGCGTCGGCAACTTCTTTATTTCCGTAGCCAATGTTAACAGAACGTAAACCCATTCCATAATCTAGGTATTTATTGTTATCAGGGTCATAAACATACGCACCCTCTCCTTTCACCAATATAGGAGGTGCATTTGACGGAAATTGGTCATCGCCTCTTGAATAAGTATGCGCTCCCCCTGGTATAATATTATGTAAACGTTTACTATAATCCATTATTTATAATTATTACTTATATGATTAACAAATAAGGGTTGTTTAACTTTCTTCGCTCTTTTGTTTATTAAAATTCTCCCAATATTCGCCATTTAATTCTTCATTTAAAACTGAAAAATTTTGTTGAATAATATATAATATTAAGTCGGCGTCTTTAATTGTTATAATTTCATTTTTCAATCCGTTAATTATTGCCTTAAAAAAATTGGCATCTTGTTCATAATCCAAAGTCATCCGTAAATTTATGGCCTCTTTATAATCATCAATTTGGATATAATTAATTAAGGATTGATCAAATATTTTACCCCAACCAGTTTCAAGCTTTTTTTGCTTATTATCTACCAGCGATTTTTCTAAAAACTTTTTAGAGTATCCTGTAATATTCATACCTAACGGCAAGCCTTGCGTACTAACCATAGTATGATTGTTTGCCAACTCTTTTAAAACAAATTTTGCATAATATGTGCTACAAAGTACGTCGTCGCCATCAACAGATATAATGTTATCTATATTATATTTAATTGCACATTCCAAATGCCTTAGAGGAATATTATCATCAGAGCCGTAGAATATAATAACATTAGGATTTTTAATTAATGTTTCAAATTTTCTATTTTCAGGATTTACAGATGTGGTGATGAAAATTTTAATTTTGCCTTTTAATAATTCATCTTCAAACTCATAACAAAACCTTTCTATTAACCACTCTATAAATGTTTTTCCTGCAACCTTAATCAGGTGCTTTTCATTTAACCTTGTCGAACCTAATCTTGCAGTAATAAATATTCCGTCCATTATAATTTTTCAATTCGGTTGTTATTATCTGATCTTTCTACAGCGTACAACAATTTTAAAACTTTATGGTCATTTTCAAGTGTGTTAGGAAAATCTGCTACCTTTTTAGCGGCTTTTAAAAATGCGTCCATCTCTTCAATGTACATTTGCTCGGTAATGTTTTTATTATACCCGGTTTGAGCCGAAACGGTATCATATTTTATAGATTTCCAACTATTATTTTCAGGTTCAAATATTTTAATTTCATTATCATCCCAATTCCAATAAAGTTGTTTTTTATCACCATTTATAGTTAATCTTCTGGTTGCATACCTTGATACCACATCAACCGATAAGTTAAAAATGTATTTACCATAATCCATTAATAAGTTATAGGTGTCATCAATGTTTTCAGCACCTTTTATATTAATTGCTTTTTTATACAACCCAACAACACGTATCGGAAATCCAAGCAGCATTGTTATCCATGTTAATTCGAATGGAACAATTTCCCGTCCGCCACCTGTATCTTTGTTTGAAACATAATAATCGCTTACGTCTTCATAACTGTGCCAGTCTGGTAAAAATTGCCCGGAATGATATAAGTAGTTAGAAACCGTACCCAACTCCCCCCCTTCTATAATTTTCTGTATGGCTTTTATTGCCGGATGGAAATGCAATGTACATGAAGGGGCTAACAATACGTTACTCTTCTTTGCATTTTTAATAATATCCTCAAAGTGCAAATCAACAACACTGGCTTCAATAAAAGCAGGGACGCCTAATTCGATAGCTTTTTTCATAAATAAATGATGGATATCTGGTGGTACAGATATTATCATTGCATCAATTTTAAACTTGTCAATAATTGAATCTAAAGTATCACTACAAATAATATTATACTTCTGTTCAGCTTCAAGACGTCTGTCATTACGTTTATCAAAACCAATTAATTTTGTTAACCCTAATGCTTGCAGGTTTCGAATTCTTCGCTTACCCATTGAGCCGAGTCCTACAATCAAAATAAAATTTTCCATTACTAAAATTTAATATAGTTTATATCGTCTTGTGCTTTTTTATAATCATCATGCTTACCAATGTCTAACCAATAACCTCTTAAAGGGTAAGATGTAACTTTATAATTGTTTGTTATTAAATAATCTAAAAGATCTGTGGTATCATATTTTTGATTTTTAGGAATATTTTCACACAAGTGCTTTTTCATTAAATAAATACCTGCATTTGCATAATAAGTATAGGTTGGCTTCTCTTTAAAACTTTTAATTACACCATCAGCTGTTTCTAAAATTGCATAAGGTATATTTACATTATACGGAATGGTTGCTACAGAAAAATCAGAATCGGAATTAATAAAATCCAGGAAAAAATTTTCATAATCCAAATTTGTCAGAAGGTCTGAATTAGTGATCAGAACGTAATCGTTTTCAAATTTTTCAATTAATGATATGGCTCCAACCGTACCTAAAGGATCGTCCTCTTGAATATATTTAATTGATACCCCCCTTTCAAGCCCATCACCTAAAAAATCTTTGATCTTATCCCCCAGGTATCTGATAGATATCCAGTAATCATCTATACCGAAATTTATTAGTCTATCTATATTGTGTTGTATTATGGCTTTGCCGCCAACCTCCAGCAATGGCTTTGGTAATACATCAGTTAATGGTTTTAAGCGTTCCCCTCTTCCGCCGGCCATAATAACCGCATCCACCGGCAAGTACGATCTAAGAAATCTAAAATTTATTACATTTACTATTATCCCCTCGCTATCAATTACCGGTAATACTTTTAAACCTTTTTCTCTGTATTCTATAATTTCGTTAATAGTGTATTTACCCCTGCAAATATATTTGGGGTTTGGCTGTATAAATGAATTAACATTACTATCAAGGCTTGTACCTTTTATTAACCCTCGTCTTATATCACCATCAGTTAGGGCACCCAAAAGTTTTCCGTCTTCATTTATTATAAACACAATTGCATCAGCACCCAACTCTTCAAGCCTGGATAAGCTTTCCTTTATAGGGCTGTTTGATTCAATCAGATGTCTTTTATAATTATACTTCATTTTATGAAACTTTATTAATTTTTTTCAGCACCTGCAATATGCCGCTAACTGCTCCATCATTGTAATAAATATTTTTATTGGATAAAGACAGCGCCTTTGTTATTTTATTAACAGCAGTTAATATGCTATCACAATTAATTTTTGTGTGGATAACATTTTCACCAGCTAATCTACCCTTTTGTCTATCGCCTAAATTGATGACATATTTGCCAAACGATGCTGCTTCAATTATCCCGCTTGAAGTATTTCCCAAAAGGAAGCAGCAATATTTTAAAGCTGTGAAATAAGCTTTTATCCCTAAATGATCTATTAAAAAAACTCTGTCTGATGTGTTAAAATTTGAAATAAATTTTTCCCTGATCAATTTACCAAAAGTATCTGCATTAGGCATGGTAATCAAAACCTGATAATCCACCAGTTTTGAAATGCTTTTTATTACTTCATCCGCATATTCGCTATTTTTTTCAAATGCCACTGTTTCGGGATGAAATGTGATTAAAATAGTTTTAATGGAAAGATCTATTCCGAACTTTTTGTCGAATTCTTCTAAACTTAATAGCTCAACTGATTTTAAATTATCAAGGCTTAGGGCCCCTACGTTATAAATATTTTCGCTTGAACTAACAATTTCTGTTACTCTTTGCAAATACTTTTCTGTTGAAACGAAGTGATATTTTGATGCCAAAGTAATTGAATGCCTAAAAACATTATCAATTGCTCCTAACGTTGTTTCACCTCCATGTATATGGGCAAATTTGATTTGGAACGGAACACCTGCCAATACTGCTCCCAGCATTTCAAATCTGTCGCCTAAACAAAAAACAATATCGAACAACGAGGCATGAGTTTTCCAAAAATCGGCAAATTTTAAAGTGGTTAGCCCGATTGATGAAGATATTGCATTTGGGGAATCCGTTAGTAACATGGATTCTATCTTGTAGTTTACATCAAACTTGTTATCCAATATCTCGTTTAGCGTATTGCCATGCAAAGAGGAAAAATGCGTGCCAAATGCTATTATTTTTACCTCAAACTCATTATCGCTTTTAAGCGCTTTTAATAATGGTAAATAAATACCAAAATCAGCTCTCGAACTAGTTAATACTCCTATTTTCACTATGATATATCTGTAATGCTTAATTTGTGCCCTGCCAGAAGTTTTTTATTAACAAACTTTCCAACCACTGATTCCATTTTCATTGGCGAAATACCATCGCCTGGTCGTAACATTTCCAAGTCAGCTTCTTCAATAATATCTCCTAAATTTTTATCAACTTTTAAATGGATGCTTTTCCTGGCAATATTTATATTTTTTAATTCTGAAGTACTGGGCTTTTTAATGCCCGAGCCTAACGCCACTTCAATATTTCTGATTGCTGATACCATTGCGCTGAGTTCGGAAGGGATTAACGATGCTGCATGATCCGGTCCTTCAAGATTCCTATCCAAAGTAAAATGCTTTTCAATAATTTTGGCTCCTAGTGCTACCGCGGCAATAGGTACTTCAATACCTAAAGTATGATCAGAGTACCCTATATCTGTATTAAATGTTTTTTTTATTTCAGACATAGCCAATAAGTTAACATCTTTATAAGGAGTGGGGTATTCTGTATTACAATGTAAAATTGATATTTTGGCTGAAGAAGAACTTTTTAAAACCGATATCGCATCCACAATATCCTGCATTGTGCACATCCCTGTTGAAATAATAATTTCGTCTGCAAGCTGCGCCACTTTTCGCAGGTAAGGTAAATTTGTTATTTCTCCTGAAGGTATTTTAAATAACTTTAATCCCAGTTTTTTTAAAAATTCTAAACTTTGAATGTCGAAGGCTGTAGAAAAAAAATTAACATTTTTTTTCTTGGCATAAGCCATTAATTCGTAATGATCAGAATCACTTAATTCAAGTTTTTTCAGCATTTCCAACTGGCTTTCGCTTTCATTACCAGTATTTTTATTTTGATAATCAGCCTTAACAGCTTTATTACTAACCAGCCTGTTAGCATTAAAGGTTTGAAACTTTACATAATCAACCCCTGCATCTGCAGCAGCATCAATTAGTTGTTTGGCTACACCAATGTCGCCATTATGGTTTACTCCTGCTTCCGCTATAATGATTACTTTCTTCATTTTCTTTTTCTAGCCGGGTTTCCATAAACAACTGCTCCGCTTTCAACATCATTAGTTACAACCGAACCTGCTCCAATTATTACATTTGAACCGATCCTAACGCCTTGTTTAATTACTGAATTAGCTCCAATAAAAGAATATGCCCCAACGCTCACGTTGCCGGCTAATACAGCGCCTGGTGCAATGTGGCAATAATCCTCAATTTTACATTCATGCTCAATAACAGAGGATGAATTACATATTATTGCTTTGCCTAATTGCGCACAAGAATTAATGATAGCTCCCGGCAAAACAACAGTGCCCAAATTTATTTGGGCTAATGGAGAAACATTGGCCGAATTATGAATTACAAAGGGACATGTTATATTTTTTTTAAAAAAACTATTAAAAATTTCTGCCCTGGCTTTATTATCACCTATGCCAATAAAAATATGGCTTGTTTCAAATAACGAATTTAATTCAGGGTCGTTTTCTTCTCCTAAATATTCTAAATTATAGGGATTACTTGCTTTTTTTTCTTTTTCACAATATCCTAAAACATGAAATTTGTTTGACAATAGTGTATCCAGCACCACATATGAATGCCCTGAATATCCTATTATTATTGCATTTTTTTTCAAAATCTTACACTACTAGGAATATTTACCAGCCTATCGGCAATAAATTCGCTATTTGATAAATCTCCTCTAAATGAACTTTCAAACATTGGGAGTTTATGCATTAACCTCCACACCGGTCTCGCCATTATACCATTACTATTCAAGTATTTTAAAAAAGCATCGCGTTGTTCAATATTATTTAACAATATTGCGTTTAACCAAAAATTTGATTTCGCTTTATCTATTTCAGTACAAAAATTCACATTTAACAACCCAAGTTCAGTATTATAAGTTTGTGCAAGCACTCTTTTATTTTGTACAAATAAATCTAATTGCTCTAATTGCGCACATGCCAAGGCCGCATTTAAATTGGGCATCCTAAAATTATATCCAATTTCGTCATGAAAAAATTCCCATGCATGAGAGACTTTTGCTTGCGTAGTTAAATGTTTGGCCCTTTTTGCCAGGATTTCGTTGTTTGTTATTAATGCACCACCACCACCGCTGGTTGCAATTTTATTACCATTAAAGCTAAATATTCCTACTTCACCAAATGTACCCGTGTGTTTGTCTTTATAACAACTGCCTAAAGACTCGGCGGCATCTTCAACAAGAGTAATATTCCATTTATCACAAATTTCTACAAGTTCATCAACTCTGCAGGGTAAACCAAAGGTATGCATTGGAACGCAAGCTTTTATACGTTTCCCGGTTACTTTATTGTAGCAAAATCCATCGTCTTTGATCTCTGCATTGTTTTCTAAAAATTCCTGTAAAGCTACAGGAGACATTCCCAATGTATCTTTATCAACATCTATAAATACAGGTTTTGCACCTATATAACTAATTGCATTGCAGGTTGCAATAAATGTCAAACTTTGTGATAAAACCTCATCATCCTGCTTAACATCTGCCATTAATAGGGCCATATGCAATGCACTTGTGCCATTTACTATAGCAACCGCATAAGATGCGCCGGTTATTTGACACATCATTTCTTCGAAGCGTGTTACAAAAGCTCCAACTGATGAAACAAAAGTTGAATCGATAGTTTCCATGACATATTTTCTTTCGTTTCCGATAAATAACGGCGCATGTAATGGAATAAAATATTCTTGGGGAAATTGTTTTTTAATAACAGCAGCAATATTTTCAAATAGGGCATCCATTGTATAATTATATATTATAAATATTTGCTTTATACTGTATTAAATTTTCCTTTTTACTAAACCAGGCAATAGTTTCGGCTAATCCTCCCTGAAGTGTGTAGCGTTGTTCCCATTTGGTGTGTTGTTTAATTTTTTCATTGCTACCGTATAATCTAAATACCTCAGATTTTTCGGGCCTCAACCGGATATTATCAACAACAATTTTGGCTGATGGATTAATTTGTTCAATTAATTCATTGGCAAGGTCTCCCACGGAAATTTCTGACTGGGTTGCAATATTACAATCATGACCTATTAAGCTGTCTGACTTTGCAATCTCTATAAATCCGTTAGCGGTATCTTTTACAAAAAGCAAATCTCTGCTAGGCACAACATCTCCCAGTTTAATTTCGTCTTTGCCATTTAGCAGTTGTGTTATTATTGTAGGTATTACAGCTCTTGCTGATTGGCGTGGCCCATAAGTATTAAAGGGACGAACGATAGTTAACGGTAAGTCAAAACTGTTATAAAAGGAATGTGCAATACTATCTGCACCAATTTTGCTGGCCGAATAAGGGGATTGGGGCTGCCGTGGATGATTTTCATCAATTGGAATATATTGCGCTGTTCCATAAACTTCAGAAGTTGACGTCACCATTACACGCTCAATATTTAAATCCTTTGCCGCTTGCACTATATTTAAAGTACCTTTAACATTTGTGTCTATGTAGGAGTCTGGGGAATGATAGCTAAATGGAATTGCTATTAATGCGGCAAGGTGAAACACAACATCAATACCTTTCATAGCAGTACGGACCCCGTTAGGGTCCCTTATATCACCGGCAAAAATTTCGATCTTATCAAGTTGTTCTTTTGATAAAGTATCAAGCCACCCCCAACTATTAAATGAATTGTAGTATACAAAAGCCTTTACCCTGCAACCCTCCTCTAATAGTTGTTCAACTAAATGACTTCCAATAAAACCATCAGCTCCTGTTACTAATACTTTCTTATTTTCTAAATACATATTTTATATTATAATCTTGAAAGACACAAATCCTTTGAGCAAGACCACAAGGTTATAAGCAGCCTTATAACCCCTTTTCAATAATATTTTTATATCCTCGTATCAAAACAAGATACAATACCATTAAAAACGCGCCTAATATTCCACCAATAACTAAGGCTTTTATTTTTCCTACTTTATCTTTCTCTAATGGCAAAATTGGTTTATCAATGATTTGTATTAAAGGTGTTTCTTTTCGTAACGAGATTTTGGCTAATTCTAAATTTTTAACCAATTCATTTAAAATTGCCGAATTAGCTGTTACATCAATACTTCGCCGTTGAGATGGTACACGAAGTATTTGTAGTAACGGATTTGGATTAGGGTTATTATCAGTTGATGCTGCAACTCCACTAATTGCTGCGTTTAATTCTCTTCGCACAGAATCAGTTTGACTTTGCAAAATATTAACATTTTGAACAGACTTTTTTATTTTCGTATTAATATAAAAGTCAGAAACATTTTTTACAAGCACTTCTGTAAATGCTTTTGCGAATAATTCGCTTTCTGAAGTCACTTTTACAGAAATGATACTTAATTTTTTATCTACTTTATCAACTTCTAAATCACGCTCAATTAATGATTTGTAAAAAACACCTAATATACTATCTTGTTGAAGTGTATATTTTGAGCGATCTGAATTAGGTGGATAAATTACACTTTTAAATTCTGGTTTGTCCTCCCAATTTTTGCGAAGCTTTTTAAAGGAAATATAAAGCTCAGCCAAAGTTTGGTTTTTTCCATTAACATTAATTGTAGTTAATAAAGTATTTTCTACAACTGAGCGCGATTTCATTAACTCAAGTAAATTGTCGCCAGAAAATGCACCACCACCGCCACCACCTAAATCTAAACCAAATTGGCTCGCTAAACCCATTGCAGCACCTAATCCTCCACCTGATAACTTTTCATCCTCTAACGCAAAACTTAACTCAGCTTTATAAATCGGTTTTTTTAAAAAAGAGTAGGCTACCCCTATAATAGCACCAAAAACTCCGGCGCATGATATAATTATCCATTTTTTTAAAAGAAAGCTCCACCATTCTTTAATTTTCATGATCAACTCCTTTATGGAAATTTCATCTGTATTGCTATTAATAACCTCGTAATTGGTATTGGAACTATCCATTTTTAGTAACTATCTGTTATTTAAACTTAATACTCCCATTATAATTGCTCCTAACGAAACCACACTTGTTGTCAAGGCTATTATTTGCGCAAAATTATCTTTCTTTATAGGTTTTTTAGGAACAAAAATTTCACTTCCCGGCTTTACAGTCGGGTGAAAGTTAAAAAATAAAAATTTTCTTGTTCCTTTAACAGTTCCATTGGCGTAAACCACGTATGATCCGCTTTTTAGACCTGATGGCGAAAAACCACCTGCATTTAACACATATCCTCTAAAGGTTTTGTTATTTTTGTACACAACAGCACTCGGAAATAAAACTTCGCCATTTACCTTAACCGTTTGTTGTTGTTTAGGCACCCTTAAAACATCACCATTTTCTAATATAAGATCTTCATTTATACCCGGCTTTTGTAATACCTTACGTAAATTAATACCAACAAAATTATTTCTTAATTGTGCTGAATCTGTGTAAGTTGAAGTCGAATCTTTATAAGTTTGCTTTAATCGCTTAAGTCGGTCCATCCTTTCTCTATTTATGGCTGCAGTATCAATTTTGGTTTTATCTGAACTTATTATAGCATCATAGTTACGCTTTAAACTACTACCATCTACATCTGCTGATGCTGTTAAACCACCGGCACGTCGAATTAAATCTGATATCTTCTCGTTTTTTTTCTGAATAGAATAAGGCCCAGGATACATTACTTCTCCTTCTATTCTAACCATTTTTGGCATTTCGTACCCAGGCAAACTGTAAATTGATACGATATCATACGGCTTAAGTGTAAAACTATCACTAGTTTTCAAATCATTAATATCGATTTTGAAAACATCTGCTACTTTAGTATCTTTTTGTCTTGGATCACTATCAAATACTCTTCTCGCAACCTCAATACGCTTGTTACTGGCCCCTTCTGTAAATCCTCCTGCCCTTACGATCAAATCAGCTACTTTCATGCTATCTGCATATGCAAAATCGCCTGCTTTCCTAACTTCACCCTGAATCGTTACCTTATATTGTCCGCGTAAATCAAAAATCGATGATATAGTTATTACATCTTCTCTTTGCAAAACAATATCCTGACCTGGTTTCTTAATATCGTCCAAATTGAATGATATTTGGCTTACCGTGTTATCAGGATTAAGTCTAACCAAGCTGGCTCTACTGGTAAAAGCATCTTCTCTCACACCACCAGCGCTTTTTAACAGCTGTGTTATAGTTAAACCATTTTGCAACTCAAAATCGCCTGGTCTAAATACAGCGCCTTTAATAGTTACACGATTTTCGTACCGGTTTAATATTCTTTCAACTATGTATTTATCACCACGTAGAGGTGTATAGGTTTTGTACTCATCCTCAAATACATCTGTTATGCGACGTTGTTGTCCATCCACTTGATCTACTTTAATACGGGCAGTATAAGCCTGGTCAGTGAATCCTCCGCTAAAATTTAACACATCTTGTAAAGTTTCTCCCGGTAATACTTCAAACAGTGCGGGAATTTTAGCTTCACCTTTTAGTTCAACCCTCATCCTGTACGTTGGTACACGTATAATATCCTGATCACGCAAGGTAATATTTCCTTTTTGACTATCTTTTACCAAAAAATCATATATATCCATCCGTTGTATCACACGGCTATTTCTGATCACCTCAATATTACGGAATGAGCCTACATCACTTGGTCCGCCTGCTTGAAATAATGCATTCATTACAGTGGATAATGATGAGATGGTGTAAGTGCCCGGTCTTACAACTTGTCCTGTTATATTTACTTTTATGCTGCGTATATCTCCTAGGGTTACTTTTACATTGGTACCCCTTCCAATTGCATAATTATTAGCTATTAGCCTATTTGTAATATCCGTAGTAGCTTGCTCAATTGTTTTACCGGACACTTTTAATATGCCTGCACCGGGTATATTAATATTCCCTTCGGGTGATACCGATAAGTTCCAATTAGCTAATGAATTACCATACACGTTTATGATCAACTTATCATCAGGCCCTAAAATATAATTTACAGGTGTAGCTATTTTTAAACTTGGTTCAAATGTATTGGCTTTACTATTCCTAAAAAGATCAGCCCCAAAAATTTTAGGGATTAAACTTTCAAATATATTAACCTGATTTTGCTTTCTTACTTGTGTAGTATCGTTGTTATCCTTGCTATTGTATTGTCTTCCTGCTTGCCTGGTCGTATCAATACCCAGGTTCATTGATGTATTACTACCATCCTTTTGTCTGATCTCGGATATTCTATACTGTAACCGTTGCGCTTGAGCACTTGACATACCAGCACTTTGTGCACGCTGTATTATTTGCGCATCAGTCAATCCTTGTGACTGGGCCTGTTGCAAAGCTTGTTTTATTTCAGCATCTGAATATGCATCAACGTTAGTATTTGGAGAAAAAGTTTGAGCTGATGCTGAGAGGGTTAAAAAACATACAATTAGAATAGATAGATATGCTTTTATATAAGTCATCATTTTGATTTTTGATCCGACATTAAATGATATTTAAAATACTAGCCCTGTAATTAAATTTGCGCAATTATAAGCAAATTAAACGATTTTGATGCAGAAAAATATATTATAGACGCCCATCAATTATATTATTATCAAGCACACCTTTAATATCATATATTATTGATGATTTGCTTTTTTTTAAACTATTATAATCAATTTTTAAAAACTCAGCATGAGCTACAGCAAGTATGATGCTATCAAATCTTTGATTTAAAGAATCAAACTTATTTGTAGTATTAATATTGTATTCTTTTAATACTTCGGTAGATTCTGCCCAAGGGTCATAAATATGGTAACTGGCCCCAAATTCTTTAAGTACATTAATAATATCTATAACACGAGTATTACGTACATCTGGACAATTTTCTTTAAAGGTAAATCCCAATACCAAAATGTTTGAGTTTTTGATTGGTATATCTCTTTTGACCATCAGTTTAATCACCTCTAACGCTACGTATGTCCCCATACTATCGTTTAGACGGCGTCCAGCCAAAATCATTTCCGGGTGATAGCCTGCTTCCTGGGCTCGCTGGGCTAAATAATATGGATCTACCCCGGTACAATGACCGCCTACCAATCCGGGCTTAAAATTCAAAAAATTCCACTTGGTAGCAGCCGCTTCAAAAACAGCCTTACTATCAATACCTAAAAGATTAAATATTTTGGCTAATTCATTTACAAAAGCAATATTTACATCGCGCTGAGTATTTTCAATAACTTTGCATGCCTCGGCAACTTTAATGCTTGGCGCCTTATGTGTACCTGCCTTAATAATTGAATAATATAGATCATCAATAAAATCTGCAACCTGCGGTGTTGATCCCGATGTGACTTTTAAAATATTCGTAAGTGTATGTACTTTGTCGCCTGGATTGATCCGTTCCGGCGAATATCCTGCAAAAAAATCATAGTTAAACTTAAGACCTGAAACCTGTTCAATAATTGGTATACAAAACTCTTCTGTTGCTCCCGGATAAACAGTTGATTCATAGATAACGACATCCTCACTTTTAATCATGGAGCCTACCGTTTCACTTGCCGCTTTTAATAAACTTAAATCAGGTTTATTATGTTTATCAGTTGGTGTGGGTACTGATACTATGTATACATTACATAAGGCAATATCATTAATAGCAGATGTGAATTTTAAACCAGTATTAGATGTGGAATTTGTTACTAGTTTTATACTATCAGTGTCAACTTCAAGCGTTTGATCATAGTTGTTGTTAAGATCGGCAATCCGACTTTGTTTAATATCATATCCTACAACCTGATACTTTTTTGCAAATTCTATTGCAAGCGGTAACCCTACATAACCCAGACCAATAATTGCTATATTAATATTTACAGGTGGTTTAAAGAAATTATATGGCTGGTTCGCTGGCTGCTCAAACATTTTATTAATAATAACTGTATCGCTGATCACAATAACTTTAAATACTGTAAACAGGTTGCTTAAACACTTTAATTTACCTATTGTTTGGTTAAAAAATCATTATAAGCCAATTTAATACCTTCTTCTAATTCAATAGTATGTTGCCATCCTTTGCTACGTAGTTTACTCACATCCATCAGTTTTCGCGGTGTGCCATCAGGCTTGGTAGTATCAAACTGTATTTCGCCATTGTAACCAATAATTTTTTTTATTAACAAAGCCAACTCTTTTATTGATAAATCTTGACCAGTGCCAATATTTATAAGTCCAGTTTCATCATAATTTTTCATTAAATAATAACAAGCCTCGGCCATATCATCAGCAAATAAAAATTCGCGCTTTGGTTTGCCGCTACCCCATATAGTTACAGCGGCTACATTTTGCTCCTTTGCTTCATGAAACCTTCTAATTAAAGCAGGTAATACATGTGAATTTTCCGGATGATAATTATCATTATAACCGTACAAATTGGTAGGCATAACTGATATATAATTACAACCATATTGAGCGCGGTAAGCGTCGCACATTTTTATACCAGCAATTTTTGCGATAGCATAAGGCTCATTAGTTTCCTCAAGCAAACCTGTAAGTAGGTATTCTTCTTTAAGAGGCTGAGGTGCAAATTTTGGATAAATGCAACTTGATCCTAAAAACAACAGTTTAGTAACATTATTTAAATAAGATGAATGTATAACATTACTTTGTATCTGTAGGTTATCATATAAAAAATCTGCCCGATAAGTATTATTAGCGACAATGCCGCCTACTTTAGCAGCTGCTAAAAAAACATATTCGGGCTTTTCATCTTTAAAAAAATCGGCTACGGCTTGTTGATTACGCAAATCAAGCTGAGCAGAGGTACGCGTTATTATATTACTATATCCTTCGGTAACCAATTTACGATGAATGGCAGAACCTACCATACCATTGTGGCCGGCAATATATATTTTCGAATCAGTATTCATTATTCAAATTGGTTCTTGATGACGTAGCCTGAATTTTTCAAAAGCCTTTCCTTCTCAAATAGGCTTAGATCAGCAGCTACCATTTCTTTTACCAATCCTTGTAGATCATACTTAGGTTTCCATCCAAGTTTTTGATTGCACTTAGTTGGATCTCCAATTAACAAGTCAACTTCGGTTGGCCTAAAATATTGCGGATCTACGTTTACTACTTCCTTACCTATCTCTACCTGATAATCAGTATTGTTACATGCAACGATTACTCCTTTTTCATATATGCCCTCACCTTTAAATTCAATCACAATTCCTGTCTGAGCAAATGCCATCCGTACAAATTCACGCACTCTTGTAGTTACACCTGTTGCAATTACAAAATCTTCCGGGGTTTCTTGCTGCATTATCAAATACATTGCTTCAACATAATCCTTTGCATGCCCCCAATCTCGTTGAGCATCTAAATTACCTAAATATAATTTATCTTGCAGACCCATAGCTATTTTTGCAACTCCCCTGGTGATTTTACGGGTTACGAATGTTTCTCCGCGCAACGGGCTTTCATGGTTAAATAATATACCATTGCATGCATACATATCATAAGCTTCACGGTAGTTAACGGTTATCCAGTAAGCATACATTTTTGCTACCGCATATGGCGAGCGTGGGTAAAAAGGGGTAGTTTCACTTTGAGGAACTGCCTGAACTAATCCATATAATTCTGATGTAGATGCTTGATATATTTTAGTTTTTTTAGTTAAACCTAATATACGTACCGCTTCTAATATCCTTAAAGTGCCTATACCATCAGCATTAGCGGTATACTCTGGAGTGTCAAAGCTTACCTTTACGTGAGACATGGCACCTAAATTATAAATCTCATCAGGCTGTACTTGTTGCACAATGCGTATAAGGTTTGTACTATCACTCAGATCGCCATAATGCAAAATTAAGTTCTTGTTGGTGTCATGCGGATCTTGATATAGATGATCTATCCTATCAGTATTAAACAATGAACTACGACGTTTAATACCGTGTACTTCATATCCTTTTGACAGTAAAAGCTCTGCCAGATAAGCTCCATCTTGTCCCGTGATACCTGTTATAAGCGCTATTTTTTTCATGTACTATGTATGATCTAATTTGAGGTAAAATTATACTATTTATTGGGTTAAAATATTAAAATGCGTTATCATCGCCTTTTATAACGTTCCAAAAGGTTAGAAATATGATTTTAAGATCAAGTAGAAAAGACCAGTTTTCAAGATACCAAACATCCGCCTCCACACGTTGCAAGATATGATCGGTAGTTTTGGCCTCTCCCCTTAACCCATTGGTTTGAGCCCATCCCGTTATGCCTGGCTTTAAAAAATGCCTAACCATAAATTTGTCTATCAGTTGTGAATATTCTTCGGTGTGGCTAAGCATATGCGGCCTTGGGCCAACAACTGACATATTTCCTATTAAAACATTAAAAAATTGGGGAAACTCATCTAAACTGGTTCTTCTTATAAATGCCCCTATTTTGGTAATTCTTTTATCTTCTTTAACAGCTTGTTTTCTATCGGCATCAGTATTGACACGCATGCTTCTAAACTTATAACATTTAAACGGAATATTGTTTTTACCCGAGCGCTTTTGAACAAAAAATACAGGACCTTTTGATTCTAATTTTATCAGGATAGCCAAAACAGGAAACAGCCAACTAATAACAAATAATATAATAAATAAAGAAAACACCACGTCAAACAAACGTTTTATCATCCTGTTAAACATGCTTTCTAAAGGTTCTGGCCGTACAGAAATTACTGGGATATGATCAAAGTTTTGTACCACCATTGATCTTTTTTTAGAATTGATGTAATACTCCGGAATTATTTTAAAACGTATTAGATGCTTGTCGGCCTCCAGCATCAGCTGTTCAATTCTGTCAGATTGTGATATGGGGAGTGTACAAAAAATTTCGTCAACGTTGTTTTCTAATACGTATCCAATACAATCTGAGATACTGCCAAGGTATAAGCCAATATCAGCCACACGCGAAGTTTTATCATCAAAAAAACCCAGTACTTTATAGCCACTGTGTTTATAATGCTCAAAATATTCAAAAATATCCTGTCCTATTCGTCCTGATCCTACAATGATTATAGTCCGGGCATCCATTAATAAGTTTCGCTTGCTTTTTCGAATAGCCAAAAATATCAGCTTCCATATTCCAACTAGTGATCCAAATAACACAAGCGAATAAAACAGATAAGCACGTGTAATTAAATAAGTTTGCACCCCTATTGCTGTAAGAATGGTAAAACATATTAATGAGACAAATAGGAGATAAGTTTTAAAAAACGATTGGTATGTACGTATAGAATCGCGGTTTAACACCCGTTCATATAAACCGGTAATATTGGTTGATAATAGCCATATTAAATTAAACACCAATATTACAGGCAGGTATTTGCTTTCATCGGCCCAATTATAGTTTTGGTTAACTATTACATAAGCTATGATCATGCTCACATTAAGCATAATATAATCAATTGAAAGATTGATAGCTTTTATAAAAGTAGCGTACCTGTAAACCATTGTATGCTAACTATTATTGGATAGGTTATTAATTTCGTCCAACGTTGCAATAGCACTGCCAAATTTAGCAACAACTATTGCCGCAGCGCTGTTTGCAAAATCGCAAGCTTCTGATATAGATAAGTTGTTTGCTAATGCAAAAGCCAAGGCGGCTATAACCGTATCACCGGCTCCGGTTACATCAAAAACATCAATAGCTTTGGTGGGTTTTTTAGTTAATTTATGTTGATGATATATAGCTATGCCATCTTCTGACAGGGTAACTACAACCATTGGTGCGCCGGTAACATCAGCAATCTTTTTACAGGCTTGCTCCAATGTATCATCGTCTATTATATTTATACCAGATGCTAAAGAGGCTTCCTTTTTATTAGGTTTTATCAATGTTGCGCCGTAATATTTTGACAAATCTTTATATTTCGAATCAACAATTGTAGGTACTTTATTATCGGTACATATTTTTATAATATCTTTTACTAAATAGGGACTTAAAACCCCCTTGCAATAATCAGATAATATCAATACATCAATTTCTGTGATCTTCGATTTTAAAAATTGGAGTACTTCATCAGCTATAGTATTACTACAATCAAATTTGTCCTCTTTGTCTAATCTTATTAGCTGGTGCCTGTTTACAATAACACGGCTCTTTATGGTGGTTCGGCGTTCGTTGTCTTGTACCAGGTGATAAAATGCTGGCATTATTTTTTCAAGTTCGCTTATTACAACCGGGCTGGCATCATCATTGCCACTTATGCTAATAATTGAGGCGCTGCAATCAAACGCTTTTAAATTTTTAAGCACGTTGCCTGCACCACCTAAGCTATAAGAATCGCCTTTTACATCAACTACCTGTACAGGTACCTCCGGCGAAATACGATCGCATGAGCCATTTATATAATGATCAAGCATCATATCGCCTATCACACAAATTCTTACTTTTTTGTGTTCGTCAAATTTGAATAATGGCATTGTTGTCGCAGAGAGTGAGTTAATAAACGCAAATATCGTTATTACGGCCGAGAATTCAGAATACTTCTAAGCAAAGCTTATTAAGCCTGACCCATTGTACCGCCAAAATTCATAGGAAAACCGGTTGGCTCTTGCTGCATTTTAACTATACCATTTGCAGCCTCAAACTTTTCTATATTTTCTTCTAATGCAGCTACTAAACGTTTAGCATGTTCGGGCGTTAAAATTATCCTAGATTTTACTTTTGCTTTAGGCACGCCCGGCACAACTCGTATAAAATCAACTACAAACTCAGAACTTGAATGGGTAATTATAGCCAGGTTTGAATAAGTACCTTCTGCTATTTCCTCAGAAAGCTCAATACTTAACTGATGTTCGTTTTCTTCCATAGCGCTAAAATAACAAAGCCTTCTGTTTTGAGGAAGACTTCGCTAAAATTAATGCTTTTAATTCAGATCATTGATAAAAAGAGATAACTAATTTTATTACTTTATCCAATTGCTCATCAGTTAATTCAAAATAAAATGGCAGCCTTAACAGGCAACTCTCAAATTTGTCAGCATTAGTTAAAATCCGGCCATCATGCTTATCCTTATAATATTCACTTTTATGCAGGCTTAAATAATGGAATACGCTCCCAATATTACCTTTCCTTAAATGATCGATTAAACCGCTTCTTTCCTGAACGTTGTTACAAACTAAATAAAACATATGACCATTATTGGTTGCATAAGTAGGAATGACGGGCAGTTTAAAAGAGCCTTGGTTTGCCTGCATTATTAACCCATTTTGGTACTTCCACCATATTTGCTTTCTGCGGGTTTGTATAATTTCAAGATGTTCTAGCTGGGCATACAAAAACGCCGCAATAATCTCTGACGGTAGGAATGACGAACCGATATCAACCCAGCTATATTCATTTACCTCACCTCTATAGAATGATGCTCTGTTAGTTCCTTTTTCCCAAATTATCTCAGCTCGTTTAATATATTTTTCGTCATTTATAGCCAGCATACCCCCTTCGCCTGCGCTTACGTTCTTTGTTTCATGAAATGAAAAAGCAGCTAAATGGGCAATGCTTCCTAATGGTTTATTATGATAATACGAATCAAGGGCCTGAGCAGCATCCTCAATTACTATTAGGTTATGTTTATTTGCCAGTTTCATAACCGTGTCCATATCAACCGCTATACCGGCGTAATGCACTATAATAATAGCTTTTGTATTTTTATTAATCAATATTTCCAGTTGATCCACATCAATATTGGGATTATCTGCCTGCGAATCGGCAAACACAACTTTAGTTCCCTGGCGCACAAATGCCAATGCGGATGACACAAAGGTATATGATGGTACAATTACTTCGTCACCAGGCTTACAATCAATCAACATGGCACACATCTCTAGAGCATCGGTACATGATGTGGTGAGCAGGCACTTTTGTATGCCATACTTAGTTTGAAAAAACTCATGGCATTTTTGCGTAAACATTCCGTTCCCGGATAACTTGCCTGATTGTGCTGCCTCCGTGATATACGTCGTTTCTTTTCCAGTTAGAAATGGTTTGTTAAATGGTATCATTATTTAAACTTAGTAAACGCAATCTTAAAACCGCATATGACTGTAAATTAAACTATTAAGTGGTTGAAGATTATACTGCCATAATTTACCTAAAAAGGCTAATTATACAATACCTCTAAAATAACAAAGCCTTCCGTTTCGGGAAGGCTTTGTTAAAATTAATATTTGAGTATTGCTTACGCTTCTACTTCTTCAGATTTTGAAGCCATTAAGCGGTCAAACTCTTCCTGAGAACCTACGCGGATATTTTCGTACTCGCGTAAACCTGTTCCTGACGGAATTAAGTGACCAACAATAACATTTTCTTTCAATCCAAGCATTAGATCTTTTTTACCTGCTATAGCTGCTTCGTTAAGAACCTTAGTAGTTTCCTGGAACGATGCTGCAGAGATAAATGATTTAGTACCTAATGATGCCCTGGTGATACCTTGAAGTATCGGGCTTGAAGTTGCTGCAATAGCATCACGTACTTCCACTAATTTTAAATCTTTACGTTTTAAAATTGAGTTTTCGTCACGTAACCTTCTTACTGATAATATCTGGCCTGCTTTAAGCGTTTCTGAATCTCCCGGATCAACAACCACCTTTTTGTCAAAGATGTCGTCATTTTCCAGCATGAAATCCCAGCTGTCAACAGATTCGCGCTCTAAGAAACGGGTATCGCCAGCATCCTCAATTGATACTTTTTGCATCATTTGGTGAACAATAACCTCAAAGTGCTTATCATTTATTTTCACACCTTGTAAACGGTAAACCTCTTGTATACCATTTACTAAGTACTCCTGTACTGCGGCCGGGCCTTTAATAGCCAGGATATCAGCCGGAGAGATAGAACCATCAGACAATGGCATACCTGCTTTTACAAAGTCATTATCCTGTACAAGGATGTGTTTTGACAATGGAACCAGGTATTTTTTGATCTGGCCATCTTTTGATTCGATGGTCATTTCACGGTTACCACGTTTAACACCGCCTAAGGTTACCACACCATCAATTTCGGTTACAACTGCCGGGTTAGATGGGTTACGTGCTTCAAACAACTCGGTTACACGTGGTAAACCACCTGTAATATCTCGCGTTTTACCTGATGAACGAGGTATTTTGGCGATGATCTGTCCGGTTTGAAGTTTTTCGCCTTCATCAACAGCGATGTGTGCACCTACAGGGATGTTGTATCCTTTGATAACGTTTCCTTTACCATCAACTACCTGTATAGCAGGGTTTTTGGTTTTATCACGGGTGTCAATAATTACTTTTTCGCGGTGACCAGTTTGCTCGTCAGATTCTTCACGGAAAGTGATGCCCTCTAATACAGCTTCAAACTGTGCCTTACCTGCAAATTCAGAGATAATAACCGCGTTGTACGGATCCCATGAACAGATACGGTCACCACGTTTAATTTTGCTGCCATCTTTTACATACAGGTATGAGCCGTATGGAATGTTATTGGTAACAATTACTTTGTTGCTTCCTTCTTCCACTATACGGAACTCGCCTGAACGACCTAATACTACATCAACAGCACCTTCTTCGGCAGTTTGATAAGTAACGGTACGTACGTTCTCAAATTCAATGATACCATCAAATTTAGCGTTGATCTGTGATT
>CAZGBN010000015.1:0-55496 GCA_964524015.1 uncultured Mucilaginibacter sp. | reverse complement strand
ATATCTTAAATAATATCATATTTAAAGGTTTCAAAATTATCAAATTGTTAATAAATCTGTCACTATATTACAATTTAACATAATCCACTTTCCGTTCGCAGTAGTCTTTTTACTTATTTACATGGTCAGAAACCTAACCTAAATTAGTAAAATAATATCTTAAATGCTAGTAAAGTACATTTTTTTATGTTTTTAAAACACCTTATGACATTTACAAAACGAGATTTTAGAATTGCTACCTTTGCAAAAATTTGTATTTAATGTCAATAAAAAATAAAGCTGTTTTTTTAGATCGTGATGGGGTGCTGAACCACGAAATGGGCGACTACATCCGCCGCGTAGAAGATTTTCATATACTGGATAATTTTGAAGCTTTAAAAACTTTACAAGATAAAGGGTATATGTTAATAGTGGCCACAAACCAGGGCGGGTTGGCCAAGGGATGGTATAACGAAGATGAATTGGGCAAAATGCACCAGAAGTTAAGAGACACTTATCATAGCCATGGTGTGGAATTTACAGATATGTTTTATTGCCCACACCATCCGGATTTTACCGGTGATTGTGATTGTCGTAAACCAAAACCTGGGTTACTATTACAGGGTATTGAAAAATATAACATTGACCCTGCCCAATCGTATTTTATTGGCGATAGGGAACGTGATGTTATTGCGGGCACAGCTGCAGGTGTTACAGGTATATTAATTGATAGTGACCAGCCTATTAGTAGTGTTTTGGATTTAATAGTTTAACATCCTCAACCCTAAAAATCCCAGTTAATTTTTGTTTTTGTTAATAACTGCCTATATTTGCACTATATAATTCTTATCCATCGTTTAACTATATAAAAATGGGAAGCTTTAAACTACATCATCTTCATTTGAACCATCACCACCATGTGATGATCAGATAATGTATGTTTCTACGCGAAATAACAACCCCCGTTTATTATTTTTTTATAGTTCCTTAATTACAATTTGTGAAAACACTTAAAATAGCTATCCAGAAATCTGGTAGGCTCAACGAAAAATCCGTTGAATTACTTAAAAATTGCGGCTTAAATTTTGAAAATTATAAAAGCTCGCTGATATCTCCTGTATCTAATTTCCCGCTCGAAATTCTTTTTTTACGAGATGATGATATTCCTGAATATGTTCAAGACGGCATTGCCGACCTGGGTATTGTAGGCGAAAACGTTATTGAAGAAACCGAAGTTGAAGTAAGTTACTTACAACGTTTAGGCTTTGGTAAATGCTCTTTAAAAATAGCGGTACCGAATAACAATGATATTCAATCATTAGCTGACCTGGGTGGAAAAGCCATTGCTACCACCTACCCTGTTATTTTAGGTAAGTTTTTAAAGAAAGAGGGCATCACAGCTGATATTCGTACCATATCCGGTTCGGTTGAAATATCACCGGGTTTAGGTTTAAGCGATGCCATTTGTGACCTTGTTTCAACCGGCGGTACGCTTAAAAGCAATGGGTTAAAACCATTTGCTGATGTTATGTCGTCAGAAGCGGTTTTGATCGGTTCAAAAAATATTGAGAACAGCGACCTGGTTCAAGAGTTAATTCAGCGTATTCAATCAGTATTACGCGCCAAAGAAACCAAGTACGTAGTATTAAACGTACCTAAGGATAACCTTCAGGAAGTATTAGCTTTATTGCCGGGTGTTAAAAGCCCTTCAGTTTTACCACTAGCCGAAGAAGGCTGGGTTGCCGTACACACAGTAATACCTGAGCGTGATTTTTGGAACCGCATTAGCCAGCTAAAACAAGCGGGCGCACAGGGTATTGTTGTAATGCCTATTGAAAAGATCATATTATAACCCCAAAGGTTATGAAAACATATAATTATTCAGATTTAAGCAAAGACGATATCAGCAAATTGGTGCAGCGTAATGTTGACCCGGCTAATGAGATACGTACCATTGTAGAGGAGGTTTTAGCCACTGTGCAACAAAATGGTGATAGTGCGTTATTTGATTATGCCAATAAGTTTGATAAAGTTATTCTGGATAAGCTTTATTTAGATAAAGCTGAACTAACCGAAATAGCTTCCACAGTTTTACCTGAGCAAAAGGCTGCGCTGGATATTGCCTACAATAACATTTACAAGTTTCACCAAACACAGCTTAAAGCCGAGGATAAAGTAGAAACCATGCCCGGCGTATCTTGCTGGCGCGAAGTTAGGGCCATTGAAAAAGTAGGCTTATATATTCCCGGTGGAACAGCCGTATTACCAAGCACATTTTTAATGTTAGGCATACCCGCACGTATTGCAGGTTGCCATGAAATTGTGGTATGTTCTCCACCGCAAAAAAATGGCAAGGTAAACGCATTTATAGCTTATGTTGCGTTGGCTTTGAGGATTGATAGAATATACTTAGTGGGTGGTTCACAAGCTATCGCCGCGATGGCTTACGGAACGGAAACTATTACTAAAGTTGATAAAATATTCGGCCCTGGAAACCAGTTTGTTACCAAAGCTAAAACCATAGTACAATCCACCACTACAACGGCTATTGATATGCCTGCCGGGCCATCAGAAGTTTTGGTTATTGCGGATGAAACAGCAAAGCCTGAATACATTGCTGCCGACCTTTTGGCACAAGCCGAACATGGAATCGACAGCCAATCAATTTTAGTCACTACCTCTGCCAAAATTGTGGAAGAAACATTGGTTGAGGTCGAGAAACAAACGGCTGTATTACCCCGTGCAGAGATAGTTAAAGAGGCATTGGATAAATCGTACATAGTGATCACCCAATCTTTGGATGAAGCCATGCAGTTTAGCAATTTATATGCACCAGAACATTTAATACTGGCTACTGATAACTGGGAGCAAATAACAGGTGATATTATTAATGCCGGTTCGGTATTCCTGGGTAATTTAACACCGGAGAGCGCTGGCGATTATGCATCAGGAACCAACCATACCTTGCCGACAAGCTCATATGCAAGGGCTTATTCGGGTGTATCAGTTGATTCTTTCGTAAAAAAAATTACTTTTCAGCATCTATCGCCGGAAGGCGTAAAAAATATAGGCCCGTCAGTTGAGATATTGGCTGATATGGAAGGCTTACATGCACATAAAAATGCGGTAAGCGTGAGATTGAAAGATAATTAATTTCTGAACCAAGATTTTTAGGATTAAAAGATTACATGATTATAATCTTCCCATCCTCTGATCAAGTAATCATGGTTCTGACAGACAACTTAGATTAATACGATGTTCAACATAAATAACATACTAAGAGAAAACATCAAAAACCTAACCCCTTATTCATCCGCGCGTGATGAGTACCAGGGTGAGGCGAGTGTGTTTTTAGATGCCAACGAGAACGCGTTTGGCTCGCCTCTTGACCAACCATATAACCGCTACCCTGATCCGCTGCAATACAACGTTAAAATGCGTTTAAGCGAAATTAAGGGCGTACCTGCACGTAATATATTTTTAGGTAACGGTAGCGATGAGGCAATTGATATCCTATTCAGAAGTTTCTGCAACCCAGGTATTGATAATGTGATACTGGTACCCCCTACTTATGGTATGTATGAAGTATCGGCAAACATTAATGATATTGAAACCCGTAAGATATTGCTTACCGAAGATTTCCAGTTAAACCTGGAAGGTATATCAGAGGCGATTGATAAAAACACCAAACTAATATTCATTTGCTCGCCTAATAATCCTACGGGTAACTCTATTAATCGGGATGATATACAAACACTATTAGCCAATTTTGATGGTTTAGTAGTGGTTGACGAAGCGTATATCAATTTTAGCAGGCAAAAAACTTTTATACAGGAGTTAACAGAGTATTCTAATTTGGTAGTGCTGCAAACCCTGTCAAAAGCATGGGGTTTAGCCGGTTTACGTGTAGGCATGGCCTTTGCCAGTGAGGAGATCATTGAAGTGATGAATAAGGTTAAACCGCCTTATAATATCAATGAATCATCGCAACAATTGGCTCTGCAGGCATTAGCTAATGTTGACCAAGTTAATGCATGGATTAAAGAAACCTTGTTGCAGCGCGATAAATTAGTACTCAACCTTAAAAAGTTTGATTTTGTGGTTGATATTTACCCATCAGACGCTAATTTTATATTGGTAAAAACAACTGATGCCAAAGGGATTTACAATTTCTTGGTAGAAAAGGGTATCATTGTACGTGATCGTTCAAAAGTTGACCTTTGCGAAGGCAGTTTGCGAATAACAGTAGGCACTCCTGCTGAAAATGATATATTGATTAATACTTTACAAAATTTCAAATGAGCAATCCACAAAAAATACTTTTTGTTGACCGCGACGGCACTATGATCAAAGAGCCGGTTGATGAACAGATAGACTCGTTTGAAAAGCTGGAGTTTTATCCGGGCGCATTACAATATCTGCCTAAAATTGCTGCCGAACTTGATTATGAACTGGTAATGGTTACCAATCAGGATGGTTTAGGAACAGCCTCATACCCTGAAGATACTTTTTGGCCCGTGCATAACTTCATTTTAAAAACATTTGAGAATGAGGGTGTGGAGTTTAGCAATATAGTTATTGACCGTACTTTCCCGGCAGACAATGCCCCTACCCGCAAACCTGGAACAGGCTTACTTACTCAATACTTTGATACGGAAAAATACGATCTTCAGAACTCATTTACTATTGGCGATCGTCGTAATGATGTATTGCTGGCTAAAAATTTAGGTGCTAAAGCGATATGGTTGAATAACCACTCAAATCTGGGCGGACAAGAGGCCGTAAATAATGCAGATATAAAAGATACCGTTGCTTTAGAAACTACCGAGTGGGAAAAGATATACGAGTTTTTAAAACTTGGTGAACGTGTTATTGAACACAAGCGTACTACCAAAGAGACAGACATATATATAAAACTTAACCTGGATGGTACAGGCGAGGCTAAAATATCAACAGGATTGCACTTTTTTGATCATATGTTAGATCAAATAGCACGTCACGGCAGCATTGATTTAGAAGTTATTACCAAAGGCGATCTGCATATTGATGAACACCATACTATTGAAGATACCGGAATTGCTTTGGGCGAGGTTTTTGCTGCTGCTTTAGGTAATAAAAAGGGTATTGAGCGTTATGGCTTTTGCCTGCCAATGGATGATTGTTTAGCACAGGCAGCTATTGATTTTGGTGGCCGTAACTGGATAGTATGGGATGCGGAGTTTAAAAGAGAAAAAATTGGAGAAATGCCAACAGAAATGTTTTACCATTTCTTTAAATCATTTAGTGACGCGGCAAAATGTAATTTAAACATTAAAGCTGAAGGACAAAATGAACATCATAAAATTGAGGCTATATTTAAAGCCTTTGCTAAAGCTATTAAAATGGCCGTTAAGCGTGATGTAAATAATATGGTTTTACCCAGTACAAAGGGATTATTATAGTTTGCAGCTATCAGTAAGCAGTTTGCATAAGGCAAATTGAACTTAAAACTGCAAACTTAAAACTGCAAACTGACATGATTGGAATAATACGATACGGTGCGGGGAATATCTTTTCATTGACAGCTGCTTTAGAGCGGTTAGGCATCGCCTATGGAATGGTTAATGGCGAGGAAGATCTGGAGAAATATGATCACTATATTATCCCAGGCGTTGGGCATGCAGGCGCGGCCATGAAAAAACTGGAGCAAACCGGGTTAGTACCCAAAATAAAAGCGCTTAAAAAACCCACATTGGGTATTTGCGTGGGGATGCAATTGCTCACTTCGCATTCAGAAGAAGGTGATTCTAACTTACTTAACATCATACCAATAAAAACTTTAAAGTTTACAAGTGATGCGGATCATAAAGTACCGCATACCGGTTGGAACCAGGTGTTTAGCGAAAAAGAGAACCCGCTTTTTAAAAATATACCTGCCGGTTCACATTTTTACTTTGTACATTCATACTTTATTGAGTACAATAACGCATATACTTTATCATCAACTGATTATAATATTAAATTTTCGGCATCAATTTGGCTGGATAACTTTTACGGTGTACAATTTCACCCGGAGAAGTCTGGCGAGTATGGCGAAACACTATTGACTAATTTTTCAAAACTATAAAAAGACATGTATATAATACCGGCTATAGATATATTGGATAAGAAAGTGGTTCGCTTACGCGAAGGTGATTATGAGCAAGTTACTACTTATGACGTTTCATTAGAAGAGATGATCGAAAAGTACCAGTCAAATGGCACCAATTTTATCCATGTAATTGACCTTAATGGCGCCAAAAACGATTTTTCAAATCAGCAATACCTTTTTGATGTAATACGAAAAACCGATATGAAGGTGCAATATGGTGGTGGAATACGCAGTATTGATAAGGTTAAAGAACTAATAGATGCGGGCGTACATCGGGTTATTGTAGGTACACAGGCAATTACAAATCCTACTTTTTTAGAAGAATTAAGTAAAACCGTCTGCGGTCGCGATAAATGTTCAGACCAGGTAGTAATTGCTATTGATGTATTAGATGAAGTTATCAAATACTCAGGCTGGATGGAAAGTTCGCCTATTAAACTAATGGATTACGTTGACAAATGTTTAGCACTTGGATTCTTCCGCTTTTTATGCACTGATATCAATAAAGACGGCAAATTAGGCGGCGCAGGTATTGAGTTATATGCTAAGTTATTAGATCATTCACCGTTCATTAAACTGATCGCTTCGGGTGGTGTAAGTTCAATGAAGGACATTGAAGAATTAAGTAATTATAAAATAGAAGCGTGCGTAGTAGGTAAAGCTATTTACGAAGGCCATATTACAGTTGATGAAGTAAAGAACTGGAATTTGGAATCACTAATATCCATTTAAGCCCTTAACTATTTTAAAGCGTCATTGCGAGCGTAGCGTGGCAAACTCTACGTTGTGATGCTATGACCATTTCATATCTATGTTAGCTAAACGAATTATTCCTTGCCTTGATGTTAAAGATGGACGCACCGTAAAAGGCGTGAACTTTGTTGACCTGCGTGATGCCGGTGACCCGGTTGAACTTGCATGGAATTACTCTAGCCAGGGAGCAGATGAATTGGTGTTTTTAGATATAACTGCTACACACGAGCGCCGTAAAACAATGGTTGAACTTGTAAAATCGGTAGCCAGGCAAATAAATATACCTTTTACTATTGGTGGCGGTATAAATGAAATTGCAGATGCTGATGCCTTATTAAATGCTGGCGCTGATAAAATATCCATAAACTCGGCAGCAGTACGTAACCCGGCTCTAATTGACGAATTAGCTAAAGCATTTGGAGTACAGTTTGTAGTAATAGCGGTTGATACCCGTTTAAATGAAAGTAAAAATATAGTTCACTTAAATGGTGGACGAATACCTACAGAAAAAGAAACATTAAGCTGGATACTAGAAGCGGAAAGCCGTGGTGCGGGTGAAATATTACTAACTTCAATGGATCACGATGGCACTAAAGCCGGTTTTGACAACACGTTACTTAAACAGGTAAATAACGCGGTTAATATACCGGTAATAGCCTCAGGCGGTGCAGGTAATGTACAGCATTTTGTAGATGTATTTGAACAAAGTAATGTAGATGCGGCATTGGCTGCATCAGTATTTCATTATGGTGAGATATTAATACCTGATTTAAAACAAGTTTTAAAAAGTAGGGATATAGAAGTAAGGATATAATATTAAATTGTCATTCTGAGCATACCGAAGAATGACATAGAAGAAAATAAAAATGAATATCGATTTCAACAAAACAGACGGCTTAGTACCGGTAGTTATACAGGATAACCAAACATTAGAAGTACTGATGTTGGGTTATATGAATCAGGAGGCTTACGATAAAACCGTTAAGGAAAACATCGTAACCTTCTTCTCTCGTTCAAAAAACCGTTTATGGACAAAAGGCGAAACCAGTAATAATTTCCTGCATGTAATAAGTATTCATTTGGATTGTGATAATGATACGTTATTGATAAAAGTAAAAGCCGATGGGCCAACTTGCCATACCGGAAACCGCAGTTGTTTTAATACTGACTATAATCAGAATTTCATTTTACAATTGGAGCAAATAATTGCTGATAGGTATGAAAATCCGGTAGAAGGATCATATGTAAATAAATTAAGACAAAAAGGTCTAAATAAAATAGCGCAAAAAGTTGGTGAAGAAGGAGTTGAAACCGTAATTGCCGCTTTAGCCGAAACAGAAACAGATTTGATCAACGAGTCATCTGACCTTATATTTCACCTTTTAGTTTTGCTGCGCGAAAAGGGTTTAAGCCTGGATACTATTGCTAAAAACCTAGCGGAAAGACATAAATAAACAGTTTACAGTTACCGGTGGGCAGTTTGCAGTTTTTGCATTTCTCACTGCAAACTGCAAACTTAAAACTGCCAACTGATAAATGATCACTGTAGAAAAAATAGCTGAACTTACAGGGCACTCCAACCCTATTTTTGCTATGACTTTATCGCAAAAACCGGGTATTGTATTTACAGGTGGTAATGATAAAGGTGTAGTAGAATGGAGCTTAAAAACCAACTCATTTATTAAGGTAATGTTTCCGGTTGCCACGTCTGTTTACAGCATTCATTGCCCGGTAAATTATCCGTTAATGTTTACCGGGTTACGCAGCGGAGAGGTGTTAGTTTTTGATTTTATTAAACAGCAATTATTATTACCACTAAGGCATCACCGTAAACCCATATTTGATATCAAATCTGTTAATAGCAAAAAAGAATTATTAATAGCTTCAGAAGACGGAACAGTATCAGTTTGGAATGTAGACACCCTGCAAATAGTTCATACTATCCATGTTTCTGCAGACACTGTACGGTGTATTAGTATATCACCCGATGAAAAACAAGTAGCATTTGGCTGTCGTGATAACCAGATAAAAATATATGACCTGGAAGATTATACGCTATTAGCTTCCCTGCAAGGGCATACTATGGCTGTTTTCTCGCTGCAATATTCTCCGCAAAGCGATTATTTAGTATCAGGCAGTCGTGACGCGCAGGTTAAAATTTGGAATACTAGTACTTTTGAACTCGTAGAGAACATACCTGCTCATCTATTCGCAGTAAATCATATTGTCTTTCATCCTACTGAGCCATATTTCGCTACAGCCAGTATGGATAAAAGTATTAAAATTTGGGGATCGGATGATTTTAAATTATACAAGATCATCAGTCGCGAAAAAGGATTTGCTACCCATCATTTATCAATTAATAAATTAGTATGGGATGGGCCCAATCACTTAATATCTACCAGTGATGATAAGCGTATCATTATATGGGATATTAATTTTTAAAAGTAGCGCTTAATAAATTTGAGTTTATGGGTATAACGCTTTTGCTCTTCAGAGTAAATACCCTTGCTTTCCAGTAAATCAATTTTCACCTTTCCCGAAGCATGGATAATTTGCATTTTGTTTAACATAATGCCTACATGAGTTATTTTACCTTCGGCATTATCAAAAAAGGCGAGGTCGCCTAATTTTATGTCAGCTAATGAATTTACAAGCTTGCCATCCTCTGCCTGCAAACTGGCATCACGTTTTAAAAAAATACTGCAACTCAATCTGAATACTGCCTGGGTAAAACCCGAACAATCTATACCGAAATGTGTGCGGCCACCCCATAAGTACGGTGCATTTAAAAAAGTTTTTGCCACAGCGTCAATTGTATCATGCTCGCCGGCTTGCCCTATTATTTCAAATCTGTCATTACCAATATTACAAGTGGTGCCTTTTAAAAATGACAATGATGACCCAACAGGCAAATAAATAATACTATTATCGGCTATTTTCCAAGCCTGGGTAATAGGTTGATAGGTTAATCGCGGTGGTTTTTCTTGAAGCTGCTTATATAATTGCTGGCCCAGCATTACAAATTGCAATCTTCCTATCCAACCTGTATAATTATCAAAAGCGGTTGTAATTTTTACCCAATTTTCCTTCCACTCCATAATTTCAAATGCTTCACCAAATAACACTTGCGATACCATTTCGCTTCGTTCGTTTGGTTCGGCACGCATGGGGACAATAGCCAGGTTACAAATACCGTATTCCATAATTTTAAGTTGGCTATTATACGATAATAGTCGACAGAAGTTTTGTAAATAAAAAAGGGACTACATAAATGTACTCCCTTTTTTTATATTTATGAATAAATATTATCCGTTAATATGCAGCCAATCTTTTTTAGCCAACAATTCTTCCCTGGTTTCGCGTACATTTTCATCATCAACACAGCAATCAACCGGGCAAACAGCTGCACATTGAGGCTCATCATGAAATCCAACACATTCTGTACACTTATCAGGTACTATATAATAAATATCATCTGATAATGCTGCCTGGGTTTCTTCGGCGTTTAAAGTAACACCATCGCCAAAATCAATAACACCCTTTAAATCCGTACCATCAGAAAAACGCCATGCAGCACCTGCATCATAAATAGCGTTATTTGGGCATTCGGGTTCGCAAGCTCCGCAGTTTATACATTCATCGGTGATTATAATCGCCATATTTTTATAATATCTTATATTCTCAATTAACTTTGTACCGTACTTACAAAGTGCAAATATAACAAAAAAAGGATTTAACAGTTTCAATCCTTAACCATATATATGTCAAAATTAAAAACACTACAACTGGTAAATTCGTTATCGTCCTTAGGCGCATACTTATTAAACCCTGATGACCAATTATTAAACATAGTTGAGAGCGAACATTATTATAACGCATGGTTTACCCCAGAAAATGTTAAACGAGCAATTAACGCTGTCGGAAAATCATTAAACGCAGCCGATTTAACAGCTTGGCTTAGTAAATACCAAATTGATACAAATGTAGGTGGAAAAAAAATCGGTTTAATATTAGCAGGAAATATTCCACTAGTTGGATTTCATGATGTGCTTTGTGTATTAGTAACCGGTAATTATGCTTTGATAAAAGCTTCGGTACAGGATGCGCGCCTTATAAAACATATATTAAATAAACTAATTGAACTGGAGCCGGGTTTTGGAGATCAATTTAGTTTTGTTGAACGATTAGAAAATTTTGATGCAGTAATAGCTACCGGCAGTAATAATACTTCGCGATATTTTGAATATTACTTTAGTAAAGTACCGCACATTATTCGTAAAAACCGTAATAGCATAGCTGTATTAACTGGCCATGAAAACGCAGAACAGTTATCAGAACTTGGGCATGATATTTTTGATTATTATGGATTAGGTTGCCGTAACGTATCAAAACTATTAGTCCCAAAAGATTATAATTTCAATTTCTTTTTTGAATCCATACAATCCTATTATCCAATCCTTAATCATAACAAGTACAATAATAATTATGATTATAATAAATCCATTTACCTGGTAAATATGGCTAAGCATTTAGATAATGGCTTTTTATTGGTAAAGGAGGATGAAAATTGGGTATCGCCGCTTGCGGTTTTATATTTTGAATATTATGAGGATATAAAATCTGCAGAGCAAAAAATAACCGAAGTAAGTGCTAAAATACAATGTGTAGTGAGCGCATTACCATTACAAATACCTAACCAGGTAGTAAATTTTGGCATGAGCCAGCAACCTGCTTTATGGGATTATGCTGATGGCATTGACACAATGGATTTTTTGTCAAATCTTTATACCTTTGAAAAAGGTCATTGAGTCATTGGTCATTAAGTCATTATTATTTTCCTAATGACTTAATGACGCGAAGCAAATGACCAATGACATTAAGAAAATGTATATTATTAAAGTTAAAGGCGTTGCCAAAATACCTGATTATGTGCAGCTTAGGGATGATGAATTTACCCTTTTAGCTTACTTTAGGGTTGACCGCCCTGAAAAATCATTAGATAAGGCAGGCTTGGGTGATAAGGCTGACTATATTATGAATATTGTTAAAGAACTGCCTTTTGGACAGATCTTAAAATTAGAACTATAATAACGATGATCGGAAATTCAATTATAAAGCTAAACGGAGTTAATATTTTTCAGCAAAAACACCTGGTTTTATCTGGTGTAAACCTGCATATTGATAAAGGGGATTTTGTTTGGCTTATTGGTCAAACCGGTTCAGGTAAAAGTAGTTTGTTAAAGGTTATTTATGGCGATTTAACTGTTACTACCGGTTCTGGCCATGCATGCGGTTATGATTTGACAAAACTATTGGATAAAGATATTCCGTTTTTGCGCCGTAAACTAGGCATAGTTTTCCAGGACTTTCAATTGTTATCCGATCGTTCGGTGGAGCATAACTTACAATTTGTATTGAATGCTACCGGCTGGACCGATAAAAAATTAATTGCTGATAAGATACTTGATGTATTAGAAAAAGTTGGTTTGCGCTCTAAATTGAAAAAGATGCCGCATGAGCTTTCGGGCGGTGAACAGCAACGTGTTGTTATTGCCCGTGCTTTATTAAATGACCCTGAAATTATCCTGGCAGATGAGCCAACCGGTAACCTGGATCCTGATACTTCAGAAGAGATTGTTTTACTGCTTAAACAGATCAGCCAATCGGGTACTGCAGTAGTTGTGGCTACGCACGATTATCATATCATCCGCACCTTCCCTTCTCGTATAATTAAATGCGAAAACGGCAAAGTTTTGGAAGATGTGCAAATAGCTTAAAACTTGATCTATAGTGTCATGTTTCTGCTACTTTAGCACATCAAACTGACACCTCTGCCTAAAAATAAATTTAGCGCTGACAGCTTGTCGGCTTTTACACAATGGCAAGATACTTGACTTGCTGTATTTACTATGAATTTTAACGACATGTTGAAGAAGAAAAAGACAGATAATTCAGATACACCTGAAATTGTAAGTGAAAATATGGATACTAATTCGGAAGAAACGCCACAACAGGAAAGCGGCGCTTTGGATGAAAAATCTCCGGAAGATCTTTTAAAAGAAGAATTGGCACTAGCTAATGATAAATACCTGCGCTTATATGCCGAATTTGATAATTTTAGGAGACGGACAACTAAAGAACGTATTGAACTATTACAAACCGCAGGCAAGGAAATTGTAGTTTCTTTACTTCCAGTACTGGATGATTTTGAACGTGCCGTTAAATCAATGGAGGCGGCTACCGATGTAAATGCAGTTAAAGAAGGCGTTGTATTGGTACAAAACAAACTAAACAATATCCTGTCGCAAAAAGGTTTAAAACCAATGGAATCAATAGGTAATGCCTTTGATGCTGATCTGCATGAAGCCATTACCAACATACCTGCCCCTACTGATGACATGAAAGGCAAAGTTATTGACGAAATGGAAAAAGGTTATTACCTGAATGATACTGTAGTACGTTTTGCAAAAGTTGTTGTTGGAGCGTAATAAATATTGATCACATAAAATATGTCTAAAAGAGATTACTACGATGTGCTTGGCGTTGCTAAAGGTGCCGATGCTGATGAAATAAAGAAAGCTTATCGTAAGATGGCCATTAAATATCACCCGGATAAAAACGAGGGTGATAAAGCTGCTGAGGAAAAGTTTAAAGAAGCAGCAGAGGCTTATGAGGTTTTAAGCAACCCTGAAAAACGCCAGCGTTACAACCAGTTTGGACATGCTGCTAACGCACAATCTGCCAACGGTGGCGGCTATGGTGGTGGCAGCATGAATATGGAAGACATATTTAGTCAGTTTGGTGATATCTTTGGTGGTGGCAGTCCGTTTGATGGCTTTTTTGGTGGCGGCGGTGGCCGTCAGGGTGGCAGGCGTGTAGCACGTGGCAGTAATCTGCGCATTAAAGTAAAACTAACGCTTGACGAGATAGCCAATGGTACTGAAAAGAAAATAAAAGTAAATAAGCAGGTAATTTGTAATACTTGCGATGGCACCGGTGCAAAAGATAAATCATCTTTTCAAACCTGTAAAACTTGTGGTGGCCAGGGCGCGGTAAGGCGTGTAACTAATACTATTTTGGGCCAAATGCAAACCACAAGCACCTGCCCTACCTGTAATGGCGAAGGCAGTACCATTACCTCAAAATGTAATGTGTGCCATGGTGATGGTGTAGTGCGTGGCGAAGAAACCATTAGCATCAATGTACCTGCAGGTGTAAGCGAAGGTATGCAGTTAAGCATGAGCGGTAAAGGTAACGCTGCCCCAAGAGGTGGTGTACCGGGCGATCTGATCATATTAATAGAAGAAATACCGCATGAAACTTTAAAACGTGATGGCAATAATGTGATATATGACCTCCATGTATCATTTATTGATGCCGCATTAGGTACCAGTATTGAGATACCTACTATTGATGGTAAAGCCAAGATCAAAATTGACCCCGGAACACAAGGGGGTAAAATACTGCGTTTAAAAGGCAAAGGAGTACCTGAGGTGAACTCTTATCATCGCGGCGACCAGTTGGTCCATATTAATATTTGGACGCCTAAAGCGCTTAATAGCGAGGAAAGGGCCATATTAGAAAAACTACAGGACTCGCCTAACTTTAAACCTAACCCGGGTAAAAACGAAAAAAGCTTTTTTGAGCGAATGAAGGAATATTTTGAATAAGGGATGAAAGATAAAGCTGAAAGGCTAAAGCAGAGCTCATGGTTTATTTAATCATGGGCTTTTTGCTTTTATAAACATTTGCTATTTTGAATTGTATATTTGATTCAACATAAGTATATGGGTAAATCAATTGCCATAATGGACCTCGGCACAAATACTTTTCATTTATTGATCGCCGAAGGCGATGGCTCAAATCCAAACATATTATTTCAAACCACAAACCCCGTAAAGTTGGGCGAAGGCGGTATAAACAAAGGTGTAATTCTTCCGGCTGCTTATGTACGGGGAGTTAAAGCTATGGAGGAGTTTGGCTATGAAATATCCAAACATAGCGTTGAACGAGTTAAAGCCATAGCAACCTCGGCCCTGCGAAGCGCAGGTAATGGTCAACAATTTATTGATGAGGTAAAAACTAAAACCGGTATCCGGATTGAAACTATAAATGGCGATGAAGAAGCAGGTTATATCTATAATGGTGTAAAAGCCGGTGGCTGTTTGTCTAACCAAAATTCGCTTATAATTGATATTGGTGGCGGTAGCGTAGAGTTTATATTGGGTAATGAGGATAGTATATTTTGGAAACAAAGCTTTGAAATTGGCGCGGCGCGGCTAATGGATAAATTCCACCAGGTTGATCCCATTACGCCGGAAGCCATTAATGAACTTAATAATTATTTAGAAAAACGGTTGACAGATATGTTCGCGGCAGTAAACAAGTACCAAATTGATAACTTAATAGGATCATCAGGTGCATTTGAAACTTTTGCAGAAGTGATAGAGGCTGAAAAGGGTAGCTCATTTGATATAAGAACTATTAAAAATTATGTTTTTGACACGGATGAATTACTTGGGGTAACAGATAAACTGATAAAATCATCTCACGAAGAAAGAAAAAACACTAAAAGCATTATTCCGGTACGGGTTGATATGATTGTGGTGGCAAGCCTGATAACAAGATTTGTAATGCAAAAATTGAAGATTTATAAGGTTGCTCTATCAACTAATTCATTGAAAGAAGGGGTTGCAGCTACAATGTTAGGGTAAAACGTTTATTGAATTAGCTTCACTAATTCCTGGTACAATCTTTCAGTTGGAAGACCAACAACATTAGTGTATGACCCATTGATCTTTTTGATACCAGTAACTCCTACCCATTCTTGTATGCCATACGAGCCAGCTTTATCCATAGGTTTATATTTGGTTACATAATGCCGTATCTCAGCCTCATTCATATCACGAAAAGTAACTTCTGATACATCATAAAAACTATGATACCGATGCTTATAAAACAAACAAACACCCGTAATAACCTGGTGCACTTTGCCTGATAACATTTGCAGCATTTCTACCGCGTGGTCTTCCGTTTGGGGCTTGCCTAGTATATGCCCTTCAATACTTACAATGGTATCTGCTGTAAGCACAATTTCATCGCTCACCATCTCATCAAAAGCAGTAGCTTTTTTCCGGGCAATGTAAACCGCAATTTCTTCGGGAGATAAATTATCGGGATATGATTCGTCTACTTCTTTAAGTACAATGCGAAACTCCAAGTCCATCAGCTTCAACAACTCCTGTCTGCGCGGTGATTTAGAAGCCAGTATTATTGGAGGGAACTTTAACATTAAGGATTTTGACTTTTTAATTTTACCTTTTGACTTGACCTACCAGCTATAAGCCTCGGTGCTCATCCATTTACCCTGTATCTTCAACACCTTTTCAATTACATCGCGGGCGCAGCCTTTGCCTCCCGGAAATGGAGAAATATAAGCACTTAATGCTTTTATTTCTTCAGCCGCATCAGCCGGACAAACGGGTAAACCGGCAATTTTCATTACCTCAATATCCGGAATATCATCGCCCATGTATAGCACATTAGTTGCCCTGATATGCTTTTCTTCCAGGTAAACTTTAAACTTGGTTGATTTGGTATTAACTCCTAAATATACGTCAGTAATACCTAATGCATTTAAACGATGGATAGCTGTTTTTGAGCGGCTGCCAGATATAGCACAAACATTATAACCACATTTAACTGCTAATTGCAGTGCATAACCATCTTTAATATTAAAAGACCGGCTCTGCTCTCCATTATCTGATACAAACACGGCACCATCGGTTAACACCCCATCCACATCAAAAACAAAGGTGGTAATATTTTGCAGCTTACTTAAAAACGAATCCATAAGGTAAGATTATTGATTGTCCCGCCATTCGTAAACCCAGGCCGATTGTATTTGCTCCAAATGACCTTCATTTGCCTGCTCGCGGGTTCCTGCAAAGTTGGGCAGGCTTAACACCCATTCTAACAAATCAGTAAAACGTACCCGATATATTTTAGATTCACCATAGTCAGGGCCAAACTTTTCGTAAAGCGACATGGCTATGTCTTCATAGTCATTCCAATGTATAGGTAAGGCAAATTTATCGTCTTTCATTTTGTATTTTAATGTCCTAAAAATTGTGATTGATCAGGTATGGTAACTTCAATATCACCATCAATAATTACACATTGGCAACCTAAACGCGAAGTAATACGTGGGTTAACAGCCCTATCAATAAAATCTTCTTCTTTATCAGATATTTCCTGGATGTTATCCATCCCTTTATTTACATATATGTGGCAGGTACTGCAACCGCATACGCCGCCGCAATTATGCTGTAATTCTATCCCGTTATCAAGGCAAACATCTAAAACAGATTCACCTTCGGCAATAGGTAACTCTACAGTCTCATGCCCTTTTTCCTCAAAGTTTATCTTTACTTTAAAAATATTCATTGGCGCAAAAGTAATAAAATTACTTATCCCCGCGTTGCGTATCGTCCAATTTGATAATACCCTGACTTAATAAAAAATATAATTGTTGTAATTGAGGTTCACCCTCAAGTAGTTGTTGATGCATGGCCATTGTATTTTCATCATTACGGATGGCCGGTCCGGTTTGTACGGTGGCAGGAATAGCGGTTTGTACCTTTTCGGCCGTTTCCTTGATCAAGGGCCTTAGTATATCAAAATCCAGCCCCTGTTTAGCAATAATTTGCTGCGCGATGGTATATAAATAGTTAGGGAAATTACAGGCAAATACAGCAGCCAGATGCAGAGTTTTACGTTTTCCACTATCAATATGATAAACCTTATTGCTGATGGTTTGTGCCAATTGCTCCAGGGTTTTAGTAGTAGCTTCATCTTTTGCCTCAATACAAAGCGGAACATCTCTAAAATCCACCTCTTTAGTTTTGCTAAAGGTTTGCAGGGGGTAAAAAACGCCTACATGATCTGAGAAAGCCGATAAACTATATAAGTCGGTAGCGCCCGATGTATGTACCATTAATTTCTGATGCACAGCCAATTGCTCGGCTATTGAGGCTATAGCATCATCTTTTGTGGCGATGATAAAAAGGTCTGTTTCTGTATTGATAACTTTTAAATCATCAATCGTTTCAGCTTTAACATGGTAAGCCAGCAACGCCGCATTTTGCATATTACGGCTATATACCTGCACAATAGTATGCCCGGCATTTTTTAAAGCCGCCGCCAAATGTGTGGCCACATTACCTGAACCTATAAGCGTGATACGCATAAGACGTTGATTAAACCGTCTTTAACTCTTTATTTCTTCTGAATATGGATAACAAAATACCTATCACCATTATGATGGTACCTGCCCATAAAAAGTTGATGTACGGGAACTGTATGGCACGCATTACAATGTATTTACGTGCACTTTCAGGCTCCTGGTATAAGGTTATTTCAACTTTCTTTTTCTCAGGAAGAATTTTAGAGAAACGGAATTTTAAACCGGCTTGTTCAACCTTACGGGCAAAATCATAGGCACCTCCGTTTTTTATCAGGTATACAGGGGATGCCTGGTAAGTTTTGCCTTGGGTAACTACTTCAATGTTTGCAGCTACGGCTACATCTTTGCCGGTAATTGGAATATTTTCTAACCGATCTACCGTTTTAATCTCTTTTAATAACGCATAGCCTTCTCTAAAAGGAATGGTATCGCCCACGGCAACTTCATAAACCACCGGCGCATCGTATTTTTTATCGTCCTCCGCTTCATCTGCATGTCCATCTGCCTCGGCTTGTTCATCATAAGTTATAGCGTTTGACATATTTACATGAGTATACAGATCGCTAAACAAATAATGCTTTGTATCCGGCGATGCTATTAAACCCATGCTGCGGTTAGCTTGCGCATTAGGCGTTAATATAAACTGTTCTGTAACCTTTCCACTGGCATCAACAACCTTATACTCTACTTTAAAATAATGGTTCGGTGGGGCTATGGAGTCGCCAATATAAGTTACTGTATACTTACCCATTTGTACAGGTGTGTTTTTGTACATCAGGATATTTTCCTTCGGGTCATTTTTTGATTTTACAAATTCGGTAGTGTTCAGATCTCCCGTATTATTTTCAGAAATTACTTTACTGGTACCTGCCGATATCAACGCGCCCACCATCATCAAACCAAAACCTATATGCGATACTGCCGAACCAACTAATTTTGCCTTACCCTTTATGGCATCAACAAACACTTTAGCATTGGCCAATATTGAATATATGGCCCCTACCATTATCAATATAAAAACTATATGCAGTTTATATAAGCCTGTTATATAAACAACCAACGCAGTTATTAATGTGGCGAAAACCAAATAAATAGCTGTTGTAATAAAAAAACGTGATACATCAGTTTTTTTATACTTCATAAACTGTGTAAAACCAGTTAAAAAAGTAACTACTACAGCAAAAGCCGCTTGTATGGTGTTATAATGTTTTATTGGGTCCGCCGGTGGTGCCATTGTTGTGCCAAATAGCGCATTCCATACAGGGATAGAGGTTACTACTACCAAATGAAAACATGACAATGCTAAAAATATAGACCCCACAAACATCCAAAACTCACGCGAATAGGTCTCTTCATCTTTCTTACTGGTGGGCAGTTCCTTCCACCTAATAGTCAGCATTACAATGCCTAATATTAAAAATATCAAAACATCAGCAACCAAATGCCAAAACATACCTGCATCAGTAAATGAATGCACTGAGGTTTCGCCTAAAATGCCGCTGCGGGTAAGGAAGGATGCATATAATACCAGCACAAAACTTGTAATTACTAAAATGGCTGCTGTTTTATAAGAGTGGCCTGTATTTTTATAGATGATCAGTACGTGTAAAGCACCTACTAATATGAGCCATGGTATAATTGAAGCATTCTCAACGGGGTCCCACGCCCAAAAACCACCAAAGGTTAATGACTCATATGCCCAAAATGATCCCATTATAATACCTGTACCTAAAATCATCACAGCAAATAACGAGTAAGATATAGCGGGTTGTACCCATTCTTTATAACGTTTTTGCCATAAACCGGCAATAGCATATGCAAATGGTACCACCATTGAAGCAAAACCTAAAAACAAGGTTGGCGGGTGTATAACCATCCAATAGTTTTGCAATAACGGGTTCATGCCGTTACCATCTTTTATATAGGTGAGATAGTTTTTATAATATTCAGGATTAGTAGCAAATATGGGTGTGGTTTCTTTTAGGTTGATGGCCTCACGCAACAATATAAAAGGCGATGTACCAATACGCTCACCAAATAACTCAACACCTAATAACATAGATGCTACCAATGCTTGTGCAAGCATTACCACCGTTAAAACCGGGCTTTCCCATGATTTAGCTCTCCATACCAACAACATACTTATAACTGCCTGCCAGAAGGTCCATAGCCAAAAGCTACCCTCCTGCCCATCCCAAAAACTTGAAATTATATAATAAACCGGCAACGTACGCGAGGAGTGCGCCCAGGCATAATGGTATTCATAATAGTAGTTCCAGATAATATAATATAAAGAAGCCCCGATACCAATTACCGAAATCAGGTTAACCATGGCACCAATACGGCCCATTTTTAACCATGCCTTATCAGAAGGATTTTTTACAGAAAAAAAATAACTTATTGCAGATAGTAATGCCGAACCAAATGCTAAAACAATAAAAAACTGACCCAACTGGCCCGGTAAAAGGTGTTCTCCTTTAAATACTATATCCATTAATTTATGTTAAATATTGGCTTGCTTAGCCTCAAATTCTTTGGTTTCAACTTTATCCTGAGTGTATTTTGAAGGACACTTCATCAATATTTTTGATGCATGAAACTCACTGCCTCTCATTTCTCCGGTTAATACAATTTGCTCTGAACGCTCAAAATCCTGCGGTTTTGCGCCGGTAAATACTACTTTACAATTTTGTCCCTTATTATCATTCATGTAAAATGAAAAATAATTGGCATCTTTTGTAGCATCATATTGTAACTCTTTACCTTTATCTAAATGGCCTACTACCTGCAATTGACTCTCGGTATTTTGAGCATCTTTAAATGTACCATAAGTACTTGAACTTGAATACACACTTATTATTACTGCAATTGCTATAGCAATAACTACCAGGCCAAAAATTGAACTCTTTTTCATTATGGGTTTATTTCCTATTTAGGATTACAAAAGTACAAAACGTACAGGTAATAATATTTATTACTACGGATATATGTTATTTAGAATTTATCTTAATAACTAACGTATAATAGTTATTGAAGATGCTTGTTTCACCTTAGTATGAAAATAATCATCAGTACCTTCAAATATCCAGTAATAAGTTCCATCAGGCAATGAACTGCTGCCATTGTTACCAGTCCAATAATCATTTATTGACTTGGTTGTAAAAACCAGCTGACCATATCGATTGAATATGTTAAGCAATGTTAAACTTACATAACCCGTGGTTTTAATTGAAAAATTATCATTTATACCATCGCCATTGGGAGTAAATGTGTTGGGTGCTTCAATAGTATATGGCGGTGGCGGATTAACCACCACCTTTACCGGAACAACTACTGAACATGGCGTGCCGCTGGTAGCTTTAATATAATAAGTTCCACTTACATTTACGTTATAATCAACCATATGATTTAATGCAGCGGCATCAGTGTAATAATCATAAGTAACACCTGCTATATGTGTAAAAGTGGTTGATAAATCAACCTTGGTTGGATATCTTACCGATAGTGGATCAGTAACTTTAATTTCAGGATTGCTCAATATTACTTCTATGGGTAATATATCAGTACATCCCCCAAGGTTGGTCCCGCGTATATAATATGTGCCCGATTTTAATATTCTATCTGGATTAGGCAAATATTCCTGACCAAATTTATCTTTATAATAGGAGAACTTCATGGCGCTACTGCCGGCTTTAATGTTAGCGGCGGTTAAATCCACCCCTGTTCCGGGGCATCCTACAACTTGTGGCACAACTACTAAATTGAACGGCTCGGGAAGTTTTTGAAGTACAATGTATAAATCGTCTTCACAACCTAAATCAAGATATGGGATGATGTGTAAACTATATTTATCCCCGTCAATTGCCGGTACAGTTATGCTTTGCCCCTGGATGCCCGGTTTTGTAGTATCATTATTTTTATACCACATATAATCTGCAAAGCCCGACGGACCAACTAACGTTGTAACTGTTTGATTACTACAAAACACGTTTCCTGTTATTGGCCTTAAACTTAGCACTTCATCAATATCTAAATAGGCATAACCAAAGTGTCCGCTGGGTTTACAATCTTCTGCGGTAAATTCTAATCTAATTGTTTTACCAGCATAATTTGTAAGGTCTATCATTGCGGTTGACCAGTCTTTATAATAAACTGGGGCTATCTGTCCATTCATACCGGGAGGCCTGGTTATGTCGGATTTATCAAATCCTGGGATACCAGATTGTGGTGAAAAATCTAATGAGGGGCAGGAAACATAACTGTCATCAGATACATTGTATACCTTTGCCGAGAAAAGGGGCTGCTCATTTGCTGCATGATTAGGGTCCTCTATTACTACTGCGTAATTAAAAATTATGCTATAAGTGGTTATATTAGTTGGGACTGTAAAAGTATAGCTGACACGCTGCATTTTACCTGACGGCTCTTTATTGCCTAATCTTATAGAATATTTACTTCCGTTAGGGCATACTACCGGAAAACCTCCGAAAGGATCAACTTCATTTTTACTATAGGTAGCATCTATTATGACATGACGATCATTTACGGGCGATGAAGGTGGATCCATAATATCGGTACCGCCCCTAATTCTTTTACCTATGGAGGTTTCCCAACCATCAAAATTGCCTTTTTCAAATCCTATATTATCAGGAAGTTGCGCAAACACGGTGGTGCTTATAAACAGCAGTACAAAAAATATTTTACACACTAGGTTCATTGACAACCTAAAGGTAAAGGTTTATACTAATTAATATAAATAATTATGGCCACACACCTAAGTTTTGATAAGATATGGCAATTTTATTTATCACACCAACAAGTGCAGCGGTACGCATACTATCTAATTTATCATTACCTACGTATATATTTCTTATTTCGTGGTATGAGCGTATCATAGTGTCCTCCAGGCCAGAATTAACTAATTCTAACTCAGATGATCCTTTAACAATAACAGCGCGTTCTGCCGGGGATAATGAAGTGCCTGTAATTCGTTCAACCATATTTACCAGGTTTTTATTGGTATTTTCTTCAAAACGCCTGTTAATACGACCAAAGGCTACATGTGATAAATTTTTAAGCCATTCAAAATAGGATACGGTTACTCCTCCGGCATTGGCATACATATCAGGTATAACTATGCCGCCCATTTGATAAAAAACAGCTTCAGCCTCGGGGCTGGTTGGTCCATTAGCACCTTCGGCAATAATTTTGGCTTTTATGTTTTTTACATTTTTAAGGGTGATCTGATTCTCCAGAGCTGCCGGAACTAAAATATCACAAGGTTGTTCAATGCCTTCTGCTGAAGTAAGATCTTTTGCACCAGTATATCCATGTATCGAGCCGGTTTCTTTTCGATACTGAAATACAGCTTCTACATCTAAACCATCGGCATTATAAATTGCACCTTCCATTTCGCTGATGCCAACTATGGATGCACCAAATTCTGATAAATACTTAGCCGAATAAAATCCCACATTACCTAAACCTTGTACAATTATTCTTTTACCGGATAAACCCGTGGATAATCCCAGTTTCTTCATGTCTTCTGCTACGTCTACGCATTCGCGTACAGCAATAGCTACACCCCTTCCGGTAGCTTCACGGCGGCCCATTATGCCATGTAATGCTATTGGCTTACCCGTAACACTTCCCATAGCGTCCAGCTGTCCGGGATTCATGGTAGCATAGGTATCAGCTATCCAACTCATTTCACGTTCGCCCGATCCATAATCCGGCGCGGGTACATCAATGCTTGGGCCTATAAAATTTTTCTTAATTAACTCCACCGTATAACGGCGGGTTATATTTTCCAGTTCCTGAATCGTATAATTTTTAGGATTGACCTTAATACCTCCTTTGGCACCGCCGAATGGCACATTTACAATAGCGCATTTATAGGTCATTAAAGCGGCAAGCGCCATTACCTCATCTTCATTAACCATTTCACTGTAGCGGATACCGCCTTTAGTTGGCGATTGGTGATGTGAATGCTCTACACGCCAGGCATCAATAACTTCAAAACCGTTACCCCGGCGTATAGGGAACCGGAAACGATAAACGCTATTACATGATTTGATCTGATCTAATAAACCGGTGTCGTGCTTGGTAAATTGAGCCGCATGGTCAAAATTTTTACATACGTCATTAAAAAAATGAGTAGACTGGTCAACGGCAGGATAGTTTGTAGCCATGGCTTGAGTGTTATACTATAAAGATATAGCATTAACAAGCAACTACAAACTATGTTTAATTACTTATTTTTTTCTATTTTTTTAAGACGGCGGTCTATTGAAAACAAGTAAATGGCTAAACCTGTAAAGAAGATCACTATAGTAGCCACAACTACATATATTTTACCTTCACTACGCATTACATCTGCCATTTCAACATCATTTGCCTGGGCAGATGCAATAAGGTTACTTAATAACAGCAATGCTACAAAAGATATTTTTTTCATATTAATCAACACCGTTCTTTTTATACTCAATTAAACTAATACGATACCGTATAGATGCTATCCATACTCCCATCAAACTCCAACCTATAAATGCAGGATATAATACAATACGCATATTATTATCCATATCCATTTTACCAAAAGCTGGATTGCCGCCATTACCCGGATGTAATGAATCTGTAAGGCGTGGCAATATCATGATCAGTACAAACATTATAGGGAAAGCAAAAATATTATAAACGGCAGATATTTTTGCCCTTTTTTGCTCTTCATCAATAGAGTTACGTAACACCAGGTAAGCACAGTATAATAAAAAAGCTATAGCAGCACTGTTTTCTTTTGGATCATTACTCCAATATTCGCCCCATGTATTTTTGGCCCATATCATACCGGTTATTAAGCCAACTACGAAAAAGAATATACCGGTATTTGCACATTCTGCTGCAATTAAGTCATGTTCAAACTTGCCTGTTTGCAAATACTTAATACTATACACAACAGATATAGTGAAAACAGTAAACATGGCTATCCAAATAGGCACATGAAAATAAGTGTTTCTTATTGTTTCATGCATTATTGGCAACCTGGGTACATCAAAAAGCAGTCCGGCAAATATTGTGTAAAATATAATTACTACTGCCAGTATTTTCCACCATGTTTGATAAATGAATTTCATATTAAATATATACGGCAAATGTAATAAATTACTTGATTTATGAGATGTAATAATGGCTTACTTTTCTGAGGCAACTGATGCTTGTTTGTTAGTGTCCTGATCCGCAATTGGTATATAATCAACAGGCAATAAAGTTGATAGGCGCGATTTTGACCATGTACCTTCATATAAAGGACCATTGGCAACAATTATTCCATTCAAATCAAATAAGGAAAACCTTGCCTGATCAAGAAATGAAAGTATGGTAGTTTCATAATTTGGCATGGTTAACGGGCGATAAACATCCCTGAAATACGCCTCCTCGCGCTTTTTATTGTAAACAACATATAAGCATTCCGGAAATTCAAGAGCACATATACCCAGCTTATCTGTTGTCCGGAGCAACTCGGCTGAAAAATACTTTACGCTGCTAATAGTTTGATTATAATACCTTGGCATGCTTTGCATACTTGTCCAGTAATTTATTGAATCAAGCATTATAGTAATACTGCCTCTTTGGTTATAAGCCGCTTTAAATCTTTCTAATTTTTTCTGTATCACCTCATCTGTTGCACGATTAGGGTTCAATTCTCTGTGTATTTTGTAAACCTCAAAACCTTCTTGATCTAACTTATCTTTGTATAGGGTCCTAAAAAAATGCATAGACGAACCATAATAAGCTTCATCACGTTTAATTCTCCATTTTCTTTTTTGCGATTCTTTAGCAGGCAATTCCTCAAAAAGCCTTTGTCCCGAATAAGATATAATGCCTGATATATGATCGCTTTTAAAATCTTTTACTAAAAACTTAACCCGGTACCCCAGTGCGCGATTTTCTACAACTAAAAATTCGTCTGCATATGCCTCTAAAGTTTGCTTGCTTTTTCGATAGGTAAAGTTTAAAACATCGGGATTTATTATTTCGCAATCTTGTGCATTCTTATCTGTGCCTATAAATTCTGATTTAAATTGCTCAAAGTTTCTCCGCCAATCGGCTTTTGAACTGGTGGATATAGTTACTTCTCTAAGTTCGATAGACTGTGGTGATAATTCCGCATTCACATTTATTATTTCGTCTCCTACTAATATAGTCTTTGTATAATCCTGGTACCCAATTGCCGTTATAACTAAGGTATATTGACCGGGCCTTAAATTATTTAAAGCAAAGGTTCCGTTTTCTTTTGATACTGTACCGAAAGAAGAATTACTTAAGAAAACGCTGGCCCGTACTATTGGAGATTTTGAATCTGAGCGGACAACTTTACCGGTAATGCTTCCATATTGCGCCAATGTTATCATTGGGAATAAAAAGCATAAACACATTAACCATATAAACCGCATAGTATTAAATCACTATAAATATACTAATTAGAAATACCTGCAAAAAAATGTAGCAATATTGTTAATCGCGCCACAAAAAAGGGAATAGCAATAAGGCAGTAGCAATTACTATAGCATTAATGGCACATAATACCCCGATATTACCATAACTAAAGCTGCGATCTACACCATCCATTGCGCTTTTGCTTAAGCGGATGAGCACTAAAATAACAGGAATAATTACGGGAAAACTAAGTATAGACATTAATGTACCATTATTACCGGCTTTGGATGCAATAGCAGAAATCATGGTGAAAACAGTTGAAAAACTTATGCTACCTAAAATTACCGCTAAGAAATAAAACAGCGGATCGCCGATGGTATTGTTAAAAAATAAAAGGTAAACCAATAACGCCAATACACTTAATAAGGACATTAAAAGTATATTATATAAGGTTTTAGATAAGATAATAGCTTGCGGACTTGCTATGGTATAATAATAAAGCAGTCTACTCCTGCTTTCCTGCATAAAACTTTTGGCAATAGCGTTAACTGCGGCAAAAAGAATAATTATCCAAAACAGCACGTTCCAAATTATTTTGTAACCGGTACTATCTTCAAAACCCGGCGTTAGTTTAAACGATATATAACAAATAAATACTGTTGAAACCACATATAACAATACACCATTAAAAGCATACTTTGAGCGCCACTCTAATAATATCTCTTTTTTAAAAAGATACCAGGTTTGATTAATGATTTCCATTGCAACAAATATAGTTATTGCCAATTACTAATCGGGATTATGATTAACTTTACCTTATGTCAATAGTTTATTACCGTACCCCGGTTGGGATTGCAAAAATTACTACCGAAGATGATTTTATTACTGCAATTACTATAATTGATGAAGAAGAAGTAATTATTGAAGAGCCTAAGTCAACACTATTGAAAACAGCTATTGATCAATTGGATGAATACTTTGCCGGTAAAAGAAAAACTTTCGACCTACCTATTAAACAATCAGGAACCGAATTTCAGCAGCAGGTATGGCAACAATTATTAAATATTGATTATGGCACAACAATAAGCTACGCTCAGTTATCTAACCAAATGAAAAGCCCATTGGCTATAAGGGCAATTGCGGCAGCTAATGGAAAAAACAGTTTATGGATAGTGGTGCCATGTCACCGGGTAATAGGCTCAGATGGCAGTTTAACCGGATATGCAGGGGGCTTATGGCGTAAACAATGGCTATTAGAGCATGAAGCTAAAATTTTAGGCGTTGGTCAAATCAAAATGCCTTTTTGATCCATTAGAAGAAATATCTGACTTATGCCAACGCTCAATTTTATTCGGATTAAGACTCAATTTTTTGATATATATTTTCTTTCTGATTGATAACCTTAAACTTCTTTTTAAAAAAGTCTGATCGTATGGTTTCCTTGGTACCCAAACACAAAAAGCCTAATGGGGCCAGGCTTTTGTAAAACAAATCAAGTATACGTTCCTGCAATTTTACTTCAAAGTATATAAATACATTACGACAGCTTATAAGTTGAAACTCATTAAAAACATTATCGGATATTAAATTATGTACCGAAAACACTGTATCTTGCTTTAGCTCATTGTGTATGCTGGCTGTATCATACGATATTGTAAAATGATCAGTAATTGATCCGCTTAAGCCGGTAAAATGATAGTTCTCAGCATAGCTTTTTATTTTCCGCAAACTATAAATACCTTTACGCGCCTCCTTAAGTACTTCGGTATTAATATCCGTTCCGTATATAAATGACTTTTTCTTCAGGCCTGCTTCTTTTAACAGTAGAGCTAATGAATAAACTTCCTCGCCCGAAGAACACCCCGCGCACCATATTTTAGTATGTTGATATGATGATAAATAAGGAATTACCTGATTGTTAAGTGCCTTGTAAAAGGTAGGATCACGAAACATCTCGGTAACATTTACTGTAATTTCTTCTAAAAACTGCTGAAAAAAAGCGGGATCATTTACCAACAAATGTTTCAAATCATAAAGCTGTAGCCGCTTTAATTGCAATACCCTTAACAGCCTGCGTTTAAATGATGCTTTTGAGTAATCTGAAAAATCAAAACCATAGACATTTTTTATCAAATCTATTAGTTCATATAATTCCTCGATAGTTATTGCTTCGGGTTGCGCATACATTATTTTTCCATCCACAAATTGCATTAGCGCTATAAACTTACCATATCAACAACCGGTTTGTGTAATTACAAATATGTTAAAAAACTGTTTTAATTAAAGCAACGCAACTACAGTTTTATAACCTCTAATTATAATTAACTCGAGTATTTTGAAGGCTTAAAGAAAGTGCCTATCAAAGCCAATAATGGCCCGGCAAATAATAAATACCAGCCCCATTTAAACTTTATTTGTCGCTCTAAAAATCCCGTTATTCCCTTAAAAGGAATAAAGCTAAAGCTGGTGTGTATTTTTAAAAAAGCAGCCAGTAATAATAAGGCCACTAATGCCAATGATATCAATGAAATTAATTTAACCAATTTTGGCCGATTTAACACAACTGCGATGATACCTACAATAGCCATTAGCAATATAACCATGCCATATGGTTTATTCAGATCATAAACATCCCAGTTAAATAAACCAAATGGGCGCAACAATGGGCAATAGGTTGCCGCCATCAACAACACAAACCCAATAAATGATACTAACGAAGGTAGCCTCATATTTCTATCTGCTTATTTCCATTTTATCTGCAAAGTGCGCGCAGTAATCGCGCAGGTCCTCTACAATATTGGTTTCGCCGGTGGCGCGTAAAAATGTATCGCCCATAGTTTGCAAGGTTTCGTAAAAATGGCGCTTCATTTCATCAACCTGCATTTCTTTGGTCCAAAGGCCAATATGCATAGTATTTTTATAATGCGGATCCCACATAGATAGCATCATTGATTTTACGGCCTGCTTCTCTTTATTTTCCGCATCAGTAGCTTCCCATAAAATATTTTCAGGGATATTATTTTCGTCAAGCTGTATAGTGAGCTTTATTTCAGAAGTTTTCATTCAAATTATTTAACAAGTAAAAATATAATTGTGGCCAAAGTTATAAAGCTTAGCTCTACAATCCATAAAGTTTTGGTCACCGGAAAGAAATTTCGCAACATTATATCTAAAAAAGCCACCACAAAAGCAAACAGCAGCAATATTAAACCAATGGCTGTTCCTAAATGGGGGTATTGCATACCGGTAATTTTGGCCCCGTTTATTAATACATAAACTGCCAATATTAAAAGTAAGGCGCTGCAAAAGTTTAAAGGTGTTATTCTAAATTTCATTTCAAATCATTTTTTCTGTCATCTCGAGTGATAACGAGAGCCCTATACATTATACTACTCCTGCTTGTGTATAGATTCTTCGCTACGCTCAGAATGACAGAGGGATTTTTATCTCTTTTTAAATTTCCTACCCGGTCTTTTCGTACCCGGAACATGTCCTCCGGTACGTTTAGCCCTTTCAGCATCAAATTTTTTACGCTGATTTAATGTTTTCTTCTCGTGGAAAGCACCCTTAAAATCAGGGTCCTCCCTGCGCTTTTGCATATCAATCTCTTTAGCCTGATCTTGCTTTTCTTCGTAAGGTGTAGTTTCTATAAATACATCATCCGGTATGGCTTGCACCGGGATGGTTTGTCTAATAAGCTTTTGTATTTTATTCAGGTAGTATTCCTCTGCCGGGTTACAAAAAGTTATGGCTTCGCCGGATTGTAAAGCGCGCCCTGTACGACCTATACGATGTACATAATCCTCTATCACTACCGGTACATCGAAGTTAATTACGTGACTTACATCACTCACATCAATACCACGCGACGCTACATCAGTTGCTACTAGTATTTTCACCTCATCGTTTTTAAATGAGTTCATGGAGTTAATACGCGTGTTTTGCCCTTTGTTAGCATGTAAAACCCTCACCTCATTCTCACCAAACTTACGTGTCAAAAATTTATATACATCCTCCGCTGCCATACGAGTTTTACAAAACACCATTAGCTTGGTAATATCACCTTCTGCATCCAGTAAATTTTTAAGCAGGTTGATCTTAGTTTTCACATTAGGTACATGATATACCTTTTGATTAACCGTTTGTGCAGGAGTAGCTTGCGGTGTTACTTCTATCACCGTTGGAAACTCCAAAAAGTTAGCAGATAACTGGTGTATCTTATCAGACATGGTTGCCGAAAACAACAGATTCTGCCGTTTTACAGGTACTATTTCCAGTATGCGATTGATTTGCGGCATAAAGCCCATATCCATCATTTTATCAGCTTCGTCGAGTACCAATACCTGCAAAGTTTTGGTAATAATGTGGCCAGCTAAATAAATATCCATGAAGCGACCAGGAGTTGCCACGATAATATCAACTCCTTTATTAATATTTTCTATTTGTGTTTTAGGACCTAAACCACCATAAACCGTTACTACCCGCAGATCAGTGTATTTGGCGTAGATACGCACGTTTTCCTCTATCTGCATAGCCAACTCACGTGTTGGGGCAACAATTAATGCACGGGCATGGTCGCCTTGTGCATATTTTAGCTTCATGATGATGGGTAACACATAAGCAGCAGTTTTACCTGTACCTGTTTGCGCTATACCCATTACATCCTGCCCGTTTAATATAGGCGGAATAGCTTTTTGCTGCACAGGCGTAGGCTCGGTATAACCGGCATCGGCAATTGCATTTAAAACTTGCCGGTTAAATTTAAAATCTTCAAAACTTGCAGCCATGCGGCAAAGATAGTTTATTAGTCGGGAAGTCGGGAAAGACCGTTAGTCGGAAAGTTTTTATATTTGCCCTATGGCATCCATTCTTATAAAATCCGCTACCATAGTAAACGAGAACAAACAATTTGTTGCCGACCTTTTAATCAAAAACGGTTTGATTGACCGTATAGCCCCGCAAATTGATGTTAAAGCCGACCAGGAAATTAATGCCGAGGGGCTTCACCTTTTCCCCGGTGCCATTGACGACCAGGTACACTTTCGCGAGCCGGGGTTGACGCATAAAGCGGATATATACACAGAATCGCGCGCGGCAGTAGCAGGTGGTATCACTTCATTTATGGAGATGCCTAATACCGTACCGAACACTTTAACACAGGAATTACTGGAAGATAAATACCAGATAGCCTCGCGTAACTCTTTGGCTAATTACTCATTTTTTATGGGTGCATCTAACAATAATTTAGATGAGGTGCTGCGTACCGACATTAAAAATGTTTGCGGCATTAAGGTTTTCATGGGTTCGTCAACAGGAAATATGCTGGTGGATAACCCGGTTACCTTAGAGCACTTGTTTGCGCAAGCACCCATGCTGATTGCTACCCATTGCGAGGATGAAGCTACGATACAACGTAATTTGGCCCATTACAAACAGTTATTAGGCGATAATATCCCGGTTAAACTACATCCTACGATACGCAGCGAAGAAGCTTGTTATTTATCATCATCCATGGCGGTTGAGTTGGCTAAGAAGCATAATACACGATTGCATATCCTCCATATATCAACAGAAAAAGAAACACACCTGTTTGATAATACCACCCCGCTAAAAGATAAACGCATTACTGCCGAAGCTTGCATACATCACTTATGGTTTAGCGATGCTGACTACGAAACTAAAGGCAACCTCATTAAATGGAACCCGGCCGTAAAAACAGCCGCCGATCGTGAAGGTGTTTTAAAGGCAGTGCTTGATGGACGGATTGATGTTATAGCTACCGACCATGCACCGCATACTATAGAAGAAAAGGCTCAGCCGTATTTACAAGCACCGTCTGGCGGACCATTGGTACAACAGGCTATGCAAGCTATGTTGGAACTTTATCATCAAGGTAAAATAACCTTGGAGCAAATTGCCGAAAAGATGGCGCATAATGTAGCTACTTGCTTTCAAATTGAAAAGCGTGGGTTTATACGCGAAGGCTATTGGGCCGACTTGGTATTAGTTGATTTGAACAAAGCTAATACAGTTACAAAAGAGAACTTATTATACAAATGCAAATGGAGTCCGTTTGAAGGAGCAACCTTTAAATCTACCATTGAGTATACGTTTGTATCGGGTAATTTGGCTTGGAGCAAAGGCAGATTGATAAGCGAAACTGCAGGAAAGAGACTTAATTTTAACAGATAACAATAATTAAACTAAATATTCAATTAAATTCATAAAAACATCTGAATATTAAATAATTAAAAATATCAATATGACATCGTGTCAGCCGATACCGGGTTATCTATACGCTCCAATAATTTGTTCACGATCTGTTTCACCTCCTCCTTTAATTGCTCAGGTTTTACAATTTCGGCATTGTCGCCAAACATCATAAACCATCGCCCAAAATGGGTGAGCGAATCGCATAAAAACATCATTTCCATTTTCCCATCCACTTCCTTTTCGGATATGAATCCGCTGTAAAACTTCTGCCCATCCAGGTAATGATGTATTTTCCTTTCTACCCTTATCACTACTTCTTCTAAGTGCTTTTCCTTAGCGGTTTTAGTTATATAATCTTTTAAGGTTGGATGCTCTGCATTAAACTGTTCATCTGTTACTGTAAGACTTTTTATTCTATCTACTCTAAAATCGCGATAGGCATTACGCAGCCTGCAATAAGCAATCAAGTGCCAATAGCTGGATAAGTAAAATATACCTACAGGCTCAATATCCCTCTTGGTATCTTCCTGGCTATGACTGGCAAAGTATTTAATTGTGAGTATATTTTTATTGATTATACCATTTAAGATGGTTTGAATGTGATTATTGGTATGGCTGTTTTGCTGAACAGGTGTTTCAATTACAGCTATACGGTTATCCATACCCTCTAACAGATCCTTTTCGGTTGTTTTAAGTATGGCACGCACTTTATACATGGCCGATTGATAATTCGTAAGCGTATTTCTATCAGTTAACTTCTCTACAAACTTTTCGGCAGTTAAAAAAGCTATAGCTTCCTCGCGGGTAAACATCACAGGGGGTAAACGGTAACCCTCCATTATAGAATAGCCTACTCCGGCCTCACCTATCAACGGTATACCTGCCTCTTCCAGCGTTTTAACATCACGATAAACTGTACGCAAGCTGATGTTAAAGCGCTCGGCAATATCACTGGCTTTAACCACCCTGCGCGATTGTAACTGGATCAAAATAGCTGATATACGATCGATGCGGTTCATGCCTCAAATTAACAAAAAACTATCTCTAATTAGAAAAAACTTACCGGAAGCACGATTTCAATTTGATTACGCCCCGCGCCACCAAACAAGTCATTGTTCAACAACCGGCTATACCTTACACCAATAGTGATGTTTTGCTGATTAAATATTTTGGTATCAAAAAACACCTCCGCTCCTGTTGATTTAAAATCAGATTTAAAGACAGTGCCATTGTTAAAAAAGTCATTGACGTGCGTATAGTCGTAAAATATATTACCCCTCACCCTTAAAAAGTAAACCGCATTAGCTACACCGGCATCAGGGTAAACAATCGGAAAATGATAGTTTACGCCTATTTTGCTTAACTGGTATAAGTTTTCGGCGGTATAACCGCGCGAATAAGGAAAGTTATTGGAGAAATTAATTACATCATCCCTGCCCCGTTGCTGATAGGCCGCGTTAATAACCAGGTTATGGTTTTGAAATAAGCCGGGGAAATAAAACGTACCTGATGCTAAAAACTGATGGGCGTTTACTTTATCAATGGTAGTTTTATAATTTAGCGTAACACTTTGCCCTAAGCGGGGATAAATATTTTGCCGGGCTTGCTGTATATGGGTATTAAATGCGATGTAATTGTTCAAATAGGTATAATTACGATCAGTAAACATTGCCCGATAGGGCTGTTGAAAGCTGGTCAAATTATAGTGCACATCGCTGCCGATGGTTAACCCTGTTAACTGCCTGCCCCTGCTTAAATTTAAAGGCAAACGTAAACCGGCATGCAAATCGCTTTCATTCCAGTAAATATGATTGCCATTAAATAAACCTCGCCTATCCAGCGTATAATTATATCCTGCGGTGATATAAGGAAACAACGCCCCATAAACTGCGTCGAAACCAAATTGTTTATAGCCTTCCACACGGTTGTAATTAAATGACAGTTGAGATTGAAAAGTATTCAACACATTCTCACCAACTAATGATAAAGTGTAATTAGGATCAGTAAAATCAGGTATTAGGCTATGAAAGTTAAATAGTTGATAGGCTTTATTATATTTAGTAACGGGTAAAGCATTGTTAGTTACCGAAGCTAATAAATTAGTCGCAGAATCTTTCTGTAAAGCAGTAATATTAAAGCCAGGCAAACCACCGGGCAAACCACCGGGCAAACCAGGCACAAAGAGCTCGCCTGCCGCATCTTTATTTTTTTGCCGCAATTGATACCCGTAAGCGGTTTGCTCTACCCAGACAAGCTTATTTTGCCCTACAGTGGGTTGATATTGACTGGTACTATCCTTACTGATTTGAAACAACTTTTTTGTATCAACATCCAGCGCAAATAACTTATCATAAATGCCTGACGTAGCCGAGAAATAAACCAAATTACCCTGTACCGCGGGGAAAGCAATAGGCTGATATGTAAATGGCAGTAAATATTCGGCATCACCAGATTTAATATCAATCAAAGCCAAACTCATTTGCCCGTGGGGGTTTCTTACTGCGGATATTAATTTATCTACGCCATAAAACTTAGGGTAAGTATAAAACAGGTTACCTTTTGCAGGCACTTCGGCAAGTAACTTGCCATTCTCATCCAGTAAATGCAAAGCGCTTTTACCTGATGGGTTAACCTGCACAACTACAATAGTTTTTCCGTCATCGCTTAATGCAGGCGAAAAGTACCTGGTGGCGTTAGTTATTTTCCGCTCATTCCCTGTTTTTACATCTAATAATCTCAATTCGCTGTAATCGCGGTAGTTCCAGCGGGTATCGGGACGGTACGAAGCGTAAATTATTTTACCATTAGCGTAGCTAAAGTAATTATCTATTGATACCGACCTAGCGGCAATGTTTCGTTCCTTTCCCGCCTCATTGATGACAAATACAGGGCGATGGCTGTAGGTAGATTTTAGATAAATTAAGGTACTATCATTTACAAAGGCAGGATATTCTTGGTCGGCAATAAAATGCTGGTTATTAATTAGTGAATTAGTGAATGACTGATCTAGTGATTTATCAGCGGCAAATTGTTGTTTAAAATAGTTTAATCCATTATGCCTGAATTGTTTATAATCTTCACTTGAATATTTTTTTATCGCCTTTTGCAGGGGATAGAACAAACCATTAAAAGAAGCCGCATCATGTGTTACATCTTTCCAGAAGGTGTTGCTATATTTCTCACGGCCGTAACTTACCATCATGTATCCCAATGGATAATGGTCAGGCACATAATCAACCAACGAGCCATTACGCAATTTCATCCAGCTATAATCCTTCCCTGCGGCCCATAGGGCACGGTATCCATTAAAAAAATAAGGTATCCGCCCCCTGCCCTGTTGGCTCACTTGTGTTTCATTAAAAACCGCATCGCCCTCAAAAAACCAATCAGGCACTGCTACGGAATTAGCAATAGCTTGCCCTCCTTGCCCAAACAGGGTACTTACAGCTTTTGATAGTCCCACATTAAAATTATTATACTGCTGTATATGCCTAAACTCATGTATACCTAACTGATCTGCCCAGGGCAGGCTGCCCAATTCAAAGTTATTTTGTGCGGGTGTCAGGTAAAACTCACTCCTGAATGGAGCTAAACCCACATAGGCATTTGATATGGTTGTTTGATTTTGCAGTACAATACTTACTTGCTTTTGCTTAGTGCCAATGGTTGGCTGTGTGGCTTTGTTTATCCGTTCAATAGTATTGGCTACCCTAAAACTTAAGGAATCCATCCCCGCAGGGAAAATAACCTTAGCGGCCGGTGTATTTACCTGCTTCCATTTAATAGATGGCGGATTACCGCCAAACTGTTGCGCTTTTGCTGAGGTAATAGTGGCGATAAGCAATAAAAGCAGATGCAGTTTCTTCATTAGACGATTTAAGCAGATCACAAATTAAATAATTAGATATTCAAAAGACATTGGAATAGTTAAAACTAGCTACATTTGCCCGTTGTTTTATAAATATGGCTAAAGTTTCTATTAACCTGGCAACAGGCTCTATACAAAAAGAAGAAATTATTGTAGGTATTGACCTGGGTACCACTAACTCGTTAGTGGCATTTATTAACCCCGATAAAAACCCACAGGTAATAAATGATACCGGTAAAGGTGTATTGGTACCATCCATAGTGCATTTTAGTCCTGCAGGCGACATTACTGTGGGCAATGAAGCGCGCGAATATTTAACAACCGACCCGCATAATACTATATTTTCTGTAAAACGTTTATTGGGCCGCTCTTACAAAGACATTGAAAATTATAAAGACTTTTTCAGCTATAAAGTTATTGACGATGATAGCGAGAGCCTGGTAAAAATAAAAGTAGGCGATAAATTTTATACCCCCATTGAGCTATCGGGCCTAATATTAAAAGAATTAAAGGCCCGTGCCGAGCATGCGTTAAAAACCCCGGTAAACCGTGCGGTAATTACCGTACCGGCTTATTTTAATGATTCACAAAGGCAGGCTACCCGGGATGCGGGTAAACTGGCGGGACTGGATGTTTTGCGTATTGTAAATGAGCCTACAGCAGCAAGTTTAGCTTATGGCATCGGTTTAAATCCCGAAGAAACAAAAACCATAGCGGTTTATGATTTAGGTGGTGGCACGTTTGATGTATCTATCCTGCAAATACAAAACGGCATTTTTGAGGTATTATCAACTAACGGTGATACTTTTTTAGGGGGCGATGATTTTGACCGTGCTATTGTTGATTACTGGATAGAAAAAAACAAACTCAACAAAGCCGAAGTGGTTGCCAACCATGAATTGGGCCAGCAACTGCGCTTAAAGGCTGAAGAAGCCAAAAAAGCATTTAGCCACCAAAGTTTATTCAACGAAAAAATTGGCGATATATGGTGCACGCTTGACCGTGAAACATTTGAGCAACTGATATTACCTAAAGTACAGCAAACCATTACGGCTTGTCAAAACGCCTTAACGGATGCTAAACTAACTATTGAGCAAATTGATGAAGTGGTAATGGTAGGTGGCTCAACCCGTACCGCTTTAGTTAAAAAAATGGTAGCCGAATTTTTTGGCCGCCCGGTACATGATGAAGTAAATCCTGATGAAGTAGTTGCCCTAGGCGCAGCTATACAGGCAGATATATTAGCGGGCAACCGTAAAGATATTTTGTTGCTGGATGTTACACCTTTATCCCTGGGTATTGAAACTATGGGTGGATTGATGGATGTGATCATCCCACGAAACTCCAAAGTTCCTACCAAGGCAGGCAGACAGTATACTACCTCGATAGACGGGCAGGTAAATATGAAAATTGCCGTTTACCAGGGCGAGCGCGACTTGATCAAAGAAAACCGCAAACTGGCAGAGTTTGATTTAAAAGGGATCCCTTCTATGCCGGCAGGCTTCCCTAAAGTTGATATTAACTTTTTGCTGAATGCAGATGGCATATTGAAAATTCAAGCTATTGAACTACGTTCGGGCGTGAAGCAGGAAGTGGAGGTTACCCCTACTTATGGCATTACCGACGACCAGGTTGAACAAATGCTAATGGACAGCATTACCCACGCCAAAGATGATGTAGCGCAACGTATGCTGATAGAAGCACGTACCGAAGGTGAACAAATGGTTTATACGGTTGAACGTTTTATTGAAAAGAATGGCAGCTATTTATCAGCAGAAGAAATTGACGCCACTCGCAAATACACTGAAGCCTTAAGAGCTGCACTATCTACAGGCGAAAAGGACCTTATACATAAAAAGATAGACGAGGTAAATGAGTTTACCCGCCCTTTTGCCGAGCGATTGATGGATACGGCCATAAGCCATGCCATGAAGGGTAAGAGTATAGAGTAGAAAAAACAAATTGTCATTCTGAGCATAGCGAAGAATCCTGTAAAAGCGACAAATATGGCGCATAAGATTCTTCGCTATGCTCAGATTGACAAGAAATTATTTAGACAAAGCTTCCTGCTCTTTAAGCGCAGCTATATTATTGCTATCACTAAAACTAGCTGTTTGGTTGGCAAAATCTTCCAGTATACTTGTTATAGTATCTAAATTATCTGCAACCCGTTGATGCATATCCGGCAGATCTTTCTCTAATCTTTTATTACCTAAGTCAATATTATCAACTTCAATTTTTGTAAGCTTGGTTATAATAGCCTGCTGGCTATTCTTTAAATCTTCTAATTCATGGACTATTTTTTCCATCAATCCGAATTTCTTTAAATTATCCATAACGTATGTTTTTGTTTGGCATATACTACTATAACAATGCCAAACTAAATATTTAATTAATTATTTGGATGTTTAACATAAAACTAATAACTTAGTTTTATGAAATATATCCTAACCCTCCTTATTGCTTTCGTGTTTACCAGCAATGCATTTTCACAACAAATTAATGACGCACTATTATTAGATTATTATCAAAACCAACGATACTTAGAAGCCGCTAATTATTTAAAAAGCATATATCCCGAATCAACAACTGATTTAAAGGCACTGTCACGTTTGGCATATACTTCGCAAATGGCCGGCAAATTATCTGATGCTGAAGCATATTATCAACGCATATTGAACAACGACTCGACTAACACCGCTATACTTTACAATTTAGCAGCTATAAATCAGCGAAGAGGAAATGTAAATAAGGCTGAGATATATTATAAAAAAATTATTTTAAAAGATACAACAGATTACCAGGTTTATAAGCAATTGGCCACCATTAGCCATAATAAAGGAGATGCCACAAGCCAATTGGTATATCTGCAAAAAGCTAATAAAATAAATCCTACCGAGTTTGACATCGCATCAGATTTAAGTGACCTTTATATAATACTACAACAATTACCACAAGCTGAAAAAACATTAACCCCGGCCATTGCAGCAGATCCGGAAAACATTATATTACTACAAAGCCTACTCAAACTGGCTTATGCACAAAAAAAATGGCAGCAGGTTATTAAAACAGGCGAAAAGTTATTGGGACTTGAAGATAATACGCAGCGCTTAAAACTAGGCATTGCTTATTATAACGCCAAAAATTATATATGCGGGTTAGAAACTCTTATGCCAATCCCGGAGGATAATCAAAATGAAAGTACTAGTTATTTTATTGCAGCCTGCTACAAACAATTAAAAGATCAAAAAGCAGCCATTCAATACTTTAAAAAAGCAGTTAAATTAAGTTTATCAGAAGCAACAGATACGTATTACAATGAAATGGCTGATAGTTACCAAATGCTGGAACAATATGACAGCGCAGAAGCCATGTTTAAAAAGGGCTTATTGTATGATCAAAAACCTATGACCTTTTATGCCATAGCTATTTTGTACGATACAAAATTAAAACAGCCAAAAAATGCTTTAACTTATTATAAAAAATATTTAGCCGCTCAAAAAGATGATGCTCAAAAAGAATATATTGCGTATAGTAAAAACAGGGTAATGGCTTTATCTGCCCATTAACCTGGCTACATATTTACCGATTATATCAAACTCCAGGTTTACTAATGAGCCTTCGCGTACATTGTGCAGGTTGGTGTTTTCAAAAGTATAAGGGATAATGGCTACAGAGAAGGTGTTAGCCTGCGAGTTTACTACCGTTAAACTAATGCCGTTTATACATATAGAGCCTTTTTCTACAGTAACGTTTCCTGTAGCGGCATCATATTCAAAAGTATACTCCCAACTACCATCCAGTTCTTTAAATTTGGTGCAAATGGCAGTTTGATCAACATGGCCTTGAACAATGTGCCCATCCAACCGGCCATTCATTTGCATACAGCGCTCCAGGTTAACCGGTTCATAAAGTTTCAAACCACCCAAGCTGGTTTTGTTTAGGGTTTCTTCAATTGCTGTAACAGTATGCTGTCCATCGGCAACGGCAACTACAGTTAGGCATACGCCATTATGCGCTACAGATTGATCTACCTTTAATTCGTTGGATATATTTGATTCAACTGTGATATGTAAGTTACCATGATCCTGCTGCAGATCAATTACCTTACCCAAAGTTTCTATTATTCCTGTAAACATACACTGCAAAACTAAATATATTAATTTAGGTTTATCACATAGTATTATCATAAACATATGCCCAAACAAAGCGCCGGAATTTTACTTTACAGAAAGCTAAACAACCAATTAGAGATTTTCCTGGTGCATCCGGGTGGGCCGTTTTTTAAAAATAAGGATGATGGTGCATGGTCAATTCCCAAGGGCGAGTTTCTGGATGATGAGGACGCTTTACTGGCTGCAAAAAGAGAATTTTTAGAAGAAACCGGACAAGCTATTGATGGTAACTTTATCAAACTTAAACCTGTTAAATTAAAAAGCGGCAAAACGGTTCATTCCTGGGCCGTTGAAGGTAATATTGATCATCAAACCATTATAAGCAACACTTTTGAAATGGAATGGCCTCCCCGATCAGGTAAAACGGCTAGCTTTGCCGAAGTTGACCGCGCTGGATGGTTTGATCTAAAAGTTGCAAAAACCAAAGTTAATACTGTACAAATAGCTTTAATAGATGAACTAGAGTCGGTTATCTTAAAAGGTTAGAATTTGCTATTATTGCATTAACTGCATGAACAAGCTCAAAAATTTTCTTTATCAAAACACTAAAAAACTGGTACTATTTATAGTTCAGTTATTTGGCCCAAATTTGTTAAATAAAGATGCTACTTTAAAAAGACTTAAGCCTTATCTCATATTCAGTAAAGAAGGCGAAACTGTAGTTATGCCCATTGCCGGTGCAACCGATTCTGAAATACCTGGAACTTATAAAGCAGAACGAAGCGTGACCACCTCCTCTATCGGGGTTTACAAAATTAGCGATATTAATGATCTTACAATTTATCCATACGGCGGTGTAAAATTAGGTAATGATGTATTGGATATGGACTTTGGTTCGGCCATTTTTATCAATACACTTTTTAAAAGTGATGACCGCACCACTATTAAAACCGATAGTTGTATTGTACTGTGGTCGCATTATTGGGGCGAAGGATTTTATGATTATATTCTTTTTGTGTACGCTAAGCTACTTCGTATCAAAAGTGCCATAGGCGAAGCTAAGTTTAAAAAATGTAAGATCATTTATCCGCTGATAGGTACAGGGTTTGAAATTGAGTTATTGAGATATGCAGGCGTTGATGAGTACCAGATAATTGACAGTCGCGCATATACAATTGAGGCCAATACCTATTACCTGGCCAATAATGACAATTGGTATCATCATAATCGCCATGACCTTAATTTGATAAGGGAAACTTTAAGTAAAGTTGAAAATGTTGGCCCTACTTACGAGCGTGTTTATATATCCAGAAAAGGCCGTCGCCGTGTGTTAAATGAGCCAGAAGTTATTGAAGTTTTAAAGGAGTTTGATTTCACCATTTTGTATGATGAGCCACGATCAGTGGCCGAACAGGTTACTATATACCGAAATGCCAAAGTTATTATTGGCCCACATGGTGCATCGTTTACTAATATCTTAAACTGTAAACCCGAAACCATTTTAATCGAATTGTTTCCTGATGATTATCACCCCGATTATTTTAGGTTTATGGCACATATTTTCAACCTGAATTACTTCGCTATTTTTGAGGACAATGTAGTTCCCACCGAATACTGGCAGGTAAATGAACACATGACCATTGATGCAGACCGGGTTAGGCGTACGCTGAAAAATTTGCTTAATTAATTATAATTTTCTATTGGGGATTACCTCCCCTATTTTTAATCATTCTAAATTTCTACTATCCACTGATTTGTAACATTGGTATTACCGTCATTGCATTGCAGGACATCATAATTAGGTTAAATTTGAATAACTAATCAATTAAATCGATATGGCTACTTACAAGATCAACGTCAACAATAAAGCTCTTAGTGTTGATGCCGACGCTGATACACCACTATTGTGGGTATTACGCGATCATTTGAATTTGGTGGGCACAAAATTTGGCTGCGGCATTGCACAATGCGGCGCCTGCACCGTGCACATCAATGGTACCGCAACCCGGTCATGCCAATTCCCGATTGCATCTGTTGGCGACTTAAAAGTTACCACAATTGAAGGTTTGAGCCCAACAGGCACACATCCTTTACAATTAGCATGGGAAGAGGTTGACGTACCTCAATGCGGTTATTGCCAGTCCGGCCAAATAATGGCTGCCGCGGCAATGTTAAAAAAGATCCCCAACCCTACGGATGCGGATATTGACGCTAACATGAATAATATTTGTCGTTGCGGTACGCATGTACGCATACGCAAAGCTATTCACCTTGCTGCAGCTCAAGGAGGGGCTAAAAAATGAGTAATTCAACAGTTTCAAGACGCCACTTTTTAAAGGTAAGTTCAATTGCCGGTGGCGGTATAATGATAGGTTTTAATTTACTGACTGATGCCGTAGCAATGGCTGATACCCCTGCGGTATTTAACCCTAATGCCTATGTATCAATAGATTCAAAAGGATTGGTTACACTAATGTCGCCGAACCCCGAGATAGGCCAGGGCGTTAAAACATCTTTACCCATGCTTCTTGCAGAAGAGCTTGAGGTACCATGGAATAAAGTAGAGGTTGAAATGGCCCCGCTTGATGCCGCTAAGTACAGCCAGCAAATGGCCGGTGGAAGCAACTCAATAAGAGGTCGTTATATGCCTATACGCCAGGCAGGCGCTACTGCACGCCAAATGCTGGTAACTGCAGCAGCTCAAACTTGGGGTGCTAATGAAGCAGACTGCTATGCTGAAAATGGTTTTGTGATACATAAGCCAACCGGTAAAAAATTAAGTTATGGCGACCTGGCTACAAAAGCGGCTACCCTGCCTGTGCCTACTGATATAAAATTAAAGGACCCTAAAGACTTTAAAATTATAGGCACAAGGGTACCTAATATCGATAACAGAAAGATAGTGACAGGACAACCATTATATGGTATTGATACCCGTCGCGAGGGCATGCTATTTGCCGCTGTAGCAAAAGCGCCGGCATTTGGTAAAACATTAAAATCATTTGATGATACCGAGGCTCGTAAGGTTACCGGTGTTAAAAACGTTGTTTCGGTTCCGGCAAGAAACCTGGTTGCGGTTTTGGCAACATCAACCTGGGCAGCAAAAAAAGGTAAAGCAGCTTTAAAGATTGAATGGGAAGACAAAACCAAACTGGAAAGTACAACCGACCATATTGCATCCTTTACTGAGTTGTTAAGTAAAACGACAGACAGACCTTCAAGAAACGATGGCGATGTTGAAGCCGCTTTATCAAAAGGTAAAGTTATTGAAGCTACTTATGAGTTGCCTGCTTTATCGCATGCCAATATGGAGCCTCTTAACTTTTTTGCCGATGTTCGGGATGGCAAAGTTGATCTATACGGTCCTACACAGGTGCCGTCAAGGCTAAGAAGTGATGTAGCAAACGCTTTAAAAGTTCCTCAGGAAACAATAACCCTTAAAATGCCACGTCAGGGCGGCGGATTTGGTCGCAAATTACAACCGGATAACGGTGTTGATGCGGCATTAATATCACAAGCGGCAAAAGTACCTGTACAGATGCTTTGGGCACGCGAGGATGACATGCAAAACGATTTTTATCGTCCCGCCTATATGTATAAATACAGGGCAACTATCGGCACTGATAATAGTATTGCTGCATGGCATATAAATGCTGCAGTATTAAGCGGTGGCAATGCTGCAATAGGTAATGGTTTCCCGGCTGGGTCAATACCCAACTTCAGGATGGACAACCACGGCCTGCCAACCAATATCCAAACAGGCCCGTGGCGAGCGCCAACAAGTAATGCCGTAGCCTTTGCGGACGAAAGCTTTATGGATGAATTGGCTCACGAAATGAAGAAAGACCCGATTGCTCTTAGGCTAGAATTACTAGATAAATACAAAAATAGCCCAACAGGTAAAGCAAATTACGATATTGATAAGTTTAAAAGTGTTGTTGAGCTGGTTGCCAAAATGAGCAGCTGGGGCAAAAACAAAAAGCCTAATGTTTATCAGGGTTTTGCTATGCATTATTCGTTTGGTACTTATGCTGCGCATGTGGCCGAAGTTACCAAATCACCTAAGGGTGATTTGCGTGTAACCAAAGTTTATAGCGCGATCAATTGCGGCCGCGTTATCAATACGAGCGGTGCCGAAACACAGGTACAGGGTGCCATTGTTGACGGGTTGAGCCACGCCATGTTTAGCAAAGTTACCTTTAACAAAGGGGCGGTTGAACAAACTAACTTTCATACGTACAAATTTTTACGTATGAAACACGCTCCTTTAGATGTTGTAGTACAATTTGTACCATCAGAAGATGCGCCAACAGGTTTAGGCGAACCGGGCTTACCTCCTACAGCTCCGGCTGTTGCTAACGCGATTTTTGCAGCAACAGGTAAACGGTATCGTAAATTACCTTTTGAGTTAGGTAGTGCTTAATTAAGCATTTCAAATAAAAACAAGGCCCCTAATTAAAGTTAGGGGGCTTTTATATTTTGCAAAATTTATCGACATAAAAAAAACCGCTTAGTTTATAGCTAAGCGGCTTTTATGTTGATTTTATAATTATCTGTTAGCTGGAGGGGTAGCCGGAGCACTACCCGGGCCACCTGCTGGTCTTTGACCACCTTGACCGGGAGCGCCACCAAAGCCACCAGGACCGCCTTGACCAGGAGCACCACCAAAGCCACCCGGACCACCGGCAGCAGCAAGTATTACCTTAGGATGCGCGGTACCTTTATGGCAAGTGTTACAATTAATACCAGTATGAGCCATCATTCCTAACGAATCCTTTTTAGCGCCAAAATATTTCTTATTAATCTTGCCTTCCATAATATACATCTTACGTGCCATAGCTTTTTCAGGCTTGCCATCATAAGCATAATCCATTTTGTTGGTTGCCGGATTGTTGGAGTGGCAAAAATTACATCTTTGCCCCAATGATCCTGCCCATTCACGCATAGTACGGTCAAGAGTGGCTTTCTTAATACTTTTAGGTAAAACTTTTAAGTTAGTGTATTTAACTACTGCAGATGGTTGCTGTGCAGGGCCTTGTTGTTGAGGCATTTGTTGGATATTAGTCATAGACGCCATAAGTACTACGCCTGCCAATAACCCTGTAATTGTGAAAAGTTTTTTATTTAATTGCATGGTTTGTCATAATTAAGTCATCAAATATATCATTACAAATTAAGGTTTAAACATTCATTTTGTAATATTTTTATATCAATTAACTTGCTTCAGCAAATTTTTCCTTTTCCAATAATTGAAGCAAAGCTTTTTCTGCCAGGTTTAATTCAACAGCTTTTACATCTTTGTCCTCGTCCAAGTCTTTAATATAATTAAACAATGTACCTTCCTCATAGCTTTTAATTACTGTTGGATGTACATAGTACTTTTTACAAACGGTGCGCGTATTACCAAGATTCAAAGCTACTTCATCTAATACACTAATTATTTTTTTACGGCATTCGGTTACATTATTAAATCCCCCTACTTCTTTAAAGGCATATAAGGCGCTAACGCTTCCAGCCCATGTACGGAAATCTTTAGCGGTAAAGTCTTCGCCTGTTATATTTTTCAAATAGGTATTTACATCCCCTGATCCTATTGAACAGCGGCTACCTTCGTTATTATAATATCGAAAAAGCTCTTTACCCGGTATATCACGACATTGTTTAACTAATCTGGTCAGTTTACGGCTTTGCAAAGCAATTTTATGAAACACTCCCTTTTTGCCTTTAAACTCAAACCTCATTTTTGTGCCCTCAATTTTCACATGCTTATCCTGCAAAGTAGTTAACCCAAATGAACCATATAATTTTTTGTAAGACTCGTTCCCTACCCTAATACTTGTTAGTTCCATTAACCTTACTACCAGGGCCACCACTTTGTCATGGTCAAGATTTGGTCGGGCCAGATCTTTATCTACCTGTGCTCGTATAGTAGGCAAATGCGCCGCGAAAGTTTGCAGGCGATGATACTTTGATTGATTACGTATTTTATTCCATTCAGTATGATAACGATATTGTTTTCTGCCTGCGGCATCGGTACCTGTAAACTGCAAATGCCCATTTTCATATGGCGATATCCAAACATTAGAATATGCAGGTGGTATAACCAGTTTATTAAAGCGTGTTACCAGTTCTTTGTCTTTAACAGTTTTTCCAGCGGCATCTATGTAAGCCCACTTGTCTCCTACTTTTTTGCGGCCATATCCAGGTGTGGAATCTGAAACATAACGTAAGCCCACTGATGTAGCAGTTACTTTAGGATCGCGGCCAATTTTTTCAAGTTTCTTGAGAAGTCTGTTCATCCACAGTATAAACATTAAGGCACAATATAAGTTTGACCTTGTATTGACCATTTTATTTTAAACAAACGCTGAGTATTGTACTTTTACATTTTAACATCAAACCAACTATTATGAAATACAACTTATTAGGTAACACCGGGCTTTTAGTGTCCGAAATTTGTTTTGGTACCATGACCTTTGGCGGTAGCAATGGTGGTATATGGACCAACATTGGTAAAGTTCAGCAGGATGAAGTAAACAGTCTCATGCAAACTGTAGTTGACTCGGGTATTAATTTTATTGACACCGCCAATGTTTATTCATTTGGCGAATCAGAACAATTGCTCGGACAGTCTATCATCGACCTTAAACTTAACCGCCACGATTTGGTAATAGCAACCAAAGTACGTGGCCGTATGAGTGAAGGTGTAAATAATGTCGGCCTTTCGCGTTCAAACATATTTCAATCTGTTGATGCCAGCTTAAAGCGTTTGCAAATGGATTTTATTGATGTTTTGTATGTACACGGCGCCGATCTTTTAACGCCAATTGAAGAAACTATGCGTGCTTTGAATGATATCGTATTGACAGGTAAAGTACGCTATATAGCCGTATGTAATTGGCCGGCATGGATGGTTATGAAAGCATTGGGCATTGCTGATAAGTATGGCTGGAATAAATTTGTGGGTATGCAGTATTATTACTCGTTAGCCAGCAGGGATATTGAACGAGAAGTATTACCCGTTGCCTTAGACCAAAATCTGGCTATGATGCCGTGGAGCCCACTAGCTGGTGGCTTTCTATCAGGAAAGTACACTCGTGATAAAGAGAAAATTGGGTCACGCCGGGATAATTTTGATTTCCCGCCTATCAATAAAGATAAAACCTATGATATTATAGATGTAATTGCTGAAATTGGGAAACAACATAATACCACCCCCGCCGAGGTCGCCTTAGCTTGGGTACGCTTACAAAAAGGTATCACCAGTACCATTATCGGCGCAAAAAACATCGATCAGTTGCGTGATAATATTAAATCAGTTAATATTACCTTATCTGCTGATGATCTGAGAAAGATAGATGAGGTAAGTGCTTTAACTAAGGAATATCCACAATGGATGGTTGAACGTCAATCAGCTGACCGGCTGTTAAAATAGTTTAGTTAGTGGTTGGGTAATTTTACATAATTTAATTATCCAACCACTAATCTTAACCCACTATCGTTAAGTTTGTAATATGAACCGGTTTAGTTTATTTCTTTTACTTTTTATTATTGCTGCAAGCGCTGCTAAGGCGCAAAAATGGCCGCAGGGCTATTTTTATGATATTAAAGGAAATAAAGTAACCGGTTTTATTAATCAATATCCCCGTGGTAAAGCACCTATGAAAGATGAAGGGTTTATTGAATTTAAAGAAGATACAAAGGCCCCTACCATCAAATTAAGCGCCAGCGATTTAAAATCATACATAGTTGGCCGCGATAGCTTCATAGTGGCAGCTACAGACAGGTGGTCTGAAAAAATACTGGACTTTGTAAGGGTGGCACTAGATACCGACCTGAAATTATACGCTGCCTTTGGTAATGTTGGCGGTGGTGGTGGTGGCGGGTTTACTCCGCAGGTTGGTATTGGCACAGGCATTGGTGGTGGTAGCTATGGTGGCGGGTTTGGTGGAGGTGTAGGAGGCGGCATATCTATACCAATTGGAGGCAGCGGCCGTGCGAAATCAACAGAAGTCTACTTTTTTGGCACATCCACAGCAGGAATGAAACCTATCAGCAACCAGGCGTTTATTGATATCATGGTGGAAGTAATGGGTGATGAACCTGAAGTGGTTGAACAAATACGGGCCAAAAAATTCAACTTAAATAATATTGAAAAGCTAATAGCTTATTACAGAGCTGTGGAGGCGTCGCACAATAATTAAAACATGAATAAAACCCTGACTTTACTTTTCATATTATTTACGACTACCGTATTTGCTCAAAAAAAGGTAGACACATTGAATTTTTGTTCAATGAAAATCCCTGTACCCGCAGGATGTAAAGCTGAGTCAGAGTACCAAGTTCAGTGCGATAATTATACAATGGTTTGGCTATACATGAACGAAGAAATGTTAAAGGCTAAAGTACCCGAACAATTTATAGATCAAATGAAGGATCAGGTTAAGCAATTCAAAAAAGAACCTACTATTGCATTCGTTTTAAATAAGGAATTTAAGGCTTACAAAATAAGTTTAAAAGACGAGAACAATATTAGCAGGTATCAAATAGTGGCTTATGGGATTGCCAACGGTCAACCTGTTTTGGTACAACTCTCTTTAAACAGTGAGCCTAAAACCAATGCAGACATACCTGAATTTCCAAGACAAATTGTGAAACTCACTAATTAAATCCCCTGCGCAATTACAAATCCACTTGCCCAGGCCCATTGAAAGTTATAGCCCCCCAGCCATCCGGTAACATCAACACATTCTCCGCCAAAAAACAGGCCGGGTACTTTTTTAGCTTCTAAGGTTTTTGATGAGAGTTCGTCTGTTGCTACTCCACCCCGCATTACTTCGGCTTTATCATAGCCCTTATCCCCTGCCGGTTTTACTTTAAAGTTGTGTATCAGGCTCTCAATTTTTTTCATATCAGCTTTGCTTAACGATGCCAGGTTTTTATCTATTGGCAAGTATCTTCCTAAAGCTTCGGCAAACTTGCGGGTATATAAGCCTGATAATAATGTAATCAACGCTCTTTTACCTCCCTCTTCCCGCTCCTGTTGCATTAGGTCAACAATATTTTGATTAGGCAGCATATCGATATAAATAAACTCGCCCGGTTTCCAGTAGGATGATATTTGTAAAATAGCGGGCCCGCTTAGTCCCCAATGGGTAAATAATATATTTTCTTCAAAACTGGCCCTATCGTTCCATACCCTGCAAAAAATACTGCTACCCGATAATTGCTCAAACCAACTTTGATCTTTCCCGGTAATAGTTAATGGCACTAATGCCGGGGCAGTATCTATTATATTTAATCCGTAATTACGGGCTATGCGCAATCCAAAATCGGTAGCGCCCATTTTTTGTATTGGCAAGCCACCTGCGGCAATCACAACTTTAGGCGTTAAGAGTTTTATCTCCTTACCATTGTGTTCATAGGTAACAATAAAACCTTCATCTACCTTATAAACTCCGGTAACATCCGCATCACACAGAACTTCTTGTCCTAAATCAGTACATAAATCGGTAAATACTTTCACTACATCTTTAGCCTTATCTGTAGTGGGAAAAAGTTGGCCCAAAGTTTTTTCCTTGCCCTGTATGCCATAAGTTTCAAAAAAGCTAATGGTATCATCAACGGTCCACTGCGCAAAGGCCGATTTTACAAAGTGTTGATTTTGTGATATAAACTGCTGATGCGAAGCGTATAGATTAGTATAATTACACCTGCCACCGCCGCTAATTAATATTTTAGCGCCAACCTGGCTGTTCTTTTCTAATATTAACGTTCGTTTACCTAAAAATCCGGCTTGTACAGCGCACATGAGTCCGCATGCGCCGCCGCCAATAATTATAGCATCAAACTGTGAATGTTTTATTAAATTTGCTGGCATGAGTGAGGTTTCGCAAATATCGGAATTTGGTAAGATACTTATCTTTTTAATTACAGGAATATTATTGCTGTGTGCCCTATTTGGGTTAAACCGGTTAATAGCCCCTAGTAATCCTACTGCCGAGAAGCTTACCTCGTACGAATGCGGTGAAGAAACCACAGGTAATGCCTGGCTGCCGTTCAACTCCCGCTTTTATGTTATAGCCCTTGTTTTTTTATTGTTTGATGTGGAGATGGTATTCATCTTCCCGTGGGCAACCGTTTTTGGCAATCATGAAATTATTGCGGCAGACCCACGCTGGGGATGGTTCTCATTAGCAGAAATGTTTATATTTTTAGGCATATTGATTATAGGTTTAGTATATGTATGGCGCAAAGGCGATTTGGATTGGATAAAACCCAAGCAATTTATCCCTACCACGAATTCACGTATCCCGGCTTCGTTATATGAAACAATAAACCGGCAGCAAAGCAATTATACTGTAAAACAATTTATGGTTGAAACTGCTGTTAATGGGGATACATCTGTTGTTGCCACTACTCCAACTGAAGCCGCACCGATAAGGAAACCTATGTTTAAACCAACTTTTAAAAAACCAAGTAATGACGCCTGATTTCACTACCGAAAATGGTGGCGTAATTGTCACTAAGTTAAATGACTTGTTGAACTGGTCGAGAATGTCATCGTTATGGCCATTAGGTTTTGGTATAGCCTGTTGCGCTATTGAAATGATGGGCTCATATGCGTCTACTTATGATTTTGAAAGATTTGGTGTTTTCCCTCGTCCATCTGCCCGCCAGGCCGATGTGATCATCATTGCCGGTACAGTTACATTTAAAATGGCCGAGCGTATTAAACGCTTATATGAGCAAATGCCCGAACCAAAATACGTTATATCAATGGGTTCATGTTCCAACTGCGGCGGCCCTTACTGGCAGCATGGCTACCATGTGGTTAAAGGCGTTGATAGGGTTATCCCGGTTGATGTGTATGTACAAGGCTGCCCCCCGCGTCCCGAAGCTTTAATAGGTGCTATTTTAGAACTGCAAAAGAAAGTTGATAGCGAAACCTTGGTTGGAGCCCCTAAAGCTGAAACTGTCTAACAATTGCATTTTCATTTATTATATCTAAATTAGATATAATAATATCCGACTCATGGCACTGGAAATCAGCACAAAAAGAAACAGTAAACTTATTTATATTATTGGCATAACCTTATTAGTTGGCTCATTTGATCTGCTGGCGGCAATATTTATGAACTGGAAAACAGGCCCTGCCGGTATACTTAAATATATTGCAAGCGGCGTGTTCGGTCCGTCAGCTTTTACGGGTGGAACCAATATGGTTTTATATGGGTTGCTATTTCATTATGGCATTGCGCTTTTATTTACCACCACACTGTTTTTACTGCATCCAATGTTTTACTCCTGGTTTCGTACAAAATTTTTAACGGGTGTAATTTATGGGATAGTAATATGGTTTATCATGAGCCACGGCGTAGTTCCTTTATCTCATGCACCGTCTCCTTCATTCAAATTAATTGGTATGTTAAAGGCTTGCAGCATTATAATAATTTGTGTAGGATTGCCTATATCTTATATTTCTACAGGATATTATTTTTACAAAAGCAAATAGCCTTGCTTCTTTGCACCTTTAACTCCAGATCGGTCAAAATCTAAATTTGCTTATGCTTTTTTAAAAGATTTAGGGTAAACTTGCAGTACAGAAATGAAAGCATTTTACGGAGATCTTAAACTAGGCATATTAGGCGGAGGCCAACTGGGCCGTATGTTAATACAACAGGCTATTAATTACAACGTTACTGTAAAAGTTCTTGACCCCGACCGCGAGGCTCCATGCCGTAAACTCTGTGACGAATTTGTAGTTGGCTCATTAAGCGATTATGATACCGTGTATAAATTCGGCAAAAAGGTTGACCTGCTTACCATCGAAATTGAAAAGGTAAATGTAGACGCACTGGAGCAATTAGAAAAAGAAGGTGTATTAGTTTACCCCCAACCAAGAATAATTCGCCTGATACAAGATAAAGGCCTTCAAAAGCAATTTTTTAAAGAGAATGGTATCCCGACTGCTGAATTCCAGATCATATCATCACCTGAACAATTAAAACAGAGCCATATCCCTTTCCCTTATATACAAAAGTTACGGCGCGATGGTTATGATGGTCGTGGTGTTTATAAAGTAAAAGATGAAAGCTATTTGGCTAACGCATTTACTGAACCAAGCCTGATTGAACGTTGGATAGATTTTGAAAAAGAAATAGGCGTTATAGTGGCCCGTAATGAAAACGGAGACGTAAGCACTTTCCCGTTAGTTGAGATGGAATTTAATCCCGAGGCTAACCTGGTGGAGTTCCTGATATCACCCTCTACCCTGCCATTTGATATAAATGAGCAGGCAAAGATCATAGCAGAGAAAATTGCGATTGACCTTAATATTATAGGCATACTAGCGGTTGAAATGTTTTTAACCAAAGATGGTAAGATACTGGTAAATGAATTGGCACCTCGCCCTCACAACAGCGGGCACCAAAGTATTGAGGGTAATGTGGTGTCGCAATTTGAACAACATTTAAGGGCGATATTTAATCAGCCTTTAGGTGACACGGCTACCATAAGCAATGCTATTATGATAAATGTATTGGGTGAAGCAGGACATGAGGGCCCTGCCGTTTACCAGGGAATTGAAAAAATATTAAAATGCCCGGGCGTATATGTACATTTATATGGCAAAGCTTTAACCAAACCTTTCCGCAAAATGGGGCATGTTACTATTGTAGATGCGGATAGGGAAAAAGCTGTTGAGAAAGCGCGATATGTGCAGGAGACGTTAAAAGTAATAAGTTAATTAATCCACGCGTCATTGCGAGCGGTAGCGTGGCAATCTCTACATAGACAGTCATTACGGTTTTTGATTTGCAAATGCAGAGATTGCTTCGTTCCTCGCAATGACGCTTAATAAAATAAATATGAGCCAACCAAAAGTCGCAATAATTATGGGCAGCAAATCGGATCTTCCGGTTATGCAGGATGCCGCTGATGTTTTAAAAGAACTAGGCGTTGAATACGAAATAACTGTAGTTTCAGCCCACCGCACCCCCGACAGAATGTTTAGCTATGCCCGTGCTGCTGCCGACCGTGGCTTAAAAGTAATTATTGCGGGTGCCGGTGGCGCAGCACATTTGCCGGGTATGGTAGCATCATTAACACATCTGCCGGTTATTGGCGTGCCTGTAAAATCAAGCAACTCTATTGATGGCTGGGATTCAATTCTATCTATCCTGCAAATGCCTAATGGGATCCCCGTAGCTACAGTGGCACTAAATGCGGCAAAAAACGCGGGTATTTTAGCCGCACAAATCATATCAACTGCTGATGAACATATAGTTGATAACCTGATCAGATACAAAGAAACCTTAAAACAAAAGGTAGAAGAATCAGCTGATGAAATGGACGCTAAGAAATAGCTTAATCAAATTTGATGGTTGATGGGCCAGATTCCTTTTTAACATGGCAGTTACACCCACCTGAAATTTTTACCACAGCTGTTTTTGTTTGACCGTTATATGTTCCTGATACCGATATATTATCGCCCTCATCTGATAATTGATCGCGCGTATTATCATTAGCTATAATATAACTTCCTACCGCACCTCCCGGCATATTACCGGGCGTTACCTCTAATTTTAGGCCTGTACGCTGATTAATAGCGCTAAAATTTTGAACAGTAACAAGTTTATCCGCATTATTAGTAAACTGTATATAAACTGATGCAAATTCCAAAGTGCATAACCCGGTACCACAACCAAGCCGAGGTTGCTGATTTTTGCCACAGCCTGCTATAAATAAAGTCAATAAGGAAAAAAGAAGAAAATTTTTCATGCGATACGTTTTTAATAATTACGTATACTATTCCGCAAGTGCTACAAGCTATTTAATTCAACTCCGGATTCTCGGGGAAGTTAGCTATATGCGCATAACGCTGCCCTAAATTGATCACTGCTTCGCGCCAAAGCGTTTGCTCATTATTGGAGAATATAGTTTCGGCAGTAAATTTGTCAGATACTATCCAGGTGTTTTCGCGCAGTTCTTCTTCCAATTGGGTTGGCTCCCATCCTGAATAGCCGGTAAAAAATTTGATCTCGCTGCTATCCAACTGGTAGCTTGATATCAATTGCTTTACCGTTTCAAAATCACCACCCCAAAATATACCATCGCAAACCTCAATACCACCATCTATTTTATCCGGGCAGTTATGTATAAAATGCAGTGTATTTTCGCCTACAGGACCGCCAGTGTATACCGGCAATTCTGAATAAGATGTATCAGGTAATACATCGCCCAGCAAATACTCACCGGGATGATTCAATATAAAACCAACAGCCCCTGTATCAGCATACTCCGTTAATAACACAACCGACCTTTTAAAATTAGGGTCGAGCATAAACGGTTCAGAAATCAATAAACGCCCTGCGGCGGCCGATATAGTATTTAGCATATGGGTTAATATAGTTACAAAATAACAAGCACAACAAAAATATGTTCAAATATAATATTATCCTATTCAGGACAATAAATTTGTAAGTTTGCATAACATGAATCGAGACGATCTGCAAAATTTAAGACGCGATTATAATTTAGCGCAATTATCTGAAACAACCATTAATACCAACCCGGTAAAACAATTTGATATCTGGTTTAACGAAGCAATTGAAGCAAAATTATATGAACCTAATGCTATGACACTTTCAACAGCAACACGCGATGGTGTCCCTTCAGCACGTATAGTTCTTTTAAAAGGATATGATAATTATGGCTTTGTTTTTTACACCAACTATTTAAGCCGTAAGGGTA
>CAZGBN010000014.1:0-55680 GCA_964524015.1 uncultured Mucilaginibacter sp. | reverse complement strand
CTATTGCCGGTGCATAATACTAATATATTTTTCATAAGCTGTTCAATCTTGTCCTGCAATTTTACTGCGCCGCTCCATTAATACGGTATCTCGCCAGATACCATCCATTTTGCCGATCTTTTCCCGGTACCCGATCTCCCGGAAACCAAATTGGCGATGTAAGTTGATACTGGCCTGGTTTTCCGGGAAAATGCCGGCCTGAAGTGTCCAAATGTTACGGGGCTCGCTTTCAGCAATAAGCCGTTTCAGCAACGCGGCGGCGATGCCTTTACGGCGGTGATTTTCGTGGATATAAACGCTGACCTCAACGACCCCGGCATAAACACACCTTCCCGACACCGGGCTCAATGCCGCCCAGCCGGTCACTATGCCTGCATCCAGGGCCACATAACGCATATCCGGGAGGTGACCTTTGTCCCAATCTTCCCATGAAGGTGATTCCGTTTGAAATGTAGCCTGTTTAGTGGCTATACCCTGCTCATAGATATCGCTGACCGCTGCCCAGTGTTCGGGCAGCATGCCGATAATTACCGTTGTTCCCATCATTGTAGATTAACAGCAGCCTCCGCCCGGTGTGCAGCAAGCTTCCGCAGGCGCAGCCAAGTTCGCTAATTGTACTTTTGGTTTTTCCGCTACCGCCGGCGTGCAGCATTCTTCACCTTTTTCATCCGTTCCGCAACTGCCACCACGACCCATCGCCTTACATTGCACCGCATCAGGGCGCAGATCTACGGTCAAGACATTGCCGTTCACAATCATTTCATTGGGGAACATCTGACGGGTATCAAATTCTGAATTGCCAAACTCGATCTTTACGTTACCGTTTGGATTAAGCGGCAGCATTTTTTCTACAATGTCAACTATAGAAAGAGCCTTGCCTACTTTCATGGAACGTTCCCGCTGTTCCGCATTCTCCGGTACCCATAATTGCACAATGATCTCCGTCCAGGCATTCATCACACCGCCACAATCTACCGAAGTGATCGGCGCTTGTTTGATCTCGGTGATATGGTAAGCTGCATCAACCAGTTTGCCTTCCGCATATTGGAATTGCAGGTCAAGGTCGGGATACTGTAATAGGGTTTCTTTAAAGGTTTTCCAGTTGATCGCTTCTAAGTTATTCATGACTTTATATTATATATTATTGCAATATTGCGATTGATTTATTCAAATTTTTTTAACAGCAAATAGCTTTATCTTGATACATTTCGAAGAAACTATTCAGATTTTGGTGTAAAAGTTTCCACGCTTTTGGTTCAATGCAATAGCATACGCTTACACCTTCAATAGTGCCCTGTATCAACCCGGCATTTTTAAGTTCTTTTAAATGTTGCGATATGGTAGCCTGTGCCAAACCCAGCTCATCAACCAAGTCACCACAAATACAGGCATTAGCTTTAATTAGCTGCTGCAAAATGGCTATGCGCGCCGGATGGGCCAATGCTTTAAGCATTAAGGCCAGTTGGTTTTGCTCGGCAGTAAATATTTCTGTTTTAGTGGTGCCCATATCTATCGCAATATTACGATTGATTATTTAATTATCCAAATGATGGTATGATTTTTTGCTAATTAATTTTTTTGAACACAAAGATCGGGCTGTATTGGTCTATTACCTTAAAGTTATGACCGATTATGAGTTGTACCATATCATCAACTGAATAAGTTTCACCATTATACTCGGTATCATGCAATTCAATGATCATTTTATGGCATTTGGTTAATGCCTCGGCATCATGCAGTAAAAAGGTTATTTCGGCACCCTCAATATCGCATAATAAGGTATAACCGGTAATATTATTATCTACGCAAATTTCATTGAGGGTGATGGTATCAACAGTAATAACAGGGGCATGGGTTGCTCCCCGAGCAATTTTACCGTCTAACGTACTGTTATCCAATGCGAATGAAACCGTTTTATTAAAATAGTCAACGGCTTTATTTACCAAGGTATAATCTGCCTTGCGGTTGATAGCTAAGTTTTTCTTATTAGCTTCAATTAATGTCGGGTTAGCTTCTACAGAAATAAACTTACCACTTTTTTGTATTTGCGAGATGATGCTGCCAATTACGCCAATGCTAGATCCTAGCTCAATAATATCTTCATAAGGGGTTAGGTATTTTTTAGCGAACCTGACCTCGTGCTTTTCATAAAGCCTGAAAAATATAGAAGCTTTAGCATGATCGGTAATTAATGGGTCAGAAACATCAATTACCATATCGTAAAAAGGAATGCGTTGTTTATAAGCAAAAGCGATGAGCCTGCCCGTAATAAAATTGGCTATAACAGCACCGGCTACTACTTTTAATTTAGCAATAATATTGCTCATGCTTAGTTAACTAATTTTGGTTAGGCAAAATATGGTTAAAAAGCCATTTAAAAAAATTGGGGTGAGAGAACCTATATTCCTAAAACCTGTTTAAGCTTTACATAACCTGTTTTACTTACCGGGATTTTAGCCCCCGATTTAAGTATGGCTATATGACTATCCTTTTCATAAGGATCAATACGGGTAATTTCGGGTACGCTTACTATGTATGAACGATGCACCCGTACAAACTGGCGCGGGTCAAGCGTTTGTTCAAAAAAGCTCATGGTCTTGTTTTTCAGGTACGATCCTTCCTGGGTGAAAACGCTTACGTAATCATCATCAGCCTGCAGGTATTGCACATCGGCTACCGGGATGATCTTTACTTTGGTACCTGTTTTAACCACTATACGTTCATGCTGGGCAGGGGATAGGGCAGCAGTTTCCAGCAACTGCTCGGTTTGCTTTGGCGCGGCATCAGTAGCAGGGGCCTGGGCCAAGTATTTTTCAATAGCTTTATTAAACCGCTCTTTGCTAAATGGTTTTAGCAAATAATCAACCGCATGGGCCTCAAATGCTTTTATTGCATATTCATCAAACGCAGTTGCAAAAATTACCGCAGGCTTATTATCCACCAGCTCCAGCATTTCAAAGCCATTTATTTTAGGCATCTGCACATCCAGGAAAATAATATCCGGCTGATGTTGCTGAATAGCTTTTAAACCTTCAAAGCCGTCATTGCATTCCTGCAAAACTTCTATCCGGTCACTAAATTGCTGAATGTACTCTTGTACAACCATTCGCGCTAAAGGCTCATCATCAATAATTAATGCTCGTTTCATAGCTGCGGTATTTTAATTATGGTTGTAAATATATTATCATTTGCGTGAGTTTCCATTAAATCATTACGGGCAAAAAGTAAGTACAGGCGGCGCTGTACCCCGCTTAAGCCAAAACCTGTTCCCTGCCGCGGGCGTGATGTTTGCGGGTCGTATGGGTTTTGTACCATTATTTGCAGGTAGTTGCCTTCCATTTCTCCCCGTATACTTACTACTACTTCTTCGGTGGTGTCATATAGCCCAAATTTAATAGCATTCTCAACTAATGGCTGCAGCATCATTGATGGCAATACAGCTTCCCCACAATTTCCATCACAGCTTATTTCGGTTTTTAAACGATGGCCAAAACGTACCTTCTCAATATCTAAATATAAGTTAAGGTGTTCCAACTCCTCATTTAAAGTAACCTGCTGCTGATCTTCCTTTCTTAACGTACCGCGTAAAAAATCAGATAACTGGTGTATCATTTTACGGGCCTCATCGGGTTTAAAACCTATCAGGGCATTTATAGAGTTAAGGCTGTTAAACAAAAAGTGCGGTTGCAGTTGCTGGCGCAAGTTATATAACTCCGCATCGCGGGCTAATTTTTCGGCTTCGCTTTTACGTCTTTCGTTTTCTTTTTGATCCAGTTGCCCATAAAAGAGCATGCTTATCATGGCCATCCAACCTATTGCCAGGAAATTGGTAAACAGGCGAATGATCATTGATTGGGACAAAAAATTGATATATACCGGATCTGAATTTAGATATGGAAGTAACCAGCGTGAGCCGGCCATACTTATGGCCGCTAAAGCCGCGCACCATATAAAAATATTAACATAACTGCCCTTGCCGGGCTGATAGTAACGCAAGTTATTATTTATTAACCAGCAGGCGGCCGCCAGTAATATAGAGCTTATTACAGCATCAGTAGCGGCGGTATACCATAAAAATCCAAAACTGTGGATAATGTAGGTTTGCAGGGCCACCCAAACAACCCCACAAGCCACAAATGCCCAGCGCAATTTTGAAAATGTAAATGTGGTAATAGCCAAAGTAGTTGCTTATATTATTTAGTACTGATTAATAACTGCGTACATCTACGCCAGCAAAAAACGAAATGCCTTTTAGTATTAAAACTTTATTACTATCAACAGGAGCCGATGTTCTGAGCCTTTTATCGTCAACACTTGCAAAAACGGCAGCCAGGTCAGATACTACTTTCCAATTTGCCGGTACAATAATTTTGATGCCTCCAAATACCTGCGTAATATCTATCACCGTAGGCCCGCTGATATCGGCCTGCGTAAAATCAAGCTCAACTCCTCCAAATACATTTACCACTTCGCCACCCTTAAAGTCTTTTGAAAGGATAGTTTTTTTAACCCCGCCAAAAATGGATAATGCTAATGGTTCATCCTCAACATTAGGATTGAATTTAGGCGCGCCCGGGTCAACAGGAGGAGGAGTTGCTGTAGGGTTTACAGTATAGTCAACTATGGGATCTGCGGGCTGTTTGTAGGTATTAAACCCAGCCGAATTCCATTTATCTTCATTAAAATGTTTTCTACTGAAGCCTCTTTTATTACGCTTTAATATCAGCCATACACCAAAACAAATTATTATTACCGGCCAGCTTATATTATGCACATGAAAACCTGGTATAATATCGTCCAGCAAAAACGCGGTACCAATAATTATTAATATAATGCTGGCTACGTTGCGAAAGTTGTTTTTAGCTCCTATAAAAAAACCCAATGCAATTAATATCATCGGGAAGCTAAATAGCCAGTTTGGAAAAAAGAATAAATCAAATTGTTTAATTAGCAGCAATACACCCACTACTAATAAAATTGCCCCTGCTATACTTTTGCCTTTGCGGGGATTGTTTGTATATTTTATATCGTCACTCATCGTCTTTAGTTTAAATCAATACTCAAATGTAAGGCAACAATATAGGTAACCCAAAACAAAAACTGGCGATTTATTGAAACAACTCGGTAAACGGGGGTAATTTGGCGGTAAATAAGTTTAACTACTAAGGTTCAAGAGAGCAGATTAAGAAAAAGTAATAAAGTATTTACTTTTTATTTTGGATATGGGTAATATATTTATTACTTTTGAAAAAGGGATTAACACATTAAAAATAAGCGAATGGTTTGGAAGCAAAATTTTAAACGAAAACTTTATTTAGATGAAGTCGTCAGAATTATTAAGGATCCTGAAACAGGATGGTTGGTTTGAAAAAAGACAAAAGGGTAGCCATGTTATAATGGTTCATTCAACAAAAAAGGGATTTTTAGTAGTACCTAAGCATGGAAGTGCCGAGGTTGGTACAGGCCTTGCTAATAAAATATTAAAGCAAGCCGGGCTTTAAACACTTGCTGTTCTTATTCATTAGTGTTAAATGAGTAGAATATGAAAAAAATTAAATTAACAGTTGAAAAAACCTCAACAGGTTTTTCAGCATACGCAGAAGATTATCCGGTGTATACAACCGGTAGTACAATTACCGAATTAAAAAATAACATTGTTGAAGCGTTAAACTTATACAATGAGGAGGCTGAATTACCTCAAATTGATGAAAGTCAAATAGTGGTTAATTTGGATCTTCCTCAGTTTTTTGAATACTTTAAAGTGATAAACGCAAAAGCATTGTCATCAAGAGTTGGGATGAACCAAAGCCTCTTAGCTCAATATGTAGGAGGTCAAAAGACTCCCTCCCCAAAACAGGTGCAAAAAATACTTTCCGGTATTAGAGAACTTGGAAAAGAATTGAGTGATTTGGAATTTGTGTAAGTAATTACACCTCAGGCTCCTGCTGGCTCAGGCAATGAAAACTGCCCAATCCCCATATAATATCAGTCGAATCGATACCAATAACTTTACGTTCCGGGAAGCAACTTTGTAGTATTTCTAAAGCCTTGTCATCATTTTTACAGCGGTAGGTAGGCACCACAACGGCCGCATTGCCAATGTAAAAATTAGCGTAGGATGCAGGCAGGCGCTGGTCCTCATGAATCACGGCATCAGGCATGGGGAGTTCAATAATATTCAACTGTTTGCCATTAAGCAAACGCATTGTTTTTAGCTGTTGCAGATTGTCTTGCAGGATATGATAGTTCTCATCATTCTTATTCTCTTCAACAACGGTAACTACGGTATCTTCGGTAACAAAGCGGGTGATATCATCAATATGGCCATCGGTATCATCACCAACAATTCCGTCACCCAGCCATAATACCTGCTCGGTGCCGTAATAGTTATGCAGGTATTCTTCAATTTGCTGTTGATTTAAATGCGGGTTGCGGTTTTTATTGAGCAGGCAGGCGGTAGTGGTTAAAACTGTGCCTTTACCATTAAAATCAACTGATCCACCTTCCATAACAATACCCGGATGGAACACCGGTATGCCATAGCGTTTGCCAATTTTAGTAGGTATCACATCATCCAGATCATAAGGTGGATATTTACCTCCCCAGGCATTATAACCCCAATCGACAATAACTTTTTGCCTGGTATCGTTGTTGATCAAAAATGCAGGGCCATGATCTCGGCACCAGGCATCATTGGTTTCAAACTCAAAAAACTCCACGCGATGCAGATCCACATCAACCAACTGTAATTGCTGTTTGGCAAATGCTGTCATCTGCTCATCCTTCACATTGATGCGTACAATCTCACCTTCGGTTAAAGCTTTTATAAATTCGCAGTATTTAGGATATACGGTAACTATTTTTCCCGGCCATGACTCTTCCTTATGCGGCCAGCTTAGCCAGGTAGCAGTATGTGGGTGCCATTCGGCAGGGAAGTGGAAGCCTTTTAGTTGGTCGATATTATCCATAGTATATTTTCATTACGTCGGTCCTCGCAATGACGCTTTATATAAAATTAGTCGTTATCTAGTAATCGCTTAGTGATTGGCTGATATGAGTCAATCCTTCTGTCACGTAAAAACGGCCAGTGACTGCGGTAATAGTCTGATTTGTCCAGATCTAGTTCCTGCACGATAACTTCTTCCTGGTCCGGTGTTGTTTGGTGAATAATTTCGCCAAACGGATCAGCAAAGAATGATCCGCCCCAAAACTTAACACCGGCTTCTTCACCAACGCGATTAACACTCACCACGTGTACACCGTTAGCCACCGCGTGCGAACGTTGTATGGTTTGCCACGCGTTGTATTGCTTAGTATTGGTGGCTTCATCCTGGGTGGTGGCCCAGCCAATAGCGGTTGGGTAAAATAAAATTTCGGCACCCATTAAAGCGGTAATACGGGCAGCTTCCGGGTACCATTGGTCCCAGCAAATTAATACACCAATAGTGGCATACTTGGTTTTAAAAACTTTATAGCCCAGATCGCCGGGAGTGAAGTAAAACTTCTCATAAAAACCGGGATCATCAGGTATGTGCATTTTGCGGTACTTGCCTAAATAGCTGCCATCAGCGTCTAAAACCGCTGTAGTATTATGGTATACGCCTTGCGCACGTTTTTCAAATAATGATGCAATAATAACCACGTTCAACTCCGCAGCTACTTTTGATAGCTCGTCGGTTGATGGGCCGGGTATAGCTTCGGCCAGCTTAAAATTGTCGTAGTTTTCTTCATCACAAAAGTACAGTGATGTAAAAAGTTCCTGTAAGCAAATTATTTGCGCGCCTTTTTGAGCGGCTTCGCGTACTTTAACAATTGCTTTTTGCAAATTTTGCTGCTTATCTGCCGTGCAACTCATTTGCACTATGCCCACTTTTGCTTTACTCATTAGTATCGAAATTTGTGCAAAAATACAGTTTTTAACTCTTAAGGAATAACCCTTATTGGTTTATTACAATTTACTGTTTAACATTATTTAACTAACTGTACATATTTAGCAAATAAACTAATCTTTCCTTTTTATTAGCTTTGCAGCCAAATGACAGAGATAGTCGAACCACCTGAACCCAAAACCTTAAAAGGCAGACTTTGGAATATTACCAAAACGCTTTTAAAAATTGCCGTAACCGTAGTACTGCTGTATTTTGTATTTAAGCGCGTACCGCTTGATGAAGTAAAGAACAGATTACTAAACGCCAACTATTGGTGGATGTTTGCCGCGCTTATTTGTTTTTTCCTTTCCATAGTTGTGTCTTCATGGCGGTTACGCAGTTTTTTTAAGTCGATAAACTTACGGCTTGACGCACGCTTTAACTTCCGGTTATACTTATTGGGCCTGTTCTATAATTTTCTGTTACCCGGCGGCATAGGCGGCGATGGATATAAAATATACATGCTTAACAAGAGCTATAAGTTGCCAGCCAAAAAGGTGTTTTGGGCAATTATGTTCGACAGGTTAAGCGGACTATGGGCAATAGGACTAATTACTGTTGGACTGATATTTTTTATCCCGCAAATAAATATTCATATAGGTATACCATTAGGGATTTTTATAGCAGCATCTGCCGTATACTATTTTGTTGCCTATATGTTTTTCAGGGAGTATACCCGTTATTTTTTTGCCGGTCATAGCAAAGCCGTTTTAGTACAGGGATTGCAGGTAATGGCTATTATATGTGTATTGCTTGGGCAGGATTTTGACGGAAAATTTTCGCCATATCTTTTATCGTTTTTAATATCAGCATTGGCAACAATAATACCAATTACAGTGGGCGGAGCAGGCTTGCGAGAAACGGTGTTTATGGAACTAACTAAAGTATTCCCGATGGATAAAAGCCTTGCTGTATTTTTGCCGGGATCGTTTTATATTATATCATTGGTGGTTGCGTTATTAGGAATATACTACGTGTTACGGCCAAGCCGCTTAGAAGAAGGTTTACCTAAAGACGAAGCTGTAGTAAAGGAAGACGACAGCTTAGATAAAGAATAGTACTTAATTATGAACATCATTATAACAGGTGCAAGCAGTGGGGTAGGGTTTGAGGCTGTACTGGAGTTAATATTGTCTGGTAACCATAAAATAATTGCTTTAGCAAGGTCGCAAGACAACTTAACCCGTTTGGCCGAAATAGCCGCCGGGTTAAATCCTGACGGCGTATTATACCCCATAGCTTTTGATATTGTGCATGATGATTATGACGGACTACAGCAATTTATTAATATGCATTTTGACGGGCGGGTTGATGTTTTAATAAACAATGCCGGGGTGCTAATTAATAAACCATTTACCGAATTGCTGGAAACTGACTTTGTAGAAATGCTGCAAAGCAATTATATAGGCCACGTACGTATTATACAAAGTCTGTATAAACTGATGCCCAAAGACTCGCATATAGTAAATATTGGCAGTATGGGTGGTTTCCAGGGCAGTGCTAAATTCCCGGGACTATCAGCCTACTCAGCCAGTAAAGCGGCGCTGCATACACTAACTGAATGTTTGGCACAGGAGTTTGCCGAATTTGGTATTAAAGTTAACTGTCTGGCGTTAGGTTCGGCACAAACCGAGATGCTGGAAAAGGCCTTCCCGGGATATGAATCGCCGGTAATGGCCTTTGAAATGGGTAAATATATTGCCGATTTTGCACTAACTGGCCATAAGTTTTACAATGGTAAAGTTTTACCGGTAGCGGCAACTACGCCGTAGATATTATCTATTCAATATCAGAATCGCGATAGCTAGTGTGGCCCCAATTTGCCCAAGCCAAAAGACAAACATCCATTTGATGGAATCAGTTAATATTCACTGATATCTTTACGAAGCGAATTTAAATCTTCTTTAGTTGCTAAAGTGTTGATGCTTGTTGCCATTGTTACTTATTTAAAAGTAGCATAATTACGGCACCGATACCTCCAATTTGACCGACCCAAAATATAAACATCCATTTAATTGTATTAGCTTTTACTTCGCTAATCTCTTTGCTTAGTTCATATTTGACGTTGGCCAAATCATCTTTTGTAGCTAAAGTTTTAATAGTTGATTCCACAGATCGTTCTGTTTTGTTATCAATGTATTTAAACATGGCCTCGGTTGTATCGTTACCTAGTTTATTTGATAACAATGTATATAGCCTGGCTGTTTCTTTTGCTTCTAAGTACATAACAAATATAATAATAAAAATATAGTGATAAGGTTTAGGTTTTAGGTAAGGTGTAGGGTAGTATAAATATTACTGATTACTAATTCTGCCGGTTATCTTCAAAAATTCGTTCACTACAATTTCATTAGTGTAACGTTTTACGCCATCTTTATCTACATAACTGCGGTTGCTTATTTTGCCCTCAATGGCCACCTCATCGCCTTTTCTAAGCAGGTCCTCTGCCAGTTTTGCTTGTGCTCCCCAAAATACCAGGTTATGCCATTGGGTATCGGTTATGCGTTCGCCTTTGTCGTTTTTATAACTATCATTGGTAGCTATTGATAAACGAGCTAGTTTTTTATTGGTGTCAAATGTTTTTACTTCAGGGTCCATGCCTAAGTTTCCTACTAAGCGTACGCTGTTTCTTAATGTGTTCATGTTATTTAATTTTAAGTTTTAATTCGTATTGATTAACGATACAAAGGTGCATCCATCAAGAAATATTAGTCGGTTATTAAGTGTTTATAGTCGACAATATCCGTTTGCAAACGTTTGCAATTGGAATAATAAATGCTTACCTTAGTTGTATGAACAGTGAAAAAACCTGCCTTGACTGTGGCGAAGTGATACATGGCCGGGCCGATAAAAAATTTTGTAACGATCTGTGCCGAAATAATTATAACAACCAGCTAAACAGCAATAGTTATAATTTAATACGCAACGTAAACAATATTTTGAAGCGTAACCGCCGCATAATGGAGGAGCTCAACCCATCAGGCAAAACAAAAACTACGCGCGACAAAATGGGGGCCAAGGGTTTTAACTTTAAATACTTAACTCATAAGTATGATACTCAAAACGGAAAGACCTATCATTTTTGTTATGAGTATGGCTACCTGCCGTTAGAGGGTGATGAAGTATTATTGGTTAAGCGCGAGGATAAGGATTAATCATTTAGCGTATCACCCAATTCGCTATAATTTTCAGCATCCTGACTTTTGGTTATTAAAAGCCCAAGGCTCATGATGATACTAGTGCCTAACACTACTACAAACAACAAACCTGTTTCAACCCCCGGTATCTTTAATTCGGGCGGTAAATGATAATAGAGTAACACACTTATTAACCCTCGTGGTATTAACACTAACTCAGGCATCAACTCAGTTTTTGTAGCCTTTATGTATATAAATCTTACTACATAAATAGCTAAAAGAATTATTCCGCCATTAGCTAAAAGCGACCAATTTTTTAACTGGTTAATATCCATAGTTAAGCCAAAAATTATAAAAAAGAAAGTACGCATAATAAACGCGCTCTCAGCCGAAAGTTGAAAAAGCTGTTTAATATCACTGTCTAGTTTTGGATAGATAAACAGTTTTTGGAAAATGGGTAGTTTGATCTGGTTGGCATTATTCAAAAATAAGCCTAACGCTAATACAATTATTAATGATGACAAATGAAACAACTGCCCTAAGCTATATACCATTATGAGTAATGATATGATCAAAAAGGATTTAATATGGTGAGTTAAGCGCCCAATCAAATAAAGTAATAATAAGCATGAGCAGATAGATAATAGCATAATAGTGCTTAACTCTATCCCCAATTTGGTAAATGATACAAAATTAATCTGCTTATTATGTATCATAAAGTTAAACAGTATGACTGTTAGTATGTCAGAAAACGAAGATTCATAAATAATAAATTCTCTTTTTTTTCTATCGATATTGGCGGCAGCAGGTATGGCTATAGACGAACTTACTACGCAAAACGGTATAGCGTTTACAAAACATAAATAAATGCTTTGGTCGCTTATTAAATAAATAATGCAGGTAATAATTGCCGTAGATGCTAGTAATACAGTTAAAGCCGAGATCAGCGATTTTTTAATTACTGCATTTTTATCAGATGTGTATTTTAACTCAAGCGCCCCTTCAAATACAATCAAAATTAAACCAAGTGTACCTAACGTTGGAAGTATGGCCGCGAAATTAAATGTAGGCAGATTAAAATATTCAATAGCCTGCTGTATACCAATGCCTAACAACATTAACAATATAACAGATGGGATTTTGGTCCTGCCGGCTATAATGTCAAACAGGTACGAAAATATGACCAGTCCGCTTAATATGATTAATGTAGTGTATGAAGTCATGTTTTATATACGGCTATTTGCAATATGTGTTTTTTGCGTCAATAAAAAAAGTCATGCACGGATAATTGAAAACAAAACTTATTTTTACAATAACAAAAACTCAAACAACTATGAAACGCACAGCAAAAGCTCATTGGAATGGCACCCTGCAAGAAGGTAAAGGCGAAATTTCAACCCAAAGCACTACACTTAACAATACCCAGTATTCATTTAAAACCCGTTTCCAGGAAGGTGTTGGTACTAACCCCGAAGAATTAATTGCAGCGGCACATGCGGGTTGCTTTACTATGGCCGTAGGTGCCGAACTAACAAAAGCGGGCTTTACCCCGGGCGATCTTTCAACCGATGCTACCTTGGACCTGGATATGGCTACTTTGAGTATCACCAATATTCACCTTGAACTAACCGGATCATTAATTGATGGTGTTACCGAAGCTAAGTTTAAAGAGATTGCAGAAGGTGCAAAAGCTAATTGTATTATATCAAAAGCTTTAAGCGTGCCTATTAGCTTGGGCGTGAGCTATCAATAAATACCTATCATAACACATATTGTAGAGGCACAATACTTTGTGTCTCTATTTTTTTGTTTTTTATTTCACCCCCACAGCTTCTTTGCGCCGGCGGCTCCATAATTGGCCCCGGTGTTTGCTAGGTACGGTATCGCCCAATAATTTGCCCCAGGGCTTAAGGGTATCAATATGATCGAATATTATTTTTAATACAGCTACAAATGGGATGGATAAAAACATCCCTGATACGCCCCAAAGAGCGTTACCCAATAAAACTATGATTATAGATACCAGGGCATTTATTTGCACTTTCGAGGATACTATACGCGGCACCAAAATGTTATTGTCAATAAACTGTATCACGGCATAAGCGCCAATAACCAGCAGTTGGGTGGTGTAACCATCTTTAGTCACAGTAGCCATTAAAACCGGCAATGCTATGGCCACAATGCCGCCCAAATAAGGTATCAGGTTTAATATGGCACCAATAACACCAATTAGCAAACCATACTTTATACCAATCAATATCAATGCTGTAGAGTTCATGGCAGCAACTATGATCATCTCTATCAACAACCCCACAATATAGCTTTGTATGGCTGTTTTGGTCTCTTTTAAAACCTCGCCAACCTGTTTGGAGTTTTCTTCGGTAAACACCTCATAAAAAAAATTAAGTATAAGTGTTTTATAAAACATCATTAAAAAGATGTAAACAGGTAATATAAATAAAATCGCCAGCATACCCAGCAGGCCTCCCAGCGTTTTACCGGCCATGGTTTGGCTATCACTTAAAGCGTCTTTTATCATTTGGTCCTGTTTGCTTATGGTCAAACCAAAGGTTGAATATATCCATTGTTTTAAATCGGTAGTTAGGATGCCGAATTTTTGTTTTAGCAAAGGCAACGAATCGCTGAACTGGATAATTTGGGTAGAAAGAAAGTAAAATACACCCGCCACACCTATAGCAGCAATTAATATGGATAGAAGGATAGCAAGTGCCTTAGGTATGCCCCAATTTTCAAAACGATTGCTTAAAGGGTTTAGCAATATCGCTAAAAAAGCCGCAAAAGCTAGTGGCACAAGTATGTCAGCAAGTTGCGCAAATACAAATACTACCAGTATTAAGCCAAATAATATAATGGTGCTTTTTAGGTAAAAGGGATATTCTTTGATTGCCATGTGAAGGTTTCTTAATGCTAACAAACAAAGTAAAAATACGCTGTATTGTTTTAAAAGAATACTGTTTTAAAGTTCAACTAAATTTTTCTTATAAAAGAGACAAAATATTTGCAATAACGAATAGTTTAGTTATATTAGTCGTAAGAAAATAAAGGACCTCCCGGTCAACCTAAACCTTATCACTTATGCCAGTTTTTGCAAGAATAATTATTCTGGCGGGATATGCTTTGGTGTTGCATATCTCGCCGGTTTGTGCCCAAACCAAGTTCACCAAATCATTTTTAACCGGTCGGTATGATTATACCCGCGATACCTCGTTTATAAAAGTAGATAGCCGGTATAGCAACAACCAAGTTTATTTAAAAAAGGAAGCTTACGCATTCTACAAACAAATGTATGCGGCGGCTTTAAAGGATGGCGTAACGCTGAACATAATTTCCGGTACGCGAAACTTTAATGATCAGCATTATAAGTGGGATAGCAAATGGCGGGACGGGCAGTTTGCGGGGATAAAAAATGCAGCTTTTAAAACTACCAAAATGCTGCGGTGGTGGTCCATGCCCGGTACATCGCGCCATCATTGGGGTACTGATGTTGATCTGACCAGTATGAAGCTTGCTTTTTATAGATCTTCGGCAGGAAAAAAGATGTTTGCCTGGCTGAGTAAGAATGGCGCCAAGTTCGGATTTTACCAACCGTTTAGCGCCGGGCGCATCACAGGTTACCAGGAAGAAAAATGGCACTGGAGTTATTTGCCGCTATCAAAAATATACCTGCGTGAGTATATCAGGCAGGTTAGTTATACCGATATTTTTGGATTTGATGGCTGCCACACCGCAAAAGAGTTGGGCATTATACAAAACTGGGTATTGGGTATTAACCCGCAGTGTAAATAACCCAATCGTCTTTGCGAGCGTAGTGTGGCAATCTCTACATAGGACAAGCCCACGGGAGTATCTGCATTAGAGATTGCCACGCTCGTTCCTCGCTCGCAATGACGGTAGGTGTATAGTGATTAGCTCAACAAATTCTTCCAGCTAACAAGATCGCCAATAATTTTATCCAATTGGTCGGCAGCCACGCGCTCTTGTTTCATGCTGTCGCGATGGCGTATGGTTACGGTGTTATCTTCTAAAGTTTGATGGTCAACCGTGATACAGAAAGGTGTACCAATTGCATCCTGGCGACGATAACGCTTACCAATAGCGTCTTTCTCTTCGTATTGCAGGTTAAAATCAAGTTTCAGCTTATCCATTATCTCACGGGCCTTTTCAGGCAAGCCATCTTTTTTAATTAATGGGAATATAGCGGCTTTAACAGGGGCCAAACAAGGGTGAATACGTAATACAGTACGGCTATCTTGTTTTTCATCGGTACTCAGGTCTTCTTCTTCGTAAGCGTTGATCATGGTTAACAAGAACATCCTGTCTAAACCAATAGAGGTTTCAATTACATAAGGGATGTAGTTACCATATGGCTTGCCGTCAGGGCCCAATTCAGGATCAAAGTACTGCATTTTTTTGCCCGAGTACTGCTGGTGTTGACTTAAATCAAAATCGGTACGGCTATGTATGCCTTCTACTTCTTTAAAACCAAACGGGAACTCAAATTCAATATCATAAGCCGCGTCGGCATAATGAGCCAGTTTGGTATGCTCATGGTAGCGGTATTTTTCGGGGGCGGTACCTAACGCCAAATGCCATTTCAAGCGGGTTTCTTTCCATTTGTCAAACCACTCGGCTTGTGTGCCGGGGCGAACGAAGAATTGCATCTCCATTTGCTCAAACTCGCGCATACGGATGATGAACTGGCGGGCAATAACCTCGTTACGGAAGGCTTTTCCAATTTGCGCAATACCAAAAGGAATTTTCATCCTGCCTGATTTTTGCACGTTCAGGTAATTTACAAATATACCTTGAGCAGTTTCGGGGCGTAGGTAAACCACATCCGCATCGTCAGCTACGGCGCCCATTTGGGTGCTGAACATCAGGTTAAACTGGCGCACATCGGTCCAATTGCGGGTGCCGCTTATAGGGCAGGCAATTTCGTGCTCAATAATTAATTCTTTTAAACGTGGCAGGTTTTCAGCTTTTAAAGCATCATCCATGTCTATTTGTAAACGCTCGGCTTTATCGGTTTTGCCATCCTTTTCATAACGGGCAATTTTATCTTCCAATAACTGATCTGCACGGTAGCGTTTTTTGCTGTCTTTATTATCTATCATCGGGTCGCTAAAGCCGTCAACGTGACCGCTGGCCTTCCATATTTTGGGATGCATAAATATGGCCGAATCAATACCCACAATATTATCATTTAACTGCACCATGGCTTTCCACCAATAGGTTTTAATGTTGTTCTTTAGCTCGGCACCATATTGGCCGTAATCATAAACAGCGCTTAAGCCGTCGTAGATCTCACTCGAAGGAAAAACAAAGCCATACTCTTTGGCGTGTGCAATAACATTTTTAAAAAGTTCGTCGGTATTTTTACTCATAATGAGGCAAAGATATATTTTTTGTCTGAACCATGATTTATAAGATTTGAAGATTAAATGATTGTAGTAACCATTTGTCATCCGGCTATCTACGCCTCCGTCTCCTTTGTCGACACCTCCCCTGATATCAGGGGAGGCCGGGAGGGGTTAAATAGCGCTAAGTTGTGTTAATAGTAAAATATTTATCCACCCTTCAATTTTGGTGCAATAATTGTGGCAAACTGCAAAATTGTTATAGTATGATCAGAACTTTATTTTTAGCTACAGTATTACTAATTTCTTTACACGTTAACGCCCAATCTGTTGATAGTACTAAAAAGTCGCCGGTGCGTACGCTTACTTACCAGCAATATAATGCCTATTTAAAGGGAGAAGCAGCTAATGAAATGGCTAAGGTAGCCGAGATCAATCATTACCCCTTGCCGGATAAAGTGCTCAAATTAAAAAAGGAACTGGACCTTAGCCCCATCCAAATTAAAAATATTGAAGCCGCTAATAACTATATGCACCGCCGGAGGCTGCAAATAGGAGGATCGGTAGTAAGTACAGAGCGGGCTTTAGATAGCCTGTTCCGCACTAATAAAGTAGATGACGGCAATATTATATTTTACACCAACCGTTATGGTTTGTACCAGGGCGAATTAAAAAATGCCATTTTGCAGGCATGTTTGGCTACCGAAAAGCAGCTAACGCCCCAACAAATTAAGCGGTTTGAAGCTTTGCAAAAACCTAATTAGCAATATGCCATTGGTTTTATTTAATTTAGCGCCCTCATTATTCATAATTGTATGAAGATTAGTTTTGATTTTGAAAAGCCCATAGCTGAGTTAATGCAGCAGATAGAAAAAGTGAAGCAGATGGAAGACAAGAATAAGTTGGACATGTCTGCCACTATTGTTGAACTGGCAGCTAAACTGGAAGCGGCTAAGCAGGAAATATACGGCAACCTTAATGGTTGGCAAAAAGTACAAATATCACGTCACCCGGAAAGGCCTTATACTTTACAGTATTTAGAATTAATGTGTGATGATTTTATTGAGTTGCACGGCGACAGAACAGTAGGGGATGATAAAGCTATTATTGGAGGTTTTGGTTCAATAAATGGGCAAACTGCCATGTTTATTGGACATCAAAAAGGGCGTAACACTAAAGAGCGCCAATACCGTAATTTTGGTATGGCCAACCCCGAAGGTTACCGCAAAGCATTAAGGCTGATGAAACTGGCCGAAAAATTCAACAAGCCGGTTATTACGCTGATAGATACCCCGGGAGCATTTCCGGGCTTGGAAGCTGAGGAGCGTGGTCAAGCTGAGGCAATAGCCCGTAACCTGATAGAAATGTCGGTATTAAAGGTGCCAATTATTTGCATAGTGATAGGCGAGGGTGCATCAGGTGGTGCTATTGGAATTGGTATAGGCGATAGGGTACTGATGCTGGATAACTCATGGTACTCCGTTATCTCACCTGAAAATTGCTCAACCATATTATTTAAAACCTGGGAACAAAAGGAACGCGCCGCAGAAATGCTAAAGCTAACTTCAACAGAAATGCTAAAGAATAAGCTTATAGACGGGGTTATAAAAGAACCACTAGGAGGCGCTCATCAAGACCCAATAGCTATGGCTGCTATATTAAAAAAACAATTATTAAAAGATCTGAAAATACTTAAAGAGCGCGACATCAATGAGCTGGTTGCCGAGCGTATTGATAAGTTCTGCTCAATGGGTGTAGTTAACGAAGGTTAACTTTAAATCATAAATAAAAAAGCAGCTTCCTTATTTAGAAAGCTGCTTTTTTATTGTTCTTATATATAGATTACCTCGCTGCGCTTATAGCAATGCCTTAAATTAACCGCCCTTTAACTTCGCCAACAGATCTTTCAGATCTATTTCGGCAAATGAGGTTGAATAATCAGATAACCCGTAAGGAATGATCAATTTCCCGTTATTAATAATTGATCCGCAGGAGTAAATAACGTTGGGCACATAGCCTTCACGTTCATCACTGTTGGGTACCAGTAAAGGCTCATCCAGGCGGCCAATTTCTATACTCGGATCATCCAATTTAAGTAAACTTGCACCTAACACATAGCGGCGCATTGGGCCAACACCATGGGTTATTACTATCCAGCCTTCTTCGGTTTCAATAGGCGACCCACAATTGCCAATTTGCACAAACTCCCAGGTAAATTTGGGCTGTTGCAATAAAGTAGGTTTCTCCCAAATGTTTATTTTATCCGAGTACATGATGTAGTTATTGCACCCATCAATTCGAGATATCATTACATATTTACCATTGATCTTACGCGGAAACAGGGCCAGGTTTTTATTTTGTGCCCCATCGCCATATAAAGGCATTATCTTGAAGTTATAAAAATCATTGGTTTGCAATAGCTTCGGCATTATCAATGAGCCATCGTAAGCAGTATAAGTGGCATAGTAAACCGAACTGCCGTCATCATGCTTAAACTCAACAAAGCGGGCATCTTCAATGCCTTTACGTTCGTATTCAGATATGGGGAATATAACCCTGTCTGATATATCCGTATCCATCGAAAAAACTATTTCGTAGTATGAATCGGCCAGCCATAATACCTTGTCGTATTCCAGTTTCTTGACATCATTTTCCTGCATTTTTTGCGAATCTAATATAATGCGGCGCAGGTTTGAATATTCAAAATGATGGTCAAGCTTTTCTTCAAGCTCCTTTATTACACTAATATTGATCTGGGTAATAGCGGCTTTTTCAAAAAATAGTTTTTTGTTATATACCGCGTTACGCACAATTTCGGCCTCATCAATGTAATTACCCGCCGGCATAACAGTTATATTATTGTCTTTATCAAATAAAGCCCTGCGGAAAGTAATGGATGAAATATGCCCTTCGCCCACGGCCCTAAAACTCATAATAACCCGGCGTTCGCCCTCATGTAGTTCGCTTTGATCAGGGTCCTGCACTATTGATGGGTTAAAAAACGCGGCCGATTCAATAGAATACTCATGCGTAAAATACGAGCCTATTAATAATTTGCGATACACCGTTAAGGTATCAAAATCAATTTCAAGCTCGGTAAGTAATGGTTTTAGTTTGCTGCAGTGCCTGTTTAAAACACGTGTTATATTTCGATGGCGTTTGGAGTATTCTTGTAACAAGGGCGAAATGATGCTGAAAGCAGCTTCTTCGCTTATATTCATTACTCGTTGTATTACTTCTTTGGCACGTTCATTACCGTTAAAAAAAAATCTTGCTATTACTCGTTTCGAATCCGGATTTACTCTTACAGGTTTGCGCTCAACGGCTAGTCTCATACTTTATATCAAATACGTTAATGTTATAACATCAAGTTATGAAAATTGATTTGAGTTATTTTATTTTTTAGGTTGATAGATGATTATATGAGTAGTTATTAGCAATATTCACCCAATCAATCATTCAACTCAAATCATTTTATTCCTCTTAACGAGGTATGATTTTAATATGTTGTGGTAACCATCGTGTATGTTGGCATCCACCATATCAATTTGATATTGCGCACATTTTAGTTCCAGCTCTTTGCGGTATTGTGCCAGCGCGGTATGATAGGTTTGGCGTATTTTATTGGGATGTACTTTAACTTCGTCGCCGCTTTCCATATCAATAAAATGATGTGGGCGATTATCAAAATTAAAATCTATTTCTTTTTGTTTATCGTGTACGTTAAATATAACTACCTCGTGTTTGTTGTATTTTAAATGCTGTATAGCGGCAAACAGGTTTTGTAGTTTTTCCTCGCTCATATTATTCTCCAGCATATCACTAAAAATTATCACCATTGATCGTTGGTGAATTTCCTGCGCTATATGATGTAATACTTCCGAGATATTGGTATTGGTTTTTTCTCTTGGTTCGTTATAAGCTTTTTCCAATTGGGCATATAAGTAAAACAGGTGGGTTGAGGTTGATTTAACCCCGCTTAACCAATCTACCTTGTCCGAAAATATGCCTAAGCCAAAAGCATCACGCTGTTTTTTAAACAGGTACATCAATGATGCAATAGCGTATATGGAAAACTGCAACTTATTCAACCCTTTATCCGGGTAATTCATGGATGATGAAGTATCCAATAGTAAGTAACAGCGTAGGTTAGTTTCTTCTTCAAATTGCTTAACAAACAGCTTTTCGGTACGTGCCATTAGCTTCCAGTCGATATTTTTTACCGACTCGCCATTATTGTATAAACGATGCTCGGCAAACTCTACAGAAAACCCGTGGAAAGGGCTTTGATGTAAACCGGTAATGAAACCTTCAACCACCTGGCGAGCCAATAGGTCAAGATTGGCTAAGTGCCTTATTTGCTGGTCATCGTTAAGCATATACTAATGTATTAAAATGGTAAACAGTGCGCAAATAAAAAAAGCGTTACAAGATTGTTGTAACGCTTTTAATACTTAGTTATATGATAATTAAGCTAGTTGCTTATTTAATTTATCGGCCAAAACAGATTTTGGTACGGCACCAATTTGTTTGTCAACAATTTCGCCATTTTTAAAGTACAATAAAGCAGGGATGTTACGGATACCATATTTAACTGATATGCCTGGATTGTTATCCACATTTACTTTACCTACAACAGCAGTGTCAGCATATTCTTTTGATATTTCTTCTACTACCGGGCCAACCATTCTACAAGGGCCACACCACTCAGCCCAAAAGTCAACTAATACGGGTTTATCTGATTTAAGTACAAGCTCCTCAAAGTTTGCGTCAGTAATTTCTAAAGCCATGATATTTTTTATTTTGTTTAACAAATATATACTATTCAAATAGCTTGCCACAACACCTGGCATGACAAACTGACAAAGAAATTACTAACAATGCCCATATTTATGCACTTTGATTTTGGGGTGACAAAAATCGCTTATAACTTTTCTATCTCGGCTTTAACAAACGTTGCCAGTTCTTTTACATAACCGGCGCTAAAATCAAACTTAATACCCGCGGTTTCATAAATTTCCTTGATAGTTTTAGTATAACCCAGTTTTAACGCGGCTAAATATTGATCCAAAGCCTTCTCCGGATTCTCTTTATAGTTTTTCCAAACAGCTATAGCGCCTAGTTGCGCCATGCCATACTCTATATAGTAAAAAGGGATCTCAAAAATATGCAATTGCTTTTGCCAAAGGTTGGCTTCGGCTTCTTCTATACCGCTCCAATCGGCAAAACCTGCCCCAAAAGGCTCGTAAATTTTTACCCAAGCCTCGGTGCGCTCGGCAGCGGTATGGGTAGGGTTGGTATATATCCAATGCTGAAACTGGTCAACTACCGCTACCCATGGTAGGGTTTTTAACACATCTACCAATTGATCGCGTTTGGCGCGTTTCAGGTCTTCCTCATTTTCAAAAAACACATTCCAGTTATCCATGGATATCAGCTCCATTGACATGGAAGCTAACTCTGCAACTTCCGATGGACAATGTTTAAAATCATTCAACTCCAAATCGGCGGTTAAAAAAGTATGTACCGCGTGGCCTCCTTCGTGCACCATGGTAGTCAGGTCGCGGAAGGTATTAGCCGAGTTCATGAATATGAATGGCGCACCTGTTTCTGATAGCGGGTAGTTATAACCGCCCGGTGCTTTGCCTTTGCGACTCTCTACATCAAAAAGGTTGTTATCCTTCATGATCTCCAAACGCTCGCCCAAATAGCGGTTGATGTTGCTAAAACACTGGATAGATTTTTCTATCAGATCCTCACCATTTTGAAACGGTTTTAAAGCCGGTTTGCCGGATGTATTCACATCCATATCCCATGGCCTTAAAGTATCTAAACCTAAGGCTTCTTTGCGTTGCTCAGCATGTTCGCGCAGGATAGGCACTACTTCTGTTTCAATAGCTTCATGAAAGGCGTAGCAATCCTGCGGGGTATAGTCAAAACGGCCCAGCTCCTGGAACTTATAGTCGCGGTAATTTTCAAAACCGGCATTTAAAGCTACCTGATGGCGCAATGCGCGTAGGTGATCAAACAGGTCATTCAACTTGTCTTTTTCCTGTAAGCGGCGGGCAGTAATTTTTTCCCATACTTCCTGTCTTTTAGCACGGTCGGTACCTTTTAAAAATACCGAAGCCTGTTCTAAAGTATATTCCTTATCGTCAATATGAACGGATAACGATCCGCTTATCTGCTGGTATTTTTGTTGCTCTACCTGTATCTCGGTTTGCAGCGGGATGTTTTCTTCGCGGAATAGCTCTAACGATTTTTTGATACCACGCAGGTAAACAAAATATTTATCACCGTCCAGTTGGTCCAGGTATTCGCTGGCCACCAGTTTTTTATTTAATTCGTTGCTGTAAGGCGCAATTTTAGGCTCAATTTCGGTAGCGAAGTATTGAAAGTTTTGCAATAGCTGCTCGTTATTGGTATCGCAGGTCATGCGGATGTAGCGCCAGGCAAAATCTTCCTCTAAAGCGGCTTCCACTTCGCTGCGGTCATGCAACCATTTTTCCAGTTCTTCTTTCGAGTTGATAAAACGTGCCAGTAATTCTTTATAGATCGGTTCAAGCGTTTCCCATTTAATTTCAAGATCGGCCGGGATATATGTTCTTGTTTTTTTGTGGATCATTTTGATGTGCAAATATGTAGATGTGCAAATGTGCAGATTTGTGCGCAAATAACAATGTCATCCTAAACTTGTTTCAGGATAGCATGTGTAATGTATGTTTGATGAGTGCCGAAATAAGTTCGGCAGACGAACTAGATCAACCTATCCAACAAAAACAAAACCGCAAAAACCACACTGGCAATACCGTTGGTAGTCATAAAAGCAAAGTTTACGCGGCTTAGGTCGTTGGGTTTAACCAGTAGATGCTGGTATATTAGCATGCTGCAAAAGAAGGCTATACCGATATAATACAATATCCCTGCATCTATAAAAAATATAGGCATCACCACAAACACGGCGGATAGCACATGCAAAAAGGTAGATAGCCTTAACGCGTTTACCTTACCCAAATAAGCGGGAATAGAGTGCAGGTTTTCGCTGCGGTCAAAGTCCTCATCCTGCATGGCGTAGATGATATCAAAACCGCTTACCCAAAACAATACCGCGAAAGAGAAGAAAAGCGGTGTCAGATCAAATTGCCCGGTCACCACTAAGTATGCACCAATAGGAGCCAATGATAAACCTAGCCCCAAAACCAAATGGCAAAGCGCTGTAAAGTGTTTGGTAGCGCTATAGCCCAATACCACCAATAAAGCCACGGGCGATAGGTAAAAGCAAAGCTCATTAATAAACCACGTGGTCACAATAAATAAGGCACAGTTCACTAATGTAAAAGTCAAGGCCGCCGCCGGACTAATGCGCCCGGCAGGAATATCGCGTACCTTGGTGCGTGGGTTTTTGGCATCAATGTCGCGGTCCAGGTAGCGGTTAAATGCCATAGCCGAGTTACGGGCAAATACCATACATAAAACCATTAAAACTAGCTTGGGCCATTCAAACGGGTAATTGGTAGTGGTAACTGCCAAAAAAAAGCCAATAAAGGCAAATGGCATAGCGAATATGGTATGTGTAAATGTTACGAGTGATAGATATTTTTTCATTTACGAGATTATGTTCCCCTCTTGAGAGGGGTTAGGGGTGTGTTCTAAAACATACCCTTCAATTGTTCTTAAAACATTAATCATATCTTTTCTTACCTCTTGTTCGGTAAAGCGGATAATGGTCAAATTATATTTTTTTAATTCGGCTTCTCTTGCCAAGTCTAATTTATAAGTTTCTTCGTGATTATGGTAAAGGCCATCTATTTCAATCACCAAATTTAATTCATGGCAATAAAAGTCGACTATATAATTTAATAACGGCTTTTGTCTTTGAAAGTCGAAGCCATGCATTTTCTTTGTTTTTATTTCATTCCACAGTAATGCTTCTCCCAAAGTGCTATCGTTTCTTAACCGTTTGGCCAATTCTTTTAATTTAGGGTTGTAGGGTATAATGGTGCGTCGCATGTTTGTCGGTTAACACACCCCTAACCCCTCTCAAGAGGGGAACCCCAGGTGCTAGGCACTACAAACTCCTGGTTTATCCCTCCAATAAACCCTAAAATCTCCTCTTTACCCAAATGTAATTCAGCAGAGGTTATAAAGTATTGCGGAAATTCTTCAAAGGTTTCGCCTATTGATTTTTTAAACTTAGCTATGTTTTGATCTGTTTTTACTGACGATTGTTTATCTGCTTTGGTGAATACCAATACAAACGACAAGCCTTTTTCGCCCAGCCAGTTGCAAAACTCCAGGTCGATTTTTTGGGGCTCCAGTCTGCTGTCAATCAACACCATTACGCATTGCAGGCTTTCGCGTTTATCTAAATAGGTATGAATAAACTTATCCCAATCGGCTTTTTTGCTTTTGGATGCACGGGCATAACCGTAGCCCGGTAAATCGACTATGTACCAGTTGTCATTCACCAAAAAATGATTGATCAACTGCGTTTTACCCGGCGTTTGTGATGTTTTTGCCAAACCCTTTTTGCCCGTAAGCATATTAATGAGCGACGACTTACCCACGTTTGACCTTCCAATAAAAGCATATTCGGGCTTTACCGGTGGCGGCAGTTTAGAAACCTGGGTGTTGCTGCAAATAAATTCGGCAGTTTTTACAATCATTGTACAAAGGTAAAATTTGTTTTAAGTAAATTTGATGTTTAAACATGTAATAATATGGAAAATTACAAAGTACCTGCACAAACCCGCATAGGCCATGTGCATTTAAAAGTAAGCGATCTGCAAAGATCATTAGATTTTTATTGCGGCCTGCTGGGCTTTGAAGTAACGCAAATGTATGGCGACCAGGCCGCGTTTATATCTGCTGGCGGTTATCATCATCATATAGGCTTAAATACCTGGTACAGCAAGGGCGGACAACCCGCACCGCAAAATACGGCGGGTTTGTTCCATACCGCTATACTTTATGCCGAGCGTAAGGATCTGGCTAAAGTATTACAACGGTTAATGCAAGCCAAATACCCCATAACCGGCGCGTCAGACCATGGCGTATCAGAAGCTATTTATTTGGATGACCCCGATAAAAATGGTGTTGAACTATACTGGGACAAACCCAAAGAAGAATGGCCTCTCGACGAAAACGGTGGATTGAAAATGGTTACGGAAAGATTGGATATAGAAGGATTGCTAGCGTTGAATGAGGGTCAATAGTCTATAGACGATGGTCCATAGCTTAGGGTTGTAATTTTTTCCATGAACTATGGTCCATCAACCATTAACTATAAACCACTATCTTTGTCAACAATGAGCAAAACCGTAATTCCGTATACCCAGGAGCAGGGCACCAAAAAAGAACAGGTGGCCGATATGTTTAACAATATATCTAAAACCTACGATTTCCTGAATCATTTTATGTCGCTGGGTATTGATATTATCTGGCGTAAAAAGGCCATCAATGAGTTAAAGAAAGATCAGCCTAAATTGATACTGGATGTGGCCACAGGAACCGGAGATTTTGCTTTTGAAGCCTTATCAATTTTAAAACCCGAAAAAATTATTGGAGTTGATATTTCCCAGGGGATGCTGGACATCGCGAAGCAAAAAATAGCTAAACGAGGTTTAGGCGATAAGTTTGAAGTTAAGTTAGGCGACTCAGAAAAATTGCCATTTGAGGCCAACGAATTTGACGCGGTTACCGTAGCATACGGCGTACGTAATTTTGAAAACTTAGAAGTTGGCCTGGCCGATATTCACCGGGTTTTAAAAACAGGTGGTAAGGCGGTTGTATTGGAGTTTTCAAAACCCAAAGCGTTTCCTATTAAACAACTGTATCAATTCTATTTTAATTATATAACGCCCGGCATTGGTAAGCTTTTCTCAAAAGATTCAAGAGCTTATTCCTATTTGCCCGAGTCGGTTGCCGCTTTCCCTGACGGAAAGGATTTTGTGGCGCTGATGGATAAGGTGGGTTTTAAAAATACCAAAAGCCGCCCGCTGGCGTTTGGTATATGTTCTATTTACACAGGCGTTAAATGAGTAAAATCAAGTACCTGATCATCATTATGGCGTTTTTTTGCTGCCGCGGATCTTTTGCGCAGCGGGTACCTGCATGGGGTGGTGGTAGTGATTTGAAGGACTATGGTTTTGGGTTCACCTTCTCCTATGTTGGCAGTTATTATAAAATAGATAAAGCACCCGATTGGCAAACTCCTTTTATTGATCAACTAAATAACGTTCCGGTAACCAGTACGGTAAATAGCATCAGTTCATCATACGCCAGTGGTTTTGGGGTAGGGTTTTTAACCCGTTACCGTTTAACTGAGCATCTGGAAGCCCGATTTGCGCCTTCATTGATATTTGCCGACAGGGTAGTTAATTATACCTATGTATCAACCGAGCCAATAAGCAAACTAGTTACCAATACCGCAGTTGATTTGCCGTTGAGTTTGAAACTAAAATCAGACCGTATGGATAACCTGCGGGTTTATTTGATGGGGGGATTAAAGCTAACACAGGCTATTAGCTCAAAATATAATTCGGATGTTGATTTGCCGCCTGTTGATAAAATACTTAAAAATGTAAACCGCTACGGCTCATACGAGGTTGGTTTAGGTTGCGAAATATACTTTGAGTTTTTTAAACTATCTCCCGAAATAAAAATATCCAACTCTTTTGGTAACGTAATGCTGCATGATAACAGCGCATTTTCAAGACCGATCAGCAATTTAGGGCTGCACACGGTAATGTTTAGCCTGTATTTTGAGTAATTTTTACTCACCGGGACTTTGCCAGGCGCGATAAATCTTTACTAAACTCATTTATAAAACCCGTGTTATATCAACTAAAAACTATAATTTCGTAGCAGGTTTTAACTGGATACCTATGGCTAAAATTGCATTAATTACAGGAGCAACTTCGGGGATAGGCGAGGCTTGCGCACATACCTTTGCCCGCGAGGGTTATAGCCTGGTGCTTACGGGACGCAGAGTAGATCGCCTGGAGAAATTAGCTACCCTTTTAAATGAAAAATATGATGCCGAGGTAGCCGTATCGGCATTTGATGTGCAAGATAGGGAGGATACGATCACCAGCCTGGAGAATTTACCTTCCGAATGGAAAATGGTTGATGTATTAATTAACAATGCTGGTCTTAGCCAGGGACTTGACCCAATACAAAACGGTAAATACTCTGATTGGGAAACCATGATAGATACTAATATTAAGGGTTTATTATATGTAAGCAAAGTAGTATCCAACTGGATGATAACTAACGGTAAGGGGCATATTATAAACTTAGGATCAATTGCAGGTAAAGAGGTTTACCCCAATGGTAATGTATATTGTGCTACCAAGTTTGCTGTTGATGCTTTGAATAAAGGTATGCGATTGGACCTGTTACCGCACGGTATAAAAGTTACCGCCGTGCATCCGGGTGCTGTGAATACCGAGTTTTCAGAGGTCCGGTTTCATGGCGATAAAGAGCGGGCAGATAAGGTATATAATGGCTTTACGCCACTGGTGGCTGATGATGTTGCCGAAACCATATGGTTTGCTGCATCGCGCCCGGCACATGTAAATATTAACGAGTTAACCGTTATGCCAACCGCACAAGCCAGCGTAACTAATATATTTAGAAAATAGTCGGGAAGTCCGAAAAGTCGGTAAGTCCGAAAGAATAAACAAGTAATAAATAATCTTCCGGACTTCCGGTCTTTCCAGACTTCCGGACAAAAACTAAAAATCATGTCATTAACTACACAAATAGATCAGGATATTAAACAAGCCATGTTGGCTAAACAACCAGACAGGCTACAGGCATTACGCGCCATTAAATCGGCTTTGTTATTGGCAAAAACCGAAAAAGGTGCAGCCGAAGAATTAACAGAAGAGGCAGAAATAAAAGTTTTGCAGAAACTGGTTAAGCAGCGAAAAGAGTCGGCAGATATTTATAAAACTCAAAACAGGGAGGACCTGTATGAAATAGAAATGGCCGAGATGCGTGTAATTGAGCCTTATTTACCACAGCAAATGACCCGTTTTGAAATTGAGGGATATATACAAGACCTGATGACACGTATTGGTGCCACATCATCACAGGATATGGGCCGTATAATGGGATTGGCCAGTAAAGAACTTGCCGGTAAGGCTGATGGAAAAACAATATCAGAAGTTGTGCGGCAACTATTAGGATAAATATTTGTTATTATTGCCGAAACTAAAGCTTTATAGCTATTTTTATTGCTAAACAAACATTCTTAATCAATTAGGAATAGGGGATACATTTGAAACTTAAACATTTACAATTACATATATGAATTTCGTGCTTAAACAGGAACGTGGTTTTAGTTACATTGACGAAGGAGAGGGCGAGGTTCTGTTGCTGTTGCATGGTTTAATGGGTGGCTTGAGTAATTGGGAAGAGGTAATAGCATATTTTAGCAAAAGTTATCGTGTTATATTACCTATGCTTCCGGTTTATGACTTGCCGGTGCTTACCACAGGGGTAAAAACCCTCTCTAAGTACCTGAACAAGTTTATTAAACATAAAAAGCTGGAGAATGTTACCCTTTTAGGTAATTCATTGGGCGGACATGTGGGTTTAATATATTGCTTAACCCACCAGGATAATATAAGGGCATTGGTATTAGCGGGTAGTTCGGGCCTATATGAAAATGCCTTTGGGGGATCGTTTCCGAGACGTGAGAATTACGAATTTATTAAAGAGCGTGTGCAATACACGTTTTACGACCCTAATATTGCCACGCCTGAATTGATTGACGAAGTGTATAAATTAGTGAATGATCGCCATAGTGTTATTAGGTTGCTGGCCATGGCAAAATCGGCCATACGCCATAATATGAAGAAAGATCTTCATAAAATAAAAATACCTGTAGCTTTAATATGGGGTAAAAATGATAAGATAACTCCACCCGAGGTCGCTGAGGAATTTAACCAGTTGTTACCGGATGTGGAGTTGAATTGGATAGATAAATGCGGCCATGCACCTATGATGGAGCATCCTGCAGAATTTAATGAGAAGTTAAAAGCATTTTTAGATAAAAAAGGTATATAAATGGTTGCAGGCGAGTTGATATCTGACGTTATTCTGCCGGTTCATACTTCTGATACGATACAGAAGGCATTGGACCGTATGGTAGAGTTTCGTGTAAGGCATCTGCCCATTGTAAACGAAGACCAATTTTTGGGCCTTTTAGCCGAGACCGATGTATTGACCGAAACAGACTATAGCATATCAATAGGGGCTTTAGCCCTTTCGCTCGTAAACCCTTATGTGCTGGAAGATCAGCATATATACGATGTTATACGTTTGTTTTACGAGCAGCAGTTAACCATTGTGCCGGTACTGGATATTAAAAAGAACTACCTGGGCATGATATCTATTAATGCCATTACAGAGTATTTTGCCAAAATAACCTCGGTTAGTCAGCCCGGAGGGATAATTGTGTTAGAGATCACCAATAAAAATAACTCGCTGGCGCACATGTCGCAAATTGTTGAATCAGATAACGCGCAGATATTAAGTTCGTATGTAAGCACCTACCCCGATTCGACAAGAATGGAGGTTACGCTTAAAATTAATAAGCAGGATATTTCAGGTATTGTTGCCAGTTTTTTAAGGTACGAGTACGATATAAAAGCTACCTTTAATCATAATGATAACGATAACTCAATGGATAGGTATGATTCATTGATGAATTATTTGAATCTATAATGTTCACTAGTTTAATGGTAAATAGTTGGATAATTTACTATTGAAGCCAAGCACCAATGAACCAATAAACTATTGAACCAATAAACCAAGAATGAAAATAGCAGTATACGGCAGGCAATTTAATGATCTGGCAGTGCTACCCTTTGTGCAGCAGGTGTTTGATAGCCTTTCGCGGCATGAAGTTGAAGTGTATGTTCATCATCAACTAAATGAATATTTAACCGGAAAGATCAATACCGTAAAGTATCATGTACTTGAAAAGGATACCCCAATAAAAGGTTTTATTGATCTATTTATCACACTTGGGGGCGATGGTACTTTGTTGGATATGGTTACGCTTATTGGCGATTCTGGTGTGCCGGTAATAGGTATCAACTTTGGCAGGCTGGGCTTTTTGGCCAGTGTAAATAAAAGCGACATTGATGCCGCCATAAATGCAGTTGTTAACCGGGAATATACATTAGATAATCGTGCGCTGTTAAGTATCGATTCGGATATGAAAATTTTTGGTGAAGGTAATTTTGCATTAAACGATATCACTATTCATAAACGCGATGATTCGGCCATGATCACTATGCAAGTATATTTAGATGGCGAATTTTTAAACTCTTATTGGGGAGATGGTATTATTATAGCTACACCAACAGGATCTACCGCTTATTCATTAAGTTGTGGCGGGCCAATTATTTTCCCGCAATCAAACAGCGTGGTTTTAACACCTGTATCCCCTCATAACTTAAATGTGCGCCCGGTTGTACTTCCTGATAGCAGCAGGTTATCATTTGAGGTAGAAAGCAGGAGTGGTAAATTCCTTTTGTCGTGCGATTCAAGAACAGCTGTGATAGACAGGGCTGTGCGCTTTCATGTCCATAAAACTTCTTTCGGATTAAATCTTATTCGCTTAAACAATGAAAGTTACCTGTCAACGTTAAGAAACAAATTATTGTGGGGTCTTGATGCCCGCAATTATTAACTTTGTTTTAATGCGTAAATTTTTACCGGTACTTATTTTATTATCCATAGCTTGTAAAGTACAGGCACAAAGCTGGGAAATTGGCGGCTCGATGGGTGGTGCCGGATATATGGGAGATATGAATCCAAATAATCCGTTAAAGATAAGTGGAGGTATGGCAGGGCTGATGGTTAAACGAAATTTTAACGAATACCTGTCAGCCAGTATACATTATACCGTAGCCGGCATAGCAGGGGCCGATAGTACATCAAGCAACCCACAATTTGTAAATCGTAATTTAAGTTTTAAAACCCCACTTACCGAGTTAAGCCTTATTGGCGAACTTAACTTTTTAAAATATATACCATCAGTTACTACTAACAGGTTTACACCTTATGTATTTGCAGGGGCAGGGTTAACAACTTTTAAGCCGCAAACCGTTTACAAGGGCCAAACCATTGATCTGGCTCCTTTCAAAACCGAAGGGCAGGCTGCACAATACGGTAACAGGGCAGTATCGGCTATATATGGCGCCGGGTTTAAATACAATTTTTCGGGTGCGTGGAATATAATTGCTGATATAGGCTATCGCCATGCCTTTACTGATTATTTGGATGATGTAAGCGGTGTGTATGCACCTGTAAGCAGTTTTAACAACGATCCAACATCATTAGGATTTGCATTGGCAGATAGGGGTTTAACACCGGCTTCTCCCGGATCGCAGCGGGGTGATTTTAGGCCACATGATACATACTTATTTATCAATTTAACCCTGTCCTTCACTTTTATTACTGCTAAATGCTATTATTAATAATTGATTTTATAGGCAATAAATGCAGTATTTGAACATTATTAAACAATAAACTTTCTTTTCGTTACACATACTAAAAAAATAGCAAGGAAGTTTTACCTTTGTCCGCTGAAAAATCTGGTTTTTAGTCAGATCAATAGTAAAGCAAAAGCTATATGGTAAGGCGTTTGTGCCGGTATATAAGCTCTAAATTAAAAATGGAATATAAAGATCAGATTGATTTGTCAAAGTTACCAAGCCATATAGCTATCATAATGGATGGCAATGGCAGATGGGCAAAAGAAAAAGGCAAATTAAGAATATTTGGCCATCATAATGGGGTGCTTTCTGTGCGGGATGTTGTTGAAGGAGCATGCGAGTTAAATTTAAAGCACCTTACTTTATATACCTTTTCGTCCGAAAATTGGAACCGCCCAAAAATGGAAGTTATGGCTATAATGGAGTTGATGGTTAGTACCATTCATAAAGAAATACAAAACTTTATGAAAAAAAATGTGCGCCTTAATGCCATTGGCGACCTGGAAATGCTGCCGCCTAAATGTTTAACAGAATTAAACAAAGCCATTGAAACCACATCTGTAAATACAGGGCTGGTGCTTACGCTGGCTTTAAGCTACAGTTCGCGCCGCGAAATTGTGCGCGCGGCTAAAAATATAGCCATAAAAGTGCAAAGTGGCGAATTGAATGTTGATGATATTAACGAAGAAGTGTTTGAAAATAATTTATTTACTGCCAATATTCCTGACCCGGAGCTGCTGATAAGAACAAGCGGTGAGCACCGGATAAGTAATTATTTATTATGGCAAATTGCTTATGCCGAATTATATTTCACTAATAAATTATGGCCCGATTTCAGGAAGGAAGACCTGTATGAGGCCATATATGATTATCAAAAACGTGAGCGCCGTTTTGGTATGACCAGTGAGCAAGTAAACTAAATTTTTGCGTTTAACACTTTTTAACAACTGTATAAATTATTTTTAGCCCACTAAAATATCCGAATGAATAAATTTCTTTTTGCTATTCTTTTATCTGTAACCAGTACACTGGCTATGGCCCAGGTTCCAAGGTCTGCGCCTCGTGCTGCGGCAATACCGGCTGATAGTTTGAGTTACATGGCTCCTAAAGAGTATATTATTGGTGGCATTACAATTAGTGGTGCAAAAAACTTAAATGACGATGCATTACTAATTATATCAAAGCTAAACAAAGGCGATAAAATTGTTTTACCCGGTGATGCTAATGCAAATGTTATAAAAAACTTATATAGCCAGGGCTTATTTGATGATGTGCAGCTAAATGTAACCAAACTAAATTTAGATACCATATATCTTGAAATTGCTATACAAGAACGTCCCCGTTTATCGCGTTTACATATTACAGGTATACGTAAAGGCGAGATAGAAGATGTACAAAAAAAGCTATCTGATAAAACTAACAAGATCGTAAACGAAAACCTTTTAAGTACCACTACCGCTATCATTAAAAAGCATTTTAGTGAAAAGGGTTATTTAAATACTACCGTTACTATTAACCAAAGGCCCGATCCGGGAGATGCCAATAGTATAATACTGGATGTTGCTGTTGATAAGAAGCAAAAGGTAATGATACATAAAATTATCATTGTAGGTAATAAGGCAGTATCATCAGGAAAGTTGAAAAAAGCTATGGCAAAAACACGTACCCGTAAATGGTACAATGTATTTGGCTCAAAAAAATTCAAACAGGATAAGTACGAAGAGGATAAGCAAGCATTAATTGAAAGCATGCAGGAAAAGGGCTATCGCGATGCGGCAATTATAAGTGATAGTGTTTACAGGCATGATGACGAAACTGTTGACATAAAGCTTACCGTACATGAAGGGCCTAAATATTATTTTGGTGATGTTAAATGGTCTGGTAATTCAAAATACAGTGATAATGATCTGAACCGGATATTAAAAATAAAAAAAGGTGATGTATTTAGCGAGGACGTTTTAAATAAGAGGTTATCAGGGTCTGCACAAAACAGTGATGATGTTTCTTCCCTTTATTTAAATGATGGTTATTTAACATACAATGCCGAACCAATTCAAACCAGGGTATATAATGATACTGTTGACCTGGAGATAAGAATGTATGAGGGCCCGCAATACACTATTAACCGTGTAATGGTTAAAGGTAATGATGTAACCAACGATAAGGTGGTAATGCGCGAAATAAAAACGCTGCCGGGTCAAAAATTCAGTAAGCAATTATTAATACGTACTACGCGCGACATTGGTGTATTAGGTAATTTTGACGATCAGAAAACCGAACCGAAACCAACCAATATTAATCCGCAGGATGGTACGGTAGATATTATATACAATGTGGTTGAAAAACCGTCAGACCAGGTTGAACTTTCAGGAGGTTTTGGTGGTGGACAGCTGGTTGGTACATTAGGCTTAACCTTTAATAATTTTGCTCTGCGTAATATATTTAACCTAAAGGCATATAAGCCATTACCAAAAGGCGATGGACAAAAATTGAGCTTAAGGGGGCAATCAAGCGGAAAATCATATCAAAACTTTTCGTTCACTTTTTCTGAACCTTGGTTAGGGGGTAAAAAACCTATATATTTTGCACTTTCGGCTTATACACAGTTAAGTTCAACCGGGTATTACTATGATCCAAGCAGCCCATACTACAATAAATTGCGCATAAATGGTATAGGAGTAACATTAGGTAAAAGATTAAAATGGCCCGATGACCTTTTTCAGTTAAATTATTCGCTAAATGTTGACCATTATAGCCTGGATAATTATGGTGGATTTTTATTTACAAATGGTACAGCCTATAACATTAAGCTAACGCAGGATCTGATGCGCGACTCGCGTGATGCGCCTATATTTCCAACATCGGGCTCAAACATGAAGTTAACCATACAGGCAACGCCACCATATTCATTATTTAATAATATAAATTACAAAATAGCTACGCAAGAGCAACGCTACCATTTTGTAGAGTACTATAAATTTAAATTTGATGCGCAATGGTTTACCAGGATTACCGGTAAGTTTGTATTAATGTCGCAAGTGCGTTTTGGTATGTTGGGGCAATATACCTCAGCAGTTGGTCCATCTCCGTTTGAACGCTTTAAACTGGGTGGTGATGGTATGCAGAGTTACCAGTTTTTACAGGGAAGTGAGATCATTGGTTTAAGAGGATATCAAAATTTTTCAATTGTTCCTGAGGGCTCAAATTATACAGCAAATAACAACCCGGGAAGTACCATTTATAACAAGTTTACATTTGAGTTGCGCCACCCGGTTATTTCAGGAGCATCGGCAACTATATTTTTACTGGCCTTTGCCGAAGGGGGTAATGCCTGGAACAATTTTAACCAATTTAATGCGTTTAACGTAAGGCGCTCCGCAGGTATTGGTGCAAGAATATTTTTACCTATTTTTGGATTACTTGGCTTGGATTATGGTTATGGATTTGACAAAATACCCGGTAATCCAAATGCTAACAAGGGCCAGGTTAGCTTCTCTATTGCACAAAGCATAGGCGGCGGATTTAATTAATTTGTAAAAACATGAAAAAAGTATTTTTAATAGCCTGTTTTACCTTATTTGCTTTTACCGCTGCATTTGCACAGCGGTTTGCTTATGTAGATTCGGAGTATATATTAAAACACATGCCTGAGTATGCTTCTGCTCAAAAACAACTGGCTTCCTTATCTGAGCAATGGCAAAAAGAGGTTGATAGCCGTTACCAGGAGGTAGACAGGTTATACAAAGCCTATCAGGCCGACCAGGTTTTAATGACGGCCGATATGAAGAAACGCCGTGAAGCCGAAATTGTAGAGAAAGAAAAAGCAGCTAAAGATTTTCAGCGCCAAAAATTTGGTCCGGAAGGCGAATTGCCGCAAAGAAGTACAAACACCATTAAACCTATACAGGATAAAGTGTCTAAAGCTGTACAAGCAGTTGCCGAGGCCGAAAACCTGGATATGATATTTGACAAGAATAGCGAAGTTATAATGCTTTATGTAAATCCACGGTATGATAAAAGCGCCGCGGTAATAACCCGTTTAGGATTAAAACCCGGTGTACTTGCTAAATAAAAAATTTATCTATATAATCGTACTAAAATTAAAAACAGAACAAAAAAATGAGAAAATTATTAAAAGTTGCTTTAGTTGCATTAGGCGTAGTATTCATGAGCAACTTTGCACAGGCGCAAACTAAAATTGGATATATTGCTATGGACCAGCTTATACCATTGTTACCTGAATACAAAACTGCACAAACTACTGTAAATACTTTTCAGCAAACTTATGTTGAGCAGTATAATAAGCTAACCGGCGAGTTACAAACCAAAGCCAAAGACTACGAAACTAAAAGAGCTACAATGAATGAAGCAGCCCGTACTGTAACAGAAAGCGAACTTCAGGATCTGAATAAAAGAGTTCAAGACTTGCAAACTAAAGCTAGTCAGGATGTACAGGCTAAAAGCGACGAGTTAATGCAGCCTTTAGTTACTAAAATTAAAACTGCTGTTAATGCAGTAGCTAAAGAAAAAGGTTACACTTATGTGTTAAACACCTCTTCACCGGAACTGCTAATAGTAGCACCTGTTGCTGATGATTTATTAGCTGCAGTTAAAACAAAATTAGGATTAAAATAAGCTAATTATAAATACATTTGTAAAGCGCCCTGATTTTTCAGAGCGCTTTTTTATTTTTGTTAAAAAATGTCATCCGGTAAACCTATAGGTATTTTTGATTCGGGTATTGGTGGGCTTACGGTGTTCCGTTCTATAGCTGAGCAGTTGCCTGGGTATGATTATATTTACTTAGGTGATAACAGCCGTGCGCCTTATGGCAACCGTTCTTTTAACACCATTCACCAATACACCTGGGAGTGCGTACAATGGCTGTTTAAAATGGATTGCCAGCTGGTTATATTGGCTTGTAATACCGCGTCGGCCAAGGCCCTGCGTACTATACAACAACAGGATTTGCAAGGGCTTGATCCCACTAAAAGAGTTTTGGGCGTTATCCGCCCTACGGCTGAGGTAATAGGCGATCTATCCAAAACCAAAGAAATAGGTGTATTGGGCACAACTGGTACTGTACAATCAAATTCATACCCCATCGAGATCAAAAAATTTTTCCCCGATTTAAAGGTTTACCAGCAAGCCTGCCCGCTTTGGGTGCCCTTGATTGAAAGTGGCGAATATGAAAAACCCGGCTCTGATTATTTGATCAAGCAGTATTTGGATGAGTTAATGGCACAATCGCCCAATATTGATACACTGCTATTAGCCTGCACACATTATCCTCTGATACAAGATAAAATAAAAGCATACTTACCCGCAAATATTAATGTAATAGCACAAGGTGATATTGTTGCTAATAGTTTGGTTGATTATCTGAAAAGACACCCCGAAATGGACCAGCAGTTAAGTAAAAATAGCACCAAACAATTCTTTACTACGGATGATACTACAGAGTTTGACCGTCATGCTTCAAGGTTTTTTTCGGCACTGGTAACCTCGTCATTTATATCGGTGACAGAGTTTAATTGTTAGTGAATTTTTATAGAATAATTTTATCGTTATTATATTTGAGATAACTGATTGTTAATAAGTTACCCCTTAAATAATTTGTTTATTATAAATTAATTAATATTTTAGTTTATTGTTAAACTTAAATCTTATTAAAATGAAGAAATTAAAATTAAAAGGCATTCAACCACTATCAAAAGAGCAAATGAAAAAAATTAGTGGAGGTGATAATATCTGGATGATTACGTTGTCTTGTAGTTGGGGTGATATTACTTATGTTTGTGGTGCTTGTAGTCCATCTGGAAATGAGAATTGTTCGTCATTTTCTAACTATAATGAACTAATATCTGGTATGTATGGCTGCTCAGTTATAGAAAGCGGCAGTACTTGCACCCAGGGATACTAATTTTAGTGTCCCGCAGGGTCTCTCGCAGAGGACCCTGCGATTACAGGGCCAATATTATTTAATCCGTTAATTATTACCAACCATTTATTAAGTTTGCACTCAAAGCAAACTCATTGAATTTTTACCTTACATATATATTGGTTGCCATAGGGCTTTTTAGCTTTGCGGCTGTATTTGCCCTGTTTGGCGTATATGCCGAGCGTAAGGTATCTGCTTTTATACAGGACAGGCTTGGCCCTACCGAAGTGGGCAAGTATGGTACATTACAAACACTTGCCGATATATTAAAACTGGTACAAAAAGAACTGATAACCCCTGCTGCTGCCGATAAGCTTTTATTTATACTGGCACCGGGAATTATTTTCATATCGGTATATATGGGTTTTGCCGCGCTGCCATGGGCACCGGGCATAGTGCCCTCAAAGATTAATTTAGGTTTATATTATATTTTCGCCATCATATCCATGGAAACCTTAGGCATTTTGATGGCAGGTTGGGGGTCAAACAATAAATACTCTATACTGGGTGCCATGCGCTCGGCCGCGCAGATCATATCGTATGAGATTCCTGCCGGGTTTGCCATTATTGCGGTAGTAATGATAACCCAAAGCTTAAATATGCAGGAAATAGCTTTACAGCAGGGCATATTATCGTCAGAAACAACTAAATTTTTGGGCTTTTATGATGTTACCAAAATAGGTGGCATATTGGCCTGGAATGTTTTCAGGGCGCCACATCTCATCATCGCTTTTATAATATATTTCATAGCTTCATTAGCCGAAAGTAACCGTGCCCCATTTGATATTCCGGAAGCAGAATCAGAACTGGTATCGGGCTTTCATACCGAGTACTCGGGTATTAGGTTTGCTTTGATATTTTTAGCGGAGTATTCTATGATGTTCCTGGTGTCTATGATAGGGGTGATCTTATTTTTAGGCGCGTGGAACACACCATTGCCCAATATAGGTTCTGTGCAATTAGCAAACTGGACAACAGGTATTGTCTGGGGGATATTTTGGGTAGCTTTAAAAAGTTTAGCACTAGTAGGCGTACAAATGTGGATACGCTGGACATTACCCCGTTTAAGGGTAGACCAGCTAATGACCCTATGCTGGAAAGTATTAACTCCGCTGGCTTTCGCATGCATGTTAATATCAGGCATATGGCGGATATGGCTCATGTAATTTCGGATTTCGTCCCGATAGCTATCGGGAGATTTCGAATTTTATAAAGTAAAAATTAAATCAGGGTAATCCTGAAATCAAATAAATCAAGGTTCAGACATAAATGATCAAAAGAGCTTTAAACGGATTTACAACTGCAATGACAGGGTTAGGCTTAACCCTGAAACATCTTTTTGCGTCAAAAGCGAAAAGGAAGGTTGTACACATGAGCTCTGATAATTATTTCCACCAGTTAGAGGGTACCAATACCATACAATATCCAGCACAGAAATTAGCCATTCCCGAGGTGGGCCGCTACCAGTTGGATGTAGAGATAGATGATTGTATAGTATGCGACCTTTGCGCAAAAATTTGCCCGGTTGATTGTATAACCATTGAGTCTATCAAAACAACCGAGCCCGGTGGTATTGGCCAAACATCAGACGGTACAACCAAAAGGCTATACGCCGCTCAGTTTGATATCGACATGGCCAAATGTATGTACTGCGGCTTATGTACTATAGTTTGCCCCACCGAGTGTATTGTAATGACCAATCAATACGACAGGACCGTTTTTGAGTTGAGTAACCTAACGTACGAGTTTTCGGATATGTCGCCTGAAGATGCAGCCGAGAAACGCGCGCTGTTAGAAAAGCAACAAGCCGAAAAGCAGGCCGCCAAACTGGCTGCCATGCAAAAACCAAAGGAGGGCGAAGCATGAGTTTAGTACAGGTGCTTTTTTATGTAATGAGTTTTATAGTGGTAGGTTCAGCATTTTTTGTGGCCGCTACTAAAAATTTGGTACGCTCCATATTTATGTTTTTTGTAACACTGTTTGCACTGGCAGGCTTATATGTTTTGGCTTTGGCCGATTTTGTAGCTATAACCCAGGTGGTAATTTATGTAGGTGGTATTTTGGTGCTGATATTATTTGCCTTTATGCTATCGGGCAAAGAAACATTAACCGTGCTTCAGCAAAATACACGGTTGGTTACGTTAAGTAAACTGCCTGCGGTAATATTAGCGCTGTTGTTTTTTGGAGTGATGGCATACACTATTTGCAATATTGACGCGAACAATTTGGGCTGGATAAAACAATCCATCGCCACAAAAAATGCAATAATGCCTAATGACCTGGTTACGGATAACATCGGCATAAATTTGATGACCCGCTATTTATTGCCTTTCGAGGCAATATCGATACTGTTAATGGTAGCCTTGGTAGGCGCGGCACATTTATCACGCAAGGAGGTAAAAGCATGATAACCTTAACGGACTTTTTACTGGTAAGCGCAGCTTTATTTTGCATTGGCTTATATATGATAGTAGCCAAACGCAATGCCATACAAATATTAATTGGGATTGAGTTGATGCTTAATGCTGCCATATTGAACCTGGTAGCCTTTGGCAAGTATGATAAAATAAATAACGGCGGACAAGTATTTGCCTTGTTTGCCATAGTATTGGCAGCAGCTACTACTGCAGTAGCATTGGCTATTATATTAAATGTTTACCGTAGATATAAAACTATTGACCCGGCAGAACTAACAAAACTGAAAGATTATTAATTGGAAACCTACCTGCCATATCAAAATTCGTTAACCATTTGCTGGGCACTTGCCGCTGTGCTTATGCCTTTGCTGGCATTTGCGGTTAACTTTTTTGTGCCTGCTAAATTGGGTAAGGTAACGGGGTGGATATCAACTATAGCTATTTTAATAAGTGGCATCCTATCAACAATGGTTTTTGCTGATGTGTGGAACCAATCGCCGGTGCATTTACAGCAAAACTGGTTTACCATTGGCGGCACTAAATTGTATGCAGGTATCCTGTTAAATAATTTGTCGGTATTGATGCTTCTATTGGTATCATTAATCGCCTTACCGGTACATATTTACTCCATTGCCTACATGAAGCATGATGGGCGGTACAACCGGTATTTTACTTATCTGAGCTTCTTTTGCTTTAGCATGCTGGCGTTGGTAGTAGTAGATAATTTAGTGCTCTTTTATGCCTTTTGGGAACTGGTAGGTTTCTCATCCTATTTATTAATAGGTTTTTGGTTTACGCGCGATAAAGCCGTACAGGCCAATAAAAAAGCCTTTATCATGAATAGGATAGGAGATGTTGGTTTATTAATAGCTATCCTTATCCTGTTTGCGCAATACGGTACATTTGATATGGTGCAGCTATTTGGCGATGACGGCCTGATCGCTCAATCATTTATTAAAGATGGTAGTTGGATAAGTCCAATGGGTAGCATACCCGCTACCTGGCAATACGTAGCTTGTGCGGGTATATTTTTGGGTGTAGCCGCAAAGTCAGCGCAATTTCCATTACATACCTGGCTGCCTGATGCTATGGAGGGTCCGACATCGGTATCGGCTTTAATACACGCCGCTACTATGGTGGCTGCAGGGGTGTTTTTATTGGGTAGGGTATACGTAATGTTCACCCCCGTAGAACTAAGCATACTGGCAGGCATAGGCTGCTTTACAGCGTTTATGGCCGCCACTATCGCGCTTACACAAAACGATCTGAAACGCATTTTAGCTTACTCTACCATATCCCAACTAGGATATATGATCATGGCGATGGGTGTTGGCGCTTATGCTTCATCATTGTTCCATTTGGTAACGCACGCGTTTTTTAAATGCCTGTTGTTTTTAGTTGCCGGTATTGTAATACACCAGGTGCAGCATATTAAAGAAGATAATGATCTGGATATCGATCCGCAAAATATTTTAAATATGGGTGGCCTGCGTAAAAAGCTGCCGCTTACATTTATTGCCGCAGTTATTGGTAGTTTGGCGTTAATTGGTTTGCCGCTTACATCGGGCTATCTATCAAAAGATGGCATCCTTATACAAGCCTTTGATTGGGCCGATGGTAAAAGCATCTGGTTCAAGCTGATTCCTTACGGTGCTATATTGACCACCTGGTTAACCGCTTTTTATGTGGTGAGACTGATAGTAAAAGTATTCTTCGGAAAGTTTAAGTTAGAGGAGTTTCATCCCCATATTACTTACCACATTAGTGATGGGGGCTGGAAATACAAGGTGCCTTTGATATTTCTGGCATTAGCTTCGCTGTTCCCGCTGTTCTCGCTTAACCCGTTTATATACGAGCATGCGTGGCTGTATAGTGGTTTAACTCCGGCTAATTATTTAGAGAGGGTTAATATTTACCATACCATTATCCCCATAGGGGTAAATATTTTAAGCTTATTTGTGATTTACAGTGCTTATGATATTTACTTTAAGCGTAATACATGGTCGTTCCCGCAAACGGGTTTTCTATATAAGCTATCGCACAACCAATGGTATATTGATACTATTTACATGCGGTTTATAGTAGCGCCGTTTATGGCCATAAGCAGGGCTGCTTTTAGTTTTGACCGAATGGTTATTGACGGATTTGTGAATTTTTTACCCAATGTGGTTGTCTTTATATCAAAAATAGCCGCCTGGTTTGATTATTATATTATTGATGGTGCAACCCGTTTGCTTACATTTATAGTTGAAAGTATTGGCCAGTTTGTGCGTCGCTTTCAGCGTGGTAAAATTCAATATTATTTATTTAGTATGTTGGCCATTGTGCTGGCACTGTTTATTTTAAAAATTCTGATTTAGATTTGAGATTTTAGATATGAGACATGAGACAAATCAAAGTAGATTAATGTGCAAACTCAATGTTTGTATGCAATCTTATGGCTCATGTTTTACTATTTCTCACATCTCCAATCTCATATCTCACATCTAAAAAATGAACATTTTAACCCTATTAATATTTATACCCATCCTGTTTGCCCTGGTGATAGCTTTGTTGCCATCCACTATGCGTGGCAGCTTTAAGTATATAACTGTTGCTGCTACATTAGTACAGTTATGTATAAGTGTATGGATATACCTTAACTTTAAAACGGGCCCTGCTTATGGCGGAGTCATACACGAGGATCAGTTTCAGTTTGTACATAAACTGCCCTGGATAAATCTCGACCTGGGTACCATGGGCAAAATGCAAATAGATTATTTTGTGGGGATAGATGGTATATCGGTTACGTTATTGGTAATGACCTCACTTATATTAGTGATAGCCGCTTTAGCCTCATGGGAGATAACCACTAATTTGAAAGGATTTTTTGTGTTGTTCCTGATATTGGATATGGCGGTTATAGGTGTATTTTGCGCGCTTGATTTCTTCCTGTTCTATATCTTTTATGAATTGATGTTATTGCCTTTATACTTCCTGATAGGGATGTGGGGGGGTATAAGGCGCGAATACGCGGCTATCAAGTTCTTCCTGTATACCTTATTCGGTTCGGTATTTATGCTGTTGGTGATGATAGGTTTATACCTTTCCGTAACTGATCCTGCAACCGGAAACCATACCTTCAATATGGTACAAATGATGAACCCGGCTAATTACGGGCATGACTCTCTTTTATCATTAGTAGCTAATCAAACTATTTGGGGCGTTTCTGCACGGGGAATTGCCTTTGTGATATTATTTATAGCCTTTGCTATTAAAGTGCCTGTAGTGCCCTTACACACCTGGCTGCCCGACGCACACGTTGAGGCGCCAACCCCGGTATCAATTATACTGGCAGGTATACTGTTAAAAATTGGCGGTTACGGAATTATAAGGGTATGCGTAAGTATTTTCCCTGAGGTTGCCCATTCAGGTGCTTTCTGGTTAGGTTTATTGGGGGTGATATCCATATTATATGGTGCGTTTAATGCTTTGGCTCAGCGTGACCTAAAACGAGTTATTGCCTACTCGTCCGTATCGCAAATGGGTTTTGTGTTACTGGGTATAGCTTCGCACACCGCCGAAGGGGTAAGCGGAGCGGTAATGCAAATGGTAAGTCACGGGTTTTTATCAACCATGCTGTTCTTCCTGGTAGGAGTGGTATATAACAGGGTTCATGATAGGGATATCTACAATTTCAGGGGCTTGGGTGGTTTGATGCCTAGGTACACCGTATTTATTTTGATCGCATTTTTTGCATCGTTGGGTTTGCCGGGTTTCTCGGCATTTATAGCCGAGGCATTTACTTTGGCCGGTGCATTTAAATCGCCAACGGTAAATGGTTTGCTGCCTTATTGGATGTCAGCACTAGGAGCGGTCGGTATCCTATTTAGTGCCTGCTATTTCTTATGGACCTTACAGCGGGTATTCTTCGGCAACCTATCCCTAAAAGGTGGCGCTGTTTGGAAAGAAGCTTTAACAGATCTAAATGCCCGCGAAATTATCACCCTGGTGCCTATGGCTGCCATAGTTTTAGTTTTAGGCGTAATGCCTTCATTGGTGTTTGATAAAATTAATAGCTCGGTATTATTGTTAGTTCAGTTTTTACAAAAATAAATAACGATGTTGAAAATAGTTTTATGGAAAAACGTATGGTCATGCATCTTGTAATTACTAAACCTCACACAAAGTGTGGTAGTAGTAAATTAACACCAATTATTTATTTAAGTAAAACGATCATGTACAAAAAACTATTATTGGTAATGAGCCTATTATTTATCGCTTTAATTACTAATGCCAGCGACGGCCCAAAAATCGAATCAAAAGTTCAGAAAGTTATTGTGTTTTTAAACAGTGCACAGGTAACACGTACTGCAACGGTTAATGTGCCTGCAGGTACCAGTACCTTGGTTTTTACCAATATTTCATCAGCTATTGATGTGCAAAGTATACAAGTAAGCGCCCGTGGCGAATTTACCATCATGTCCGTTAAAAATGAGACAGACTTTTTAAATGAGCAAACTAAAGAGAAAGCTTTAGAAAGTTTACAAACACAGCAAAAAGCTATTAATGATAAAATTGCCTTTCAAAATAACTTGTTAAATATTTATCAGCAGGAAGAAAACATGCTGGTGAAAAACCAGGTAGTTACCGGTAATAATGCCAATTTAGACCTGCTTAAATTAAAACAGGCGCTTGATTTTCAAACCCAGCGCTTAACCGAGATCAAGAAAAAGCAGCAGGATGTTAATGATCAGATTGCCTTATTGCGTGTTGAGCAACAAAAATACAATAAGCAGATAGCCGATTTTAATCGTGGTAACAACAAAACCACCAGCAATATTTTGGTAACTGTATCGGCAAAAGCACCTGTGCAAACCGAATTTACTTTAAACTATGTAGTTAACAACGCTAACTGGTACCCAACGTATGATGTAAGGGCCAAAAATGTGAATAGCCCTATTACCATAGCATATAAAGCCAACGTATCGCAGCAAAGCGGCGAGGACTGGAAAAATATCAAGTTAACCCTATCCACAGGTAACCCAACAGTTAGCGGCAGTAAACCGCAATTAAATCCTTATTATCTAAATTTCGGCATGTACAATGTTGGGCCTGCATCGTCTATTACCAAGGTTACAGGTAGGGTAAGCGATAATAAAGATGGATCTGCTTTAGTAGGATTGACCGTTAAAGTAAAGGGAACTTCAATAGCTACTACAACTGACGCTAGTGGAAATTACTCCATCCAACTACCGACGGGCAATCAAATGCTGCAATATAATTATGTTGGATATGAACAGGTGGAGCGTGCAGTAAATTATTCTGTAATAAATGTAGGTTTAACACCTGTGCAAAATAGCTTAGATGAAGTAGTAGTAGTAGGCTATGGTCAACAACCTCGTGCGGCTTTAGCAGGGGCGGTGGCTGGAATTACAACTCAAAAAAGAGCTAATTTGGCAGCTGATATTATTCCGATTATGGTTCAGCAAACAGAAACTCAAACCAATGTAGAGTTTAATATTGATAACCCATACTCTATACCTAGTGATGGTAAACAATATTTGGTAGAGATTAATCAGGTAGAATTACCTGCTACATATCAGTACTATGTAGCCCCTAAATTAAGTACGGATGTTTTTTTAACTGCCCAGTTAACAGACTGGAACAAATACAATTTCCAGTCGGGCGAAGCGAACTTGTTTTTTGAGGGTACGTTTATTGGTAAATCATTAATTGATACCCGTACAACTACCGATACACTTAATTTGTCGTTAGGCACAGATAAGAATATTGTGGTAACTCGCACTCAGCCAAGCGGCTTAACCGAGAAACAGGCATTAAGCTCCAACAAAAAGGAAACTAAAAACTGGCTGATAGAAGTAAAAAACAGGAAAACACAATCTATTAATTTATTGGTAGAGGATCAGATCCCGGTTTCGCAAAACTCAGCAATCGAAGTTGATGTGCAGGAATTATCCGGCGGAAAATTAGATAAAGAAACCGGCAAGGTATCCTGGAGTTTAAACCTAAAAGAAAGAGAAGAAAAGAAGCTGCAGCTTAAATACCAGGTTCGTTATCCAAAAAATCAATCGGTAATAGTACAATAATAATAATGCACCAACTGCTACCCTATATACCGCAACAGCTAACCCATATTTTGGGCGACCTTAGCTTTTTTATGCCCGAGGTTTATCTGGCGGCGTTGTTCCTGCTTGTTTTAATAACAGACCTGATCTTCGGTAAAAATTCTGAGAAACTATGCCGTACCATAGCTTACGCCGGTATGGTGGTAGTTATGTTTAAAGATCTGCAGCAAGTTGCAATGGTGTTAAATGAGCCGAAGTTTTTATTCAGCGGTATGCTGCTGTTAAACTATAAGATCATAGCATTTAAGTTTATTATTGATGTTTTAGCGTTTGTGCTACTACTCTATTTTGCCTGGGACGAGCGTTTAAAAAATCACCCCAAAGGTTTATCAGACTTATATACTATTACCATAGGCTCTGTATTTGGCTTGCATTTAATGGTGATGTCGGTAAACCTGTTATCAGTTTATTTGGCTATCGAGATGGTTTCCTTAGCTTCCTATTTAATGGTGGCTTACCGTTCAGAAAACGCTTTTAGTACCGAAGCAGGATTAAAATATGTATTATTCGGCGCGGCATCATCGGCTATGATGCTGTATGGTATATCCTTATTATATGGCTTTAGTGGTTCGCTTAATTTTTATTCTGTAGAGGCATTGCAGGGTTTGACGGCGGTAAATCCAATAGGCGTTACACTTGCTATGGTATTGGTGCTGATCGGAATTGGTTTCAAGTTGTCCTTCGTGCCTTTACACTTTTGGGTACCCGATGTTTACCAGGGTGCACCAACTCCGGTAACGGCATACTTATCTACTTTGCCCAAAATTGCCGCTTTTGGTTTATTAGTTAACTTTTTAACGCCTTTTATATTCTTGATCACGGTTCCGGCATTTGATTTTAAGTTATACCTGTCGGTTTTAGGCGTTATTACGCTAATTGTCGGAAATTTTGCCGCGGTATTGCAAAAAAATGTAAAACGGATGCTGGCTTACTCCAGTATTGGGCATACCGGCTTTGCTTTAATGGCTATTGTAACCTTTAACGAACAGGGGGTAAGCGCTTTAATATATTATTTAGCGGTCTATGGTATAGCAAACATAGGCGCGCTGGCCTTAGTAAGTTATTTTAACAATGTAGCCAATACCGAAGAAGTAGATGGTTATAAAGGTTTGGGCCTTAAATATCCGGTAGCTTCTGTTTGTTTTATACTCATACTCATTTCACTAACGGGCTTGCCTGTTTCTGCGGGCTTTACGGGCAAGGTATTTGTTTTTTCGGCAGTTTATAGCGTATATCAACAAACGCACGATGTTTGGTTGCTGCTATTAATGATAACAGGTGCGGTAACTACAGTTATAGCCTTATTCTACTACATTAAAATACCTTTATACCTATTTCTAAAAAAAGCTGACCATACAATTGAAACAACAACAAAATCAAATTCAATTTTAGTTTTTGTTGTGATAATTAGTTTGATTTTGCTAGTATTGGGCCTTTTTCCAAATAAATTGTTTGACTATTTGTAAAAAAGTTAAAATATTATTAACTTTTTTATGATTTTTTAACATTTATTTCACTTTTATATGATATTAATCATAATTTCGGGCCATTATTAAAATTAATTGTTAACTATTCAAATGAAGCGCTATTTTCCATTTTTTGTAATCCTGTGTATTCTTGCATTAACTTTCATTTTCCCATCCGTAGAGTACGATAAAAGCGCACATACTACATATAATACAGGTGATATAGCCTGGATGCTGATGTCAACCGCTTTAGTTTTGATAATGACACCCGGTTTAGCGTTCTTTTACGGTGGTATGGTTAATAAAAAGAATGTGATATCAACCATGTTGCAAAGCGTAATATGTATGGTTATTATCACAGTTATGTGGGGCATTTTTGGATTTAGCTTAGCCTTTGGTGATAGCATTGGTGGAGTAATAGGTAATCCATCAACCTTTTTCATGATGAAAGGGATGTTGGGTAACAGTAGCTGGCCATCGGCACCAACCATACCGTTGCTGCTTTTTGCTATGTACCAATTAAAGTTTGCTATTATTACCCCGGCATTAATAACAGGCGCATTTGCCGAGCGTATCCGCTTCAATTCATACATTATATTTTTGTGCCTGTTCTCTATATTCATATTCTCGCCGTTAGCGCATTGCACCTGGCACCCAAATGGTTTGTTATATAAAATGGGTGTGTTAGATTTTGCAGGGGGTACAGTAGTACATATGTCTGCAGGATGGGCAGCTTTAGCATCAGCTTTATATTTAAAGAAAAGAAACGAGCCTAGCCATTCACCGGCCCGTATTACCTATGTATTAATAGGTACAGGTTTATTATGGTTCGGCTGGTTCGGGTTTAATGCCGGCTCGGCATTTGGTGCCAATCACTTAGCGGTTAATGCTTTGGCAACTAGTACCACTGCATCAGCAGCGGCAGGTTTAACCTGGATATTTTTTGATATGTTACGTGGCCGCAAGCCATCTGCTATGGGTACCTGTATTGGTGCAGTAGTGGGTTTGGTAGCTATAACCCCGGCAGCAGGTTTTGTATCTGTACCGCACTCATTAGCCATTGGTATTATATCAGCAGTAGTAAGTAATTTAGTTGTTGAATGGCGCACACGCACTTCAATTGATGATACGCTTGATGTATTCCCCTGCCATGGTGTTGGTGGTATGGTAGGTATGTTGCTTACCGGTGTGTTTGCCCATACAAATGTAAACCCGGCCAATACTACAGGTGAAGGCTTGTTTTTTGGAGAGTGGCATTTGTTTTCTGTTCAGGCTATAGCTATGGTAGTAGTATCAATATTTGCTTTCTTCGGTTCATTGTTATTATTGAAAATAACCGACATGATCTCTCCGCTGCGCGTATCAAAAGAAGACGAAGTTATTGGTCTTGACGTTAGCCAGCACGGCGAAAAATTATAAAAGATCTTTGTTCCTTTTAATAAAAGGTCCGGCATTTGCCGGGCCTTTTTTGTTATAGCACATCCTGCTGGGTGAGTCAATAGCCGAGCTATATCGCAAACGAGTTCATCGCAAACTTTCCACACCCCTTTGTGTTATTAACTTTATGCAACACTCACCTTTCACTATAAAAGTTAACGATGTAGATTATACCGTTAAGGTACATTCGGCCATACCGCGATTGTATGATGTTTTTGGCGGTGGCACCTATCACCGTATAGGTAAAACAGATGCGGGGTTATGGGTATATGTAGAGAATGCCGAGGGTAACCAGCATATGCCCCTACAACAAATTGGCGAGGCTATTGATGATTATATCGACTTTAATATCGATTAGTTCCGGTCAACGCATGGAATGTAAATTTAAAAGTCATTTTAATGCGAATTAATGACAATCAATTTAACAACACTTAAATAATTTTATAACTTTGCGGCTCATTACCAATCATGAGCGATCAGATTAAGCATGAATGCGGTGTGGCCTTTATCCGCTTACTAAAGCCACTTTCTTTTTATCAGCAGAAGTACGGCACAGCGCTGTATGGTTTGAACAAACTTTACCTTTTAATGGAGAAACAGCATAACCGGGGCCAGGATGGCGCGGGCGTTGCTACCATTAAACTGGATATTGAACCGGGCAAACGATACATCAGCCGTCATCGGTCAATGGCATCAAACGCTGTTGCTGATATTTTCGAATATATCCAGAAAAAGTTTGCCGACATCCAGAAGGAAACTCCCGAAAGGATGGCCGATGCCGAATGGTTGAAAGAAAATGTAAGTTTTGTTGGCGAAGTATTATTAGGGCACCTGCGCTACGGTACACACGGCAAAAACAGCATTGAAAGCTGCCACCCGTTTTTAAGGCAAAATAACTGGATGACGCGTAACCTGGTTATTGCGGGTAACTTTAACATGACCAATGTTGATGAGTTACTGCAGCAGTTATATGACCTTGGGCAGCATCCAAAAGAAAAAGCCGATACCGTTACCGTATTGGAAAAAATGGGCCACTTTATTGATACCGAAGTACAAGGCTTATTTGACCAATATAAACGTGAAGGATTGGACGATAATGGCATGATAAGCAAGTTGATCGCCAATGATATGGATGTGGCTAAGATCCTCCAAAAATCGGCCCGTAACTGGGATGGTGGTTATACCATTGCCGGTATGCTTGGCCATGGTGACGCATTTGTGATGCGCGACCCGGTAGGTATACGCCCTGCATTTTATTATTATAATGACGAGATAGTGGTTGCCGCTTCAGAGCGTCCTGCTATACAAACTGCATTTAATATTCCTATTGAAGATATAAGAGAAGTTAAACCTGGCCACGCGCTTATTGTTAAAAAGAACGGTAAGATAACCGAGACTATGTTTAGCGAGCCACAGGAAAAAAAGGCATGTTCATTTGAGCGTATCTATTTTTCGCGCGGCAGCGATGCTTCTATTTACCGTGAGCGTAAACAGTTGGGCCGTTTGCTTTGTCCGCAAATATTAGGTGCGGTTGATCATGATGTTAAAAACACGGTATTCTCGTACATTCCTAACACTGCCGAAGTTGCTTTTTATGGCATGGTAGAGGGAGTGCACAAATACATCCGTCAGTTTCAGCGCGAAGCGATACTAAACAAGGAAGGTAAGTACACCGAAGAGGAACTAACCCAGTTGTTATGGATGTCACCACGGGTAGAGAAGATTGCTATTAAAGATGTTAAACTGCGCACATTTATTACCCAGGATGCTGACCGCAGCGAAATGGTGGCGCACGTTTATGACAGCACCTACGGCTTAATAAAAAGAGATGCTGATACCTTAGTGGTATTAGATGATTCTATTGTACGTGGTACTACGTTAAAACAAAGCATATTGAAGATACTGGATCGCTTAGGTCCTAAAAAAATAGTGGTAGTATCATCTGCCCCGCAAATACGTTACCCTGATTGTTACGGTATTGATATGTCGCGCATGGGCGAGTTTGTGGCCTTTGAAGCAGCTGTGAGCTTATTAAAAGAATCAGGTAAGGAAGAAATACTGCACCAGGTTTATGAGAAATGTGTGGATAGTGCTAAACTGCCGAAAGAAAAGGTAGTAAACTATGTAAAAGCTATTTATGAACCTTTTACAGATCAGCAGATATCTGACCGTATTGCGCAGATCATCACACCAAAAGATATTAATTGCAAAATTGAGGTATTATACCAAACATTGGATAACCTGCACAAAGCCTGCCCTGACCATACCGGCGACTGGTATTTTAGCGGCGATTACCCAACTCCGGGCGGTAACAAAGTAGTTAACCGGGCCTATGTAAACTGGATGGAAGGTAAGAATCAACGGGCTTATATGTAGTAGTTTTGAGGTAAAAGGATAAAGGTAAAAGGCGAAAGGTATTTAAATTTTTCGCCTTTTACTTTTAATAAATTTTAAGCAGACCTTTTGCCTTTATCCTTTGAGCTTTCCGCCTATCAGGCAGCGGGCGGGCTAAATATAAAGTGGGTAACCAATCTGTCCATTAAAATAATGGAGGCTATAATGAGCGCTATACCGGCTACCTGGTTTAAACGGTGTACACGTTTTACTGATATTTTGGCGCGCAGTTTATTGGCGTAAAATGCTTTGGTAACATCTAACCCAAATTGCACAATTAGTATGGTTAAAAACATAATGGCAATTTTCAACGTACGGTTATGCACCCCCTGGTGATAAATTGTACTGGCGGTACCGATTACGGTTATCCAATGAAACAGCATGGTGGGATTAAAAATGCACATTAAAAACCCCTTTAAAAAATAGCCGTAACGTTTGAGGCCTTTAGGCGAAACATTTTCATAATTGATATTGGCTTTTTTAAACAGGTAGTAAATGCCTATAGTAAACAAAATAATGCTCCCCACAGTGCCCGCAATGGTTTTGGTATCTTCTGATATATCAAACAGCTGCGAGCCGAAAAGAATGGCACCTACAAATACCACATCGCTGCAAACTACCCCGAGTGCCATATAGATGCCTGCATGAAAACCACGTTCAATACTGGTTTTTACTAATGCAAAAAAAACCGGACCGGTAATAAATGTTAATATTAGCCCAATTCCAATCCCCGAAATAACCGCTTCTATCATTAAATAGCTTTATGGTTTCTTTTTGAAGTATGCGAATATGCAACTTTTATCTCTTAAACAAACAAACTTAATATTGTGTGGATATTAAATCAATATTACATAACAACTTATAATTAAAATTCATTTAAGTTAGTACCTTGAAATTATAAAATCTGGCATATATGCAACAACAAAGCAGTTCAAAAAAATACACAGCCGCGTTATTAACGTTGGCAACTATTTGGTTTTTTTGGGGATTTGCAGCCGCATCTAATGGGGTATTTATCCCTTTTTGTAAGGCGCATTTTCATTTAACACAGTTCGAGTCGCAATTAATTGATTTTACTTTTTATGGAGGATATTTTATAGGGTCAGGTATTTTATATTTCATATCGCAAAGAAGGCGTGTGGATATTGTTGATAAGCTGGGCTATAAAAATGCTATAGCATTGGGTCTGTTAATATCTGCTGCTGGAGCATTATGTATGCCATTAGCATTAAATTCAGGGTCGTTTGCATTAATATTAACGGCTGGTTTTATTATAGCGTTAGGATTTTCATTACAACAAACTGCAGGTAATCCATTTGTAATTGCATTGGGTAGTGCCGAAACAGGCGCCAATCGATTAAATTTTACAGGAGGGGTAAATAATATTGGGGGAATACTCGGACCATTAATTTTTACCGTAATATTATTTGGCACTGCTTCAACTAGTATTGATGCTGAACATATTGATTTAACTTCAATGAATAGTTTGTATTATATAGTTACAGGTCTGTTCATTGCATTAGCCTTATTCTTTTACCTGTCAAATCTCCCCAAAGTAACCAGCGACGAAAAAATAGAAATAAGCGCCAAACCTAATTTCCCGCTATTTATCATCTTTATTGCTTTTTGTATGATACTGGCAGTTGATCCGCTGAGTAATGCAACCGGTATCGCCAAACCGTATTTTGTATATGCTTCATTAGCCATTATTTTGTTTACGCTATTGGGTTCATTATCTGCTGCCAAAAAAAGCCCGGTAGGATGGGGAGCTATGCAGTACCCGCAATTAATTTTGGGGATGATAGCCATATTTACCTATGTAGGTACCGAAGTTACCATAGCCAGTAATTTGGGCGCGTTATTGAAAACTCCGGCATTTGGCAGTTTTGCCGACTCCGCCATATCGCCGTACATATCACTGTATTGGGGCAGCTTAATGATAGGCAGATGGGCAGGGGCAATAGGTGCGTTTAATCTGCCCAAAGTCACTAAAAGTATATTGACTATTGTAGTGCCTTTTGTAGCATTTGCCGTTGTATTAACGGTTAATTATGCAAGTGGGGTTGATGTTGGCAATATGTTCATCTATGCCATTGCCATCGTGATATTGATCGCCTGTTTTTTTATAGGTCAGCAAAAGCCGGTGCGCACATTGGTGGTATTTGGTTTACTGGGTGTAGCTTTTATGGTGATTGGTTTATTAACTGATGGCATGGTGGCTACGTTTGCATTTATTAGTGGTGGTTTATGCTGCTCCATCATGTGGCCGTCTATATTTGCTTTGGCTATTGCAGGCTTGGGTAAATACGCCAGCCAGGGATCGGCATTTTTAATTATGATGATATTGGGTGGCGCGATAATTCCGCCTGTTCAAGGTATTTTAGCCGATACCAGTGGCATACATTTATCCTATATTGTACCTTTACTAGGCTTTGCTTACATGGCGTTTTTTGCCTGGAAAGTAAGGGTTGAATTAAAAAGTCAAGGTATTGACTTAGACAATACCGAAATAACAGGAACACACTAATTTATAAGATCAAAGAAGGAAGATTAAAGATTAGATAGGAACTAATCACAAATCTCCAATCATTAATCACTATGTCACGACCATCCTTCGACCATATATTCATGAACCTGGCTACCGACCTTGCGCAGCGCTCACACTGCGTTAAAGCGCACGTAGGCGCGGTTTTAGCTAAAGATACCCGCATTATATCCATAGGCTACAACGGACCGCCTAAGGGTACCCATAACTGCGATGAAGAATGGCCCGATACAGGCTGCGCACGCGACTCGAAAGGGAGCTGCTCATTAGCTTTACATGCCGAGGAAAATGCGATACTATATGGTGTTAAAAACGGTGCTAATTTGCAGGGTGCTACTTTATATACCACCTTATCACCATGCATTGCCTGTGCCAGGCTGATATTTTCGGCAGGTATCACTCAAGTATATTTTAAACATTCCTACGCCGAGTTTAAAGGCTTAACCAGTGATGAAGGGGTTGATTTTTTAAACAGGTTTGGGGTTAATACGGTAAAGTTGGTGGAGGAAGAATAATTATCCTCAGCGTCATTGCGAGCGAGGGACGAGCGTGGCAATCTCTAAAGCAGACATTCCCGCATGCTAGTCCTACGTAGAGATTGCCACGCTACGCTCGCAATGACGTGGAAAAAAAATTTTACTTTATAAACGGCTTTATCTTACCCAACGCAAACTCCAATTGCTCTTCGGGAGTTAGATCGGTATTGTCTAAAATAATAGCATCATCGGCACGTACCAAGGGGCTTTCTTTACGGGTGGTATCCTGGTAATCGCGGTGGGCCAGGTTTTCAAAAACATCTTCCAAGCTAATATCCGGGTTTTTTGGGGCCAGTTCTTTAAAACGGCGCTCTGCGCGAATTTTTGGGTCGGCAGTCATGAATATTTTAACCTGCGCATCCGGGAATACCACAGTGCCAATATCGCGGCCATCCATCACAATATTTTTTGATTTACCCATGCGTTGCTGCTGCCTTACCATCTCCACACGTACATCATGTATGGCAGATACCGTACTTACCGATTCAGATACCGGCATTAAACGTATCTCGTCAGATACTTCCTCGTCATTCAGCGTAATATGTGTTTCATAATCGCGTGAGTGGAAGTTGAGGTGAATGTTCTTCAAAGCCTCAGCAATTTGATCACAATTATTTAGGTCGATGTTATTACGCAGAAAATATAAAGCAACGGCACGGTACATGGCACCGCTATCTACATAAATAAAGTGGAGTTTTTTGGCAATAGCTTTAGCTAAAGTGCTTTTTCCGCAGGATGAATAGCCATCAATGGCTACCACAATGTTAGTGCTCATGTTGTAACAAAGTTAATGATTTTGGGTTAACCAACTATTACCTAACTTTGAACATATGAATTTTTCTAAAACCGACCTGC
>CAZGBN010000013.1:0-60757 GCA_964524015.1 uncultured Mucilaginibacter sp. | reverse complement strand
AGGGGGAGAATTGTACGCCTGACAGCACCTCCCCTGGTATCAGGGGAGGCCGGGAGGGGTAAAAACAGCAGAAGGTAAAACGGAAAGAATAATTATATTTAACCTATGAACCCCGTCACCGACCTCTGCCGCCAGCTACGTAATAACGCCACGCCTGCCGAAAAGATTTTATGGGAAGAGATAAGGAAGCGAAATATTGGCGGCGAGAAGTTTTTGCGGCAGTTTCCTTTATTTACGTTGCAGGGTTTTGGTCGGAAGGCTTTTTACATTGCTGATTTTTATTGTGCCGTACATAAGCTGGTTATTGAGGTTGATGGACCAATCCATATGCTAAAAAAAGAATATGATAACAACCGGGATATAGTGATGAAAGAATGGGGGTTTTCGGTTTTGCGGTTTACTAATGATGAGGTCATAAATGAATTGGATAAGGTGGCTGATAAGATAAAGCGGAATGTTGGCGGTTAATCGCCTTGCATAGCTTTTTACCCCCTGTCTCCTACGTCGACATCTCCCCCTAACATTGGGGGGAGAGTTATACAATTCAAATAACATCCGCCTGACAGCATCTCCCCTGGACTCAGGGGAGGCCGGGAGGGGTAAAAACGCATCGCCATTTTATCATTACCATGACACTACTTACTACCTGTTTTAGTAAGTTTGTGCCTGTACAAATATGAGCATCACTAAAGAACAAGTTTTACAAGCCCTGAGCAATGTGGAGGAACCCGACCTTAAAAAGGACCTGGTTACCCTAAACATGATAGATGATATAGTTATTGATGGTAATAACCTGAGTTTTTCGGTTATATTAACTACCCCGGCATGTCCTTTAAAAGCATTGATAGAGAACGCCTGCCGTAACGCGATAGCCCACTTTATCAGCAAGGATATTATGGTGACGGTTAACATGACATCAAGGGTAACCTCGCAAAAAAACACAGGTGTTCCTAATGTTAAAAATATCATCGCGGTTGCTTCAGGTAAAGGCGGTGTGGGTAAATCAACCGTGGCGGTTAACCTGGCTTTAGGATTAGCTAAATCGGGCGCTAAAGTAGGGTTAATTGATGCTGATATTTATGGTCCGTCTATCCCTATTATGTTTGGTTTGGAGGGTGCCAAGCCACAAGCCAGCAATGTTAATGGAAAAACGCGCATTGAGCCTATTGAAAAGTATGGCATCAAGTTACTGTCCATCGGCTTTTTTACTGATCCTAACCAACCCGTGCCGTGGCGCGGGCCAATGGTATCAACTGCGGTAAAACAATTGTTTAATGATGCCGATTGGGGCGAACTGGATTATTTGGTAGTCGACCTGCCACCCGGTACCGGTGATATACATATTACCATTACCCAAACCTTCCCAATTACAGGAGCGGTAATTGTAACCACCCCGCAAAACGTGGCATTGGCTGATGCTAAAAAAGGAATAGGCATGTTTATGATGGAAGCTATTAATGTGCCGCTACTGGGCATTGTAGAAAACATGGCCTACTTTACACCTGCCGAGCTGCCTGAAAATAAATACTACATTTTTGGACAAGGCGGCGGTAAAAAATTGGCAGAGCAATTAGATGTGCCATTTTTAGGGGAGATACCGTTAATAAAAAGCATTAGTGACTCAGGCGATGCCGGCAGACCCGTTATTTTAGATGAACAGGGGCCCATGACAGCAGCGTTTATAGAAATGGCCGAGCGTGTAGCGCAGCAAGTTTCTATAAATAACGCGAAGGCACCACGTGGTGAAAATGTTATAAATAATTAATAACTTTACGTTATAATAATATTAAAATGAGCTTATTAGAACAGGTAGAAGCAGCTTTAGATACCATAAGACCGTATCTGGAAGCCGACGGGGGGAATATTTCGATAGAGGAGATCACTCCTGAAAATGTAGTACGCGTAAAATTATTGGGTTCATGCGGCTCATGCCCAATGAGTATCATGACTTTTAAAGCAGGCATTGAGCAGGCTATACAAAAAGCTGTTCCTGAAATTACAGGTGTTGAAGCTATAAACCTAACCGATATAGATGATCCTAACGCGGTACTGCCTGAAAATTTGAGGTAATTGTTAAGTATTGTTAAAATATACCGTACGTAGCACCAATTACGTATTTTTAAAAACTAAATTATTTTTTGGTTGATTATAATAAAGGGCAAGAGACCATTGGCACAATGAAATACATATTGGGCATATTGTTTTTACTGATGGCTTCCGCGGGTTTTGCGCAGGAGAAAGAGACACCTTTGGTTCAATTTTCGGGTATTGTTATTACTGCTGATAGCACAAGAAAAGACATTATACCCTATGCCAGCGTGGTAAACTTAACCCATAAAAGCCAACCTGCTATTTCTAATTACGAAGGCTACTTCTCCATAGTTGTGCATGAGCAGGATAGCATTCGTTTTACCTGTGTAGGGTATTTCCCCGAAACTATCGTTATCCCGGCCAATTTGCCTAATAAAAGCTTGACTTTAAAAGTGCGTTTAAGGCCACAGATATTTAATCTGCCCGCTTTCCGTGTATTCCCATGGGCAACCGTTGATGAGTTTAGGAAAGATTTTTTAACGATGAAGGTTGCGGATGATGATTTAGCTATAGTGATAAAAAACCTTACCAAGTCAACCATGGAGGCTACACAACGCGGCTTGCCTCGCGATGGATCAGAGAGCATTGCGCAGGAAATGCACGATAATGTAGTAAATTCTCACTCACGGACCAATCCCCTGCTAAATCCATTTGCATGGGGTGCTTTGATCAAGCAGATATCTGACGGTGATAAAAAACGGAAAGTTAGCGCCGATGATGACGGCTATAATTTTTAACGGCCCTTTTTAGCCGCCGGGAACTTCATTTTATAATCTACATCCACCGCGCCTTTAGCAATATCGTTCAACTTTTTTTCCAGTAGCCTTTTGCGCAATGGGTTAAGCTTATCGGTAAACAGTTTACCTTCTATATGGTCATATTCATGCTGAATTATGCGCGCCGCCATACCAGTAAAGGTTTCCTCGTGATGTTTCCACTCTTCGTCATAATAAGATAATTTAACGGTAGATTTACGGGTAACATCTTCCCTTACATCAGGTATACTTAAGCATCCTTCATTAAAGGCCCATTCTTCGCCGGTTTCTTCTAAAATAGTAGCATTAATAAATACCTTTTTAAAATCCTTTAGCTCCGGTTCGTCATCATCAAAAGGGGTGGCATCAACTACAAACAAACGCATGGACATACCCACCTGCGGTGCGGCCAAACCCACACCACGGGCACCATACATGGTCTCGAACATATCGGCAACTAATTGCTTAATATGCGGATACTCTGCAGGCTCAATAGCTGTTGCTTTTTTTCTTAAAACCGGGTCGCCGTAGGCTATGATAGGAAATTTCATGCTGCAAAATTACAGTAAATTTTTGGGGATAGGAAAGCGCTTTTGCTATTTACCCCCTTTGTCTCCTACGTCGACATCTCCCCCTAACGTTAGGGGGAGATATACAATCAAATAGCTATCGGCCAGACAGCACCTCCCCTGGTATCAGGGGAGGCCGGGAGGGGTAAAATTTGTATCTATCACCACATTTAAATAGCTTTACCCTATGACGAGGTGGATAACACGCGAGCGCCCTAAAATTGACCGGATTGCCTGCCCATGGTTAATTAAACGTTTTATTGACCCGCAGGCCGAAATTATTTACGTACCCCATACCGAAGTTTTGGATAGGGCCAAAGTGTTGGATGCTATCCCGTTTGATATGCCGGGGGTGGAGTACACCCACTATGCCGACCAATGCACCTTTGACTATTTTATTAAAAAGCACCAACTGAATGATCCTGCCCTTGACCGGGTGGCCGACATTGTACGGGGCGCTGATACCGACCGCCATGATTTTGCTCCACAAGCGGCAGGGCTGGAGGCTATATTTTCGGGTTTATCCTATACCAGCAAAAGCGATCATGAGCTATTGGACTTGGGTATGGTAATTTACGATGGCTTATATAGCTGGGCCAAACATTTGTATCAGTTAAAACATACGCAGGCCAACCCGGTTGAACAGATGTTGCTTGAGGTATATCATAAATACCTGCAGCAGGATAATCCTAAAAAAGCACCGGCATGGGCAAAGGAACTGAAAGAAATGATACAGGACCAACTGGACACCAACCTTTCCTTAAGCCTGCAACAAGCGTCTGATGAATTGGAGATCAACCCTACATATTTATCCAGGGAGTTTTCTAAATATTTTGAAAATCTATCCTTTGGCGAATATATCCGCAAATTACGCATTGAGAAAGCTATGAATTTGATGGATACTACAACCTATCCGCTTACCGAGATAGCTTATCTTACCGGCTTTTCGGACCAGAGCCATTTTACCCGGATCTTTAAAAAACAGGTAGGGCAAACCCCTACTATCTACCGAAAAAATAAGCTTAAAGGTAAAAAGGATACCAAATAGTTAAATCTGTTCTATTTTAAATTAGGCAAGATAGATAATATTGCCTCGTTATGGAACAATCTGCAAAACCCACTTATTCGTTATTACAAATCACCACCTACTTTTTAAAGTTAGCTACCTGGGGATTTGGTGGCCCTGTTGCCTTAGTTGGCTATATGCAGCGCGACCTGGTTGAAAATAAAAAATGGATAACCGAAGAAGAATATAAAGAGGGGTTGGCACTGGCGCAACTGGCACCCGGTCCACTGGCCGCCCAGTTGGGTATTTATATAGGCTTTGTTCATTACGGCTTAATTGGCGCAACCTTAACCGGACTAGCATTTGTAATACCATCGTTTATTATGGTAGTGTTGCTGGGCATGGTGTACCAACTATACGGCGGTTTATCATGGATGCAGGCCGTATTTTATGGTGTGGGTGCCGCAGTAATTGGAATTATAGCCATGAGCGCCTATAAGCTGACCATTAAATCTATCAGCAAGCTTGAGGTAGCTGCCATTAGGTCCAAATGGCTATTGTGGGTTTTCTATATCGTTGGTATAGCCATCACCGTAATTACCGAACGCGAGGAGATACTTTTATTTATTTTTTGCGGGATATTATATATGTTGATCAAAGCCCCGCCGCAATGGGTCAAAAAACCCACCATCTTACCTGCAGCCATTTTGCTTAGTACCGGTTTTTGGAAATATGATGCAACACTTTTAAAAGAGATGGCCCTGTTCTTTTTAAAAGCGGGTGCATTTGTGTTTGGCAGCGGTTTAGCCATTGTACCTTTTTTACACGGCAGTGTGGTAAACGAATATCACTGGCTAACCGAACACCAATTTTTAGATGCGGTTGCCGTAGCCATGATAACACCAGGTCCGGTAGTGATTACGGTAGGTTTTATAGGCTATTTAACCGCGGGCTTTCCCGGAGCTTGTGTAGCTACGGCTGCTACCTTTTTACCCTGCTACTTGTTTACGGTAGCATTAGCGCCATCCTTTAAAAAGATAGCCAAAAATGAAAGCATCAAAGCTTTTGTGGATGGTATTACTGCCGCTGTTATTGGCGCACTGGTAGGGTCGGTGATCGTTATTGGTATACGGTCCATTATAGATATACCTACGGCATTGATCGCGGTAGCAGCCGTGTTAGCACTCATCTACATTAAAAAACTACAGGAGCCTTACATCATCGCTATTGCTGCCATCATAGGTTTATTGATAAAAACACTTTAATAATGAAATACATTATTCTACCCTTATTAATTTTAACTATTGCCTTTAAATCCGCTACCGCTCAACAAACCTATCCAAAAACAACAGGATATTTCAGCGTTTTTAATGCCATTGGTACCTGGAACAAAAATGGCTTTACCAACAACTTTGGCAATGTTTATACCGTAGTTTTTCCTTTCGGGATGAACATTTTAAAAAGCGACCAGTTTGGCGTAAGCTTTGAGGTTGCCCCGGCAATACGTACCGAAAATAACATCGCCAAAGTAAATAATGTATTGTTTCATCCGGGTGCTATGTTCCGCTTTAAACATGGCTTTACCTTTATTGGCCGCGTAGCTTTTGAAACCGCCGGCAGATTTGGTGTAACCCCGGTTTTTAACCAGGTTATTAAAAAAGGCAAGGATGCCAGTATGTTTTTATCGGTGCCGATTCCTATTCGTTTTGGCAATAGTTCGCCAATGTCTGTTACTACGGGGTTGCAGGTGGGGGTGTCTTTTTAGTCTTTCGGCTCAAATAACAACGTTATCATTTGCTTATCATCCAATATTTCGTTGCTGATCTTCAGCAATTGCTCTGATGTGACTGCATTAATTTTTGCAAATACCTGGTCAAGTGTATCCACCGTACCCAAGTCAAGTAAACTTTTGGCCATGGATATAATGAGGCTCATGCGGTTTTCTTCGGCTAAAGCTATTTGACCTATAAACTTTTGCTTGGCCTGGTGCATTTGCAGGGTGCCGAGTTGGTTATCGCGTAATTTTTTTAGTTCCTTATTTACCAGACGCATGGCTTTATCCGCTTTCTCGGCATCGGTACCAAAGTAAATGGAGAACATCCCTGTATCAGTCAGCGAGGTATAGTTTGATTCAATGGTATATGCAATTCCATGTTTCTCGCGTATTTCCATATTCAAACGGTTGCTCATACCCATGCCGCCTAAAATATTATTCAACAGCAGCAATCCATATTTATCCGGGTGCGATGACGAATAAGCCTGCGTACCCATTACACAATGTGTTTGTGATATGGGCTTAGCCAACACGATCTTTTCGGCTGGATTTATGGATGGTTTAACACGGTGCTTTTTGGTGTAGTTTGCGGTTATTCCACCTAAATATTTATCAGCTAGCTTTATCACCTTCTTCATATCATAATCGCCATACACTGCGAATATCATTTCGGAAGTATTGTAATTAGTAGCCATAAACTGCCTCATATCAGCCTCGGTAATTTTACCCACACTTTCCGGTGTGCCTAATATGTTTTTACCTATAGCATGGCCCTTAAACAGCATATCCTCAAAATCATCCTGTATGGCTTCCTCGGGCTGGTCAAGATAGGAGGCTATTTCATCCAGTATTACCCCACGTTCTTTTTCCAGCTCTTCTTCAGGAAAGGTAGAGTGGAACAATATATCCTCAAACAGATCGATAGTGCGCTCCAAATGCGGCTTAAGCAACGAAGCGTGGATGCAAGTATATTCTTTAGTGGTGTAAGCGTTTAGATCAGCACCAACTAACTCCAGTCGGTTTAATATCTGGCTGGTACTGCGGCGCTCGGTTTCTTTAAAAAGCAGGTGTTCTATAAAATGTGCCAGCCCTTCCTTTTGTTCCGGTTCATCGCGCGAGCCCGCGTTAACCAAAAAGCAGCAGTGCGTAATTGCCGAAGAAGCGTGTTTGTACATTACCCGGATACCGTTGGGTAAGGTGTAGAGCTGGTAGTCCATCATGAAAAGTAAATATAGGGAATAAAACAACCAACTGTCATTTCGATTGAGGCACGAAAGAGAAATCTATACACATTCAGGTCATGGTTTGTGTATAGATTTCTCTCTACGTTCGAAATGACAAAAGTTTATTGGCGGTGCTTCTTTATAAAATCCTTGCACCCCTGCTCTATCAACCTAAAAACGGGTGAAAATTGGGTATCGTCATAATAAGGATCGGGTACGGGTTTGTCGCCTAATAACATACTTACTTTTTTACGGTCCTCATCATTACGTGCCTGTGCCAATACATCGCGCAGATTATTTTTATCCATCACAATAATATGGTCAAACTCGTTAAAATCACTCTCCTTAAAAACACGGCAAACTTGCTGACTAATATCAATTCCATTATCCATAGCAGCACGGGTTGAACGCCTATCGGGCCCCTGGCCAACGTGCCAGCTACCCGTCCCTGCCGAATCCACCTCCCAATCCAGTCCGTTTTGTTTAACCAAATGCTGCATAATACCCTCCGCCAGCGGCGAGCGGCAAATATTACCCAGGCAAACCATTAGTATCCTCACTACCCGAAAATTTCGTTTAGTAACCCTGCTAACCTTACGCCGCCTTTTAACAGTTGCTGGTTAACCGTACCTATATATTTGAAGTTATAGTCGTAGCTTAATTTATCGTCAGCTTTAACGCCGGCAATTATTTTTTCAGATAGTTGGTTTGACTCAAACACCCATTGTACTATAGGCGCTTTTTGCCATACAGCTCGTTGTGCTGCCGTGGAGAAGTTAATTGAGTTGGTGTATTCTGTATAGCTTAGGTCCTGGTTATTTATTAAACCACTATCCCATACCGTGTGCAGGTTGCTTGGGCTGTTGAACCACTGTACTTTAATTTTATTACCGCCCTCTGTGCCCTCTTGAGATACATGCAGGGGTTGGTGCATATCTTCCACGATATGTATCACCATATGCAGGTAAAATTGCTTGTTGGCTGCGGATAGATTTTTCTTTTTCAGCTCCCCTACAAAAAACTTTAGTTTAGTATAAGCATCCTCACGGATGTCGTGCTCTAAAAACTCGGTCATTTCCGGTTGACTCATTACCCTGGCAAAATCAACATAATGCCACACTTCAGTATATTTATAAGCCGGGTCCGAACGCATAAAATCGGCCCAGTTTCCTGCTAACGCCAAAGATTCGTTGCCTAATATTTTTTTAATAGCCAGTCGCGCTTTAGGTGTTAAATAACTATCGGCTATTTGGCCTGTAATGCGGTGCCCCTGTGCTCCCCATGCCATTGCCCATACAGGGCTGCAAAGCACAATAACAGCTAATCCGAACTTTTTAAATGCTAATTTCATATCACAATGGTTTGGGCACACAGGTTGATTTTTGTGTGCGATAAATATTTATAGGTACAACGCTTGATGGCCCGGCTAACGTTAACAAGGTATCGGCTTTTTTAGTCACCTTAAAAACTTCCTCGTATGGGCCCGATCTAAAACAGCCTTCATACTTTTTAAGCCTGAATTTATCATCGCAAAAAAAGCCTTTCAGACGCACGATATCATTTTGTTGCCTATATGTGCCTCGGATATACTCAGTCCATTGGCCCTTGTTGGTGCAGGTATCCACACCGGTATTTACTTTGCTAAACGTTTGCTGCGTAACAAAAAACGAATCGCAAGTAAATTTAAACTTATACAACGAATAACTCAACAATTGCTTTTGCACAGGTGTTAGTTCCTGCCGCCACTCGCCCTGTAAATAGGTCTCGCCATTGCCCTGCATGTCAGGGTTAAATGAGCAAGCCGCGGTAAGGAGGCATAAAGCTGAAAGGAGAAAGCTTAAGGGTTTGCTCATATTATTTATTAAACGTCATTGCGAGGAACGAAGCAATCTCTACATAAGCTGATCAAAACCGAAAAGCTAATAAGAATAATTTTTCCGCAACCCGTCCGGTGCAGAGATTGCTTCGTTCCTCGCAATGACGCGTGGTTTTTATTGTTTTAAAGCCCTCCCTATTGGGGAGGGTTGGGTGGGGTCTATTTCAAACTACCTATCATATCCTCAGGTTTCACCCATTCGTCAAACTGCTCGTTGGTTAACAGGTTAAGGCCGATGGCTGCTTCGCGAAGCGATAGGTTCTCTTTTAATGCTTTTTTGGCAATTTTTGCCGCCTTCTCATAACCAATGTGTGGGTTAAGCGCGGTTACCAGCATTAATGAATTTTCTAAATGCTTTTTGATACCGGCATAGTTTGGCTCAATACCTTTAGCACAATGATCATTAAATGAAACGCAGGCGTCGCCAATTAAACGTGCCGACTGCAAAAAGTTGGCCGCCATTAATGGTTTAAACACGTTCAATTCATAATGGCCGTTTGAGCCACCGATAGATATGGCCACATCATTACCCATAACCTGTGCTGCTACCATGGTAACCGCCTCGTTTTGGGTTGGGTTAACTTTACCCGGCATGATTGATGATCCCGGCTCATTATCCGGAATATGTATCTCGCCAATACCCGAGCGCGGGCCCGATGCCAGTAACCGGATATCGTTAGCAATTTTCATTAATGATACTGCAATTTGTTTCAGCGCGCCATGGCTCTCAACAATAGCATCATGCGCGGCTAAAGCCTCAAATTTATTCTCGGCAGTGCGGAAAGGCAGGCCCGTAAACTGAGCGATATACTCAGCCACCTTAACATCATAACCTTTTGGAGTATTGATACCTGTACCCACAGCAGTACCACCAAGGGCAAGTTCTGACAAGTGATCCAAAGTATTTCTCAATGCTTTTAAACCATGATTTAATTGCGATACATAGCCTGAAAACTCCTGACCCAAAGTCAATGGTGTAGCATCCATCAGGTGGGTACGGCCAATTTTTACCACGCTTTTAAATGCATCGGATTTAGCTTGTAAAGTATCACGCAGTTTTTCAATGCCGGGGATGGTTACATCTATCAGCATTTTATAAGCCGCAATGTGCATAGCGGTTGGGTAAGTATCGTTAGATGATTGTGATTTGTTTACATCATCATTAGGGTGGATAAAGGTTTTGCCCTCGCCCAGCATATTGCCCGCGGCAACGTGCGCGCGGTTGGCTATTACCTCGTTCACATTCATGTTTGATTGTGTGCCCGAGCCAGTTTGCCATATTACCAATGGGAACTCGTTATCCAAAGCCCCGGTTAATATCTCATCACAAACACCGGCTATCAGGTCGCGTTTATCTGCCGCTAATACGCCCAGATCGGCATTGGTATAAGCTGCCGCTTTTTTAAGGTAAGCAAATGCCGCAATGATCTCTTTTGGCATTGATGCTTCCGGGCCAATTTTAAAGTTATTGCGTGAGCGCTCGGTTTGTGCGCCCCAGTATTTGTCGGCAGGTACCTGTACCTCGCCCATAGTATCGTGTTCAATTCTGAAACTCATGGTAATATGTGTTTTTAATGGCGCAAATTTAGGGTTTTATGTGGTTAAAGCCAGCCTGCATTTCAAATTAAACAGGTAATATTTTGGCTAATATTGCCCGGATACTAATGCGTTCCGTTTGCTTGCTGTTTGGCGGTTGCCCGCTTTTAGGTTTCATCACATATTTGATTAAATTTAAAAGCACATGAAAAAGTATCTTCTTTTTATCGCGGGTTTCATTTTGTTATTTAACTCAGGGGCCGTAGCCCAGTTTAAAGCACCAACGTATACCGAAATACAACATTTTACACACGATATGCGTGCCGACAGCACGGATAGTTGGTCATATAGTGGTGGACTATTTTATCCTGATGCTAATTCGACCCCTAATTTTGACCTATGGATAAAGCCGCATTTAATAGATAACATACATCATTTTTTTGGCTACCAAGTTAATGGAGACGTGTTATCAGCTCAATTATATAACACCTCCGAGCTGGAATTAGCAACCACATCCATAACTAGACAAAATGCAAATAAATATCAATATCGTGTGTTCACCGACAGCGTGGAGTTAGTGCCATGGACAACACCAACAGTTTTTCGGTCAAATAAGTTTACATCTTATACTTACTTTGGGAAGTTTGATTGCAGGCGTAAAACTGTAACACTGATCATTGCTGAAAAAAACAACAAGCATAACAGAATGGTGTGTGTTTATAACAGTGACGATAAGCGCCCGGCACAAATTAAACGTATGTCAGTTGAATATCCCACCGGACTAAGTGCCAAAGGCGAGTCAGATTGGAACAGAGGCTTTACTATTTGGTCTGCTAAGGAACCGCAAAGCCTTGAGTTAGAAATAGAGAACACATCGGAAACGGAGATGTATCACGTTTATCTTAAAAGAGAATATAAAGGAAAAGAAGATATTGCTAGAGTAGGAAATAATTGGGAGCATAAATTTGCTTCGCCTTTCACATCAATTCGCATTAGTAGTTCCTTTTTTAGCAGGCCTGGAAAATATATTATAATTATCAGACCGGAAATGTCAGCTGGGAATGTCCCAACAATTATAGGCGCTGAGACCCGGGCAAACTTTACTGTTGCCCCGGGCCCAACTACCGTACCCTTAAAATTAGTTATATTTATTCTCCTTGTTATTATAGCTACCGGTCTTCGCCTTTATTTTTACCTGCGCCGCAAAAACAAAATAGCCGCGCAAGCCAAAGAGATCGCCGTATTGCAACTCCAATCCGTCCGCGCGCAGCTTAATCCCCATTTTATTTTTAATGCCCTGGCGGGGATACAAAACCTGATGAATAAAAACGAGGTGGAAAACGCCAATAAATACCTGGCCCGCTTTGCCCGCCTAACGCGTAACGTATTAGATGAGGGCCAAAAAGAATTAACCCCTATTGCCGATGAGGTAAGCCTGCTCACAGATTATTTAGAAATGGAGCAAATGCGTTTTGGGTTTAAATTTAGTATTAACGTAGGCGAGGGGGTTGACCAGCAAATAGAAATACCGGCCATGCTGTTACAACCTTTTGCAGAGAATGCGGTGAAACATGGCATATCTGCTTTAAAAGACGAAGGTTTCATAACTGTTAACATCAGTCAAACCGGAAAGGATATTATACTGAAAGTAACAGATAATGGCGGCGGCTTTACTAATACCCAAGCACCGGGTATGGGCATTAAACTATGCGAGGAAAGGATAAAACTGTTAAACAGCATCTATAAAAATTCGACTATATTGCTGCATATAAACCCAACAGACAAAGGCACTACCGTAACCATTGAACTAAAAAACTGGCTATAAACATGAAGGCAATAATTGTTGACGACGAAGCATCTAACCGCGAGAACCTGCAGCAACTGCTCAGCAAATATGCGGATGATGTACAGGTATGTGCCATTGCCGAAAACGTGAATGAAGCCATAAGGGTCATCAAGGAACATCAGCCACAACTGGTGTTCCTTGATATTCAATTGCATACTGAAACCGGGTTCGACCTGCTGAAACAATTAGGCGAGATCAACTTTGAGATCATATTTATTACGGCGTATAACCAATATGCCATACAGGCCATCAAATTTTCGGCGCTTGATTACTTGTTAAAGCCGATTGATATTGATGAGTTGACCGCGGCTATTGATAAAGCGCGTCGAGCCATCCAGCAAAAACAAAAAAACGAGCGGTTGGGCTATTTGCTGGAATATTTAAAAGATGAAAATAAATCCATCCCACGTATAGCCCTACCTATGCTGGGCGAAACCCGCTATGTGAACATTGCCGACATTGTACGCTGCGAGGCCGATAATACCTACACCTTATTTATATTAAATAACGGCGAAAGAATATTGGTATCAAAAACGCTTAAAGAATATGCCGATATGTTAACCGGACACCGCTTTTTACGCAGCCACCAAACACACCTGGTTAACATGGCCTATATTAAAAGCTGGCTCCGCGAGGATGGAGGCAGCTTGCTGTTAACTGATCAAACTAAAATACCAATATCAAAATTGAATCGGGAAAAGGTAAAGGCGGCACTTGCAGTTAATTTTTAATACTAACCTAAACCTTATCGCCAATTGCATCCATCTTGTAATAATTTTTTATATTGGAATAATTATTATGCAATCTGTACAATATCCGTATAACAAAATAGCTAGTATAATTTATACTATACTGGTGCTTGGCGTACTAATATTTTTTCCAACACCTTTAATCATAAAGGGAATTGGAACACATGATAACTTTGTATGGATACTACTACTCTTCGCTCTTGTTTGGCTGAGCTTTTTAATTTATTTAGTTATCAAATACTTAATTCCGGCCCTTCAAAATAAAACTGCTCTAGAAATAAACTCAATAGGCATTACATCACACATAAAAAATGTAATTATTTACTGGAATGATATAGAAGAAATAAGATTAGTGGGTGCTAGATCGCCTTGGCTATACATAACTTTTAAGTGGAAAACTGATCACGGAGATAGCATCAATATCAATTTACAATATGTAAAAGGGGACGATCAGGAAATTTGCGATACAGCAAATGGGTATCTTGAAAACTACAGCAGTTAGAACGATCTAGGAGTCGCATTTACCCACATACCCAAATCATTAATTTCTTTACTGTGGTTAACTAACCATTCTTTACTTGTCGGAAAAGCGGTTTGGCTTACGGTTCTTACAAACACTGGCAAATGATTGGTTTGCGCCAGTTTATAAAAGTATCCCGCGTAATAGTTATCAAAAAATGTTTTGTTGATTTTCTTAGACGTTTGCTGTCCAGCCATAGTGAAAATACTTTTTAATTGATATTCTAACAAAGCCAAGGGCTGCAAATTTTTGGTTTTGCCTGTGGCGACGATGGTAGCCAGTCCACTATTGAGTGTCAATGTCTCTGTATCCTTAGCCGTCGCTTCTGTTTTTAAAACGCCGCCGCTTAGTATGCTTTGCATATTGGTATAGGCTTCTTCGGCGCGCTGGTTTTGCGGATCGAGCAGTAAAAAACTGCAAAAGGCCAGCAAGGCGTTTACCCGTTTGTTTTGATGGAAAGTTACCAACCCATATAGCCGCTGGCTATTGGCATGTTTGGGGTCCAATTTTATCGCCTCAATAGCGCTGACTTCCGCCTCCCTATATTTTTTGGCGCGGAAATAAGCTATGCCTAAATTAAAATGCAGGGTTTGGTAATTAGGATCAAGTTTTATGCCTTCTTTATAACTTTCAATTGCCTTTTCGGGTTGCTGGATTTTATCATAGATATTGCCCAACAGATCATACGCCGCAGGCTTAATGGTGCTATTGGTTTGCAGGATGCTTTCTAAATAGGGTATACCCTCAGCAGGGTTGGCAGAATTATATAACGTAAGCGCTTTTTGATAATTGGCATTATTATCTGTCGCTGTAGTAGTTTGGGCCAATAACGGTCTTGCCATTATTAACATCACCGCCACTATAAAAATCACTTTTCTTACTTCCATTGGCATAAAACTACAAAGGATTTATGGGCTGTTGATAAAAATACTTTTAAAGTTAATTTATCACGAACTATAATCTCTATTTTTCGTTGTCGTTTAAATAAAAAACAACTTTCTATGAGATTATTGTATAACAGTGCCTTAGCCATCACTGCTACTTTGCTTTTACTAGCCTCCTGTTCATCAACAACCAATAATGACACGCCTGCCGCTCCCGAAGAATGGGACAACAAGCCTTTCGAAACCAAAAACATACTAGATTATAACCCCAAAAATGGCGATAAACGCATTGACGCTTTTTTTAAACACCTGCATAAAGTTAGCGGCTTTAACGGTAATATTTTGGTAGCCAAAAAAGGAAAGATCATTTATCAAAACGCATTGGGCTGGGCCGACTACCTGCATCGCGATAGCCTAAAAATAAATTCGAAATTTGAACTGGCCTCGGTTTCAAAAACCATGACCGGCACCGCCATTATGCAATTATGGGAACGCGGCAAAATTAAACTTGACCAAAACGTAAAAGAGTTTTTCCCGGATTTCCCGTACGAAGGCGTCACCATACGCTTGCTGCTTACCCACCGTTCGGGCATGATGAACTACGTTTATTTTACTGAAAGGGTATACAAACAAGAACATATTAGCCAGCGTAAAGCATTGACCAATGCTGATGCCATGGCGTTGATAGCCAAATACAAGCCCGCACGCTATAATGCACCTGATAAGAGTTTCCATTACAACAACTCCAATTATATGGTGCTGGCTGCTATTATTGAAAAAGTTACCGGTAAAAGCTATACCGACTACATGAAGGAAAATGTTTTTGTCCCTGCCGGGATGAAAAACACGGCGGTGTATTCAAAAGCGGTTTATGATAAAATTCCGGTTGATGTGGTGGGCCATGATAGGAACAGCTTTAAATACTCGGTACCGCAAAACTATTTAGATGGCCCGGTGGGCGACAAAGGGATTTACAGTACTGTTGGTGACCTGCTTGTTTTTGACCGCGCCCTGCGCGCGGGCCGTCTGCTTAAAAAAGCCACCATGGATTCGGCATACACCGCACACAATCCTCTTTTACGAGGGCACTTCAGCTACGGCTATGGCTGGCGCACTTTTGACGGACCCGGACAAAAAGTAGTGTACCATACCGGCTGGTGGCACGGGTTCAGACACATTTATTTGCGCGATTTGAAAAACGATATTACCATTGTATTGTTAGGTAATAAAGTAAATGCCAGTTTATTAAAACTGGATGAGTTGTATAATATTACCGGCATGCCTGTAATACGTAAAGACGCCTACAAAGGTAACGGTGATACGAATGAGGATTAGATCAGATGTGCAGATGCGTGGATATGCAAATGTGCAAATGATGAATAAATAATTTGATAATCAAGCTGCAGTTATACATGGGGCAGGCATCTGCACATTTGCATATCTGCACATTTACACATCAAAAAAAATGTTTGATAAAATAATGGAGGCCCAGCAAAAGGCGGGCGAAGTAAAAAAGAGATTGGATGCCATTACCGTATCCGGATCTGTTGAAGGCGGCCAGATATTGGTAACTGCCAATGGTAATAAAGTTATACAGTCTATTGAGATCAATCCTGTTTTTTTAACGGATGCAGATAAAGAAGAACTGGAAGAATTAATGGTAATAGCTGTTAACAAGGCATTGGAACAAGCTGACAACGTGAGTCAAAGCGAAATGGCCGCCATGACCAAAGATATGTTTGGCGGGCTGGGCGGTTTGTTTGGGAAGTAATGCTCGAAATGACAGATTTATAATTTAGTTATGAAAGCAACCTATTACGGACAATCGGCAGTAGCCTTAGAGTTTGAGGGCAAAACTTTATTGTTTGACCCATTTATATCACCAAACCCACTAGCTAAAGGTATTGATATTACTGCCCTAAAACCTGATTATATCCTGGTATCGCACGGCCATGGCGACCACATGGCTGATCTGATTGCCATACAAAAACAAAGCAACGCCAAAGTTATTTGCATTGCTGAGGTTGCCGACTGGCTAAACAGCAAGGGCATTGATAATGTACACGGCATGAATATAGGCGGGGGCTTCAACTTTGAATTTGGCCGTGTTAAATTAACCAATGCTGTCCACTCTGCTACCCTCCCCGATGGTTCGTCGGGCGGCAACCCGGTTGGATTTGTTATTTACGCTATTAATGGTAAGAAGATATATTTTTCTGGCGACACAGCGCTCACTTATGATATGAAGCTGCTGGAAGATGAAAACCTGGATTGGGCCATTATACCTATTGGCGATAACTATACGATGGGTGTTGATGATGCCATTAAAGCTACCGAGTTTTTTAACTGCAAAAATGTGATCGGCATACATTACAATACTTTCCCGGTTATCCAAATTGATGTGGAGGAAGCACGCGAAAAATTTATTAAGGCAGGTATTAATATTCAATTACCGCCCATTGGCGAAAGTGTTAACTTATAATTACTTCCCTAAACCTACGATAACATCTCTTTTAGTAACAGGCTCAATAGGGTTTTCTACATAATGGTTCGCGTTAGCTTTGAAATCCAATCCTAATAACCTGGCAATAGTTTGTGCTATTTGTTTTTGATAAATGGTGGTTGATATTCCTATTTCTCCATCTGCCTGCGTATCCGGACCAATTACGCCTAGCCAGGTTTGTATAGAGTTTTTTATTAATATGCTGTGTTCTGTCCATGCCCAGGGCGAAGTATCACCACGGCCATGATCACTGGTGATTATTAGGGTAGTTTTATTACGGTATAGCGGGTCGGTTTGAATATACTTCCAAATCTCTTTAATGTATTCATCCTGCTGTTTGATATCCTTTAAATATTTTCCATAGTTCCCCTGGTGCCCCATCTCATCTGTTTCATCAAAAGCAAAGTACATTACCCGGGGCTTATATTGCTTAAAATAAGCCATACCTGTTTCATAGGTCATGGTATCAACCCTGGTTGTTGGGCCAATAGCATGCGGAACTTTATGTTGAAGTTCGTTTAAATATTTCAATTGCTCATTAACATCAGCACCATCTACATTGGCATACCCCGCATTTACCTTCAAGCCCGAGCGCCTCACATTAAATATATATGGGAACAACTCCCACGAGGCAAAAACGGCAACCTTGTTTTCAAAACCAGGTTGCTGGTTTATATACTCTAAAACACTGGTGTTAGGATTATAAATGGGCCTGTTACCATTTATCCTGTTGTCGGGCTTTCCCGTAAACATTTCATTATAACCCGGGTATGATGAACCAAATATATTAGCTACTTCGCTTTTATTGCCGATATCCCTGTTACCATATAACTGCCCGCCATGCGCCATGGTCGACCAAATAAACGGCATCAGCAATTTACGCCTATCTTCGGGTGTTTCTGCCCAAAATTGTTTGCGCACATCGTCTTTATTGATAGTATATTTTGAATTAATAAGGGTGGAGTCGGCGCCCCGGTAAACCTCCTGCCACCTTAGCCCATCAAGGGTAACTATTATTACATTTTGGGTTTCGCGATATTGTGCGTGAAGCTTGTATGCAAATACAAGCAGGATAACTAACAGCGTGGCTTTTTTCATAACCAGTAGTTTTATTTCAAAATTAAACCACCGGTATTAAGCCAGCCTTTAATAAAGGTTAAACATTAAACACTTAATTGTTAACAAAACAAAAACGCCCCCGATATTATCGGAGGCGTTTATAGAGTGCTCTACACTTTGGTAGCTGTATCTTTTTTTACTGGTTTTTTAACCTTGGTTTTTGCCGGCTTCTTCTCTCTCATCCTTGTGGTATCATGCTTTTGCATCGGGACTGTCGCATAAACCTCCCCGTAACATACCCCCGCCAGGGCCAGCATACAAATTAGCTTTTTCATAGTCAGATGTTTAAGCATTCACTTAAATATTAACTACTTGTTGCCTGGTTTGTTTTTAAATAACTGTTCCGTCAGGTATTATAGCGCGTTTTTTAATTACCACAATCCCGTCTTTAACCGTATGTGTAGGGAAGTCGCCATCTTCTAATAATTCGCCGCAGTTGATGCATACATCATTACCTATGTAAGTGTTCTTATCAATAATAGCGTTATTAATTTTGCACCTGTCGCCTATGCCCATTATAGGTATATTATTTTGGTGCGATTCTTCTATTTGCTCCAGTGTTTGGTAATTATCACTACCCATTATATAGCAGTTCTCAATAGTAGTTTCAAAACCAATACGGGTACGTATACCCACTATGGAGCGCGATATTTTACTGGCGTTAATAATACATCCATCAGCAACTATGGTTTTTTCCATCAACGTGCCTGAAACTTTTGATGGTGGCAGCATACGCGCACGGGTAAAAATGTAGTTCTTATCAAACAGGTTAAACTGTGGTATCTCGTCTGTTAAACCTAAGTTAGCGTCAAAGAATGAAGAGATGGTACCAATATCGGTCCAATAACCTTCGTACTGATAGCTGATCACTTTATGTCCTTCTATGGATTGCGGAATGATCTCTTTACCAAAATCAGTACGCTCATTACCCTGCAACAATTCAAATAACAGTTTGCGGTTAAACAGGTAAATACCCATTGATGCCAGGTAAATACGGCCCTGTTCCTTCATTTCATCGCTTACTTCTGATACCAGCGAATCAAAATCAGTTTTAGGTTTTTCAACAAACTTGGTAATTACATTTTCTTCATTGGTTTTCAAAATACCAAAGCCGGGCACATCGTTAATGTGTACCGGAATAGTCGCTATTGATATTTCGGCCTCGGTCCTGATATGCTCATCTATCATGGCTTCAAAATCCATCTGGTACAGTTGGTCGCCTGATAGTATCAACACATAATCAAACTCATGTACGTTTAAATGGTGTAAACTTTGCCTTACCGCATCAGCCGTTCCCTGGAACCAGGCGCCGCTGGTTGGGGTTTGCTCTGCAGCCAAAATATCCACAAAAGCCTCGCTAAAGCTGCTAAAATGATACGTGTTTTTAATGTGCTTATTTAATGAAGCCGAATTAAACTGCGTTAACACATAAATACGGTTAATGCCCGAGTGCAGGCAGTTTGAAATAGGTATATCAACCAAACGATATTTACCCGCAATTGGCACTGCCGGTTTTGAACGTGTTGCTGTTAGCGGATGTAAACGGCTTCCCTGGCCCCCGCCAAGTACAATGCAAATTACTTTTGAAGTCATATAGTTGTGGTTGTTTTGGGTGGTATAATACTGTTATAAAGTTCAATATATTTTTTGGCTGATATGTCCCATGAAAAATCAAGGGACATCATGCGTTTTTGTAAGGTTTGCAGTTTAGTTGGTTCTGCATAAATTTTTATAGCTCGATCTACTGCCGTGCAAATATCATCTACATTAGTGTTTTCAAAACGGATACCGTAGCCGTTCTTGTTTTCAAAGTCTATTACGCTATCTTTTAATCCCCCTGTGCTGCGCACCAATGGCATGGTACCGTAACGTAACGAGTAAAGCTGATTCAAGCCACAAGGCTCTACGCGTGATGGCATCAGCAAAAAGTCCGATCCAGCGTATACCAAATGCGCCAGCTCTTCATTATAACCGATATATACGTTGCATTGTTCAGGATGCAGGTCCTTTAATTCCTGGAATGCTTTTTCTAATTCAGGGTCGCCTGCTCCCAATACCAAGAAGTTAACCTTAGCCGGATGAGCGGCAATAATTTTCTCAATAGCTTCCGGAATAATATCCGCACCTTTTTCTAATACCAACCTGCCTATAAAAGATACCAATGGCAAGCCTACATCCAAATTAAAGCGTTTGCATAGCGCTTCTTTATTTTTTTGTTTTCCTGCGGATACTTTGGCAGCGGTAAAATGCTCGGGTATCATGGGATCGGTTTTGGGGTTCCATACTTCGGTATCAATACCGTTGATGATGCCTATCCCTTTGGCATTCTCTAAATAAAACAAGTACTCTAAACCGTTAGAGTTGATAGACAATTCATGCAAATAGGTTGGCGAAACCGTAGTGTATTTAGTAGCACATTTAACTGCTGCTGCTAAAGGATTGATTCCTCCGTTCCAATCCAGAAGGCCGGTTTGGGTAAGGTCTATCTCGGGCAGGTAGGATAATTTATCCCAGCCAAAAGCTCCATGGTACTGACCATTATGTATGGTAAACACCGTTGGCGTATTGGCCAAACGGGTGTATAGTTTGGAGTGATATAATAAAAACGGCACCAGGCCCGAATGGTGGTCATGGCAATGAATAATATCCGGCGATTGCTGCGAATAGCTTATCCAATCTAAAAAAGCCAGTTGGTAGGCTATAAATTGCTCGCGCTCATCAGGGTAGCTGTAAATGTTTTCACGATCAAGCAATCCCGGTATTTTTACCAGGTAAAGCTCAAAGCCCAGTTTGTTGGTTTTCTCTTTTAATATCTCGAAAAATAAGCGGCGCGTACCCAATAGTGTAGCGCTTTGAAACACGGTTTCAAACTCATTTTCCTGTACAAATTTCCTATCATAATAAGGCATAACCACCGCGGCATCTAAACCGGCTTCGCACTGGTATTTAGGCAGCGCGCCCACCACATCGGCAAGTCCGCCAACTTTGGCTACGGGGTAACATTCTGCGCTTAGGTGATATATTCTCATCAGGGGTACGTCTTACGTGGTTAAGGTACTAAACATTTACCCAAATGAGCAAACACATAATTGGAAAAATATTCGCCCCCTCTAAATCTCCCCCGGTTGGGGAGACTTTATAAAGCCCTACCTCCCTGGGAGGGTTGGATGGGGTCAGACGAGTGTAAATAAAGTGGGTTAACACAACTTAACACATTTTTAATTATTTTTTCGTTAATTTATTTATAATGAATTAGTTATGAAAAAAATCTCCTAAAATGTGTTAACTATGATTCTATGCCACATTGATAGGACCATTTCGCATCGGAGATGTTTAACCATTTTAAGCACTCGTTATAAACCAGCGCAAGAGTTCTTGGGCTAAAGCCAATCCTTTTCTAATTTACTATCCGTTGGCTGAAGCCAACGGCAATGAAATTAGCCTCATCCATTTTCATTGCCGTCCCATAAATGGGACGGATTAAAAAGCAAGCTTAGTGGCTTTAGCCAAAATAAACTGCGGAAAATGCTATATTAGTTTGTGAAAAATAAAAAATCTAAACCCATAATTATAAAATATCTAAAGTGGATTTCGCTTGCTTTGTTAGCAATGTCTTTAGGGTTTATATATTTTATACCCAGGGCAGTTATGTACCCTGATTATCCAATTATAGGTTGGATAGTTTTTTCGATTATATTTTTAATAATACCGCTACTAATATTTGTTACACTATATTCTTTCACCCGCAAAGGTTATTTAAGTATTGCCGTAGCCGCAGGATCTGTTTTAATAGTGGGACCAACCTTTGGCTTGTTTCAGGGTCACAGAGAAACCGTAGAGCTAAACCAATTCGGAAAGTGGACCAATAGTATTGTTATAGAAAGAAAAAAGATATATCAGCGTGGTAGTGGTGATGGGCATTGGGGGATAATGTGCAAATTCAAAGCAAATAGTCGCGATTATGAAACAGCATTTCATGATGACCTCAACAATCTGCACCCAATGGGAGATACTGTAAGAATAATTTATAGTAGTCGTTTCCCTAAAATATATGCCTTAGAATACGAATGGAAAGATGGTCGTCAATTTGGTCTAAGCCAACGGCAATGAAAACCCTCAACTAAATTTATGGGACGGAATGAAAAGCAAGCTTAATGGCTTTAGCCAAAAGCCGCATCATAGATGCTTAACCACATTAAGCACTCGTCGCAGACGAGCGCAAGTTAAAAGCCATCCCTTCCGGGGAGGGTTGGGTGGGGCCTAATGTGCCTCCAACCAATTTAACCCCGTACCTATCTCTACCATTATCGGCACTTCGGTTTTGATGGCGGTTTTCATGTTGTGCATGATGATAGGTTTTACAATTTCTATCTCGTGGTTAGGCACATCAAATACCAACTCATCATGCACTTGCATGGTCATTTTTGCACCTAATTTTTGCGCTTTAAACTCTTTGTGAATATTGATCATGGCTATTTTGATCATATCTGCCGCCGACCCTTGTATCGGGGCGTTTATCGCGTTTCGCTCAGCGAAGCCGCGTACGGTTTGGTTGGCTGAGTTGATATCCCTTAAATACCTGCGCCTGCCCATCAGCGTGGTTACATAACCATTCTCGCGGGCAAAGTTCATGGTATCGCTCATGTATTGTTTAATGCCGGGATATTGGGCAAAGTAGTTCTCAATAATTTCGGCAGCCTCCTTACGCGGTATGCCCAGGTTTTGTGATAACCCAAATGCCGACTGCCCGTAAATGATACCAAAGTTTACCGCTTTGGCATTTCGGCGCATATCGCTGGTTACTTCCAGTAAACTTACGCCATACACATTAGCCGCAGTAGCAGTATGAATATCCAGATCCTTCACAAAGGCATCCATCATATTAGGGTCCTTGCTTATTTCGGCAATAATGCGTAACTCTATCTGCGAATAATCGGCAGATACAATGGTATGGTTCTCATCACGCGGGATGAACGCCTTACGCACTTCGCGACCGCGCTCTGTACGTATAGGAATATTTTGCAGGTTGGGGTTGGTTGAACTTAAACGCCCGGTGGCTGCTACCGCCTGGTTGTAGGAGGTATGCACCCGACCCGTTTTTTGATTCACCATTTGCGGCAAGGCATCTACATACGTCGACTTTAATTTTTGCAGCTGGCGGTAATCTAAAATATCGCGAACGATATCACTTTTTGAGGCTAAGCTTAACAGCACATCCTCGCCGGTTTGGTATTGGCCGGTTTTAGTTTTTTTGGCTTTAGGATCCAGCATCAGTTTTTCAAATAACACCTCGCCCAGTTGTTTGGGTGATGCTATGTTAAAACGCACCCCCGCTTTTTCGTAAACCGTTTTTTCCAGTTTGATTATATCAGTTTCCAACTCCTTTGAAAATTCTCCCAAAGTGTTATGGTCAATACGTACACCCTCATATTCAATATCTGCCAAAACGTATATCAGCGGGTTCTCAATTTCATGCAGCAGCTTTTCGGCACCAACTTTTTTTATCTGCGGCTCAAAAACATTTTTAAGTTGCAGGGTGATGTCAGCATCTTCGGCGGCATACTCTTTTACTTTCTCTATTTCTACATCGCGCATGCTGCCCTGGTTCTTGCCTTTGGCACCAATAAGTTCAGTTATCGAAACCGGTTTGTAGCCCAAATAATTCTCCGACAGGATATCCATATTATGGCGGGTATCCGGGTCGATAATATAATGCGCCATCATGGTGTCAAACAGGTCGCCTTTTAGCTCCACGCCATACCATTTCAGCATTAAAATATCAAACTTCAGATTCTGGCCAATTTTGCTGATAGCCGGATTTTCAAATACGCCTCTAAACTCATCAACAATACTTTTGGCTCCCTGCTCATCAGGCGGGGTGGGTACGTACCAGCCCTCGGTTGGTTTAATGGAAAAGGACAGGCCCACCAGCTCGCAGTTATTAGCATCCGTTCCGGTAGTTTCGGTATCAAAGCAAAAGCTGGTCTGTTGGCTTAGCTGCGCGATTAGATCAGCACGTTTTTCTTTAGTATCAGCTAAAATATAGTTATGCTCAACGTTATTGATGTTTTTTGCTGCCTGTGTAAACTCCGGTTCGGCAATATCGCTTACATCAACCGTCATGGTAGTACGGCCACTGGCCACTTCATTACCAAACAGGTCGGTTTGTACACCAACAGATTTAAACTCAGTTATACTAAAATCATCACCAAACACGCGCTTGCCTAAGGTCCTGAACTCCAGTTCGGCAAACAGCGGCTCTAACAAATCCTTACTTGGCGCGCAGATCTCTAATCCCGCTTCGTCCAATTCAACCGGAACATTTAATAATATGGTAGCCAGCTTTTTTGACAGGACGCCTTGCTCGGCGTATTGGACCACATTTTCCTGCAGCTTGCCTTTTAATTCGTGCGCGTTCGCAATTATATTTTCAACCGAGCCATATTGCTTGATAAGCGTCTTGGCAGTTTTTTCACCTACGCCGGGAATACCTGGGATACCGTCAACCGCGTCGCCCCATAAACCTAAAATATCAATTACCTGCTCGGGGCGTTCAATTTCCCATTTCTCCAATATCTCCTTTACACCCAATATCTCCATTTCGTTACCCATTCGGGCTGGTTTGTAAATGAAGATATTATCAGATACCAACTGGCCAAAATCCTTATCAGGTGTCATACAATATACCTGGTAGCCCTTTTGCTCGGCTTTTTTGGCCAATGTTCCTATAATATCATCCGCCTCATAACCATCCGAAGTGATCACCGGGATATTAAAACCCAGTATCAGCTTCACTACATAGGGTAAGGCTTTAGATAGGTCCTCGGGCATGCTCTCGCGGTGGGCTTTGTACCCTGCAAAATCGGTATGGCGCTCGGTTGGTGCATCCGTATCAAAAACTACCGCCATGTGGGTTGGCTTTTCTTTTTTAAGCACATCAAGCAGGGTATTGGTAAAACCCATAACCGCCGAAGTGTTTAAACCGCCCGAAGTAAAACGCGGGTTTTTACTTAAAGCAAAATGCGCCCGGTAAATAAGGGCCATGCCATCTAAAAGAAATAGTTTTTTCATGATTTATTATGATTGCACCGATTATAAAATGATTACACCGATATTTCAAAAATACAATTAATGTTCGCCGATTAATAAAATCTGTGAAATCAAATAAAATCTGTGAAATCTATTTAAAAGAACACTCATTCACATGGTCATTCACCATACCGGTGGCCTGCATGTGGGCGTAGCAAATGGTGGTGCCAAAAAATTTAAAGCCACGCTTTTTCATATCCTTGCTTATCGCGTCGGATATTGGGGTACTGGCGGGCAGCTTATTATCGCGGTTATTAATGGGTTTACCATCGGGCATAAAACTGTACAGGTATTTATCAAACGAGCCAAACTCCTTTTGTATCTCCATAAAATGCCGCGCGTTGGTAATGGTTGATTGTATTTTTAAGCGGTTACGAATGATGCCCGCATCCTGCATTAAACGCTCCACATCATCAGCAGTAAAAGCGGCCACTTTTTTCACATCAAAATTGGCAAATGCCTTGCGGTAATTTTCGCGGCGGCGCAATATGGTTATCCAGCTCAATCCCGCCTGTGCCGATTCGAGCACCAGGAACTCGAACAGTATTTTATCATCATGTACTTCGCGGCCCCATTCTTCATCATGGTATTTTACATACAATTCGTCGGTGCCGCACCAGCTGCAGCGTTTTATAGATTGATCAGGCATATTTTATTATTTAGATTTTTAAAGATAATACTTAGCATATATGTATTCCTCCTAAATATTATTCTGATTTAAGTATACGCTGTACTAAATATTGGTCAAACTATCTTGTATAAATTATAAATAGTTGCACGTTGTTTCTTAGTTGTTAAAAAAATGTCCCTGTCGGCAAATAATAGTGATTATATCCTTTGATCTGGGGTAAATTATTTTCCTTTTCGTTTTGGCATCCGCTTTGCAAATACCTTTGTAATTACATTTAATCGTATCATGAAAACTTTAAAACTCAAAATAGCTACTTATAGCTTAGCATTAGCAACAGCTGCCACATTAGGCGCAGGCTGTAACTCATTTACTAAAACACAAAAAGGTGCTGCCATTGGCGCAGGTGCAGGCGGAACCATTGGTGCAATTATTGGTAAAAGTGCTGGTAATACTGCATTAGGTGCTATTATTGGTGGTGCCGTTGGTGGTACTGCGGGTGCTTTTATTGGCCGCAGTATGGACAAGCAGGCAGCTGAGATCAAACAAACCGTTCCGGGGGCTACTGTTGAGCGCCAGGGAGAGGGTATTGTTGTAAAATTTGATTCGGGCATTTTATTTGATACCGATAGGGCCGATCTGAAACCTGCTGCAAAAACTAACTTACAAAGCTTAGCCACCTCATTACAAAATAACCCGCAAACCAATATTTTAATTGTTGGTCATACCGATAATACCGGTGCTGATGCACATAACATGGATCTTTCTGTAAGAAGGGCAGAGGCTGTAAAATCATATATTGCTGCAAATAATGTTGCGACTTCACGTTTATCTATACAAGGAAAAGGCGAGGCGGAACCCATAGCAGATAACAATACAGTTGAAGGCCGCGCGCAAAACCGCAGGGTTGAATTAGCCATTGTTGCCAATGAGCAATTAAAACAGCAAGCTAAACAAAGCGGGCAATAATACATTAATACTAACTCACAATATTAGTTACCCTTGCCAACTGGCAGGGGTTTTTTGTTATTTAACAAATTAATTATTTACAGTTTAGCGGGTTATAGTATCTTTGTGTCAATGCTAAAAAGATCAGGAGCCATATTATTAGTATTGCTGTATACTTTAACCGTATCGGGCTTTGCTATAAACCTGCATTATTGCGGTAAACTGCTGGCTTCTGTAAAAATTTCGGCACCGGTTGAATCATGCACAAAAAGCATGAAGAAGATGAAGTGCTGTAATGACAAGCAAATACAAGTAAAGGTTAAGGACGCACACCAAAACGCATCATTTAACTTTATAGCCAAAACATTTGCTTTTGATATTCCCAAAACCCTATTTAGCGATTTTTTACCGACAGCAAATCTACCCGTTAAAAAACTTTTGTATGCGGCGTCACCCCATGCACCACCTGATGCAGTTGCTGTATTTGTAAAAAATTGCACTTTCCGCATCTGATCATCAATTAATCTGAATTGCGCAGGTAATATCCTGCAGTTTATTTTTTAACGATTAATTTTTGATAATATGAAAACCTTAAAAATATTTATAGCCCTTGTGGCACTATCAACCGGCGTTGCCAACGCCCAATTTACCAAAGCCGAATTACAGGTTAGCGGTTTAACCTGCTCCATGTGCTCAAAAGCTACCGAAAAATCATTACGTACCCTAGGTTTTATAGGCGATATTAAAGCAGACCTTAACCGCAATGTATTTGTACTTACTTTTAAAAATAACGTACCTGTAAGTTTGGAACAGATCAACAAAAAAGTACAGAGTGCGGGCTTTTCTGTAAGTAACCTTAAAGCTACTTTCAACTTTGCCAATGTTAATATAGTTGATAACAAGTTTACCTATGGCGGCGAAAGCTATCATATAGTATCGTCCGGAAACAAAGAACCTGAAGGCCCAGCTACTTTTACCGTAGTTAACAAAGGTTTTGCGCCTGTTTCTGTTTATAAAAAATATAGCAGCGCATTTACTAGCAGTACCAAATCAGGTAACGTTTATTATATAACCATTTAAGCGGTTATGAAACTTATTAGTTTATTAGCAGTTGCCTTAATGGTAACTGCTACCTCTGTATTTGCACAGGAGTTATATGTAAACACCGAGCCTGCCAGTAACATGGCTACCCATTCGTTAGGTATACGTGCCGAGAACCAGGGCTTTTTTACCCCTGTATATAAAAACCGCAGCACATTGGAGTTAATGTATGGCGTCAGCAAAAACCTAATGGTGCATGGCAGCCTGTATAAGTCTAATTTTTATCAGGGCGAGCAGCATATGGAGGGTGGCAGCGGGTATGCCAAATACCGGTTTTTATCAATCGACAGTGTTCAGAGCCATTTTCGCGCGGCGGTATTCGCAAAGCTATCCCGCATCAATAATCCGCTTTATAACCAGGAAATAACCTTAGAGGGCGATAACTCAGGTTACCAGGCAGGTTTGGTTTTTACCAAGCTGGCCCATAAACTGGCTGTTTCGGGTTCGGCAAGTTATTTACGTGCGTTTGACAACGGAGCATACAAATTACCAAGCTTTAATTCACGCGACGCAGTAGGTTATACTTTATCGGCCGGGTATTTATTGTTCCCTAAAACTTATGAGAACTATGAACAGGTAAATGTTAACCTATATGTGGAGCTTTTGGGTAAAACAAATGTAGGCTATAGCCAAAGTTACCTGGATGTGGCCCCGGCTATTCAATTCATTTTTGATAGTGTTCTCCGGGTCGATCTTTCCTATCGCGCGCCGTTATATAATAACATGATACGCAATAGCAACAACATGTACCTGGTAAGGGTGGAGTACAACCTATTTAACCTTTTTAATTAAAATCACCATGAAATTCTATCATATATTATTCTTGTTGGCAGCAGGGGCATCACCTGCTTTTGCTCAACATAGTCATAATGACACTACTAAACATACTATGGAAATGGGCGATATGCACATGGACGACAATAAACCCATGATGATGCATAGCCAGTATTCGCTTGACTTGCCTATGAATCGCGATGGTTCCGGAACATCATGGGTGCCTGATGAGACGCCTATATATGCCTACATGATACATAGCAAAAAATGGATGACCATGATACATGGCAGCTTTTTTATGCGCTACAATAACCAGGATATATTTAAATCTGGCACAAAAGGCGGTAGCAGGTTTGATGTGCCTAACTGGTTAATGGCCATGACCCAGCGCCAGGTTGGCAAAAATGGCATGTTCTCTATCAGCACCATGTTTTCGCTCGATCCCTTTTTAGTAGGCAATGGTGGTTATCCTTTATTATATCAAACTGGCGAAAGCTACCAGGGCAGCAAACTGGTTAACCGGCAGCATCCGCATGATCTGTTTGCGCAAGTAAGCATTGCTTATACCCATCGCGTAGCAAAAAATGCTGACCTTTCCTTATCTGTAGGCTATCCCGGCGAACCTGCTTTGGGGCCATCTGTATTTATGCACCGCCTATCAGCCATGAATGATGCCAATGCGCCATTGAGCCACCATTACCAGGATGCTACCCATATTACTTTTGGCGTGGTTACTACCGGCTTCAGGTATAAAAATGTAAAGCTGGAAGGGTCTGTATTCACCGGCCGCGAACCTGACGAGTTCAGGTATAATTTTGATAAGATGAGGTTTGATTCATACTCCCTGCGCTTGTCTTATAACCCATCGCGCCAATGGGCGCTTCAGGTTTCAAACGGCTGGTTAAAAAATCCCGAAGGAGATAATCATCATGGCGACATCAGTCGTTTTACCGCATCGGCCATCCACACCAAAATGTTAAATGACCGCAGCTTTGTTGCTACAACTTTAGTGTATGGACAAAATCATCAAAAGGGGGGCAAAACACAGCCATCTGTTTTGCTGGAGAACACTTTGCATCTGAATAAAACAGCTGTTTATGGGCGATACGAGTTTGTACAAAAAGACGCGGACGAATTGGATATGGAGGGCTTATATCCCACCAATCCAAACTTTAATATCAATGCTTTAACATTGGGAGTAAACAGGATATTAGCTACGGTTAAGCAAACTAATTTATCGGCAGGTATTCAGGGTACATTAAATGCCTCTCCATCGGCTTTAAAAAATACTTACGGCAGCACGCCTATAGGTTTCCAGGTGTATATCAGGGTAAATCCTACTTTTTAATCTCATTGTTGTCATTTCGACGAGGAACGAGGAGAAATCTTAAACGCTCGACAGGTCGCTCGTTTAAGATTTCTCACTTCGTTTCGAAATGGCATATGGAGATTTATATCTCCATTATATCCTTTTTCTTTTTACTGCGCATACGCTTAGGTACAAATTCCAGTATCTCGGTCTTCAAAGCATCAATTATTCGTCGTTTGAGGTAGTTTTTTTGTATAACTATGCTTACCTCGCGGGCAGGTTCGGGAGTTTTAAAATAACGCACCCTATCCATTTGCTTATCACTAAGATCAGATAGGGCCAGTTCGGGCAAAATAGTAGCTCCGTTGTTTTGATCAACCATGCGCTTTAAAGTTTCAACACTACCGGTATTATACTCAAAGTGTTTAAAGCCTTGTGTAGCTTTCCTTCGCTGGCAAATATTTAAAACCTGCTCGCGCATACAATGGCCCTCGTTAAGCACCCATATCTCCTCCATATCAATATCATCCGGGTTAATGCTTTTCTTTTTATACAGCTTACTGCTTTTTGAAGTATAAGCTACAAAGTTTTCGTAAAAAACGGGCATTTCCAACAAGGTACTTTCGCGCAAAGGTGTTGATAGTATACCGCAATCAATGGTTCCAAGCTTTAATTGCTGTATAATATTTTCAGTGGTTTGCTCCCATACTATCAGTTTAACCTGCGGATATTTGGCTACAAACCCACTCAAAATTTTAGGCAATATGTACGGCGAAATAGTTGGGATGATACCCACTTTTAATTCGCCGGATAGTTCCTTTTGCCGGTCAGTAATTATTTCCTTTATCTTTTCACTTTCTGATAATAAAATGCGCGCCTGGGCTATAATATCAATACCTATTTCTGTTGGGGTAACTGGTTGCTTACTCCGGTCAAATAGCTTAACACCCAGTGTATCTTCCAGTTTTTGAATTTGCATACTCAACGTTGGCTGAGTAACAAAACACTTTTCGGCAGCAGCTACAAAACTCCTGTAAGTATCAACCGCTACAATATATTCTAACTGCACTATGGTCATATAGACCAAATCTATTAAAATTATTTAAATAAATTGATTTTGTCTATTAACAATTTTTGCACAAAAAAAGCCGGCTATTTGGCCGGCTTAAATATCAGATAATATAAATTACTCTACTGTAACTGATTTTGCCAGGTTACGGGGTTGGTCAACATTACAACCGCGCATAACAGCAATATGATATGATAATAATTGTAATGGGATAGTAGCCAATAATGGCACAAATGCTTCATGGGTTTGAGGTATCTCAATAACGTAGTCGGCCATTTCTTTAACATCAACATCCCCCTCAGAAACAATGGCAATAACGCGGCCTTTACGGGCTTTTACTTCCTGTATATTACTGATCACTTTTTCATAGGATGAGTTTTTAGTTGCAATAAACACCACAGGCATATTCTCATCAATTAATGCTATTGGCCCGTGCTTCATTTCGGCAGCCGGGTAACCTTCTGCATGAATGTATGATATCTCTTTTAACTTCAACGCCCCTTCAAGCGCTACGGGGAATGAACTACCACGACCTAAAAACAAACAATTATGGCTATCAACAAATGTTTCGGCAATTTTAACTATACTATCGTTGGCTTTTAAAGCGCGCTCAACCAAATTTGGCACCCCATCAAGTTCAGTTAAGTATTCAACTAATTTGCTTTGGGTTATTGTACCTCTTTGCTGGGCTATATAGAAAGCTAATAAGGTTAACACCGTTACTTGTGCAGTAAATGCCTTGGTAGAGGCAACTCCAATTTCAGGGCCTGCGTGTGTGTATACTCCTGCATGTGTAGTGCGAGGAATAGATGCACCAACCACATTGCAAATTCCAAAAATAGTGGCTCCTTTTTCTTTAGCTAATTCAATGGCCGCCATGGTATCGGCAGTTTCTCCTGATTGTGAGATGGCAATCACCAGGTCACGTTCGGATATAATTGGGTTGCGGTATCTAAATTCAGATGCGTATTCCACCTCAACCGGCACCCGCGCATATTCCTCTATCAAATACTCGCCCACCAAACCTGCGTGCCATGATGTACCACAGGCAATAATTATAATACGGTCAACATTTTTTAGCTTATCTACATATTCTTTTACCCCACCAAGCTGAACCTTTCCCTCCTGTGGGTAAATTCGCCCTCTTAAACAATCACGTATCGATCGTGGCTGTTCATATATTTCTTTAAGCATAAAATGCTCATAGCCGCCCTTTTCAAGCATCTCCAGCTTTAAATCAAGCTCGTGTATATAGGGTGCTTGTATGGTATTATCAATGTTTTTTATAAGCAGGCTGCCTCGTTGAACAAATGCAATTTCATTATCATTTAAGTAAATTACATTTTTAGTATATTCAACAATAGGAGTAGCATCAGATGCAATAAAATACTCATCATCACCTACACCAATTACCATTGGGCTACCTTTGCGGGCCGCTATTAACAGGTCGGGCTCATCTGCGCTCATTATTACAATTGCATAGGCCCCTATCACTTTATTTAATGCTATACGTACAGCCTCACGCAAATCAACTCCAGCCTCTTTTTCAATATCTTCCACCAGGTGAATCAATACCTCGGTATCTGTGTCACTTTTAAAAACATGGCCTTTGGCTAGCAACGTTTCTTTTATAACTGCATAATTCTCAATAATACCATTATGTATAATGGTTAGCCGGCGGTCGCCTGATGAATGTGGATGTGAATTTCTGTCGCTTGGAGCACCGTGCGTTGCCCAGCGGGTATGGCCCATACCCATGGTGCCATTTAAGTTTACTCCTTTAACGAAGTTCTCGAGATCACTTACTTTACCGGCTTTTTTATAAACTTTAAGTTCTTTATCCAGCAAAGCAACGCCCGCGCTATCATATCCGCGATACTCTAATCGATGCAATCCCTTTATAATAATTGGATACGCATCTTTAAAGCCTATATAACCTACTATTCCGCACATAAATAATATTTAAATAAAAAGGTTATTAACCTATGGCTAATAACCGCTAATTAACAAAAAAAAACTCAGATGAATACCTTATTATTTTGCCAATTTGGTGTAAATAATATTTAGCTTAATTCTATATGGAGATGCTTGATCACTTCCAACAGCAAAAGTACGTGCAGCTGTTGTTGATGTTACATTATATGAAAGCTGACCGTTTGAGATATCTACCACTCCCAGGAAAGTTCCATTATCGGTAGTTTTACCTCTTAACAGATCCTCCACATAAGCCGTAATGTTATAGTGGTAATCATTTGTAGCAGATAAATAAGACCCCCCAAAATTATACCCACTTGCGCGCGGATCATTAGTTATATCCTGCACAGCTATACGCTGATGCGCCAGATCATACTGATACATCATTATTTGAGGCACAGGCGCAAATGGAATTGTTGAACCCGCAACCGGTGTAACAACTAACTCGGCCCTGTTCAATACAATATCAGACCCTACTTTCTCAATAATTTTTTTCAGGTATGGAAACTTGATTTTTGCCCTAAGGCCCGCAAGCCCTTGCAAATAAAAAACATTTCTTGAAGTATTGGTATTTGCTAACTCGGTTTGTATAGCAGTTGAATAAGTATGCTTAATTTCGGCAGCATGTGCGGTGCTTGCCAGCGTTACCATATTGGTGTCAATTATACTACCGTTAACTGCCCTGTAATAAATTTCTATTTTAGGCAGCTCTGATGTATCAAACATAAAAATGCCACCCGCTCCGGTTGTTTGCGCTTTATCTAATGTTACATACATACCATTAACCGCGTTTTTAAAAATTAAATTGCTAGATAGCTGGGTACTGGGCGCATTAAATAATATAGAATTAATAAAGCCATTATCAATAGGTATCCTTAGCTGTGGTGCTACTTTGGTAATAACATCACTTCTGTTCGGGAATGATTTAACCAGTTTAACACTATCATTTGTGCGTGAAATAAAAGATTTTGTACCCAGTAAATTGCTGCTATTGTATTTCCATTTTTTAGTGTTGTAGTAGGCGCTAGTAAATACGCGTTCTGTTAATTGGTATACATTGGCTTTATACCTTGAGGCTATTGAATCTCCATAAAAACCTCGGGCATATTTTAATATTAATAATGCCGAGTCGACAGTTATGGTGCCTGTAGGAATTGTATATGCCGCACTACTGGGCAAGTTTAAATCAAATACAACATTAGCTTCTGTGGTACCAAATATTGGGTCCTTAAAGTATCCCATTGGCATTTTTGAGGTACTATTTGTTACTACACTATCTTCAGGTATGGTGTTAATTATTACAGTAGACGTATCTATCAGGCTGCCATTTAATTGATTAGATGCATTTACGCCCAATCCAATAGTGTCCTGATTTTTACAGCTGTTTAAAATAAAAAGACTTATCAACAGCGTTAATAAGTCTAATCTGAAAAATTTCATATATGATGATCTCAATACTTATACAACTTGTGCCAATTCTTCATTGACAATTTCGTCGTAAAAATTGTAATAATTTTCGAAATCAGAAGTAGAATTAAACTCCAAAACCGATTTATTGCTGTTTTTAACACTATTTAACACTTCTTCATCAATATTGTCGCTACCTAAAACTATAGCATCGCTGTATTGAATTGCACCCTCATATAAAGCAGCGCTTGTACCCGGCTTATATGCTTCCGTATGTTTTTCGGTCATATCGCCCATTACGGCTTTACGCGCAAACTCAGGATTCATTGTACCTTTCGAGTCATCCTCATAAATAGAATAAACCACTTTTGAGTTTTTAAACGTCGGGTCGTCTTTATAAGTTGTTTTTAAATAAGCAGGAACCAACGCGCTCATCCAACCATGGCAGTGAATAATATCAGGTGCCCATCCTAATTTTTTAACCGTTTCTAAAGCTCCTTTGCAAAAGAAAATGGTACGCTCATCATTATCAGCATAAAACTTTCCATCTTTATCTTCAAAAACGTGCTTACGCTGAAAATACTCTTCGTTATCTAAAAAATAAACCTGCATACGTGCCGCCGGTATAGAGGCAACCTTAATGATAAGCGGATTATCGTTGTCATTAATGATGATATTCATACCTGACAATCGGATCACTTCATGAAGACGATTCCTGCGCTCATTAATATTTCCAAAACGCGGCATAAGGATACGAATTTCGTAACCTTTTTCCTGCATTGCCTGCGGAAGCTGGCGTGTAATTTCAGAAATTTTTGTTAGATCAAGGAAAGGTGACATTTCATGAGTTATAAACAAAAGCTTAGATTTACCCATCTCCAAATCAATATTAAAAGTTATGTATAAGAAACCCAAAAAAATTGGGTTTGCAAATATAAGCATTATTATATGAACTGGCAACGAAATATGCAAGTAGTTTTGGTTATTTTTAATCAAATGCGCAACTTCGCCGTCTTTTTGTAATATTAAGTGTGTTGGAAAAATTTACCACTAAAATTCAGTTACAGCAATATTTATCGCAAGCCCGGGCAGGCGGTAAAACTATTGGCCTTGTACCCACCATGGGCGCATTGCACCAAGGGCACTTGTCATTAATACAGCTTGCACAACAGCAATGCGATGTGGTTATATGCAGCATTTTTGTAAACCCCACACAGTTTAATGATCCGCGCGACCTGGAAAAATACCCGCGCCCTATACAGGAAGACATTAAAAAACTGGAAAGTGTCGGTTGTGATATTTTATTTGAACCACAAGTAAACGAAATTTATGACGAGCATGAGCAATGGCATTTAAATATAGGCCCATTGGAAGATTTACTGGAGGGAAAATACAGGCCGGGCCACTACCAGGGGGTTACACAAGTAGTATATAAGTTTTTCAATTTGGTTAAACCGGATATAGTTTACTTCGGGCAAAAGGATTATCAACAGTTTTTAATCATTAAACAAATGGTTAAACTATTAAGCCTGCCTGTTAACCTGCAGATATGCCCAATAGTGCGCGAGCCTGATGGCCTGGCCATGAGTTCAAGAAATATTCATTTATCTGCCGATGACCGCAAACATGCGTTAGTGCTATCAAAAACACTAAACCATGTCAGCCAAAACTTTGATATCGCTCAACTGGCACAGTTAAAAAGCGAGGCTGAAAACGCTATTAAAGGCGAACCCGGCGTTGAATTAGATTATTTTGAAATAGTTGATGGCAATACGCTATTGCCGGCAGATAATAACGCTAAAACCATTGTGGCCCTGGTGGCTGCCAAGGTGGGCAACACCCGCCTTATTGACAATGTTATAATAGCTGGACAACCATAATTCATCTTATTGTCAACTATTCATTAATTAACTAATCACCAATTAACTAAATAACTAACTTTGCATCATGATTATTGAGGTATTAAAATCAAAAATTCATCGCGCACGCGTAACACAGGCCGAACTGAACTACGTGGGCAGTATTACTATTGATGAAGATTTGATGGATGCGGCAAATATTATTGCCAATGAAAAGGTGCAAATAGTTAACAATAATAACGGAGAACGCTTTGAAACCTACGTGATAAAAGGCGAACGTGGTACCGGTACCGTTTGCCTTAATGGCGCTGCCGCCAGGCTGGTGCAGGTGGGTGATATTATTATTGTAATGTCATACGCATACATGGAAATGGACGAAGCCCGTAATTACGAGCCGCTATCGGTTTTCCCCGATGTAAATAATAAATTAATTAAGTAACTTGGCTTAACCTAAAGCCAAGTTATGAAACCATTATTTACTTTTCTTTTTTTAGCTGCCGCGACAGCATGCTTTGCCCAAAAACAAGATGTATATTTTCTAAAAAATGATGGTTCATACGTAACTCATCGTGACAGTGCCGATTATATAAGGATCATCAAAGAGCCTGCCGCAGGCTCGGCTTATTTTGGCGTGAGCGAGTATTATCCTGATGGCAAGATCAAATTAATGGGCGAATCGTCTTCACCGAGTTATCCTAAATTTGAAGGCACGCGTGTAAGCTATTATCCCAATGGTAAACGCAGTGCGGTAAATGTTTACAAAAATGGCGTTTTAACAGGCGTTCAATATGAGTTTTTTCCCAATGGTAAATTGTACATAGTTAGCACAAATGGAGCAACCCCACTTTCTGCCTATTCAACCGTAACAAGCAATTATGATTCGTTAGGCAAGGCGTTGGTTGAAAATGGAACCGGACATTTTGTAAAATATGATAAAGACTTTAAATACATTGCCGAGGAAGGCGATCTGAAAGAGGGCAAAAAAGACGGCGAATGGAAGTTTATCCAGGATAGTTTAACAGCGACGGAGTTATATAAGGATGATAAATTTATATCAGGCACATCAAACTTTAAAGGTGAGATCAAAAATTACACGGTACCTGAAGCACCCCCATCATTTCGCGGTGGCACTGATGGTTTCTTAAAATATTTAGCTACATCGATAAGCTATCCAATTGAAGATAGGAGAAACGGACTACAGGGCGTTGTATTAGTGTGGTTTATTGTTGAACGTGATGGAAAAATTTCGAATATCAAAATATTAAAATCTCCGAGCCCCGGCATGGAAAGTGAGGCTATCCGTGTGATTAAACGTTCGCCAAATTGGATTCCAGGGACTCAGTTTGGCAGAACAGTAAGAGCTACTTATACAATTCCTATTAATTTTTCATTAGGCTATGCGAGGTAAATAGCTGGCAATATTCTTGTATGGAATAAGCCATTTGATCTATATTTAGTTCATAATTTAATAATGTAAAAAATAAGTACTAAATAGCCTTATTTTTCTATCTTTGCATCCCGACGCTGAAGCCGGGATTTTTCGCCTTTCAGCGCATAGATTATAGTTAATAGTTGGTGGAAAAACCATCAACCATAACCCAAAAAATACTATGCCCAAAGACACCTCCATCAAATCCATTCTTATCATCGGTTCAGGCCCCATTATTATTGGCCAGGCTTGTGAATTTGATTATGCCGGCTCACAGGCCGCGCTCTCGTTAAAAGACGAAGGTATTTCTGTATCCATAATTAATAGCAACCCTGCTACCATTATGACGGATAATGTGATTGCTGATCATATTTACCTGCTTCCCTTAACTTGCGAAAGCCTTGAAAAAATATTATCCGAGCAAAAAATTGACGCGGTACTGCCTACTATGGGCGGTCAAACTGCGTTAAATCTTTGTATTGAAGCTGACGAGCAAGGCATTTGGAAAAAATATGGCGTACGCATTATAGGTGTTGATATTGCCGCGATTGAAAAAACAGAGAACCGTGAGGCTTTCCGTCAGTTAATGGTGGATATTGGCGTTGGGGTGGCTAAATCAAAAATTGCCAATTCATTTTTAGAAGGAAAAGAAGCCGCACAGGAAATTGGTTTCCCGCTGGTAATTCGTCCTAGTTATACTTTAGGTGGTAAAGGCGCAGGATTTGTTCACAAAAAAGAAGATTTTGACGCGGCATTAAGTCGTGGTTTACAAGCATCACCAACCCACGAGGTATTGGTAGAGCAGGCTGTATTGGGCTGGAAAGAATACGAACTGGAGTTATTGCGCGACAATAATGATAACGTAATTATCATCTGTTCTATTGAGAACTTTGACCCGATGGGCATCCATACCGGCGACTCGATAACTGTAGCACCAGCTATGACATTAAGCGACCGTTGCTACCAGGAAATGCGTAACCAGGCTATCAAAATGATGCGCGCCATTGGTAATTTTGCAGGTGGTTGTAACGTACAGTTCTCGGTAAACCCGGCTGACGATTCCATCATCGCTATCGAGATCAATCCACGCGTTTCGCGTTCATCGGCTTTAGCATCAAAAGCAACCGGTTACCCCATTGCCAAAATTGCATCTAAACTGGCCATTGGTTATAATTTAGATGAAATAGAAAATCAGATCACCAAAACTACATCGGCTTATTTTGAGCCTACTTTAGATTATGTGATCGTTAAGATCCCTCGCTGGAACTTTGATAAATTTAAAGGTGCCAACCGCGAGCTTGGCTTGCAAATGAAATCAGTAGGCGAAGTGATGGGTATAGGTCGCAGTTTTATTGAGGCCCTGCAAAAAGCTTGTCAAAGTTTAGAAATTGGTCGTGCCGGTTTAGGTGCCGATGGTAAACAAAACCGCAACCTGGACGAAATTATGCATAGCCTTGAGCACCCAAGCTGGGACAGGTTGTTCCATATTTATGATGCATTAAGTTTAGGTGTGCCTATTGAATCGGTTCGTAAAGCAACCAAAATAGACCGTTGGTTCCTTAACCAGATAATGGATATAGTTAACCTGGAAATTGAGCTGCGACGTTATAACCTGGCTAATATACCAGAAGAATTCTTTTACACACTTAAACAAAAAGGATTCTCGGACGCGCAAATAGCATACATATTAACTAACGTAACCGAAGAAGACGTTTATCAACGCCGTAAAGCCCTAAACATTAATCGTGTTTATAAAATGGTGGATACCTGCGCTGCGGAGTTCCCGGCTAAAACGCCTTATTATTATTCAACTTATGAGGGCGAAAATGAATCCATCTCATCTGATAAGAAAAAGGTAATTGTATTAGGATCGGGCCCTAACCGTATTGGCCAGGGCATTGAGTTTGATTATAGCTGTGTGCACGGTTTACTGGCCGCTAAAGAATCGGGCTTTGAAGCCATTATGGTTAACTGTAATCCCGAAACAGTATCAACAGATTTTAATATGGCCGATAAGCTATATTTTGAGCCTGTATTTTGGGAGCATGTACGCGAGATCATCGAGCTTGAAAAACCTTATGGGGTAATTGTTCAGTTAGGGGGCCAAACAGCCCTTAAAATGGCTGAGAAAATGCACCAGCACGGTATTAAAATAATTGGCACATCCTTTAATGATATGGATATTGCCGAGGATAGGGGCCGTTTTTCGGATCTGTTAAAAGACCTTGATATTCCTTATCCAAAATATGGTGTAGCCGAAAGTGCAGAAGAAGCATTAGAAGTTGCCCACCACGTAGGTTATCCGGTATTAGTTCGCCCTAGTTATGTATTAGGTGGTCAGGGTATGAGCATTGTGATTAATGACGAGGACCTGGAAAAAGCTGTTGTAGGCTTATTAAAAAATTTGCCGGGCAATAGGGTATTAATTGACCATTTCCTTGATCGTGCATCAGAAGCAGAATCTGACTCGATATGCGATGGTGAGGATGTACATATTGTGGGGTTAATGGAGCATATTGAGCCTGCGGGTATCCACTCGGGAGATTCTTACGCGGTATTGCCACCATTTGATCTATCAGCCAATGTAATTGCTAAAATGGAAGAGTATTCTGTTAAACTGGCAAAAGCATTAAATGTAAGCGGCCTATTAAATATTCAATTCGCTATAAAAGACGAGATTGTTTATGTAATTGAAGCTAACCCGCGCGCATCTCGTACAGTACCATTTATAGCCAAAGCTTATGATGTGCCGTATATCAATATAGCTGCTAAAATTATGCTGGGTGTAGCCAGGTTGAAGGATTTTAACATTATGCGTAAGCCAAAAGGATATGCTATAAAAGAACCTGTATTTTCTTACGATAAATTCCCAGAGGTTGAAAAACAACTGGGGCCGGAAATGAAATCTACCGGTGAAGCTATCCGCTTTATACCAAACCTGGAGGATCCATATTTCAGGCATTTATATAAAGAAAAATCAATGTACTTGAGCAAGTAATTCACCCCCCTGCCCCCTAAAGGGGGAGCTGAAGATGTAAAATAAATAAAAGCGGACAGATATGTTCGCTTTTATTGTTTCATGTCACTATTCAAGTACCCCCCTTTAGTGGGCGGAGGGGGCTAATATACCATCAGCCCCTTCACTTCAAAGGCTAATTGTTTTTTAGGGTTTGCTTTTACCCGCGTTTTCTTATTGGGGATGGTGCTACCACCGGCAAAATGCTGCAGATCATCTGCTATAAATTGTTTAGTAGCCAGGCCTTCAATTATAACTATCTTGCCCTGCATATCAGTTGGCAAATTAATGGCATAATTTTTAAAATGTGCCTTAATTACTTTATTATTACCTGCATCCATTAAAAACCATCCGCCTTTAGCTTGTGTCACTTTTAATACTTTTCCTTTTATAGTAACGCTGGTTCGTGTACGTTTACCCATAAATGATTCTATTTTAGCGGCCGGCATCATGGCCGTAGTATCGGGCTTTACCCCGTACACCATCCCGTGGGGCAAAGGTGTTTGTGCAAACACTTTTATTGATAATAATATGGCCGCAATAGCTGTTAATATTTTCATTTAATAAGCAGTATATTAACAACAATAAATGTTAACGCGGGTTTGGATATGTTAATATTTGTTAAATCAGTACCTTAAGCATGCTTGCAGATAATAAATAGATTTTGAACTTATATATTTAAAAAATTATTGTCTATACTGCTCGCTTTAATTAGTTTAGCTAACAAGGCAAATTACATTATCTTTGCATTCGCATACGAAATATCGGTGCTGACATTAATTACAAGCATGAAAAAAAATTTATCAGGTACTGTTTTTTTAGCAATACTGTTTTTAACTATTATTATTACAGGCGGCGGTTGTAAAAAAGACGAGCAAACACCCACTGTTTATGTTCCGGTTGTTTTAACAACAAATATTATTGCCGAAGTGGGCCAAACTACCGCTAAAAGCGGTGGTGTAGTTTATAATAATGGCGGCAGTGCAATTTTGTCCATAGGAGTATGCTGGAGTTCAACCAATCAAAACCCAACTATTGCAGATTCAAAAACAAGTGAAGCTTTAACTTATGATGCTTATACCAGCAATTTAACCGGCTTAACGGCGGCTACCACTTATTATGTACGTGCTTATGCTACCAGTGCTAATGGCACGGGTTACGGTAGTGTTATAACATTTAAAACTAATGCTACTGCTGCCATAATAAATACTAATGTTACTACTATTGCAGGTAGCGCAACCCCCGGAAAAATTGACGGCCCGGGAGCCGGTGCACTTTTTGACGGCCCGGAAGCATTAGCTTTTAACCCTGTAAACGGTAATATATATATAGGCGATACTTATAATAACGCTATACGTACCATGACCACTACTGGTACGGTTTCTACTTTAACCAACGGCACATTGGGCTTTGCAAATGGCTCACTTACTTCTGCCTTGTTTTATGGCCCTAAAGGGTTTGCTTTTGATGCGCAGGGTAATGCTTTTGTAGCAGATATGGGCAATAGCATTATACGTAAAATAACGCCTGGGGGTGTAGTAAGTACAGTTACCGGCCTTACTCTTTCGGGATATATTGATGGTGACGCTACAGTTGCCCGGTTTTATAACCCGCAATCATTAGCGCTTGATGCCACCGGTAATATTTATATTGCCGATCGTGGTAATAATGTAATACGCAAGTCAACATCTGCAGGGGTTGTAGCATCATTGGCGGGCTATCCCGGCGGCCTGGGATCAGGTTTTGTTGATGCCGTAGGTGCTAATGCAAAATTTAAATATACAGCTGCCATTGCAATAAATGCTGCCGGTACTAAATTATATGTGGCCGACCGTGATAATTACGCCATCCGTGTAATTAATACGGCTGATGCCACAGTTACTACCATTGCCGGTGGTACGTTGTTCCCTGACCTTATCGGGTCTCCAACTGCTTTGACCATAGATGCGCAGGATAATGTGTTTTTTACAGACCAAAGCGGTCGTATTTTTGAAATTACTGCAGCCGGGGTTCTATATAAATTAGCCGGGGCCTTAAAATCAACAGGTAATGTTAATGGTGCAGGTGCTGCTGCACGTTTTAACAACCCCCAAGGTATAGCAAAAGATGCTGCCGGTAATGTTTATATTGCAGATTTTGGCAACAACACTATTCGTAAAATTGCGATAACGATACAATAATACTCCATAATAGATAACGGAAAAGGCCTGTGTTATACAGGCCTTTTTTGTTTATCCAAATAGCAATTGAAATACTTCTTCTATCCTAGATACTACCTTTATTTCGATACTATAACGTGATAGGTCCATTCGCTTTTTATCTTGCGCTGATGATGGTAGGTTATATTTAGATATAAATATTTGTTCAAACCCCAATTTCTGCGCTTCGGCGATGCGTTGCTCTATTCGGTTAACCGCTCTTATCTCGCCTGACAAACCTATTTCTCCTGCAAAACAGGTTTTAAAAGGAATGGGGATATCTTCATGCGATGATATAATAGCTGCGGCCAGTCCCAGGTCAATTGCCGGATCCTCTACACGTATACCGCCGGTAATATTTAAAAACACATCTTTGGCGCCCAGCTTAAAGCCACAGCGCTTTTCTAATACGGCAAGCAGCATACTCATTCGCTTGGTGTCAAAGCCCGTTGCGGTGCGTTGGGGCGTTCCATAGGCCGATGTGCTTACTAATGCCTGGGTTTCTATCAGCATAGGCCTCATGCCCTCTAAAGTGGCTGATATGGTGATACCGCTAAGCGGTTCATCGCGTTGTGATAATAATATTTCTGATGGGTTAGATACTTCGCGTAAACCCTCGCCCAGCATTTCATAAATACCCAACTCGGATGCCGAACCAAACCTGTTTTTAATAGTGCGTAATATACGGTAAACATGATGCCTGTCGCCCTCAAACTGCAAAACGGTATCCACCATGTGCTCCAGTATTTTTGGGCCGGCAATCATACCGTCTTTGGTGATATGACCTATAAGGAATACGGGTGTAGCACTTTCTTTTGCAAAGCGCAATAATTCGGCGGTACACTCTCGCACCTGCGATACACTACCCGGCGTAGATTCAATATGTGAAGAGTGGAGGGTTTGTATCGAATCAACCACCACAATATCCGGCTCCAGTTCCTCTATTTGCTTAAATATGTTTTGCGTGGAGGTTTCGGTGAGGATATAGCAACCCTTGTTAATGTCGGATTTCGGATTTTCGATTTCGGATTTACCCTCTGCCGAATTTTTTGAATTTTGAATTTTTACTTTTGAATTCTCACTCACTTCTGTGAGTCTCTCCGCCCGCATTTTTATCTGACGGTCACTTTCCTCGCCCGATATATACAACACCTTAAGGTTAGGCATATTTAACGCCAGCTGCAGCATCAGGGTTGATTTACCAATGCCCGGCTCGCCGCCAATTAGTACTAATGATCCGGCCACAATACCGCCGCCCAGTACACGGTTGAATTCTTTATCAGGGGTTAACAGGCGATGCTCTTCACTAAATGTAATTTCAGAAACTTCTACAGGCTTATTAGCTCGTTGTTGGGTAGTACCCGGCGAAACCTTCCATTGCGGAACAGATGCACTGGGCTTTTCCAATATCTCCTCAACAAAGGTGTTCCATTGCTGGCACGACGGGCATTTGCCCAGCCATTTAGCCGATTCGAAGCCACAGCTTTGACAGAAATATGCGATCTTAGTTTTAGCCACTTTTATGATGTGCGTAAATGCAGATGTGCAAATGTGCAGATTAATTGCTAACTATCAAATAGGTTTGCTAAAAATATTAGTTTTCGTTTGGTGGAGGAAATTTTGCGTCCTTAGTTTTGGGGGCAGGAGGCACGTTTTGATAAATTGTTTCAAACTTTATAGGTTTTGGACTGAACAATAGTTTCACATGTTTATAACTATTGTTTAGCCAGTTCAATGTTGCTGAAATAGAATCAATGTCGTTTTCCCATTCTCTTGTTATGCGTCGTTTTCCACTTTTGCAGGTAATTATCATTTCATAAGCAGAATTATCAGATTTTATCTGCGCCAGGGTTGTATCTAACGTTTTATACTTTATTTGCTCAAGTTTTTGATTGATAGTATCCCAATAACCTTTTGTTATTTTACCTGAGTAATACTTTTTTTCATTACTGTTATAATAGTTATAGTTAAGGGCACTGTCAATACTTATTGCAGCACCCATATCTGACCACGCACCCATTCTTGCAAACTCAATTTTAATTATCTCGTTATTTCTGGGAGTAGGGTTATTACAAGTCGCAAATAATATCAGCAAAAGAAAATAATAGATGTTGCGCATGGATATAGGTTTATACTAAGATAGTATTATAGGTTTATACTAAGATAGTATTATAGGTTTATACTAAGATAGTATTTATATTTAGAGTAATGAATAACCACAGGCTCAATTTAGAATGGATACCAGCCGCTTATGCATCGGATGAGCCTATGCCCGGCAAAAATCGATTTAAAAAGAAAATCAACCTTGAATTAACTGCAGAAGAAAAGTCTTTATTAAAACAAAAAGGCATCACCCAAAAAGCGCTAATGGATTATGCTATTGACGAGATTATTCAAGCGTTGGATGCGCCATCATCACGCGCAAAAACGCTACAAGCATTATTTGAGTTTCAACAGATACCATCTATCGGCATCCGGTTTGCGCATGACCTGATATTTTTAGGTTACTATAGCTTAGTGCAACTTAAAGACAAGCAAGGCTATAAGTTATTGGACCAATACGAAAGGAAACTGGGCAGTAGAGTAGACCCCTGTGTTGAAGATCAATTTAGATTGGTAGTGCATTATGCCAGTAATCGCGATAGCAAAAAACAATGGTGGGATTTCACAGCCGAGCGGAAGGTTTATCGTGCTAATTTGGGCTATCCCAATGATAGGCCTTAAAAACCCCAACTGTCATTCTGAGCATAGCGAAGAATCTATCGAATCCTTATGCAATGTTCATAGATTCTTCGCTATGCTCAGAATGACAAAAGAGCTAAAACAAAAAATGTGCAAACGCTAAGCATCTGCACATTTGCATATCTGCACATCAAATAATCTACAACTTGATTTCTTCGTCTTTTGAGGAAAAGAAACGGAACTCGGTAATTTGATACGCCGGGTTACTTTTCACCTTTATCCATTGGTTGTATTTAAAGAACCACTTCATCTGGCGGGTAACTAATCCTTTTTTAATATAGGCCTTAATATAAGGGTGTACACAAAGTGTTATGCCTTTTTCGTTTTGCTCGGTTAATATATAATTGAAATTGTTTTCAATATCATCCAGCAACAAAATGGTTGGGCGTATAGTACCGGTACCACCGCAAGCAGGGCAAACCTCGGTAGTTACAATATTCATTTCGGGGCGCACACGCTGGCGGGTTATTTGTACCAGGCCAAATTTACTTGGCGGTAAAATAGTATGCTTTGCACGGTCGTGCGCCATTTCGGCCTTCAGGTAATCAAACAGGTCCTTACGGTTGGTTGGTTTGTGCATGTCAATAAAATCGACAACTACAATACCACCCATATCGCGCAGACGCAACTGGCGGGCAATTTCTTTAGCTGCTTCCCGGTTTACCTGGTAAGCATTCTCTTCCTGATTCTCTTTATTAGCTGTACGGTTACCACTGTTAACATCAATAACGTGCAACGCTTCGGTATGTTCAATTACCAAATAAGCACCACCGGCCAGGTTAACTGTTTTACCAAAAGCGCCTTTTATTTGCTTATCAACCCCATGGTGCTCAAAAATAGGCTCCTTGTGCTTATGAAGTTTGACAATACTTTCAAGGTCGGGAGATATTTCATGTACATATGAACGCACTTCTTCATACAAAGAACTATCGTTCAAATAAATATTTTGAAAATCAGGATTTAATATGTCACGCAGGATGGTTGATGTACGGCCAATTTCGCCTAATACCTTTTTACCCGGCTCAACAGATGGTAAGCGGGTTACGAATGACTCCCATCGAGATATTAAGTCAAGCAGGTCCTTTTGCATTTCTGCAACACCCTTGCCCTCAGATACGGTACGGATAATTACGCCAAAGTGTTTAGGCTTAATGCTCTCTACAATTTTGCGCAAGCGGTTCCGCTCCGTGTTACTTTTTATCTTTTTGGAGATAGAAATAACTTCAGAAAATGGCACTAATACTACGTATCTGCCCGCTATTGACATGTCCGAACTTAAGCGGGGGCCCTTTGTTGAAATTGGCTCCTTGGCTATTTGTACGGGTATAAGCTGGTTCTTATTTAGTATTTCAGAGATCTTACCCCCTTTACTAATATCTTCTTCCAGTTTAAAATTATCTAACAGCTTTGACTGATACCCTCCACTACGCACTTGCTTGGCTAATTTTAGCAGGCTTTGCACCTGCGGACCAAGATCCAGGTAATGCAAAAATGCATCTTTCTCATAGCCAACATCCACAAAAGCTGCATTTAAGCCGGGCATGATCTTTTTGATGCGCCCAAGGTAAATATCACCAACCGTATAATTGTTGCTGATCTGCTCTTTATGAAGCTCTACAAGTTGTTTATCCTGTAATAATGCAATAGTAGCCCCGTTGGGGGATGAATCGATAATTAATTCTTTTATCAACTGCTACTCCATTTCTTAAACGGTTAACCGTTTATTAAACAATAGGGTAAAAACAAATTATAGCATTCTCTAAATGCTATAAGCAAAAGAAAATAAAAGGCTACTGCCTCTTATTTCTTTTTATGTCTGTTTTTTCTTAAACGCTTTTTGCGTTTATGGGTAGCCATTTTGTGTCTTTTACGTTTTTTACCGCTCGGCATAATAGTAATTTTTTAATGTGTTAATTTTTTAATTCCTTAATATATTCATCAATGCGCTTACCAAAAGCTGGGTCTGGCATTAATTCTTTGCATTTTTGGTAGGCTGCTATCGCCTCATTTTTACGGCCCAATTGTTTATAGCTTTCGCCTAAATAAAAGTAAGGCTCAAACTCGGGCTTTTGGTTTACCACTGTGGTAAAACGCTGCACCGCTTTTTCAAACTGGCCCGATTTCATAGAGAACAAACCTAAATTAAGGTTTGCATCCCTGTTATCCGGTTCTTGCTTAACAACCTCTAGCAACAAAGCTATGCCTTGCATGGGGGTTGCGCCGCCATTTACATAAGCTACGCCCAAACCTGTTTTAGCTTCAAGGCTATTCGGCTTAAGCTTTAAAGCACTTTGAAATGCCTCAACTGCATTTAATGTAAATACCGGCTGTGCCGAAGTATCCTGGGTAAGCTTATATGCCTCGTTAAAACGATTGCCTGCTTTCAGCCAATCTTCCAGTTTATTACTCTTACGGGCAACATCCTGGTAATAAAACGCGGCAGGGGCCGATTGATTTACATCATCCCAGCTAACGGCTAATTGCCTTTGCAGGGACAACTTATCTTTTTCTTCAGCTTTGGTTAACTCTGCTTCCAGGTTATTAATTTTAACTGATAACCCCAAACCAACAGCTGCTTTTGCTGCCTCAGAAACCGTAGCTACGGTAACATTAGCTGCCCGATGAACACCTTCATCTTCGCCCGCAACGCCGCTATTGGCAGTAGCCGCTTTGGGTTTTACCAACCCTTTTACAGGCAATGAATACAAATAGCCCATAACGGCAACTACCGCTACAATAACAACTATTTGCTTTCTATTCATTATTTAAATTATTTGCTTGCTTTGGTTTTGTTACCTGTTCTTACTTTTTCAACAAAAGTTTTGGCTGGTTTAAAGCTTGGCACAAAGTGCTCTGGTATTATAATAGCGGTGTTTTTTGAAATATTACGTGCTGTTTTTTTAGCTCTCTTTTTTACAACAAAACTTCCGAAACCTCTTACATAAACATTTTCACCCTCAACCATTGAGTTTCTAACTACTTTAAAAAACGCCTCAACAGTTTCCTGTACGCTAACTTTCTCGATACCTGTTTTAGTTGAAATTTCGGTAATAATTTCTGCCTTAGTCATATCCTATTTTACTTTATTTATATATAATTACTTAACTGTTTTGGGGTTGCAAAAGTATTGCTTTATTCCCAAAGAGTGAAATAATTAGCGTGTTTTTTTTGTTTGTTTACAAATGCAGTGCAAAACGAGGCGTTTTTTGGTATATATAGCTTATTTTGTGGACGATGAACTTTGTTGATGAACTTGTAAAATGGTACCATAATAATAAGCGCGATCTTCCGTGGCGCAACACTACAGATGCCTATTTAATTTGGCTGTCCGAAATTATTTTACAGCAAACCAGGGTAGAACAAGGTTTACCATATTTTATCCGGTTTATGGAGAAATACCCCGATATAACCAGCTTTGCAGCCGCGCCCGAAGATGATATATTAAAATTATGGCAGGGTCTGGGTTATTATTCGCGGGGGCGTAATATGTTAAAAACCGCTCAATATGTACAGCAGCATTATAATGGCATTTTCCCAAAAAGTTATGATGAACTGATAAAACTAAAGGGTATTGGCGAATACACCGCCGCGGCTATATCTTCTTTTTCGGCAAACGAGGCTAAAGCGGTGGTAGACGGGAACGTGTACCGGGTTTTGGCGCGTTATTTTGGTATTGACGATGCCATAAACAGCACTATTGGCAAAAAGAAATTTCAAGCTGTGGCTGATGATCTGCTTAATAAACAGCACCCGGCATTACACAACCAGGCCATGATGGAGCTTGGCGCTGTGGTGTGCAAGCCAAAAAACCCGGCGTGCGGCGTTTGCCCGGTGCGCACCGGATGTTTTGCATTTATTAATAATGCAACTACAACCCTACCTGTTAAACTAAAGACAGTTAAAATACGGGAACGATTTTTAAATTATTTTTTAATTAGTGATGGCGAAACCATTTTAATGAACAAAAGGGGCGAGGGAGACATTTGGGCCAATATGTATGACCTGCCTTTAATTGAAACGTCTTCTGCATTAGCTATTAACGAATTGATGAAACTGCCCGAAACCATTGAATATTTCGGCACAGATAATCCTATTATTGATATTGTATCGCCTAAAAAACATGTGCTTACACATCAGCATTTGCAGGTACGATTCATAAAATTAGCACAGCCGCCAATTAAATTAAAACCAAACTGGATTTTCATAGAAGGAATTAATTTAAAAAAATTAGCATTACCTAAAGTAATTTTTATATTTTTAGATAATTTTTTAAATTAGAAATAAAATTTACCTTTGTTTAAACTATGTCTGGAATTAATAAAGTAATACTGGTAGGGCACCTGGGGAAAGATCCTGAAGTGCGCTATTTAGAGGGGGGTGTATCAGTAGCTAGTTTCCCATTGGCAACTACCGAAACCTATAATAAAGATGGCCGCAAGGTTGAACAAACAGAGTGGCATAACATTGTACTTTGGCGCAGCCTGGCTGATGTGGCTGCAAAGTTTTTACAAAAAGGAAAATTAGTTTACATTGAAGGTAAACTGCGCACACGGTCATTTGAGGATAAGGAAGGTGTAAAAAAGTATACTACCGAAATTGTTGCCGAAAACTTTACTATGCTGGGCAGAAAAACCGACTTTGAGACTGACCCTCCTAAAACGACTATAAAATCGGCTCAGGCATTTGAAGGCACAGATGTTTCTGAAAACATTGATCCACTTTCCTACTAACCAATTTTAATTATAGATGAGAGCCTGCCGGATAATCGGCAGGCTTTTTTATTTAAACAAAGCCTAAAAACTTTGTTTATTTATATAGTACTTTACCGTATCTGTTGTGCTATGAAAAAAATATCTATTCTCTTAACCTGTACCGTTTTGTTTACTACACAGGCTTGGGCGCAGGGAGTTGACAGAAGTTTGTTTATAAAGGATAGCCTGGATATTTACGTGAACCGGGCATTAACACAATGGCGCATACCGGGGGTTGCTGTTTGTATTGTAAAAGATGGAAATGTGGTTTTGATGAAAGGTTATGGCACCAAAGAATTAGGCCTGCCTGACCGGATAGACGAAAACACCCTGTTTATGATAGGTGAAAACACCGAATCATTTACAGCAACAGCGCTTGCTATGTTAGAGGCCAATAAAAAGCTCTCGTTAAATGAGAAGGTTACCAAATACCTTCCGGGTTTTAAATTAGAGAATAAAATAGCTAGCGAACAAGCGGTGATAAACGACCTGTTAACGCACCGCATTGGTTTTAAAGCCAATCAGGGCAATTTTACCTTTTATAATACAAACCTTTCCACACAACAGGTAATGGAAACAATATGGCATATCAAACCCGTGTATCCATTTCGCAGCAAATTTGCTTATACTAATTCTGACTATGCCGTAGCCGCAGAGGTCATCCCGAAGGTAACCGGCAGGCCCTGGGATATTTATTTAAAAGAAAGTTTATTTATACCGCTTGGCATGGCCAATACCCTGACGTTAAGCCAGGACCTGCCTTTAATATTAAACCGCACGGTTCCGCATACTATTGTTGAGGGGCGATTAACGCCAATACCGTATCCGCAATTAGATAATCTTGCGGCAGGCCTAAGCATAAGTTCAACGATGAGCGATATGGGCAAATGGATGATAGCCCTGTTAAACAACGGAAAGGTAGGCTCCCGTCAAATTATACCCGAAGCTGCAATTAAAACCACCCAAACCCCACAAGATTTGGCCGGCATTGTAAATCAGCCCAATATAACACCTCCTGACAATGAACGCTTTGGTGTTGGTTGGTTGTTAAAAGATTATGCAGGACGCCATTTAGTTACCCGTAATGGCAGGGTAAGTGGTTACCTATCTTCTGTTACCCTTGTACCACAGGAGCGCTTGGGTATAGTTATTTTAACCAATACAGATAAAAATGAATTATATGAAGCACTGCGCTGGCAAATTTTAGATGCTTATTTTAAACTGCCGTACCGCAATTATAGCGATGAGTATTTAATTAAATATAAATCAAACGATGCAAAAGAACAACAAACCAGGCGTCAATTGCGCGACTCAGTATTTCGTAATTTACCCCCCGCCCAATCGCTGGAAAACTATACCGGTAAATATATTAATGATATTTATGGCACCCTATATGTAACACTGGGTGAAAGCAACACTTTGGAGATGCGCTTTGAACATCACCCCAAAATGTATGTTAAATTACAACCTTTGGGTGGCAACCGCTTTTACGCGACTTTTTCTGACCCTATTTATGGAAAATCGGTTATTCCGTTTATTTTTCAAAATGGAAGAATAAACGGTGTACGGGTAAAGGTTAGCGATGTGATAGAAACTGATCCCTATGATTTTAAGAAAGTAGATTAATTACCTACCCCATTAAGATCAACAGTAAAAGTTAGTACAGAGTTTGCCGGTACTTTACCCGATTCAGTAGCCCCGTAAGCAAGGGCAGAAGGAATGATCATAAATATTTGACCTCCATCAGTTGCGCCCGCCGAAGAAGGGCCCTTAACCTTTAACAACCCATTTTGAAATCCCGAAACAAAAGCAGAAAGTGCTGAAGTTAAACTTGAAGAGGAATCAAAGGTGCTGCCATTAAGTAGTTTACCTGTATAAGCAATTTTCACCGTTGATGTTGATGTAGGAGCGGTACCCGCACCTGTTTTTAATATTTTGTAATAGATACCTGATGCATCTTTGACTACCCCTCCGGCGGTGCTCGGATTAGCTGCTATATAAGCCTGTATCTTAGCATCATCAATAGCGGCTTGCTCAGTAACCATATCAACCTTTTTGCAGGCGGAAAAGCCTAAAACAACAACACTTAATAGTAAAAGGTATTTTTTCATGTAATTTTTTCTTTTATAACTGATTTTTCAATCAAAAATTATTTGATAGCCAAAATACAATTTAACTATTATAACGCGGTTTTTATTTTCAACTCGTTCAGTTGTGTATCTGCAATGGTTGATGGTGAATCGATCATTACATCACGGCCCGAATTATTTTTAGGGAACGCGATCACATCACGGATAGAGTCTAATCCTGCAAAAATAGCGCAAAGGCGATCAAACCCAAATGCCAACCCACCATGCGGCGGCGCGCCATATTCAAATGCATCCATTAAAAAGCCAAATTGCTTTTGTGCTTCTTCGGTTGTAAAGCCCAAATGCTTAAACATTAAGGCTTGTAAAGCACGGTCATGAATACGGATAGATCCGCCGCCAATTTCTGTTCCATTAATTACCAAATCGTACGCATTCGCTCTTACGTCTCCCGGGTTGGTATCCAGTAATGCAATATCTTCCGGTTTTGGCGAAGTGAACGGATGGTGCATGGCATGGTAACGCTCGGTCTCTTCATCCCACTCTAACAACGGGAAATCCAACACCCATAACGGCGCAAAAGCGTTTTTGTCACGCAGGCCTAAACGTGTGCCCATCTCTAAACGTAGCTCGTTTAATTGCTTGCGTACTTTATCGGCAGGACCGGCTAATACGAGCATTAAATCGCCTTTTTCGGCTTCAAAAGCAGCGGCCCAATTGGTTAACTCGTCTTCACTGTAAAATTTATCAACCGATGATTTTAACGTACCATCTGTATTATAACGACAATAGATCATTCCGGTTACGCCAATTTGCGGACGTTTTAACCATTCGGTCAGTTCGTCAATTTGCTTACGGGTATATTCAGCACAGCCTTTGGCATTAATACCAACCACCAACTCAGCATTATCAAATATGCCAAATCCTTTTCCCTTAACTACATCATTCAATTCCACAAACTCCATCCCAAAACGGATATCCGGTTTGTCAGAACCATACAATCTCATCGCGTCGGCATATTGCATACGCGGGAAATCGCCAAGTTCTAACCCTTTAACTGTGTTGAACAAGTGGCGGGTCAATCCTTCAAAAATATTCAGGATATCTTCCTGGGTAATAAAGGATAATTCGCAATCTATCTGGGTAAACTCCGGCTGCCTGTCGGCGCGAAGATCCTCATCTCTAAAACATTTTACTATTTGGAAATAACGATCGAACCCACTTACCATCAGCAGCTGCTTAAAAGTTTGCGGCGATTGTGGCAGGGCATAAAATTCGCCCGGGTTCATCCTGCTCGGCACCACAAAATCGCGCGCACCTTCCGGGGTCGATTTAATTAATACCGGGGTTTCAACCTCTATAAAATCTAATCCATCTAAATACTTGCGTATCTCTTGTGCCATTTTATGGCGCAATACCAGGTTGTTGCGTATAGGCGCACGGCGCAGATCTAAATAGCGATATTTTGCACGTAGTTCTTCGCCGCCATCGGTTTCGTCCTCAATTAAAAATGGAGGGATCTTGGCTGCGTTAAGCACCTCAATACCATTAACGGTAATTTCTATTTCGCCTGTTGGTATTTTAGTGTTTTTGTTGGAGCGCTCAACAACCGTTCCGGTTACTTTTATAACAAATTCGCGGCCCAGCTCACGGCTGGTTTCACGCAGCGTGGCATCGGTATCCGTATTTAATACCAACTGGGTTAATCCGTACCGGTCGCGAACATCAATAAATGTTGTTCCGCCCAGGTCGCGCGATTTTTGCACCCATCCACATAAAGTTACCGTTTGGCCTAAATGTTTAATATTTAATTCGCCGCAAGTATGTGTTCTTAGCATAGTAACGATTTTTATAAAGTTTGCAAAAGTAATGTTTTTGAGGTGAAAGCAGAAAGCTAAAAGGTTAAAGGTGCTGATGTCTGTTATTTTATTAACTTAGATTATATTATCAAACCCGTTAAACCTTTTGTAAATAAGTTAGTCCCTAAACTACCTTAAACATAATCTTATCCAATGAACATCAAATATTATTGGTTACTATTGTTATTATTCCTGCCTTTTGTAAGCAAAGCGCAGATGCAACCCCCTACATATATTAAGCCTACTGTACCTATATCCTACCGCGAGGGCTTTTATAAATATTATTTCAAAAATGCAGATTCCGCTTTGTTTTATGCCAGAAACCTGGCTCAAAACAAGCCTATGTACTCATATTATTTACGCATGTTGCCACACAACGATTTTGCCGATTTCTTTTCGGAAAAATTACGGGAAACATATAAAAGCAGAGTACATAAAGACAGTATTGCCCGCTTTGAAACCGAGTTTAAAAAGTTTTTAGATAAACAATATGACCTGTTGACCAAAATGGCCACGGATAAAAACCTTATTCTGGCTAAAAATACAGCATCCCTTTATGCATGGGCCACATTAAGGCAAAAAAAATTGACTGACGAAAATATTATAGCATTAACAAATAAGTTTATAAAAAATCAGCTTGCGCAAAAGGACCTTTATCAAGATGTTACCGGTAGATATGCTTTGTTAATTTACCAGGAGCTCAACCAAAACCAACGCTTAAAAGCATTATCCCAACGCTTATTAACTACCACTATTAATAAACTAAATTCATTACAGGTAGCCGAGAACCCATACGCCTTATCCGACTCTATGGTTAAGGTTCGTGCCTGGTATCGTTATACATTAGCCAGCGCCAATTACCTGATGGCCAAAGATTACTTATCACAAGGTGAAAGTTTAAAAGCTGCTAACTATTTAAAAGCCGCGGCAAACTATAGCCCCGATCTTATTGATAGGATGGCAGATGAAAATAATTCTGAATTATATTTATTTGGAAACGGAAACCGGGAACTGTATAGAGCCGAGTATTTGAAATACCTTAAAGCACATAAAAACCAACAAGAGTTTATTGCTGCAATTACAGAAATGGCTCTTCAAAACCCAACAACCTATAAATCAGAATTAGAGAGTGCCTATAATGCCGATGCGCCCACGCTTAACTTTAAACAATATTGGAGAAACGCTATAAATTTAAATGCAAAAAATGTTCCTGCTTATACTCTCATAAACTTCGATGGTGGTACGGTTTCAAAGGAAGGCTGGGCCGGTAAATGGATATTGTTGGATTTTTGGGGCACCTGGTGTGGCCCATGTGTGCAAGAACACCCTACGTTACAAAACTTTTATCAAAGCACAGTTACGGGTATTATACCGGGTATGATTGTGTCGACCATTGCGTGCTTTGATACGAAAGAAAAGGTAGATGGATATATGACACAGCGCAAATACAACTTCCCCGTAGCAATAGGAAATAAGGACATAATTAAAACTTTCAACGTACTTGGTTATCCTACTAAAGTATTGATCACTCCACAGGGGAAATATGTTAAAATCCCTTTTGGAATAGATTGGGTTGATTTTATAAAACAATACGCCTCTTTTTAAAATTCGAAATTCCACATCCGAATTCCGAAATCATTACTACCTTTGCCTCATAATTCTCAAGGGGTGCCTTGCTTTGGTTATAAGATATGCTGCAGCTATTTTACCAAACTGAAAGACAGGCTGAGATCAAACCCATGTTGAGTTGTAAGTTATATGTTGAAGGTTGTAGGTAATACTTACAACTTAAAACTCACAACCTGCAACACAACTACACCTGATCCGGGTAATGCCGGCGTAGGGAGAGGTAACAAGTTAAGTGTACTGTGCATTATACCCTGGTGTACAGATGGTTTAACATTTTTATTAACACACATTGAAAAATTTATTCACGGCATTATTTGCCTTGCTGCTGCCTGTCCTGGCATCGGCCCAATTCTCTGTATCCGGAAAAATTACGGACCAACAAACCGGCGAAGCATTGCCCGGCGCAACAATCAGTATTCAAAATCAGTCTGCCAGTGTAGTTGCAGACGTTAGCGGCAGATACAAAATTGAAAATCTGCAATCAGGCAATTATGTGCTTGAAGTAGCTTACATTGGCTATCAACCAGAACAAAAAAAGCTAATCGTAAGCGGTAATACAACAGCTAACTTTTCCTTAAACAACAGCAACCACGTAACTGATGAGGTTAATATAACCGGCATATCGGCATCTGCCAAAACCCCTGTTACCTTTACCAATTTGAACAAGGTGGATATTGCCAAAAACAACTCGGGCCGTGGGTTTGAGTATTTGTTAGAGCAAACGCCGTCAGCAGTGGTGAGTTCAAACGCGGGCGCGGGTGTGGGCTATACCGGGATACGAATACGAGGATCGGATGGTACACGAATAAACTTAACGGTTAACGGTATCCCTATTAACGATGCCGAATCTCAAGGTTCATATTCGGTTAATTTACCCGATCTGGCCTCGTCAATTAACAAAATACAGGTACAACGTGGTGTCGGTACCTCTACCAATGGGGCAGGAGCTTTTGGCGCAAGTATTAATATCACTACCAACACACGTCAGGATACCGCTTATGCGGAACTAAATAACTCGGCAGGCTCATACGGAACGTTTAAAAATACAGTAAATATTGGTACCGGTTTGTTGGGCGGCAAGTTCAGTTTTGATGGACGTTTATCACGTACCGTATCTGATGGCTATATTGAACGTGCATCATCTAATTTACGATCGTACTTTTTAAGTGGTGCTTACTATGGTAAAAACAATACTTTAAGATTGAATGTATTTTCGGGCCATGAAAAAACCTACCAGGCTTGGAACGGCTTATCCGAAGATAAATTTTTAGCCGGCAATCTCCGTTATAACGAAGTGGGTTTAATAACCAAAACAGGTGGTTTTTATGATAACCAAACGGATAATTACACGCAAAACCATTACCAGTTATTGTATGACCATACTTTAAGCAGCAAGCTTACTTTTAACGGAGCGTTGCATTATACACGCGGTTATGGTTATTATGAAGAGTACAAAAACGATGCTGACCTTGTGGGCCGTTACGGTTTAACCCCGGTAGTTATTGGCGGTACAGCTATAACAACAAGCGACCTGATACGACAACTATGGTTAAGCAACCACTTTTACGGTGCTACATATAATTTTACTTACAAGCCAACCCAAAAATTCAAATTCATTTTGGGCGGTGCTTATAACGAGTACAAAGGCGACCATTATGATAAAATTGTATGGACACAGCAAAGCACCAATGTGCCGCCGGGCTATGAATACTCGCGCAACTTTGCTAAAAAAACAGATTTTAACATTTTTGGCCGGGCCGAATTAAACTTAGGAGACCTGCTTGTTTATGGCGATATGCAATACCGTCATATTAATTATTCATTTTTGGGTTTTGACCGCAACCTGAATAATGTACAACAACAAGCTTTGCTTGACTTTTTTAACCCTAAAGTTGGGGCTACATATAGTTTTGGCAGTAGCAGTGTTTACGCTTCACTGGCTGTGGGTAACCACGAACCTAACCGTAATGATTTTACAAATTCATCACCTGCCAGCCGTCCTAAATCAGAAAACTTAAAGGATTTTGAAGCAGGCTATCATTTTAACTCCTCAAAGTTTGGTTTGAATATTAACGGTTTTTATATGTTGTATAAAAATCAATTAGTGTTAACAGGATCATTAAATGATGTTGGTGCGGCCATACGTACCAATATTGACGATAGCTACCGTGCCGGCATTGAATTAACTACTCGTGTAGAAATTGCCAAACCGCTTACCTGGATGGCCAATGCAACCGTAAGCACCAACAAGGTGAAAAATTTTAAACAGTATTTGTATAACTACGACACAGGAACTAATGACCTAACCCAATACACCTCAACAAATATTGCTTATTCACCTTCATTTATTGCAGGCAGCACCCTTAGTTATAAGGTTATTAAAAATGCGGAATTTGCTTTTATTAGCAAATACGTAAGCAGGCAATACCTGGACAATACCTCAACACAAAGCCGTTCATTAAACGGTTATTTTGTAAATGACGTGCGTTTGGCCTATAATTTTAAGTTTAACGGTGTTAAAAATGTAGGCTTAGGCTTATTAATAAATAACGTGTTTAGCGCGAAATACCAATCAGATGGCGCAACCTATCCGGATATTGAGAACGGCGTGATTAAAAATTATAATTATTACTTCCCGCAGGCGCCGATTAATTTCCTGGCATCGGTTAACGTTAGGTTTTAATGAGTAATTGGATACAACTATTTATTGAGCAATTACAGCAAACCACTCTTTTAGAGTGGCTTGCTGTTTCTTTGGCTGTAGCCGAGGTATTGTTAGCAAGGGTAAATAATGTATGGTTGTACCCAACCGGAATTGTAGGCACCTTAATAGGTATTTATGTTTTGCTGGTAGCCGGGTTATATGCCGAGTCTATACTCAATGTTTACTATGTTATAATGAGTATTTACGGCTGGGTATTTTGGTTAACCCGGCGCGGTACCGCTCCGGTTAAAATAACGTGGTGCACTAAAGGCGAATGGATAATTGTGCTGTTGATTGTTTTTGTTGGGTGGATAGTATTTTATTTGGTTCTTAAACATTTTACTGATTCAACGGTACCCGTTTGGGATTCGTTTGTATCGTCAACCGCTTGGGCGGGGATGTGGCTTTTGGCCCGGCGTAAAATTGAGAATTGGGTATTGTTAAATATCAGTAACTTATTTGCCATACCGCTGTTGTTTCATAAAAACCTTCCGCTGTTTGGCCTGCTTACCTTGTTTTTATTTGTGATAGCCATATGGGGATACTTTGAGTGGCGGGCAATCTATCGGAAAGAAAACAACATGGTTGAACCTGTTTTAAATTAATAGCCATGCAAAATATAGAGCACCCATCCGATTTTATTGAAACCGATTGGCAAAAAACCATCCGCGACAGCGCAAAAGAAGCCGAAGAGTTGGGCATGCTGCACCCGCAACAATTAGAATTGATCTATCAGCAAAAATGGTTCAAAGCATTAATGCCGGTTGAATATGGCGGGCTTAACCTTTCATTACCCGGGTTGGTAAAATTACAAGAGGCCCTGAGCTGGGCCGATGGCAGCTTTGGCTGGGTATTTACCTTATGCTGTGGTGCAGGTTGGTTTTCGGGATTTATAGATACGGAAGTTGCGCCATCAATATTTAATGATGCAAAAACCTGTTTAGCAGGGAGCGGGGCTCAAACGGGGGAGGCAATTATAATTCCCAACGGCTATATTATCAATGGCCAATGGAACTATGCCAGCGGCGCACATCATGCTACGCATTTTACAGCCAATTGTATCATCAAAAAAGATGGAGAGGTGTTGTTAAATGAAGATGGCAGCCCGGTTATTCGTCCGTTTGTTATTGATAAAAGGGATGTACAGTTATTGGCTACCTGGAAGTATATTGGTATGGTAGCAACAGGCAGCCATTCGTTCAAAATAGATAACGTGCCAGTTGATAAAACCCGGTGCTTCCAGATAGATGCATCCAAAACAACCATTAATAACAAATTATATAAATACCCCTTTTTACAATTAGCCGAAGCTACTTTAGCCGCCAACCTGGCTGGTATGGCCATTCATTTTATTGACCTGGCCGAAGATGTAATTACACAAAGGTCGGCCCTTAATAAATTTAGTGTTCCTCAAAAAACATTACTGGCCGAAAGGCTTCACCAAATAAAAGCTGAAATGCAGGATACACGCAATAATTTTTACAGGGCGGTTGATACATCCTGGCGAGAAAATAATCCGGAAGCGTTACAATGGGTAAGCTTTACCAGCAGGCAGCTGGCCAAGGCGGCACGTAATTATGTGGATGCTTTATATCCTTATTGCGGCTTGCAAGCCGCCTCGCCAGATACAGAGATCAACCGGGTTTGGCGCGATCTGCATACTGCGAGCCAGCACTCCCTTTTAGTTTTTGAAAGTTAACAGGAGTTAGTATCTTGTTAACGTAAATATCATA
>CAZGBN010000012.1:0-72709 GCA_964524015.1 uncultured Mucilaginibacter sp. | reverse complement strand
GCCAATAAAAAGAGTTATGATGTTTTGGTGATGAATTCGCCAATTGATAATCACTTTATCAGTCAGTTAGAGCAAAAATTGGAGAAAACATCCTTAAAACGTGTTGATGCTGATGTAGCGGATAAGCTGATCAAGAAAGATGACGCGCCAGAGCATGTTTTAACCGAAGAACAAGCTACCAAAGTAAAATCTATTTTTGATAAAGCGATAAACAAACCAGCTTACAAGGTAGAACTGGAAAGCCTTAACCCGGATGAACTACCGGTAACCATTACCATGGACGAATTTATGCGCCGTATGAAAGATATGGCAGCTATGGGCGGCGGCATGGGCTTTTATGGTAATATGCCTGATAATTATAAAGTAGTAGTAAATGGTAACCATAAACTGATAAGTCGCATTTTGCAGGAAGAAAATGAAGAGACACAGGCACAATTATCAAAACAAGCTTTTGACCTCGCCCTGCTTTCGCAAGGTTTATTAACCGGTGCTGAACTGACCGAGTTTGTTAACCGCAGCGTAAATTTGATCTAATTATTTAAAGTCAAAATATAAAGCCGCCCGGTTAAACCGTGGCGGCTTTTTTATATCCAATAATTTGCACGAAATTTGATAGCAATACGTTGATAGTAAAACACATCGTCATGAAGAATATTATAAAAATAATAAGTATCTTGTTAGTAGTTGTAAGCACATTATCTGTACAGGCACAAAATACAAAGGCTGATAAAAAAGCGGCAAAAGCAGCTGATCTAAAACGATTAATAGATAGCAAAAAATACAAATTCATAGCCAACCAGGCATATCCAATGGGTGGCAACATGATAAATCTTACCAGTAGCAATTATGATCTAAAATTAGCTAATGATACATTAACAGCATTTTTACCGTATTACGGAGTAGCATACTCGGCACCTGTAAATGCTATTGACGGCGGCATAAAATTCACTACAACTAAATTTGATTATAAAGTTGTTCAGAAAAAAAATGGCAACTATGAAATAAACATTAAATTGAACAATGCTGATGTACGTGGCTCAGGCGATGTTAACAAAATGTTTTTAACCGTGAGTCCGGGGGGATATGCCTCCTTACAAGTGATTAGTACCAACAGGCAGGGCATATCATTTAGTGGCTGGCTACAAGAAATAAAACCTAAACCGTAAGTAAAAATCATCCCTTTAAAAAAGGATTAAAATTACGCGTGCCAATAGCCATACCCGCGGCTCGGCAAACCGTTTTATCGCCAAACTTAAAGTTAATTTGATCCATGGCCTGGTACAGTTTAATGCGCTCTTCATTATCTTCAAACAGGTTTATCTGGTAACTGCCGGTGCAAAGGTTACTAAGCCTTACTCCTATTAATCTTATGGGCCTGTGTTGGTTCCAGGCTTTTTTAAGCAGATTTTTCACACCAGGGATTAAAATATGCTCGGCAGCGGTAAGCGCTATTTTTTCTTGTTGGGTATGGGTTTCAAAGTTGGCATAACGCACTTTTATAGCTAAACACCCAGCTACTTTATTTTCTTTACGCAGTTTAGCCGTCAGTTCCTCGGTCATAGATACTAATACCGTTTCCAGTGTTTTATGGTCAGCTACATCTGTATGGAAAGTATTTTCTGTTGAGATAGATTTTCGATCGCCATGCGGCACAACCTCGCCATCGTCAACTCCGTGCGCTTTTTCCCATATGTATCTTCCGGCTTTACCAAATACCGTTTCTAAAAACCGGATATCTGCCTTTTGCAGATCACCTATTTTTTCAATACCGAATTGGTATAGCTTTTGGCAGGTCTTTTCGCCCAGCATTGGTATTTTACGAATAGATAAAGGCGCCATAAACTCCTTTTCCTTACCATGGGGTATGAGTAACTGCCCATTGGGTTTTGCCTGATTGGTAGCCATTTTAGCTACTGTTTTGGTTGATGCCATACCAAATGATATAGGCAACCCTGTTTCGTGTATAACCCGCTGACGCAGGTCGGTAGCAATCTGATAACAATCGTAAAACCTGTCCATACCTGTCAGGTCAATATAAAATTCGTCGATTGATGTTTTTTGGTAAAGCGGAACACTATCATGAATAATCTGCGTTACCTCGCGCGATGCTTCCGAATATCGCCCATGACTGCCACGAATAACTATAGCATGCGGACATAACTTCATAGCCTGCCGCATAGGCATTGCAGAATGAATACCATATTTGCGCGCCTCATAACTACAGGAGGCCACTACTCCTCTTTCAGCTGATCCGCCTATCAATACAGGTTTACCAATCAAATCAGGATTAAACTTGCGCTCTACCGAAACAAAAAAAGAATCGAGGTCAATATGTACTATATGACGTTTGAGTTCCATAGTACAAATATGTAAAATTTATTCGTAAATACTAAAAATATTAGTATTATTGTTTCCCGCTAAGTTATTTTTGATATGAAAAATTACGCCGACTTTATGATATTGCTTTCTCCTCCGGATAAGATTAAAGCATTGGTACGCGATTATAAGTTGTATACTGCAGAAGTAATTGGCAATTATGAGAGTATGCACTCTATAGCTCATATCTCCATCAAAAAAATGCATCGCCAAAAAAGCTTTTTAACTGAGCCGGCCATACGCTCACTAACTCCCAAACTAACTACCATCCCTCCTGTTACTTTAACCATTGATAGTTTTGATTATTTTAACCATGGCGAGGATTATAAAACCATTTATGCTAAAATATCAACCCCACCTGAAGTTACTCAATGGTTCAAGACCTTAAAGAAGCATCTCAATATTAAAGAATTTATGGTGCCTCATATTACTATTTCCCGTAACATACCTGTAAGCGATTTCAATTTATTATGGCCTTATTTTAAAGCCATTAAATGGAATGAAAGTTTTACGATAAATGAGTTAACAGTGTTGGAAAAAGAAACCTTTGCTCCTTTTGCCAAATGGAAAGAGTTTACCCGCCTGCCATTTACAGGTAAAACTGCGGAAGTTCTGGTGCCTACACCTTCATTGGTAAAACCGTTACGCTCCGCACCGGGGCAAGGCGTGCAGACATCATTATTTTAATTTCGTAGAGACACAATACTTTGTGTCTAATTAATGCCGTTCAGAGACGCAAGGTATTGCGTCTCTACACAGATTTATGTCATATCTTGATAATTCATACCCTCCTTTACCTATCATTTTGGTAATATTGTAATTTAAACCACTTGTTACTATAATGGGCTTTAATTACCAGCGTATAATTATCAAAATTGGCTCCAATGTTTTTACACAGCAAAACGGCTTGCCGGACCTGCAACGTATAGAACATTTGGTGAGCCAGATAGCCGCTATAAAAAAACAGGGTGTTGAAGTTATACTGGTATCATCAGGCGCGGTAGCGTCAGGCCGGAGTTTGATCACTGTTTCTGAAAAGTCGGATGCAGTGGCAACACGTCAATTATTGGCATCTATTGGCCAGGTGAAATTGATAAATACCTATGCTAACTTGTTTGACAAGTTTAACATCCTGTGTTCGCAGGTATTGGTTACTAAAGAAGACTTTAGAGACAGCAATTCAGTTGACCGTGTTCATTACATCAACATGAAAAACTGTTTGGAGACATTGTTACAGCACGATGTATTACCTATAGTCAATGAAAATGATGTGGTATCCATTACAGAGCTAATGTTTACAGACAATGATGAATTGGCGGGATTAATAGCTTCAATGTTAGATGCGCAAGCCTTGATAATTTTAAGTAATGTTGATGGCATTTATAATGGCGATCCAAAATTACCGGAATCTAAAGTTATTGAGGAGGTAAGTAGTGCTATTGATTTTTCCTCATATGTGCAAACCAGCCGGTCGCAATTTGGACGTGGTGGTATGATCACAAAATCGCATATGGCGCAAAAAACGGCACAATTGGGTATAGCGGTACACATCGCCAACGGGACAAAAACCAATATTTTAACTGATGTTTTGGATAATAAAGTGGTACATACCCGCTTTGTTCCTAATAAAAAAGCATCAGGCAAAAAGAAATGGATAGCACATTCAGAAGGGTCAGCTACGGGTGTTGTACAAATAAATGAAGGAGCTAAAAATGCTTTGCTATCTAACAAGGCTACCAGTGTACTGCCCATTGGGGTGGTGAAAGTAATAGCCGATTTTAATAAAGGCGAAATAATTAAACTGGTTGATGAAGATAACAAAGTGATAGGTTTAGGCATAGCAGAATACGGCGCGGATAAGGCAAAAGAAAAAATTGGACAGAAAAACCAAAAGCCGCTGGTGCATTATGACTACCTTTATTTACAATACTAATAACAATGGATTACGTTCAATATTTTGAAAATGCACAGGCGGCGGGTCGTAAAACAAACCTGGATGCTGATACTATAAACCTGGTGCTGGAGGATCTGGCACAAGCGGCTTTAGCCAATACTGATATTTTACTGGAAGAAAATCAAAAGGATCTGGACCGTATGGATCCGGCCAATCCTAATTACGACAGGTTAAAACTAACTGCTGTGCGTATACAGGATATTGCTAAGGATATTATAAATGTATCCAAGCTAGAGAATCCATTAGGTACAATCCTTTCACAAAAAACCATGCCTAATGGTTTAGAGATATCAAAAGTTACTGTGCCTTTGGGTGTAGTTGGAGTAATATATGAGGCCAGGCCAAATGTTACTTTTGATGTATTTGCTTTATGTTTTAAAACGGGCAACATTTGCATACTAAAAGGCGGCAGCGACGCGGCTTTTTCTAACAAAGCTATTATCAATGTTATTCATGAGGTATTAAGTAAACATGACATTGATGTAAATGTGGCTACCCTATTACCAAAGGAACGTGAAGCTGCCGAAGCATTAATGCAAGCAGTGGGTTATGTTGATGTAATTATTCCACGTGGCAGCCAGGGTTTGATAGATAGTGTACGTAAAAACAGCAAAGTACCTGTAATTGAAACCGGAGCAGGTATAGTGCATGTTTATTTTGACGAATCTGCCGACCTAAAAAAAGGCAGCAATATTATATTTAACTCCAAAACCCGCAGGGTGAGTGTTTGTAATGCGTTAGATTGCGCGTTGATACATAGCGCGCGCCTAAATGATCTTCGTGAATTAGCCAGACCACTAGGCGATGCTGGTGTAGAAATATTTGCTGATGAACGCGCTTTTGATGCTTTAAAAGGCGATTATCCTGTTGAGTTATTACACAAAGCCTGCCCTGAACATTTTGGTACCGAGTTTTTGTCAATGAAGATGGCTATTAAAACGGTAGATAGTTTTGAAGATGCTTTAGAGCATATTGCCAACAACAGCTCTAAACATAGCGAAGCCATTATTACCGAAAACACGGATAACATGGAAACCTTTTTGAATCGTGTGGATGCCGCAGCGGTATATGTAAATGCTTCTACGGCGTTTACAGACGGTGCGCAGTTTGGTTTAGGTGCCGAGATAGGCATCAGCACACAAAAATTGCATGCACGCGGCCCTATGGCGCTACAGGAGCTTACCAGTTATAAATGGTTGGTAAAAGGCACTGGGCAGGTTCGTCCCTAACCATTAAAACATTTTCAGTACCGTTTGTTATTTCTAAAACCAATTTTGATATGGATATCATTTCAATAAATCCCGCTAACGGAAAACAGTTAAAGAAATATAAGGCGCATACAACTGAACAGGTTGAGAAGAAGATATCCCAAACCCATTCCGCCTGGTTAAAGTGGAAAGAAACTTCTTTTGATGAACGCGGCAAGCTATTGATCGATCTTGGCGAAAAATTGCTAGGGCGTAAGGATGAGTTAGCGAAGTTAATGGCTTTAGAGATGGGCAAACCTTTAGCGCAAGGGATTGCTGAAATAGAGAAATGTGCTTCGGCATGTAAGTATTATGCAGCCAATGCCCAATCTCATCTAAAAGATCAAATTATTAAAACTGAAGCTTCTAAAAGCTATGTGACCTTTCAACCAATAGGTGTAGTATTGGCTGTTATGCCATGGAATTTCCCATTTTGGCAAGTGTTTCGTTTTTTGGTACCTGCTTTGGCCGCTGGTAATTGTGGTGTATTAAAACATGCATCTAATGTTCCGGGTTGTGCGTTGGCTATTCAAGAATTGGTTGAACAGGCAGGGTTTCCAAAAAATGTTTTCCAAACCTTGCTGGTAAGTAATACAGAAGTAGAAAAGATAATAGAAAACCCGTACATCAAAGCGGTTACCTTAACCGGGAGCACTAATGCCGGTAAAAAAGTAGCCGAAAAAGCAGGTGCAGAACTTAAAAAGACAGTTTTGGAATTAGGCGGTAGCGATGCCTATATCATTTTAGAAGATGCCGACTTACCAAAAGCCGCGGAAATATGCGTGACCAGTCGATTGATTAACAGCGGACAAAGCTGTATAGCAGCTAAGCGATTTGTTGTGGTTAAATCGGTAGAAAAGGAATTTACCCGGTTGTTTTTAGAACAAATGCAGCAACGGGTAATAGGTGATCCGCTGGATACAAGTACGCATATCGGTCCACAGGCAAGGGTTGATCTGCGGGATGAATTGCATGAGCAGGTTAAACAATCAATAGCCAAAGGTGCCAAATGTATTTTGGGTGGCGAATTGCCTACTGGCAATAATGCCTTTTACCCGGCAACAATCCTTACACATGTAAAAAAAGGAATGCCTGCTTATGATGAAGAATTGTTTGGCCCGGTAGCCGCCATTATATCTGCAAATGATGAAGCTGATGCTATCCGAATTGCCAATGATTCGGTTTTTGGATTAGGAGGTGCGGTATTTACCAAAGATAAAAAGCGTGGCGAAAGGATTGCCGCAACTCAACTGGAGGCAGGTTCGTGCTTTGTAAATTCGCTTGTAAAATCCGATCCGAGGTTGCCTTTTGGGGGGATAAAAGAGTCGGGCTATGGCCGTGAATTGGGTCTATTTGGCATCCATGAGTTTGTAAATATCAAAACGGTGTATATCGCTTAAACTTGTATTATATATTTAGATAACCATCATAATTTGTTGGTATATAGTATGAATTTCTTTTAAGTAAAATTCCCATCAACCCATTAATTGATACAATTTGGCTAAAGCCACCCCTATATAACTTTAAATCCGTCCCATAAATGGGACGGCAATGAATCCATACCGAATTGACAGTATTAATAATTTCATTGCCGTTGGTTTCAACCAACGAATAAAAGAAGATATAGTATATTGGCTTTAGCCCAACCATATTATTACTATCCTTTGACCAACAAATCATCAGCATAAAAATCAAAAAAGTATCTTTGCAAAATATATGAGCAAGCACGGTAGGATTTTAGTGGCGATGAGTGGCGGAGTTGATAGTTCTGTTGCGGCAGTAATGTTGCATGAGCAGGGCTATGAAGTTATTGGCCTTACCATGAAAACCTGGGACTATGCTTCGTCAGGCGGAAGCTCGAAAGAAACCGGTTGCTGCAGTTTGGATAGCATTAATGATGCACGTGCTTTAGCTGTTGGCTATGGTTTCCCTCACTACATATTGGATATCCGCAGCGAATTTGGCGATTTTGTAATAGATAACTTTGTTGATGAATATTTAGCTGGCCGCACTCCTAACCCATGCGTATTATGCAACACCCACATCAAATGGGAAGCTTTATTAAAACGTGCTGATAAACTGGATTGCGAATTTATCGCGACCGGACACTATGCCAACATACGTCAGCAAGACAGCGGCAGATATGTGATATCTAAAGGAAAAGATGAACATAAAGACCAATCTTATGTACTTTGGGGGGTGTCGCAACAAAATTTGGCCCGTACTAAATTTCCGTTAGGCGCTTTTAGCAAACCTGAAATACGCCAAATGGCTATGGAAATGGGCGAAATAGAATTAGCCGGAAAAAGTGAAAGTTACGAGATATGCTTTGTACCTGATAACGACTACAGATCGTTTTTAAGGCATAAAGTAGGCGATTTGGAAGAACGTGTTGCCGGGGGCAATTTTGTTTTAACAGATGGCACCATAGTAGGCAAACACCAGGGATACCCTTTTTATACCATCGGTCAGCGCAAAGGATTGGGCGTAGCTTTTGGTCACCCTATGTTTGTTACGCAAATATTACCTGATACCAATACCGTTGTATTAGGCACGGTTGAAGAACTGGAACGCAAACAAGCCTGGGTACGTAACCTTAACCTGATTAAGTACGAAACTATAACCGAACCATTAGAAGCAATTACCAAAATACGTTATAAAGATGCGGGCACCCAAAGCACCATAGTACAAATGGGCGAGCATATGCAGGTTGATTTCCACCACAATGTATCAGGAATAGCACCTGGCCAATCTGCTGTATTTTATGAAGGAAGCGATCTTTTAGGTGGTGGGTTCTTAATGTAAAGTTGACCCTTAACTACTCTCTTAATTAACTCAATCAATAAATTAAACCTATTGCAAAAGTTTGCGTTTCGCTTACTTTATGTTTTATTTGCAAAAAAATACTGTTTAAATGGCTAAAAACTTACTAATAGTAGAATCTCCGGCGAAAGCCAAAACCATCGAAGGATACTTAGGTAAAGACTTTACTGTAAAGTCGAGCTACGGCCATATCCGCGACCTGGTTAAGTCTGAAGATGCTATTGATATAGCTCATAACTTTGAACAGAAATATGAAGTACCTGCCGATAAAAAACAGATAGTAAGTGAATTAAAAAAATTAGCTAAAGAAGCAGACACTGTATGGCTAGCGTCCGATGAGGACCGCGAGGGAGAAGCTATTTCATGGCATTTATTTGATACGCTTAATTTAAAAGAAGAAAATACCCGTCGAATTGTTTTTCATGAGATCACCAAACCGGCTATCATGAAAGCAATTGAAAATCCGCGTAAAATAGATTACAACCTGGTAAATGCCCAACAGGCACGCCGGGTTTTAGATAGATTAGTGGGTTTTGAACTTTCACCGGTTTTATGGAAAAAGGTTAAACCATCACTTTCGGCAGGCCGTGTACAATCAGTAGCTGTTAGGCTGATAGTTGACCGCGAACGTGAGATCAATAAATTCAAATCAGAAGCCGCATTTAAAATAACCGCCATATTTGGCAAGGGCAAACAAGCTTTTAAAGCAGAATTGCCTGAACGTTTTACTAAACAGGAAGATGCAGAGAAATTTTTAAACGATTGCATAGATGCTGCATTTAATGTTAGTTCATTAGAAACCAAACCTGCTAAACGCTCACCTGCTGCTCCGTTTACTACATCTACGCTGCAACAAGAAGCTAGTCGTAAATTAGGTTATTCGGTTTCTCGTACCATGTCGGTTGCACAAAAACTATATGAATCGGGACATATTACCTATATGCGTACCGATTCGGTTAATTTATCTGATACCGCATTAGATGCTGCTGCAAAGGAAATTATATCTGCCTACGGCGATAAATATCATCTGCAAAGAAAATATAAAACCAAAAGTGCTGGCGCGCAAGAGGCTCACGAAGCTATAAGGCCAACCTACTTTAACGCGCATACTATTGACGGTGATGCTGGCGATAAACGCCTGTATGAATTGATATGGAAACGTGCCATAGCTTCGCAAATGAGTGAAGCACAGTTTGAAAAGACTACCGCAAAGATCAGCATATCAACCCGCAAAGAGCAGTTAGTGGCTAATGGCGAGGTAATGAAATTTGATGGCTTTCTGAAAGTTTACCTGGAATCAGACGACGAAGAGGAAGACACCACACAGGATGGTGAAAACGCAATGCTGCCACCGTTGACTAAAGATCAGCTATTAGAATTGCAGGAAATGTTGGCTACCGAACGCTTTTCCCGCCCACCTTCAAGATATACGGAAGCCAGTTTGGTTAAGAAATTAGAGGAGTTAGGTATAGGTCGTCCATCAACCTACGCTCCTACCATATCTACCATACAAAACCGTGGTTATGTGGTTAAAGAGGAACGCGAAGGTAAGCAGCGCAAATTTCGTGTGTTAACTTTAAAAAGCGGAAGCGTTTCTAAAGAAGAACGTACCGAAAATACAGGTGCAGAGCGAAATAAGCTTTTCCCTACGGATATTGGTGCAGTGGTAAACGATTTCCTGGTGCAACACTTTAACGGCATTGTCGATTTCCATTTTACTGCTACGGTTGAGAAACAATTTGACGAGATAGCACAAGGCTTACAAGAATGGACAAAAATGCTTCACGACTTTTATAAGCCATTTCATAATGATGTGCAAAGCACCATTGAAACAGCAACTAAAGCTACCGGCGAACGCGACTTGGGTATCCATCCCGAAAAAGGAGAAAAAGTATCGGTACGTATTGGCCGTTACGGCCCGTTTGTGCAGGTTGGAGAGAATGCCAGCGACGACAATAAGGATTATAAACCATTATATGCCAGCCTTCGTACCGGCCAAAGCATTGAAACCATTACTTTAGAAGAAGCGCTGGAACTGTTTAAACTACCCAAAGTTGTAGGCGAGTATGAAGGCAAAGCTATGAAAGTTGCTATCGGCAGATTTGGCCCATACATAAGCCACAACAGCGCATTTGTATCGTTACCCAAAGAGATAGACCCACTTGACGTTACCGAAGAACAGGCCATTGAATTGATAGAAGCCAAACGTAAAAAAGATGCGGAAAAACTAATTAAAGCATTTGATGAAGATCCAACCGTTAAAGTATTAAACGGACGATGGGGACCGTATATTGAATTTGGCAAGCAGAACGTTAAAATACCCAAAGACAAAGACCCACTTACCTTAACTTTTGCTGAATGTAAGGCCCTGGCTGACGCGGATGCCAAAGCACCTAAAAAGGGTGGTAAAAAATTTGCTAAGAAAAAGTAGATTGGTTGAAGGTTGTAAGTTTGTGTGTTGTAAGTCTCATACAACCTATAACACACAACTTACAACAACTATAATATGATAAAAGATCTCCCCGAAAATAATGTACAGGATATTGCTATTGCCGTTGCTTTAGAGAAAGAGAACGCGGAGCATAAAACCTGGTATGTTTATTTGATCAACCTTAAAAAAGAACCTATTGAGAATGTACTGATAACCTCAAAAGGTTATGGTGAAAAAGATGGCGAGCAGGTGAAGACCTCTACCCTACGCCACATGTTCCCATTGGTTGAACCGGGGACCTTTAAAATAATTGAACCTATAGCCGAAGAAACCTTTGGGCTAAACAATGAATATTGGTTGAGTTACTACATCGGCACGCAGATATATGATAAAAAATTCATCTTCCTGCCTGAAAGTATTGTGGATGCTAACTTTATCAAATTACCTGTGGTGAATAAACCGGGAGTGATGATTAGATAGTTGGCAGTTTTGAGTTTGCAGTAAGCAATATTTAACTTAACTGGAACTACTTACTAAACTGCAACTTAACTATCAAACTTATCCAACAACTTTAAAAGTGTTTCAAAATCTTTAGGATATGGTGCGTGAATAGTTACCTCTTTGCCATCCATTATTTTAAAAGTTACTTCATAAGCATGCAGGGCAAAGCGTTTCATAATAGGCAGCTCCTCCTGATCTTTGCCTAAATGGTATTTTCGCTTGATATCCGACAAGAAAACGGGTTTACCCTTGTACATCTCATCTCCGGCAATTGAGGCCCGCTGAGTGGCTAAATGGATGCGTATTTGGTGCATACGTCCGGTTACAGGTCGGCATTCTACCAATGTATAATGCTTAAAGTATTTTAAAGACTGAAACCAGGTTTCGGCGCGTTTACCTTCCTGACGGCTTATGGTCACATTGCCTTTGCCTACGTTTAAAATAGGCAGATCTATTAACAGGTTATCAAAAACATGTGTACCCTCAATAACGGCATGATATACTTTTTTAACCTGACGTTTTTCAAACTGCATAGATACCAGGCGGTAAGCCTCCGGATTTTTAGCGATGATCAATGCCCCTGATGTTTCCTTATCCAAACGGTGGGATATCTGGGCGTCATCACTGTAATTTTTGGCCATCCTTAACATATTGATCTCGCTGCCCTCGCGCTCATCAAGCGTACTTATAAAGGCAGGTTTGTTTACAACGATGATGTCATCATCTTCAAATAATATAAGGTCGGTAAATTTTGGAACTTTCATGTATGCGTTATAGCCTGCAAAAATACGTTATTAAAACAAACTTTAGTTGGAACAGTTATTGTATTTAAAACATATCTAACTATAAAAAACAATTAATATGGTAACAAAATCTACCCAACCTGACGAAAAAGGATTTTTTGAAAAGGTAAAAGAAACTATTGAAGAATTTTGGGATGGTACAAAAGATACTGCAGAAGATGTTAAAGACGACATTAAAAATGTTGTAGAAGAAAAAATTGAAGCGCTAAAAAAATCAGTACCGGCAAAGAAAACTACCGCTACTAAAAAAGCTGCACCAGCAAAAGTTAAAGCAACTATAACCAAAGCTAAAACTGCCGCAGCAAATGTAAAAGCAAAAGCTGATACCAAAGTTAAAGTGGTAACTGCTAAAGCTAAAAAAGAAGTTGCTGATGTAAAAGCCAAAGCGGCTACAAAAGCAAAAGCAGTTACAGCTAATGCTAAAAAAGATGTAGCAAGTGCCAAGCAAGCTGTTGCTGCTAAATCATCTGCTGTTAAAGCAAATCTACCAGCGCTAAGAAAAAAGTAGCAGCTGCCAAGTAATAAATCAACATAAACAAAAGAGGCGGTAAAAATTACCGCCTCTTTTGTTTATGCCTCAAACTTATAGCCTACCCCTTTTACGGTCGACACGCAATCATCTCCCAGTTTTTCGCGGAGTTTACGTACGTGTACATCAATGGTACGATTGGTAACTACTACAGAGTCTTCCCAAATATTTTTTAGTATCACCTCGCGGGTATATACTTTGCCGGGTTTTGATGCCAGCAGATATAATAATTCAAATTCTTTTTTTGCTAATACTACCTTAACACCTGCTTTATAAACCAGGTACGCCTCGCGGTCAATTACCAAATCACCAATTTCCAGTTTGTTATCAGTAAAATCTTCGGCTGGCGCGTTTCTGCGCAGTATAGCGTTTATTCGGCTAACCAAGGCGCGGGGCTTAATAGGTTTAGCTATATAATCATCTGCACCTACATTAAATCCTGCAATTTCTGAATATTCTTCACTGCGGGCAGTTAAAAACACCATAAAAGTATTTTTAAACTCGGGCATGGTGCGCATAATACGGCAAGCCTCTATCCCATCCATCTTAGGCATCATTATATCTAATACTATCAGATCTGGGAGTGATCTTTTAGCTTCGGTTACTGCTTCTTGTCCGTTACGTGCTAAAAATACCTGGTAGCCTTCTTTTTTTAAGTTGTACTCAATCAGCTCCAAAATATCCGGCTCATCGTCAACAATTAATATTTTTTGTTTAACAGTGTTGCTCATCGCTTTTAATTTTGCATAAAAGTAGCCGATTAAATGAAGTAAACAGTTAAGTTAATATTAACAAATTGTTAATAGTCACTTTATTTTAACAGTTTATTTAGAGTTGGTAAATGTTTTCTTTAAAAAATCTTCAAGTTGGGGACCCCTTAAATTTTTTGCGACAATAATACCTTGTGGATCAATAATATAATTCATAGGTATAGCTTCAATACGATAGTCGCGTTCTGTAGGGCCGTCAAATTTCATCAAATTTGATCCATGTGCCCATGTTAATTTATCATCATTAATCGCTTTTTGCCAGCTGGCTTTATCGGTATCTAATGATATACCAATAATATTAAAACCTTTAGGATGATAAATGGCATATTGTTTTACCACATTTGGATTTTCCTGGCGGCAAGGTGCGCACCATGATGCCCAAAAATCAAGCATTACGTATTTGCCTTTATAGTCAGCCAGTTTTACCGGCTTACCATCAATTCCGCCTATAATGAAATCAGGGGCTTTGTGTCCTACAGCCACTACTTTCATGTACTCCATTTGATTGATAAAACGTCTTACACCCGGATTATCGGTAAAATTGCCTTTAATATCTTCAGCGTATTTGATCATTTCCTGCTCGTAATTTTCGGGAGGTGTAACTGATGTCATGGCGTAAAATGCTGCTAATGAGGTTTTATTATCGTTAACAAATTTTAAAATAGCGCGGTTATTATCTTCGGATATTTTTCGGATACGGGGCTGAAAAACATTCATTAAAGAATCTGACTCCCGACCTATCGCTTCTGCCCTTGCCTGGTAATCGTTAGTTACCTGGGTGTACTGCTCACTAAATACGTTGCTTATTTTATTAAACTCCTGTATTTTTTCAGATTCGGCTGATCCTGAAATAGTATAAGTATGCTTGTCATCCTTTAAATCGGTAGTAAAGTCAATCTTTTCACCATTTTGAGCGATGATATCAAATATCGCCCCGCCTATACGTAGTTTATATAAATTGGCATAAGGCGTCTTGTGCCTAAATTCAAATTTGCCATCGTTTAATGTGGTTGAGTCAACTACATTAACGCTGGTGCTATCTGCCGCTAATAAATAAATATTTTTAATAGCTTCCGGATTTTTAATGGTGCCAGATATAGTAAACGTTCCTTTATCCTTACAGGCAAATAAAAAAACAGACAGGGCTATAAATGCGCAGGCAGCAAAACGGTTTTTCATTTTAATTGATTTAATAAGTAAAGATATCCGATAACTACTTATCTTGATTCTAATTCTTTTATTAACAGCTGGTTAGTTTTTTGTGGGTCAATCTTACCTTTTGAACTTTTCATGATCTCGCCCATAAACAAGCCTAAAACGCCTTTTTTACCTTTCTGGTATTCCTTTACCTTATCCGGGAACTTGGCAATAGCATCATTAATGTATTGGCTAACATCATTATTATCAGTAGTGATCAACAGATTTAATTCGCCTGCTAATGCTTCAGCAGTTTTTTCGGGCGATCTTAACAGCGCCGGGAATAATTTATGTGAGGCTACCGTGTTGTTAACCAAACCATCATCAACCAGTTTTATTAAACCTGCTAAAGCCTTAGGCTGTAAATTGATATCGCTAATGTGTGCCGAATGTTCGTTTAAGTACGATTTAACAGGCCCCATCAACAAATGCACAGCTGCTTTATGGTTATCGGTATGTTTTATCAACTCTTCAAAAAACAGGGCCAGTTCTTTATCAGCAGTAATTACTCCTGCATCATATTCAGATAAACCTAACTGGTTGGTATATTTTTTATACAACTCAAGCGGTAATGCCGGCATGGTTTGCTTAACTCTATTTACATAAGCATCATCCAAAGCAATAGGCATCAAGTCAGGCTCAGGGAAATAGCGGTAATCATTAGCCATTTCTTTAGAGCGTAAAACTGATGTTTCGCCGGTATCAGCATTAAAATTAAGTGTATTTTGATCGATATGGCCGCCTGCCTCAATAACATTTACCTGGCGTATAAATTCATGCTCAATAGCTCGTTGAACGTTACGAATAGAGTTTAAATTCTTCACCTCGCAGCGGTTACCATATTCAGTTGCCCCTTTAAGGCGTACAGAAATATTGGCATCGCATCGCATGCTGCCTTCCTCCATATTGCCATCGCAAATATCAAGGTAACGCAGGGTTTTTCGTATCTCGGTTAAAAACTGTCCGGCTTCTTCCGCACTGCGCATATCCGGTTCAGATACAATCTCCAGTAAAGGTACTCCTGCCCTGTTCAGATCTATCAATGAATCTTCATGATGGTTATCATGCATGCTTTTACCTGCATCCTCTTCCATGTGGATATGATGTATAGCCAGTTGCTTTTCAGAACCATCAGCCAACTTCACAGTAATGCCACCGCCCAAACATACCGGCGCATGATCCTGCGTTATTTGGTAACCCTTAGGCAGATCGGCGTAGAAATAGTTTTTACGGGCAAAGGTATTATTAAGGTTTATAGTGCAGTTACAAGCCAAACCCAACTTAACTGCATACTCCACCGCTGTTTTGTTAATGCGCGGCAAAGTACCCGGGTGACCTAATGATATGGCACTAATATGGTGGTTAGCTTCGGCACCAAAGGCAGCCGAATCTGAAGAAAACATTTTGCTTGAAGTTGATAGTTGCGCGTGAACCTCTAACCCTACAACTAACTCATACTTTTCGCCTATTTCTCCTGTGAGAACTGTCATAAATTATAATACAAGCTATATTTTGCCCGATGATGAAAGGCCAAATATAATATTTTACAATTAACCTGCTTAAGCAAGTGTTAAAAAGTATGTTACTCACCTATTGTTTATGATTGACAAACATGGTTTACACAACTTAACACATTTCAGCAAAAAATAATTTTATTTATTTGATAGTCAATTACTTAATTAAAAAGGCATTAAAAAAGTGTAAACCATAAGTTATACTTTATATAACTGGACTAATTATTTAAATATCAACAAATAACTACAAATTATTGCAAAAAGCTTTTGGCCTTTGCCAATACGTTATCCAAGCCGCTTATATCACTCCCCCCTGCGGTAGCAAAAAACGGCTGACCGCCACCACCACCTTTTACCTCTTTAGCTAGTTCTTTTACGATATTACCTGCATGCAGGCCTTTATCCTTAACCAAATTTTCAGCTATCATAACAGTGATGTTGGGTTTGCCGTCAATATCGGCAGCTAATACCAGGAACAGATCGCTAACAATATCTTTTAAATTATAGGCCAGGTTCTTTATAGCATCCGCGTTAGGCAACTCCACTTTTTGCGCGATGAAGTTTATGCCATTGATCTGTTCAGCTTTTTGAGCCAACTCAGTTTTTAAGCCGGATGATTTCTCTAAAACACTTTTCTCTATCTCCTTTTTCAGGCGGTTGTTTTCGTCTAATAAGCTTTCGATGCTTTTTGAAACATCCTTTGGGTTTTTCAATAACTCACGCACCTGGCTAACCAGTTTAAGCTGATTATTAATAAATACCTCGGCGGCTACACCGGTAATAGCTTCAATACGCCTTACCCCTGCAGCTACTGCGCTTTCGGCAATAATTTTAAAGAAGCCAATATGCCCGGTTGACTTAATGTGCGTACCGCCACAAAGCTCTTTAGAGAAAGTTTCATCAAAAGTGATCACACGTACATAATCACCATATTTTTCACCAAACAAGGCAGTTACACCACTTTTTATCGCCACATCATAAGGTACATTGCGCTCCTCTTTTAAAGCGATATTCTCACGTACTTTTTGATTAACTATGGCTTCTATCTGTGCTATTTCTTCATCAGTAACTTTGGCAAAGTGCGAAAAATCGAACCTTAAATAATCTTCGTTAACCAATGAACCTTTTTGGTTTACGTGCGAACCCAATACCTGTTTCATAGCGGCATGCAGCAAGTGCGTGGCACTATGGTTATTCATTATATTGGCGCGGCGCTGACTATCAACAATAGCGGTTAAAGCATCGTCAATATCCTCCGGCAGTTTATCTACAAAATGAACAATTAGTCCGTTCTCTTTTTTAGTATCGGTAACATCTACAACCTCACCATCCGGAAAAACCAATTCGCCGGTATCACCTACCTGGCCACCGCTTTCGGCATAAAAAGGCGTTTTATCCAATACGATCTGGTATTGCTCTTTTCCTTTAGCTGTAACTTTACGGTATTTAATGATGTGTGCAATGCTTTCAGTTTCATCATAACCGGTAAACTCAACAGACTCATCATCTTTTAAAACTACCCAATCCTCGGTATCAATGGTGGTGGCAGCACGTGATCGTGATTTTTGTGCTTCCAAGGATTTATTGAAAGTTTCCATATTGATCACGGCTCCTCTCTCGCGAGCCATCAATTCTGTTAGGTCAATTGGAAAACCGTAGGTATCATATAATTCAAATGCCTTTTCACCTGGAAATATTAATTGAATATCATCTCCTGCGGGAGTAGTGCCAGTTCTAACGAAAGTTTTCTCGAAATACTCTTCGAAGTATTTAATACCTTTATCAAGAGTTCTCAAAAAGGAATTTTCCTCTTCCAATATTACCTTCTGAACAAAATCCTTTTGGTTATTTAATTCATCAAAAACACCTTTAAACTGTTCTGCCAGTATCGGCACTAACAGGTTTAAAAACGGTTCTTTAAATTCTAAGTATTGATAAGAGTATCTTACCGCCCTGCGTAAAATACGGCGAATAACATATCCTGCTTTATTATTTGATGGTAACTGCCCATCGGCAATAGCAAAACTTACGGCACGAATATGGTCAGCCAAAACGCGCATAGCAACAGCAACGTTCCAATCTGCATCACCGGGAACAGCATCTGCATTATATTTTTTGCCTGATTTGGCAGCAATAAACTCAATAGTGGGCGAGAAAACATCGCTATCATAATTACTTTGCTTGCCCTGTATAACCCGTACCAAACGCTCAAAACCCATCCCTGTATCCACATGCTGAGCAGGCAATGGCTGTAATGAGCCATTTTTAAGGCGGTTAAACTGCATGAACACGTTATTCCATATCTCAATAACCTGCGGATCATCGGCGTTAACCAAAGAAGCGCCTGATACTTTAGCACGCTCTGCGTCGCTGCGGTTATCATAGTGGATCTCTGAACATGGACCGCACGGGCCGGTTTCGCCCATTTCCCAAAAGTTATCTTTTTTGTTTCCTAAAAGAATATGATCTTCAGGTACAACTAATTTCCAAAAATCGTAGGCTTCCTGGTCTTTAGGCAGGCCCTCCTTTTCGTCACCTTCAAAAATGGTAACGTATAAGCGGCTCTTATCTATTTTATATACTTCGGTCAATAATTCCCAACTCCACTCAATGGCTTCTTTTTTAAAGTAGTCGCCAAAGCTCCAGTTGCCCAGCATCTCAAACATGGTGTGATGATAAGTATCAATACCTACCTCTTCCAGATCATTATGCTTGCCCGAAACACGTAAACAACGTTGTGTATCTGCCACACGTGGTGATTTGGCAGGCGATTCGCCTAAAAATATATCTTTAAACTGGTTCATCCCCGCGTTGGTAAACATCAGCGTGGGGTCGTTTTTTACAACAATAGGTGCCGAAGGAACGATAGTATGTCCCTTAGCGGCAAAAAAATCCAGAAAAGCCTGGCGTATTTCGTTAGCAGTCATGGGGCAAAGTTAATTATTAGTCCGAAAGTCGGAAAGACCGGAAGTCGGAAAGTTTGTATTAGTTTCTTTCGGACTTGCGGACTTGCGGACTTCCCGACTAAATCATACATTTGAAACATTATGCCTTACAAAGAACGTGAGATCAGTAAACTATACTACACCATGGGTGAAGTAGCGGCTATGTTTGATGTAAATACATCACTCATCAGGTTTTATGAGAAAGAGTTTGATGTACTTAAACCCAAAAAGAATAAAAAAGGCAACCGCTTATTTACTCCCGAGGACCTGGAGAACCTGAAGATCATTTTCCATTTGATACGCGATAAAGGCTATACCCTTAATGGTGCCAAAGAGCATTTGAAGAATAATTTAGGCGATACCAAGGATAACCAACGTGTTATTGACTCGTTAGAAAACTTGAAAAAGTTTTTACTGGAAGTTAGGGATCAGTTGTAATCTACCTCCATGTCATTGCGAGGAGGAACGACGAAGCAATCTCAAAGAAGCTAAGTACCCATAGTTCGCGATCGCCACGCTACGCTCGCAATGACATGGTGGGTTTGATAATTATTTGTACTTTGGTTTTGTTAAACCAATCTTATCTAAATGCTTGCCAACCATAAAGGCGAAATTCCTTTTGCACTTCTCTTGCTCCCATTTTTATTGGGGATAGTGATTGGGTTAAATTTTTCTTCGGCCATCTATTTACACTACTTGCTAATATCACTTACTGCAATAAGTATTGCCTTTATAGGGTTGAATTTAGGTTATACACGCTTAAGTTTATATCGTATCAAATGGTTGGGTGGGTCGATAATGAGTTTAGTATTGTTATTGGCAGGATGGATTAGCGTTATACAGCATAATGATTTAAACCGTATTGACCACTTCTCTAAATCGGCCTCGCAATACCTCATTACTAAAATTAACAACGAGCCTGTTTTGAAAAATGGGTTGGTAAGGTTTACCGCGAAAGTGGAACAACAGATAATTAATGGTAAACGCACAACCACATCCGGCAATTTACTCATCAGTATAAAAGATAGCGCAGCAATTGAATTAAAATATGGAGATGAATTACTTATTCCTGCCAATTATAACATAGTTGACCCACCCTTTAACCCTGCCGAGTTTAATTATAAAAAGTATTTAGCTCATCAAAACATTTATCACCAGGCGTTTTTATATCCCAAGCAATATGTAGTGCTTAACCATAATGCCGGCAACCCGGTTATTACTTATGCGTTGCAACAACGGCAAAATCTGGTGCAAAAATTTAAGCACAATATGCACGATACTACAGCTATTGCCGTAGGATCCACATTGATACTAGGTTATAAAGCCGATTTGAGTAATGATATTTTAGAGGCCTATTCAAAAACGGGAACTATACACGTGCTATCCGTTTCAGGAGCGCATGTGGCTATTTTATTTTTGCTGCTAAATTATGTGCTTGGCTTTTTGGATGTCCGCAAATATGGCAAGCTATTAAAAGCAATAATCATTATCACCATCATTTGGTATTATGCTTTGCTCACAGGTTTCTCGCCCGCTGTTTGCCGGGCCGCAGTTATGTTATCGCTCATTATCATGGGCAAAACGTATAATCGTTATATCAATACGCTGAATATATTAGCCGTATCTGCATTTGTACTCTTATTATACAACCCTTGCTTTATTACTGATGTGGGTTTTCAGCTCTCCTATTTGGCAGTTGCGGGTTTAGTGGTGTTTCAGCCGATTGTATATAGTATATTAGAATTTAAAAACAGGTGGATAGATAAGTTGTGGGCATTGTGTTCCATATCTATCGCCGCACAGGTAATTACATTTCCGCTAAGCGCCTATTACTTTCACCAGTTCCCGGTTTACTTTTTAATAAGTAACTTATTGATAGCCTTGCCTGTTATGTTAATTATGTATACCGGGTTATTTTATTTATTGCTGCCGCAGATACCTGGTGTTTCAAAAGCCCTGGGGTTAATTTTAGAGCAGGCTATCCTGTGGATGAATAAAGCATTAACTGTAATTGAACAATCGCCGCTGGCTAGCATAGGTAAAATATGGCTCACCACGTTGGAATATTTATTACTGTATGTGATCATCATCTGCATATTTTACTTTTTATTTGACAAAAGGAAATGGTTCATAAAAGTATCCCTCATATGCATATCGATGTTTGCCATCAGCATCAGCCTAAAAAAATACAATGCTTTTAAAACCGATAGTATCACTTATTTGAATTTAAGATCGCATAGTGGCATTGTATTCAAGAATAATAATAAATCTATCATTTTAACCGACCTAAATCCCGCGGATAAAAATTATAAGTATGCTATTCAACCTTACCTGGATAGCTGTAAAATAACAGATACCGCTGTATATACTTTGGATAAAAATATCAACATGCCGTTTTTGAGAAAAACCGGTGATTTCATTCAATTCAAGAACAAAGCTATACTCATCTACAACAAAACCACTTCAAACAAACTACTACCGCAAAAACTGCAAGTTGACTATCTGTACATAACAAACAACCCGAAAACAGCTATTACTTCAATTAATAAAAACTATACTTACAAGCTACTGGTTATTAATGCTGATAACAGACCCAACCTGGTTGAAAAATTAGAACAGGAAGCACAAAACAATCGAATCCCCTATCAGTCATTAAAGCGTAACAAAGCATTAATTATACTATCTAATATCTATTGAACGTTAAACTTTAACATCTATTTACAATCTATAAAACTATGAATATTAAAAAATCAGTTACAGCAATGGTGTTGGCCCTTAGCTGTATTACTATAAGCGCAAGCGCACAAAAAACTTATACCGAAGGTACAGCCACCTATGCGTTAGCAACAGGTATAGGCGACCTGGAGGCTAAACTTATATTTAACGCAGATTCGAACGCTTTTATAACACAACAAGGTCCCGCCAATATTAAAGCGGTGTCAAATAAAGCAGGGACATATGGTGTAATTTTAGTTGATGTACCTTTGATCTCTATAAAAAAAGCCGCGGTATTAACCCCTGCCGAATTAAAGCAGGCCGAGGAACAAGCACCTAAATATACCTTTACCACCACAACTGAAACTAAACAAATAAATGGCTTTAACAGCAAAAAAGTAATTGCTAAAGATGCTAAAAGTGGATCGACCATTGACATATGGGTTACTAATGATATAAAAGCACCTGCAAACAGTTTAACCAAGCTTTTTAAAGAAGCAGGTGGCTTCCCTGTTCAATTTAAAACAACTCAAAGCGGCCAAACTATTGATGCTACTTTAAAATCCATAGTTCAAGAAAAAGTACCTGTCGGGTCATTTGGCGTACCTGCAGATTACGAAAAAATAACGCTAAATGAGTTAAACACACTTGGCGGACAAAGATAAGTCAACACTGTATCCTATTATAAAAAGGCTTCTTAACCTAACTGTAAAAATAATTACTTTTGCCAACCCATGTTAAGAAGCCTTTTTGCATTTATAAGATTTTACCTTTTTTGGCTGCTGTTTTTTGCCATAACACGGGCCGTATTCTTAATTTATTTCCATGCAAAACTTAAGGGTGTTACCGCTGCCGAAATATTAGAGACCTTTGTTTACGGCTTGCGCATGGATGCATCGGCCACGGCTTATATCGCCATTATTCCTTTACTGGTATTTTTTATTAATTGGTTTACGGGCAACAAACCTGTTAAACCTATATGGTTTAAGGTTTACACCTGGATATGTTTATTCTTCATCAGTTTTATAGCTATTATTGATCTGGGCATCTTTACCGAATGGGGTGCTAAAGTAAATTTCAGGGCATTTGAAACCTTGTATTTAGCCCCGGCCGAATCGATGTCGTCCACCGCGTCGACACCTATTGCATTAAATATTGCTATAGGTGTTTTTTTAATTTCGATAGGCGCTTTATTATCTCATTTCATATTAGATCATAGCTATAAAAGGCCGCCAATAGTTACCACCAAAAGCAAGGTAACACTTACGGTGCTGGTTATCCTTATTAATTTTATCCTACTTAGGGGCAGCTTGCAGCCTACTCCTATTAACCAAAGCGCAGGTTATTTTTCAGATAATCAGCTACTTGATTTGGCTGCTCAAAATACTGAGTGGAATTTGGCCAATAATGTGTTCGAGAATTTCCGGAAGCCTTATAACCCTTACCAATATATGCAACCCGCACAAGCTAAAAGATTGGTACAGGAAACATTTGCGGTAAAAAAGGATACTACTATACAGGTACTAACCACAAACAGACCAAATGTAGTTATCATACAATTAGAAAGCTTTACTGCCGACCTGATCGAATCATTAGGAGGCGAAAAAGGTGTGGCACCCAATTATGATAAATTGGCTAAAAGTGGCTTGGCATTCAATAATATTTATGCCGCAGGCGATCGTACAGATAAAGGGATTATAGCTATTTTAAGCGGGTTTCCGTCGCAGGCTATACGTACCATTATTTTAGATACTATAAAACAACGGAAATTACCATCATTGGTAAGCGAATTTAAAAATACAGGTTATTTCACTACCTATTTTTATGGTGGCAAGGCCGATTATATGAATTTTGACACCTATATGTACGATCATAAATTGGATCGTATTATAGATAAGAGCCATATACCACAAAAGGATATCCTGTCTACCTGGGGTGCGCACGATGATGTGTTACTTAAAAAACATGCAGGATACTTTAATAATCAGCCTCATCCCTTCTTTTCATTTGTAGAGACTTTATCTAACCATGAGCCTTTTGTATTGCCGGTAAAGCCACATTTTAAAGGTGATAATGTGGCTGATATGTTTAGGAGTACCGCTTACTTTACCGACTCGGTTTTGAATGATTACTTTATAACTGCAAAAAAACAGCCCTGGTATAAAAATACGTTGTTTGTAATTATTGCCGATCATGGTCACCGCTTACCGTTAGATAGTCACGGTGCGTTTCACCCAGGTAAATATCATATTCCGATGATGTTTTATGGCGATGTTATAAAACCGGAGTATCGCGGTAAAACCATTACCAAACTGGGTAACCAAACCGACCTGGCCGCGACCCTGTTGGCACAACTTGATTTACCGCATCAGCAATTTACCTGGTCAAAAAACTTATTGAACCCATACAGCAAGGAGTTTGCTTTTTTTGATTGGGATAATGGTTTCGGCTTTATACTACCAGAACAGGCAGTATCCTACGATAACTCCGGTCAGCGGGTTATCTATCGCAAAAATAAAAATGCGGATAAAGCTATAACTGATAAAGCATTGCTTTACGGTAAAGCTTTTATGCAGCAGATATTTACGGAGTATTTAGCGTTTTAATTTAGTTTACTTCTTTACCTAACTCAACCACCCACTGTTCAAATAGGCGGGTTTCCAGTTCAACAGCTTTGTCGGCATGCAACTGCCAAACCGGAGAGAAGTTTTGTAACTGATTGATCATTTCCTCCAAATGCCCCTCTTCTTCCAGTATAATTGATTTGACATTAACCTTGCTACCTGCGTTATCTAAAGCATCCTGGTAAATAGGGTAAAGTTCATCAGCACGTACTTCAATAGCATAGGTAACCAACAGGTAAGCAGCAAAGCGTAATTCGCGGCCTGATAAGTTAAGTTCCTTTTTTAAATAACGGCTCACTTCTACATCCAGCATATTGAGGTAATACTTGCTGCAAGCAGGTGCAACCAAATATTCATCCGCATAGGTTGGGCATAAGTCTTTACCTGATTTTTCAATCTGTTTTTTCAGATAAAAAGCATGGCGGTGCTCCTCGGCAGCATGTTTTAGTATGATGTAAGTAACTGTAACCGGGTCCTCACTGGCTGATATTTTGCGCGCACCGGTATTCTCCATTAACGACAGCGTATTTAACCAGCGAGCGTGTAATTCGTTGTTGGCAATTATAGTAGGTAGTATATTGGATAGTTGCATAAATTAAATCTCTTCAAGCGCCTGCTCAATTTTTTGGTAAATGTAGTCTAAGTCGGCATTGGTAATGCAATACGGAGGTAAAATGTAAATAATATTACCTAATGGTCGCAAAATTATACCCGCTTCTAAAAAGTATAGGTATAGCTTATCCCGCAGGGTGCTAAAATAGTTTGTATCACCCTCTGTTTGCCATTCCATAGCTATAATAGTTCCGGTTTGGCGCACGGCTTTTAATTTAGGGTGATGTTTTATCCGCAATGCAAACTGGCTGTGCTTCTCCTCTATTCTTTTGATATTTTCTAAAGTCGATGGTTCCTGGAAGATATCTAAACTCGCCAATGCCGATGCGCAGGCAACCGGGTTAGCGGTAAATGAATGGCCATGAAATAGAGTTTTTAACTTATCATCCGATAGGAAAGCATCATATATCTGTTGGCTACAGGTGGTTAATCCTAAAGCCATAGTGCCACCTGTAAGCCCTTTAGAGAAACACATAATATCTGGCTGTTCTGTAACATGGTTGCAGGCGAAAGCTTTTCCTGTGCGGCCAAAACCGGTAAATACTTCATCATCTATTAACAACACACCTTCTTTACGGCAATGTGCCATTAACTCATTCAAATATTTGGCCTCATACATTAGCATCCCGGCAGAACCTTGTACCAATGGCTCAAAAATGAAGCAAGCTAATTCAGATTTGAGATCTGAGATTTGAGATTTGAGACTTTCAATGTTAGTTTCATTAGGCAAATCGATAAATTCCACGTCAAATAACAATGAATCAAACGCCGCTGTAAAAGCACTGCGACCGCTTACAGCCATAGCACCAAAAGTATCGCCGTGATAGGCATTTTTAAAGGCCATTATTTTGGTGCGGCCCCTGTCTTGGTTATGCCAATACTGAAGGCACATTTTTATAGCTACCTCAACAGCTGTTGAGCCATTGTCTGAATAAAAAGCTTTTTTTTGATTTGACGGCAATATTTGCAATAAACGTTCGGCCAGTTCAACTGCACCGGGATGTGTAAAGCCTGCAAATATTACATGCTCCAATTTAGTTAATTGTTCGGCTACTTTTTGGGCGATGTAGGGGTGTGAGTGCCCATGTATATTCGTCCACCAGGAAGATACTGCATCTATATATTTTTTACCACTCTCATCAAAAAAACAAGCGCCTTCGCCTCTCACAATAGGCACAGGTGGCAAGGCCGTTTTCATTTGGGTATAGGGGTGCCATATTACCTTTAAATCCCTGTCTGTTAAACTCATGCTTTCTCTTTTAAAAGTTTTACTACATACTGATCTATAGGAAAGGTCATATCTTCCGGCTTTAACTCGGCTAAGGCAACCCATCTAAAAGCCTGTAATACTTCTCCCTCACCATCAAAATCAAATGGAGTGGTTTTAATACATATATCCAAATTTGAAATAGCTTTGATCTTGTAATAAACACTAATGATCTGTGCATCGCCAAAGGCGGATTTAACAAAGAAATCAGTAGTGTAAAAATGACTAAGCACTTCTACCTCAACATTACACTCCTCCCTGAACTCCCGTTTTAAGCAGTCAATTAATCCTTCGCCGTATTCCAGGCCGCCACCGGGTAGTTTGGTGAATTGCCTGCCATATTCTTTTTCGTCAGTAATTAATAACTGGTTGGCATCATTAACCAGTAAACCATAAGCACGTACATTAAATATAGCCATTACTCAAAGTGTTTTTTGTTTCGGATAACCCTATCCATAGTCCATTCAATATGTTCCCGCTTTGGCTCAAACCTTATGGGGCAGTTTGGCATGCTACAATAATGGCAGCAATCCGGCAGACATGGGTCGGCATGAATAAACAATTCTGTTTGAGTTACTTCGCGGTTTATGAGTTTATCAATCATTGATACTTCTTCGTGAACCCTATTTAAATCAAAATAATTAGGTAACGTAACATGGCAATCAATATGTAACTCATTACCATATTTTTGCGCGCGGAAGTTGTGCACGTCTATCCACTCTTCCTTACGTTTATCATTTAATATTTTTATCACATCGGCCACTACATCAAAATCGGCCTCGTCCATTAAGCCACCAACTGACCTGCGTACTAACTTATATCCCGTAAATATAATATAACAGCCTACTACAATTGATAGTACACTATCTAATATCAATAACCCAGTGAAGTGTATAAGCAGCAAGCCGATAACCAAACCAAAACTGGTAACCATATCAGTAAGCAAGTGCCTGCCATCTGCTTCAATAGTAATAGAAGGGATAGATTTGCCCTTGCTGATCATATAATAACCTAATACGCCATTAATGGCACCTGTTATACCAATGATGATAGCACCAATTAATAAGTCATGTATGTTATGCGGATAAAATATACCGTATATAGATTTGATAATGATAATAAGACCAGCTAATAATATCAATCCACCTTCAATAAAAACAGAGAAGTGTTCAACCTTACCATGGCCATAAGGATGATTTTCATCACGTGGCTGGGCTGCCAGGTAAATACTAAAAAACGCGAACGAACTAGCTATAACGTTTACTATGCTCTCGGCTGCATCGGTAAGTACAAAGTTTGATGATGTAATAAAATACGCGCCAAATTTGGCCATCATTAACACAATGCCCGTTACCAGCGATATAAGAATGATCTTTTTTTGTTGTAGCAAATCCGATAAATTATAAGTCAAATTTAGGAATAACAACGGTAACAACAGCAGAAAGCAGCAACCAAAAAAGTAAAATCAAAAAGTGGACTGGTAATGACCTTAGCTTTAGGCATATTTTCTATATTTGCGCCTGATAACAACAAAAAACAAAACATGAGCGCATTAAGTAACAGGATTAACAACCTGTCAGAATCAGCAACAATTAAAATGGCCAAAATGGGCCGCGAACTTGCCGCAAAAGGCATTGATGTGATTAACCTTAGCTTCGGCGAGCCCGATTTTAACACGCCAAAGCACATTAAGGACGCAGCAAAGAAGGCCATGGATGATAACTATACTTATTATACCCCAGTTGCCGGATACCCTGAATTACGTAAGGCCGTTGTTGAAAAATTAAAGAAAGAAAATGGTTTAGATTATGATTTTAGCCAGGTAGTTGTTTCTACCGGTGCTAAGCAATCTATTGCCAATGTTTTAATGTGTTTGGTTAACCCGGGCGAAGAGGTTATTATTCCTACTCCTTACTGGGTATCATACTCAGAAGTGGTAAAATTAACCGAAGGTGTAAGCGTATTTATTGACACTACTGTTGAGTCGGATTTTAAAATCACGCCTGAACAATTAGTAGCCGCTATTACGCCTAAAACTAAGTTATTTATGTTCTCATCGCCTTGTAACCCTACAGGTAGTGTTTACAGTAAAGCTGAGTTAGAAGGTTTGGCTAAAGTATTTGAAAAATATCCAAATATCTATATCCTGTCTGACGAGATATACGAGCATATCAACTTTGTTGACAAACACGAATCAATCGCTCAATTTGATAGCATTAAGGATCGCGTAATTATCATCAACGGATGGTCTAAAGCATTTGCTATGACTGGTTGGAGATTAGGTTACTCTGTATCAAACAAAGAAATTGCTGCTGCCTGCGATAAATTACAGGGACAGATCACTTCAGGTACTTCATCTGTTACCCAACGTGCCGGTTTAGCCGCTTACGATGGTGGTTTAGAAAGCGTTTTAGAAATGCGTGAACAATTTAAAAAACGCCGTGACCTGGTTTATGGCTTGATGAAAGAGATCCCCGGCTTAAAAGTAAACTTACCAGAAGGGGCATTTTATTTCTTCCCTAATGTTACTTCATTTTTTGGCAAAAGCGCTAATGGCAAAACCATTAATGATGCTGACGAACTAAGTATTTATTTATTAGAAGAAGCGCATGTATCAACCGTAGGTGGTGATTCATTTGGTGACAAAAAATCTATCCGTATGTCATACGCCGCTTCTGAAGAGAAATTGGTTGAAGCTATGAGCCGTATTAAAACTGCTTTAGCTAAACTGCAATAATAGCTTTTGTTAAATATTATAAAAGCCCCTTTGTGTTAATGCAGAGGGGCTTTTTATTTAATAAGCTTTTTATAGTGGCTATATTTTATAAATTTGAATAGTTATACATCTGCTAAAAACCATTGAACAACTATCTATTATTTATTGATACCGAGGCTTCTGATCTGCCAAAAAATTGGACGCTGCCTTTTACTGCACCCGATAACTGGCCACACGCCTTACAAATATCCTGGATAGTATACGATAAACATCGTGTAGAGATTAAAAGAGAAGATCATTATATCAGCATACATGATGATGTTGAGATAAGTGAATCGGCTTTTAAAGTTCATGGCATTACTCCTGCTTATCTGCAAGAACATGGCGATGATATTAACAAGGTATTGCAGCTTTTTATTGATGACCTGGTATTTTATAATCCGCTTGTAATAGGTCACTTCGTAAAAATGGATTATTACGTTATAGGTGCCGAACTATATCGTGCAGGCATTAAAGATGTTTTAGAAAAAGTCCCGGTTTTTTGTACAATGACTACCAGTGGCCATATCATGCAAAACACAACATCGCGACAATTACGCCTGGATGAGCTATACAATACCCTTTTTTATAAAGAGTTAATTCATCCACATAACGCATTATATGATGCGCTACATGCTGCCGATTGTTTTTTTGAACTAACCGATCGCGGGGAGATAACCCCAAAAATGATTGAACAGCAAAATCAAAATTCGTATAAATGGCGGCATCCTGAGGTTAATAAAAAAGGTTGTATGCTTCCCACCTTACTATTTGTATTAGCAGGTATATTAATTTGTTATTTGATATGAAGGACCGTGTAGAATTTCTTAAAACTGTAACGCCATTTCATTTATTGCCAGAAGAGGTATTAAAGGGAATAGCAGGGCAATTAGATAAAGTAAGTTATCAAAAAGATACTACCATCTATCAACAAGAAATAACCAAACTTAAGGGAGTTGATATCATTGTTAAGGGTAATTACGAATCCTTCTTTTATGATAACGCTCAAAACAAACGGTTAATTGAGGTACATGAGTCGGGATTTTGTTATGGCGGCGTTTCTATATTACTAAACCGCCGTCAATCTTTACGAACGGTTATAGCCAAAAAAGGGACCATAGTTTACTTCTTGCATCGTAAATACTTTAGGGAACTTTGTAAAACCTACGAAGATTTTTTCCAGTATTTCAGTTCGGAATTTGGCAAGCGGATGCAGAACGAAGAGTTTGTGCACTTTTTTAAAAAGCCGGCTACTTTTGAAGAAAGCTATATAGCTGCCGATCAGCTTTACTCACGTAAAATTGAAAGTGTTGAGCAGCGCGCCATTATATCATGCCCAAGTAATACACCTATCTACAAAGCAGCACAAAGCATGGCGGCAAATAAAGTAAGCTGTTTGTTTGTGACAGATGATAACAAACAAATGATAGGTTATGTAACAGATATTACCTTACGCGATAAGGTTATCGGTTTACAAATTAACCCGCAGGAACCCTTAAGCACAGTAATGGAGTTCCCGGTGCGCAGCGTAGATGCATCAGCCTATATATATGAGGCGATATTGATGATGTTTCAAACCAAAACCCGTTACTTATTGGTAAAAAATGGTGATGAATATGTGGGGTTTTTAAGTCGCAATAAATTATTGAGCGAACAAGCTCAATCTCCATTAGTATTTATACAATCAGTAAAATCTGCTGTATCTGTACAGGAACTAAAGAAAAAGTGGGATACTGTACCTGCCTTTGTGAGCCAATTATTGCAACGAGGTGTACATGCGCATATTGCCAACCGGGTTATTACCACCATTGCCGACACCATAGCCCTAAAAGTAATAGAACAAGCCATTGAGCAAATGGGGCCACCGCCTGCTAAGTTTGTTTTTATGGTATTAGGCAGCGAGGGCCGTAAAGAGCAAACCTTTAAAACCGATCAGGACAACGCCATTATTTACGAGGATAAAGCCAATGAGCACCGCGAAGAAGTAAGGGAATACTTTTTAGAATTTGCTACCAAGGTTTCTGACATGCTAAATGATACAGGATTTGTTTACTGCACAGGTGGCTTCATGGCACAAAACCCCAAGTGGACGCACTCATTATCCCATTGGAAACGTAATTATCAAGAGTGGATGGACGAATCATTACCAGAAACAGTGATCAATTTCTCCACCTTTTTTGATTGTCGTACTATTTATGGCGATGAAACCATTATGGATGAGTTGCGCGAATTTTTAGATGAGTCGTTGCAAAAACCACAGGAGAAGCTATTTTACAACATGGGACTTAATGCCTTACAGTACCAGGCACCTTTAACATTCTTTAATGCGATACGTACATTCACTAAAAATGATAAAGAGGTATTTGACATTAAAAGGGCTATGACACCTATTGTTGACCTCGTGAGGGTTTATTGTTTAAAACACCGAATTTTCGAACTAAATACCGGCGATCGAATGAAAGCACTAAAAGATAAAGAGGTATTTACAGAAGCCGAATATCATGAACTAAACCAGGCCTATTACTTTTTAATGAGCATCCGCCTGAAAAAGCAAGCTGCACAACTATTACATGACCGTACCGAACCGGATAATTATGTTGACATATCAACCTTAACCAAAATTGAGCGGGTAACTTTGAAGGAAATATTTAAAGTGATAGATAATTTCCAGTCGAAAATAAAACTGGAGTTTACAAATAGTTTATTAGGCTAACTGTTCGGCCTCGAACCAAGCTTTCAAGCCCCCATCCATAGAGAATACTTTTGTTTGGGTAAGTTTGGATTGGATAGCTTTTACGGCTTCCCCACTCCTTTTACCTGATGAACAGTATAATACCTTAGTAATTTTATTATCGAGGTAATTTAAATTATCTTCCAGTTCATCAGCTTCAAAATGCTCACCGCCAATATCTATCACATCCCTTTCCTGGTCGGTACGGATATCTACTAATTCTAAGGTACCATCAGCCAAACCTTTTTTAATCTGAGCGACCGACATCACAGGTATATCTACACTCTCGATCAACTTCGTGATGTTAGTTTGTGTAACTGGCCCTATTTTGATGATATGGCTTCGCAAAGTTTGCGCATCAAATACTAACACTTTTCCGGCTAATAGTTCGCCTGTTTGGGTGATATACTTAATAACCTCATTGGCCTGCATACAGCCAATTATACCAGCCAACGTAGGGATAACTCCACCATCGGCACAATTGGGTATTTGTGTGGCATCTACCTGCGGGAATAAGTCGCGATAATTGGGGCTTTTAGAGCCATCTGCGTTAGTTATATTCCATACCGACAATTGACCCTCAAATTGATAAATAGCGCCGTATACTACAGGTTTGTGGCTTAAAACTGCAGCATCGTTCAATAGATATCGGGTATCAAAATTATCGGTGCCATCTACTACAATATCATAACTCCTTATTATGTCCATAACATTACCTGATGTAATCTTTACATCATGTGCCACTAATTTAATTTGTGGGTTTTGTTTCTGGAGTTTATCGCAAGCTATAAGTGCTTTTTTTTGACCAACATCTGCAGGGGTATATAATATTTGGCGGTGAAGGTTGCTAATAGAAATAGTATCATAATCAGCAATACCCAAGGTTCCGATGCCTGACGAAACTAAATACTGTGCCGCCGGGCAACCTAGTCCACCCGCACCAACTACTAACACTTTGGCTTGCTTTAAACGCTGTTGTGCTGTCTCGCTAAAACCGGGCAAAGCTATCTGGCAGCTATATCTTAGCAGATCATTATTCATTAATCGCGTTTTTTTGTTGGATCAGTGCTTTAACCCGTTCCGCATCCTCCGGGGTATTTACATTAGTTAATGCATTTAGATTTGGGGCTTGTAACAGGTTAATATCGCTATTAATTAAAACTTTGCGGGGGCATGAGTACCCTTGCGCTAGCCAGGCCAATAAAACAGGATAGCTTTTTGGCTCCCAAATGGTAATTAAGGGCTCAGGAAACTCATCAAAACCGCTCTGAAACGCAGTTGCCAGTGCTGAAGGGTTACGATTAGCTACTAAGTATTGTAAAGTTTTATCATCCATTAAAGGCAGATCGCAAGCTATAACTAATAGGGCTTGGTCTGGATTTTGGCGAAATGCAGAAAGGATTGCACCATATGGCCCTAAATCAATAAAAGTATCTTCTAATACCGTATAGTCCGGATCTATCTCGTCCTTTTGCTCTGCACGGCAGGATAGCGAGACCTTATTGCAATACGGGCGCAGTTGGTCGGCCATATAATAACGTTGTTGCTTGCCATGCCAGTTAACTACCCCCTTATCATAGCCCATTCGCATACTTTTGCCGCCTGCCAAAACCAGGCCGTTAAGTGGTGCTATAGTTTGCTGCATTTTATTTTTAAAAAACGCGATGATCTTATCCCTTTCATCCAAATAACAAACCGGGATGTTTTGCCAATTAGGGATTGCTTCTTTTACGAAATCAAATATCTCATCGGTAGATTCAGCTAGTAGTATTAACTGTACATTGGTTAGCTGTTCTATTCTTTTTTGCAGTGATGCTTGTTTATTGTTGTAAATAATCACCACCTGCGCTTTAGCTTGCTGATGGTTACCATTTACCAGCACCATGTCTGCGTCAGCAAATTGTTGTTTAAACCTTACCGGGGTTAACGGGGCACTATAATTAAATTGATGAAAATTGATCTGATCTGTATATTCTAAAACAGCTCCACTAGCTAAGCGTCCGGATGACGATATCATATCATCATTATGAGAAGTATCCGCGTAGGCACAGTTATATTGTGGGGTTAACGCACCTATAACTGCATCAGCTAACAATTTGATAGTGGTACATGGCCCACCAACAATGGCCCATTCATTGCGGTTAAAGTTACCCGTAGCGGGCTTGGCTAAAGCAGTGTGTTTTTTATGTTCTTTTGAAATCACGCTTACCTCCCGTTTTTTCAATCAGTTTGGTTTCTTTAATCACAATATCATGGCTTAACGCCTTGCACATATCATAAATAGTTAATGCAGCTATTGATGCACCAACTAAAGCTTCCATTTCAATACCAGTTTTAGCAGTGATGCTGGCTGTACACTCAATAACTGCTTCCCGCTGATCATTCAGTTGTATAGTAATATGACAATTATCTAAGCCCAGTGGGTGGCAAAGTGGAATCAACTCTCCCGTTTTTTTAGCCGCCATTATCCCTGCTATTATAGCCGTTTGAAATACTGAACCTTTTTTAGTTTGCACATCGCCATTAGCTAATTGGGCCAAAACTTCGACAGGTAACTCAACTATACTGCGTGCAGTTGCGGTACGACGTGTAATGGCTTTGCCGCCCACATCAACCATGGTGGCGCGGCCCTCGTTATCCAAATGTGTAAAACCGTTTTCGCTCATTATATCAGTGAATTGAAGGGATAAATTTTAAACACTTCACCTTTTTTAAACTCATCTTTCTCTAAAGGTAATTCCATAAAAGCATCTGTATCTGCTAAGTTAGCAAAATCGCCTGAACCATTTCCTTCAATAGGCTCAGCCAATAATTGACCTTGCTCATTAAAATTTAGTTTAACCTGCAAAAAGTATTTTAGCTGTGGTTTAAATATAAAATCTTTATTCAATACAGCAAACACAGGCGCTTTCGGTATTAACCCTAACGATGTTTGCAGCCACGGCAGAAAATATTTCTGCATACCCAAAAATGTTGCCACCGGGTTACCTGGAAAAGCAAATACCACTACCCCATTATCATGCTTACCAAACCAAAAAGGTTTGCCCGGGCGCTGTGCTACTTTGTGGAAGACCTTATTTACCTGCAATTCTTGCAAAGCCTGTGGTATGTAATCAAATTTACCCATGGATATGCCTCCGCTTAGCAATATCACATCATAATTTTGCAGACATTGCTGTATATTTTGTTTGGTAACTTCCGGATCATCCGGTATATGCAGCATCCCGGCTGTTATACCGTGTTGATTTAGCACTGCCTGTATGGTATGACTATTTGATTTCCTAATTTGGTAGGGCGATGGTTTAGCTGCTACTTCCACCAGTTCATCACCTGATGATATAATTACTACCCGTGGCAGCCTTTTTACGCGCAGTTCAGTTTCGCCTACCGATGCTATTGAATTGATAACCGCAGGGGTAATTAACCTGCCGGGAGTTAATATGATATCACCCTGCTTTTTATCAGCACCTTTCTTATGTATGTTTTGATTTTTTTGTACCGATGATATGGCTAGCATTGCATAACCATCTTTGATCTCTACATCTTCATAGCGGATGATGGTATCAACTGAAGAAGATAATGCCGCCCCTGTCATGATCTCTACACATTCCTCATTACTTTCAATATCAACAGGGCTGTCACCTGCCGCCTGGGTAGCTTTGATCCGGAATCTGGTAATACCTTGTAATATTGCATTATAATTGATGGCGATACCGTCCATACTCACACGGTTAAACGGGGGCAGGTCGCGGTCGGCCTTAATAGTTTCGGCCAATACCCTGCCCGATGACATTTCAAATGGTATAATTTCTACACCATAATCACCGGCATGCTCCTGTATTAACTGTTCGGCTTCTTCAACCGTTATCATAATTATCCTCCAATAGTGGCCATTGATTCGTGCACACCAGTTTTTTCGAACCTGCTACGCTCAGCTTCCCATCCATCTTTTACACGATGACTGAAAGCATTTAATAAACTTTGTTCTAAATATTCATCATTGGCACCACTCCTAATGATGTCCTTTATATTTAATACTCCATCATCATATAAGCAATTTTTCAATTCGCCCTGCGGTGTGATCCTTATGCGGTTACAGGTGCCACAAAACGTACGCGAATAAGCGGCAATAATGCCTATATTTCCTTTATGTCCGGGGATGTTATAGTTATAGGATGTAGAATAAGCCGGATCGGTCAGTTTTTCAATAGATGGGAATTTATCTCTTATCTTTTCAAGAATATGTACATAGTCCCATTTTAAACCGTTGTATGTATGACTGTCGCCGTTAAAAGGCATTTCTTCAATAAAACGTACACTTACCGGCAAATCTTTAGTTAACTCAACCAATGGTATAATATCTTCAATATTTTTGCCCTCCATAACTACGGAGTTGACCTTTACATCTATACTATGTTTAAGTAATTCATCTAATGTATCCATTACATTGGCAAACTCATCACGGCGGGTAATGGTAAAAAAGCGGTTGGCATCTAAAGTATCTAAACTCAAATTAACCGACTTTACCCCTAACGCTTTCATCTCGGCAACATATGGCGCGGTTAAAACGCCGTTGGTGGTCATACTTAACTCTTGCAAGCCATCCAGCTTGGATAGGTCGGTTAACAATTGCATAATATCCTTACGCACAAAAGGCTCCCCGCCTGTAATTCGTATTTTTTCGATACCCATTTTAACCAGCAAAGCACAACTGCGCAGCATTTCTTCGTAGGTCATTAATTCGCTACGGCTAAGCCAGTTTAGTCCTTCCTCAGGCATGCAATAAAAACAGCGCAGGTTGCATCTGTCTGTCACCGCAAGGCGCAGATAATTAATTTTTCTGCCGTGATTATCTATTAACAACTGATTTTACTTTTTGTAAAATTACCAATTTATCAGCTTCCATTATAAGAATATGCACTATACAGTATAAAGGCAGAGTAATTTTATTGTTGATGAACAAAACATAGAAATCATTTTGGTATCAATATTGCTTTATAAAAGCAAAAAAACATTACCATGAAAAATCCATTTGTAAATCAAAACCATACCGGTATGTGGATGGCCGGTATAGGCATAAGCCTTGTGGCTGCCGGTGCTGCGGCTTATTATTGGGTAAAAAACAATGGCCAGTCAGAAGCAATAGCTGAAGGCCGCCCCCACTCAACAGATTATTTAACTAACCGCACAGGCGGTACAAAGAAACACAAGTCAGACGTTAGCGAACTTGCACAAATGGCTAGTTAACTTGACCAATAATGCAAAAAACCCGGACAAAAGTCCGGGGTTTTTGTTAATAATAAGAGAACTAAAGCAATAAAATACTTAAGAACTAATATTGATACTTTAGTTGTACTGCTTATACTTGTTAAGCACTGATGATATTTGCTGTCATCCGGTTACAGCTTAATCGTGAATTGCTGTTTTAGATTTAACACGCACTACATCGCCAACTAAAAATATATACGAGCAGGCACCCAAAAAACCTATCAAAGCAATAAAGAACAGAGCCGGCTCAAAGTTACCGTTACGCGCTAAGAAGCCTATAACAACGGGCACTATAACACCTGATAGCTGTCCTATAAAATTAAATACACCACCGGTAATATCAATCAAACCTTCGGGGGCTAGTGTAGATATAAAAACCCAGGTAATGGAAGCACACCCTATTCCAAAGAAAGATAATGACATAAAAAAAATGATCAGGTGCGGTGCGTTCACATAATTAGCCCCTACAATAGCTATCGATAATAGCAAACCCGCAATTACCGGGAGTTTACGTGCCCGGGCTGCCGAAAATCCTTTTTTTATTAAATAATCTGATAGAAAACCTGAGCATAAAACACCTGCAAAAGCCGCCAGATATGGTACTGATGCCCAGTAACCCGATTTTATAATATCTAATCCACGATAATCTACCAGGTACTTGGGAAACCATGTCAGAAAAAACCAGAGAGCGGCATTAACAGAAAACTGCCCAAGGTAAACACCCCAAAGTTTACGATGAGATAAAACTTCTTTTAAATCGGGCCAGTTAAAAGGATTTTTCTGTTGGATATTGTTCTCGTCTCGTTTTAAAATTCCGCCACCTTTTTCAATATGATCCAACTCCTGCCGATTAACTGTTTGATGTTTTAACGGATCGCGGTAAAACAAATACCAAACAATACCCCAAACTACACCTATAATACCTGTTATCATAAATAAACCTCGCCAGCCGGCATACAATTGTATTTTTGTTAGCACAGGCATTAAAAAAGCAAGCCCTAAAAATTGGCCCGAGGTATAAACAGCAATAGCCGAAGCACGCTCGCTATCCGGAAACCAACTGCTTACCACCCGGTTATTAATTGGGTATGCCGGTGCCTCGGCCATCCCGGTGGCCATGCGCAAGCCAAACAAAGACATAAACCCTTGGGCAAATCCCTGCATAATAGTGAATACTGACCATACAATCATACTAACAGCATAAAATACACGGGGCGCATAACGTTTAACCAACATACCGCCGGGTATCTGGAACAGAATGTATGTCCAGCTAAAGGCCGACATTATCAAACCTAATTGTACCGATGAGAACTTATACTCCTTGCCAATAGCCGAGGCTGCTACAGCAAGGTTGCTCCTATCCATATAGTTAATAACTACGGTTATAAAAACAAGGAACAGTATTTGGTACCTTATTTTTGTGGGCTTGTCGGCAATATTTTTATTTTCCATATTACTGCTAATCTCTCTTATCTACACGGCAAAATCCTGTTAGACTGGGCCATTATTGAATAGTCTTGTTGATCTGAGCTTTTGCCCATTCGTACTCTAGGTCTTTTTTCGAAACTATATCGTTTATGTTATAATTAATTGGAATATCAGGCATAACACCTCTGCCATTAATATTTGATTTTTGGGGTACTACTAATGCCTGGGTACCAAACTCTAATAGAAGGCCGGTATTAGGTAACGACATTCCGTCAAATGTTCCTCCGGTACATTTATTTCGGCCACCACCTGTTTCTGTGCCAATAAATGTTGCATTAGTATTCGCTTGCAAATTTGCTGCAATCAGGCTGGCAGCCGAAAAAGTTCCTCCATTGATCAAAACATATATTTTGCCTGTAAATTTAAATTCATTAGGTACAACAGGAGTCTCCGACCCATAAACAAGATCACTACTATTGCCTTTATCAAATTTTTGTGAGAAAAAAGTAGGTTTATCTATCAGGTACGAAAATAACAAAATCATACTTTCGTGTTTTCCTCCTAAATTATCTCTAAGATCAAGAATAAGGTTTTTTGTCCTATTTTGCTTTAGTGTTTTGAAGAAAGTATCATAAGTATCAAAAAAAGCATTTTTAAACGTACCAACTTTTAAATAGGCATATTTAGTTGAACTATAATTTTTATTGGAGAGTTGCACACTGCTGGATAGTCTGTTCGCAGAAGGACTACTTTTTAAACTAAGTAATCTGATCCCATCATTGGTTTTTAAAGAATATGATAATGAATCTTTTAAGCCAAATAATTCCATATATTTTTCTGGAAACATAACATTTAAAACAAACTCTTTAAATGTTTGATTATATCCATCAGACGATAAGCTTAACAAGAGATCGCTAATGATTTTTGATGCAGGATAATTATCAATGGCTAAAACTTCGGTACCGGCGGTAACAAGTTTATCTTCTGATCTGTTTTCAATGATGTAAAGCTTATTATCCAAAACTTTAAACACAAATTTTTGAATAGGGGAAATTTTGCTACCATCAAATTTAGCGCGATCTTCAGGGTAAAGTTTAGCTCCATCAAACTTTAAAGTCATATGTCCGTCGCCAATACTTGCCAAAACACAGGCAAGTTTATATTTAAACTCTGCATTGGTTATAGGTTGTGTTAACGTCGTTTTTAAACTGTCAAACTTTTTATTCAATTGAGTTTTTGTAATGTACCAGTACAGATTGGGATTCTTCTTTTCTAAATAGGATTTTACAGCGTCTACATCCTTTTTTAACTCTGTAGCGGTGTGCTTTTCAAGAAATAAACTGGCGGGGGTTTGCGCTTTGCAGAAACACGAATGAGCTAATAAAATAAAAAAACAGGCCCATTTGTTTATATTTTGATACATATATCTTTTGAGATCAGGTTTAGGATGTGGATACTAAGATAGCTTAAAATTTAAAAAAATGACAAACAAGGGATTTTTAAGTGATTTAAACTTCGTATGGGAAGATTGAAATTTCTTTAGCCTTTTTATCATAATAATTGCCGCCCGTTACTAAAACTTATTTACGCGGTACAGGTTTATTTAACATGCTACGAAATTGGTTATTTCTTAGTTTTTTACTATTAAGCTGGAGTGCTGTGGCACAGACAGTGGTAACCGGACAGGTGGTGGACGCATCAACTGGTGAGCCACTGAGTTCGGTGTCAGTAAGTTTTACGGGTGGTGGTGTCATAACGGATTCTTTAGGGCGGTTTAGGGTAGTTGGTAATTTTACACAGTTAGAGTTTTCGAGAGTGGGCTATTTATCGGCTAGCAAAACAGTTATACCCGGACAGGGGACGAAGCTGCAGGTTTTACTGGAACGGAACGTGGCGGAACTGGCGGGTGTGACTATCAATTCGGGCAAGACGCGTTACCGGAATAAAGGAAATCCAGCGGTGGAATTGATCCAACAAGTTATTGATCATAAAGCGAAAAACCGGGCGGCAGTGTATGGGGATGTAGAGCGGTACGAGCGAATGGGGCTATCGTTATTTAATTTGCCGCAGAAGTTGGTAGAGAGTACGTTTTTTTCGAAGTATAAATTTATGTTGGACACAGTACAGGGCCAGACTTTTTTGCCGGTGTTGGTGGAGGAAAAATTATCATATAAAGGCATACAGACGGGATATAAAGGCGTAAATATTCTTCAGTTTATTGATACAGCGGGGGTAAAGCTATATGTGAACCAGTTGTACGGCCATCAACCAGATATTTATGAGAATAATATATTTATCCTGGCTAACCAGTTTTTGAGCCCTATTGCGGATCACTCGCCGAATTATTATAAGTTTTTCATAACAGACACCATTGATAACCAAGTGGTATTGGCCTTTACGCCGCGAACAAAAGGAGATCTGTTGTTTGAAGGAAAGTTAATAGTTTCGTTGGACAATTATGCGGTAACGAGTTGTGAGTTAAGGCTGAACAGGCAAATCAACGTCACTTTTGTAAGGAGTTTTGCCATCAACCTGGATTTTGAACAACAGCCGGACAAGCGCTATCGGTTGACCCAAAGCAAAGTCAAGGCGGACTTTGGTTTGACCAATAAAGGCTGGGGAATTTATGGCGAACGCGTGGTACAATACCGCCGGGCACCAACAGGGCGGTTGGATAACCTGCCCGTGTATGCTAAGTTATACCAACTGGAACAAATGCCGTCCTATAAACGCACGATGTGGTGGCTAACCACGCTGACCGCGGGTTATGCCGATACCGGGCCGGTGCAGATTGGACCCATCGCGCAATCGCTGTCGTTCAACAGCCTGGAAGGGTTGAAACCTCAGTTTGGCCTGCGCACTACACCAAAACTGGACAGCACATTTTATTTCGAGGGTTACGCAGCATATGGAACGCGTGATCATCAACTTAAAGGAAATGCAATTGCTTATATATCGCTCAACAAAACAGCGCCCTACCGCTTTCCTAACAATTATTTTAAGTTGAGTTATTTATATGACGTAGATGTTCCCGGCCATACCTTCTCGGTAACAAACCGGCCAACTGCTATTTCATCATTCCAAACCGGGAAAACCGATTATTGGCTTTACAGCCGCATCACCGAGCTTCAATATGTCAGAGACTTTGAAAGTCACTTTTCATATATAATAGGTTATAAAAACTGGGAACAAACCCCAGCTAAAGCCCTGGTATATCAACTTCAGGATGGCACACGTGTTAACAGTCTTACCACAAATGAATTAAGTGTGCATTTGCGTTACGCTCCCCATGAAGAGCTTATTCAGGGCAGCCGTACACGACACAGTATTCATAACCCCTACCCAATTTATGACCTGTTGATTAACCGCAGCGTTGGAAATTATAACTATACCGATCTGGGACTCAATATCTATAAACGTTTTTATCTGTCGCAAGCCGGTTTTACAGACGTTACCCTTATCGGTGGCTATGTTATCGGCCAGGTGCCTTTCCCGCTGCTTAATATCAGCCCCGCCAACCAGTCATTGGCTTATAAACGCGATGCCTATAATGCCATGAATTACCTTGAATTTGTCAGTGATCATTACGCTGGGCTGAATTTAACCCATACTTTCAACGGATTCCTGCTCAATAAAGTCCCGCTTATAAAACACCTTAAATGGCGCGAGTTCATCTCTGCCAAAATACTTTATGGTGGCCTGCGTCCCGAAAATAACCCCGGCAGCTACCGCTTACCCCCTAACGTTTATGCCTTAGGCAATACTCCTTATACAGAGGTTGGTGCCGGTATTGCCAACATTTTTAAATTTTTACGCGTCGACTTCATCCGTCGCCTTACTTACCTTGATCACCCGGATGCCCGCACATACACTTTAAAATTTAGCTTCCAGCCGGAATTTTAACCCAAAACTAAATTCTGAACAAATAAAAAAAGCTTGTAATATCTATTACAAGCTTTTGTCAATTCTATCTCTGCGGTGAGGGAGGGATTCGAACCCTCGGTACAGTTTCCCGTACGTCAGTTTAGCAAACTGATCCTTTCGGCCTCTCAGGCACCTCACCTGGCAGTACAAATTAATATCCCTTTTTCAGGGACTGCAAATATAGCAATTAGCCTAAGCCATCAAAAAAAATTATTGCAATTGTTATAAGAGGCTGAAAATGTTTTAAATAAATATACAACCCGCTTAATGGCACTCTTTAAAAGCATCAATAATCAATGCGAACGTGATAAATACTCATCAACATTCGTTTAAATATTTCTTTTATGGTTTCAATATCCTTTAAAGTTATATTACTGTCTTTAAGCTGATTTTGATCCAATTTGTATTTTACAATACGGTTAACCAAATCGCTTATAGACTTTTCATCAGGTTGCTTCAGGGATCGGGACGCGGCCTCAACAGAATCAGCAAGCATTAAAACACCGGTTTCTTTGGTAAAAGGAATTGGCCCGGGATATCTAAATGTATTTTCGTTTATTATTTTTTCGGGGAAATTTTTAAGGTATGATTGGTAAAAATAATCTACCCGTGTATTACCATGGTGGGTACGTATAAAATTGATCACTATTTCGGGCAAGTTAGCTTTTTGTGCCATCTCAATGCCTTTACTTACGTGCCTTATAATTATTTGAGCGCTGTCTTCATAAGGCAGTTTATCATGCGGGTTAAAGCCTGAACTTTGATTTTCGATAAAAAATAAAGGGTTTTCCATTTTACCTATATCATGATATAACGCTCCTGCCCTAACCAACAAAGCATTCCCCCCAATAGCGTAAATAGCATTTTCGGCCAGGTTGGCTACCTGTAAAGAGTGTTGAAAGGTTCCGGGTGCACTAAATGCCATTTCGCGCAACAAAGGTGCATTGGTATTGGTTAATTCAATAAGCGTAATATCAGATGTTAAAGCAAACATCTTTTCGAACAGATATATCAACGGATAAGCCAACAACGTTAGTAATACACTTACTATAAAAGGTATAAAGCCCAACCAATCTATATTTACAAAACTACCTTCGCGTATTAATGATATGCCTACAAATGAAGCAAAGTAGGTAAAAATGATGATAACCGCCGATATTAAAAACTGCTCGCGGCGTATCAGGTTTTTAATGCTATAAATAGCTACCATACCGGCAGTGATCTCATAAAAAGCAAATTCAAAACTGTTGGGTACAAAAAATCCGGCTATAAGTACAACCAGCAAATGTATGTTTAATGCCAAGCGGGTATCAAATAATATACGGATAATGATAGGTACTATACAATATGGAATATAATAAAAGTTAGGTAACTGCCACTTTATTGCCATTGATAAGGTAAACAGCATAGCGGTTATAACCAATAATATTAAACTCATTAACCGGTTATCATCATAAATATCAAGCCTGAACAGGTATAAAAAGATCATCAGCAAGGTAATGGCAATGGCCACCAGCAGGCACTGCCCAAGTAATACCAGTCTATAGTCGCCATTTATTCTCGAATTGTCTTCAAAAGCTTTTTTGTATGACTGTAGCTTTTGATATACCTCTTCATTTACAACCGAACCCTTGGCAACAATTACATCCCCTTTTTGTACCATGCCATGTGTTAATGATACTGCATCAACCGATTCCTTTTCAAGCCTGGCAGTTAATTTATCATCATAAATTAAATTAGGTTGTATCCGGCTTTGTAAAAGGTCCATCAAAAACGCCTTATCAACATCAGTACGGCTGCTTAATACCTGGTTGCTGTAAGCCAGGGCCTTTTCTTTTGTATATAATTCGGCCGTATTTTTAGATGTTGCTACATTTTTATCTAAAATGGTTATGGGGTAATTAACACCATTTAGCTGGTATTTGGCATTCAAAATTAAAACGCCTTTGCTATAAATATCATTAATAATAGCATCACCAACTGATAGATAATGAGACTTTAAACGGGTATCAATGTTTGCGTTATGCCATTTAATTTGCAAATCGTTATTAAAGCTCTCAATAACTTGCTTACTAATATTAGGCTGTAACTGGTATATTGGGGTTATGGTAGCCAGTACGGCCTTTTTATCATTAGTGGTTTCCTGGTAAGTTTTTAGTATGGCAAAGTTATAGGGTGATATTAGATCCTTCTGATTCCAAATTCTTCCTTTCTCTATCTCATAACTAAATTTGGCTTGTCTTGGCAGGGCATATACAATTATGCCAATGCTTACTATCATCATTAAAAACTTAACATTACGTGCGTATTTACGCAGCAATGCTTTTTGACGGGATGATGAAAGTGTTGCCATTTACTTATATAACCCAGCAAAATTAATATAAGTTTCGGTTATATCAGTTTGTTTGTTCAATAGGGCTATCAAAATACTATTTTTGCAGATAGATAATTGCTATACAATTTTTACGTTATTAGCCTTGATGAAAAAAACACTGTTAACGGGAGTATTTTTGTTTGCCTGCCAATTATTGCTGTTTGCCCAAGGTAATAATGAAAGTTCGCGCATTAAACAGTTAAATATTTATCAGGATAGTTTAGCTAATTTGGGTAAAACGTTTGTTAATCATGAGAATGACCTGGAGCGTAAAAATGCCAACTACCTATTTGTTAAAACCCTGGTTAGTGCTTTAAAAGTATCTAACTCTTTCCAGTTTCAATTTGATTCTGTAAAAAGCGTTAGCATATTAAACTCGCCAGATAATAAATTCAGGATATTTAGCTGGCCCATTATTAACAATGATGGCAGCTACCGGTTTTATGGTGCCATACAAATGAATACAGGCGGCGCTTTAAAGCTATATCCGTTAGAGGATTACTCTCCCCTTTTTAAAAACCCGCAAGACTCAATAACTGATAACAATAAATGGTATGGTGCCCAATATTACAAGATCATCCCTGTTTATGGCAATAACCCATATTATGTTTTACTAGGGTGGAAAGGCAACACGGCAAAATCAACTAAAAAAGTTATTGAAGTATTATCGTTTAAAAACGATAAAGTACAATTGGGCTCACCTATTTTTGCGGAGAAGGGAAAAAACCAAAAAAGAATAATATTTGAATATACCCGCCAGGCATCTATGTTATTAAAATATGTGCCCGATCAAAACTTAATAGTATTTGATAACCTTGCACCGCCTGATAAAAAGTTTAAAGACCAGCCGGAAACCTATGGCCCAGATTTAAGCTATAATGGTTACCGCTTAAAAAACGGCAAATGGGAATACGTTGATAACCTGGATATGCGCAATGTGCCCGATGCGCAAGACGAAAACTATATTGACCCAAAGAATGCAAATAAACAATAGTATTGTTATACTGTATAATAATAGTATTTTTAAAAGAATTAAATTAACTGTATGTCAAAAAGCACTTTAACTGCCGAGAGCGTTACCCGTAAATCGTCCTATCCCCGAAGTATTGCTTATATTATTGGTAACGAAGCGGCAGAGCGCTTTAGTTTTTATGGCATGCGGTCTATATTGGCTACCTTTTTAGTGGCTCAATTTTTTAATCCTACTAATAATCCAGCTTTGCAAACTGTTGCAGAGGCCCGTGCAAATGAAAGCACCCACTTTTTTGTGACCCTAGCCTATACCCTGCCCTTTGTGGGTGCATTGGTTGCAGATTGGTTTACGGGAAAATATAAGATCATACTTTACATCTCTATAGTTTACTGTTTTGGCCACTTGTGTTTAGCGGTGTTTGATGAAAATTTGAACGGCTTTACCGCGGGTTTGCTTTTGATAGCAATTGGTGCAGGCGGTATAAAATCATGTGTGTCAGCCAACGTAGGCGATCAATTTGATAAAACTAATCAACACCTGTTATCAAAAGTATACGGCTGGTTTTACTTTAGTATAAACGCCGGTTCAGTAATATCAACTTTATTAATACCATGGGTATATGCTGAGTATGGGGCTAAATGGGCGTTTGGTATACCCGGCCTTTTAATGGCATTAGCCACTATCATATTTTTTAGTGGACGCAAAGCTTATGTACGCGTGCCACCATCGGGCATCAATAAAAATAACTTTGTGTTTATATCGCTTTATGCTTTATTCAATATTGGTAAAAGAAAAAAAGGAGAAGCTTTGCTTGATGTAGCCAAAACCAATTTCGATCCTGAAAAAGTTGAAGGTGTAAAAGCTGTTTACAGGGTGATGGCGGTATTTGTTTTTGCTCCTATTTTTTGGGCCATGTGGGATCAGAACTTATCCGAATGGGTTTTGCAAGCGGAGAAACTGGACAGACATATCGATTTAGGCTTCATTGATTTTACAGTTTTACCCGGCCAGGTACAAACTGCTAACCCAGTTTTTTTATTATCCTTTATACCCTTATTCACTTATTTTGTTTATCCGTTTTTTGATAGCAAGCTAGGTATAAAAACAACGCCATTGCGCCGCATTGGTGCAGGCTTAATTTTAACAGCTTTATCATTTGTTATCATTGCACTTGTCCAAGCCCGTGTTGACGTTGGTGAACATCCATCGGTATGGTGGCAAATATTGGCGTATATAGTATTATCTGCAGCGGAGGTACTGGTATCCATAACCGGTTTAGAATATGCTTATACACAAGCACCAAAATCAATGAAAAGTACTATGACGGCAATATGGTTATTAACCGTAGCTGCAGGAAATCTATTTGTGGCACTTATTAATGGTAATATATCCAAAGGCGGATATTTTGCGCAATTTACAGGCGCCAACTTTTATTGGATGTTTGTAGGTATATGTAGTGTATTTATTGTAATATATTTGTTTGTATCACCACAACTAAAAGAAAGAAATTATATAGTTGAACCTGATAATGAAGTTGTTGCAGACACTAATAATTTATAACTGATATATCCGTTAATGTTTAATACAGTAATTTAAAGCCGTTCCATTTTTTATTTTTTATCAATAGTATTTCTATTATTTTCGTCAACTGTTTATACACAACATTAACTATTTTTAAGTGCCTGATAGTCTAGTAATTATACCCACCTATAACGAAAAAGAAAACATTGAACGGATGATCCGTAAAGTATTTTCTTTACCTCATGATTTCCATTTATTAATTGTTGATGATGGTTCGCCGGACGGTACCCAGGTTATTGTTAAGCAATTACAGGAAATATATCCCGACAAGCTATTTATATTGGAACGTGCAGGCAAACAAGGCTTGGGTACTGCATACATTGCCGGCTTTAAATGGGCACTTGAAAAGCAATACGATTACGTTTTTGAAATGGATGCCGATTTTTCTCACAATCCTGATGATCTGATCAAATTAAGAGAGGCTTGTATTAATGGTGCGGACATGTCTGTTGGCTCACGCTATGTAAAAGGTGTAAATGTAGTGAACTGGCCAATGAGCCGTGTACTAATGAGCTATTTTGCATCTGTTTATGTCCGCTTTATTACCGGGGTAAGTGTACAGGATTTTACTGCAGGATTTGTATGCTACAAACGCAAGGTTTTACAAACTATTGAACTGCAAAAAATAAAATTTGTAGGCTACGCATTCCAGATAGAAATGAAATATACAACCGTAAAACATGGCTTTAATCTGGTAGAAATACCAATCATCTTTACTGACCGTACAGAAGGTGCCTCTAAAATGTCAAAAGGTATATTTAAAGAAGCTATTTTAGGGGTTATTCAAATGAAGATCAATAGCATTTTCAGGAAGTATCCTGAAGGATAGTGATTAGTTAATTAGAAATTAGTGATTGGTTCATATCGCTTCTTTAATTTACAATATAAAAAATATAACTAATCACCAATCTCTAATCTCTAATCACTAAATTCGTGCAATGAACGAATATCTGGACCCTGATGGTGAAAACCTGTCGCCTGTTGAACGTGATATTGAAAAAGTATTGCGCCCGCAGGCATTTGAGGACTTTACCGGTCAGCATAAAATATTAGCCAACATTAAAATATTTGTACAGGCTGCCCGCCAGCGTGGCGAGGCACTTGACCATGTATTGTTGCACGGTCCTCCCGGTTTAGGTAAAACCACCTTATCGCACATTATTGCCAATGAAATGGGCGTGGGTATCAAAATAACCTCAGGCCCTGTTTTGGATAAGCCTGGTGACCTGGCCGGATTACTCACCAATCTGGAGACCGGCGACATTTTATTCATCGACGAGATACACCGTTTAAGCCCCCTAGTTGAAGAATATTTATATTCGGCAATGGAGGACTTTAAAATTGATATCATGCTGGAGAGCGGCCCAAATGCCCGTTCAGTGCAAATTTCATTGAATCCATTTACCTTGATCGGTGCTACTACCCGGTCCGGGTTATTAACCGCTCCGTTAAGGGCCAGGTTTGGCATTAATTCGCGGTTAGAATATTATGACGCCAAGTTGCTAACAAACATTGTATTGCGCTCAGCATCCATATTAAAAACACCTATTACCGATGAAGGTGCTTATGAAATTGCGCGCCGTAGCCGCGGTACGCCCCGTATAGCTAATGCTTTATTACGCCGTACACGAGATTTTGCTCAAATTAAAGGCAATGGTAGTATTGATACCGAAATTTCTAAGTATGCGTTAAACGCTTTGAATGTAGATGAGCATGGCTTGGACGAAATGGATAATAAAATATTGTTAACTATTATTGAAAAGTTTAAAGGCGGGCCGGTAGGTTTAAAAACTATCGCAACAGCCGTTGGCGAAGAAGAAGGCACCATTGAAGAGGTATATGAACCTTTTTTAATACAGGAAGGCTTTTTAATGCGTACAGCCCGTGGTCGTGAAGCTACCGAAAATGCCTATAAACATTTGGGTAAAATTAAAACAGGCGGCAATCCTTCATTGTTCTAAAACCTACTTATTATTATTTACTAATTACAATTATTTCCTGTTGAAATATATTATTTTAGCAGGAGTAATAATATTATAAAAACATCTTCATAACATGCATAAACGACTTCTTGCTCTGGTATTATCAGGTATTTTATTAAATCAATTAGCACAGGCACAAAATGCGGCAGCTATTATGGCGCGTAAGCAAGTACCTATTGTATGCTACCATCAAATTCGTGATTGGAAATCAACCGATTCAAAAAATGCTAAAGATTATATTGTACCTATAGCAACTTTTAAACAGCATATTAAAATGCTGCGCGATAGCGGTTATCATACCATATTGCCTGATCAGTTATATGATTATTTAACAAAGGGTACAGCTTTACCAAGCAAACCCATCATGCTTACTTTTGATGATACAGATCTTGACCAATTTACCATAGCTGCACCTGAATTAAAAAAATACGGCTTTAAAGCAGTTTATTTTATCATGACGGTATCGCTAGGCCGCCCGCGCTATATGTCGGCAGATCAAGTTAAACAATTATCAGATGCCGGCAATGTTATTGGCAGTCATACCTGGGATCATCATAGGTTTGATAAACTATCGCACAACTCAACTTTAAAAATTATAGGTTATAAAGGCAAAGTAATTAACCGACCGGTAGATGACTGGGTTACTCAATTAGATAAGCCTACCAAAAAACTGGAAGAAATTACAGGAAAGCCTATTAAATATTTTGCATTTCCTTTTGGTATATGGAACGCTCAAAACTTACCTGAGCTACATAAACGCGGCTTTAAGCTGGCATTTCAACTGGCTGATAAACGTCTGGCAACCGATCCGTTAATGACCGTAAGAAGAATATTGGGCAGCGGTTACTGGAGTGCTAAAACATTAAGCAATAGCATTAGAAATAGTTTCTAACCCCATAATCATAAGAGGGGAAATATAAAAGCCACTTGATTAATCTCAGGTGGCTTTTTATTTACAGATTTTCTCCGGCGGGGCCGCTATGAGTATTTGATGTATCTTCATCTTCAGGTTCTGCCGGTGTTGGGTCGCCATCATTACTCGGTGTTACTGTAGGTATTTCTTTGGCTATATCTGCTTCCGGTTCCGGGTGTTTGTTTTCTTCTTCGGGATTATTATCGGCATTAGTTATAGATTCATCCTGATTGGTGATCTGTTCGTCTTTGGGGTTATTATTTGGTGTAGTTTCCATAATTGTAGTCCTCCTTATAAATGCAACAGTATATTTATGATCCTGTTTTATAAACTGTCATAAAATCATTGTATATGGTTTACTTATCTTTGCACGATAATGCAAAGCAACAGAGCATCATATAGCCAACTTATTAAAGATGAAGCCAAAAAACTGGGCTTTATGTTTTGCGGTATAGCTAAAGCCGAGTTCTTAGAAGAAGAGGCGCCACGGCTGGAAAAATGGTTAAACAACAACATGCATGGCGAAATGCAATACATGGAAAATCATTTTGATAAGCGCCTTGATCCGCGTTTATTGGTTGATGGTGCCAAATCTGTTGTGTCTTTAGCATTAAATTATTATACTGATAATACACAGATAGACCCTTTAGCCCCTAAAATATCTAAATATGCATATGGCATTGATTATCATACCGTAATAAAAGAAAAGCTAAAGCAATTATTGCACATAATTAATGAAAAAATTGGTGAAGTTGGCGGACGCGCTTTTGTTGATTCGGCCCCGGTATTAGATAAAGCCTGGGCTCAAAAAAGTGGCATGGGTTGGATAGGTAAAAACTCTAACTTAATCAATAAACAATCAGGGTCATTTTTCTTCTTAGCAGAGCTGATCATCGACCTGGAACTGGAATATGATATTGAACCCACTGCCGATCATTGTGGTACCTGTACCCGTTGCATTGATGCGTGCCCTACTGAGGCCATTGTAGGGCCTTATGTTGTTGATGGTAGCAAGTGTATCTCCTACTTAACTATTGAGCTTAAAAACGAAATACCGCAGGAGTTTAAAGGCAAAATGGATAACTGGATGTTTGGCTGTGATATTTGCCAGGACGTTTGCCCGTGGAATAAGTTTTCGGTACTACATAGCGAACCATCATTTCAACCGCATCCTGAACTATTGGGATTGAATAGTAAGGATTTGGAAGATATTACCGAAGAGGTATTTCAAAAAGTATTTAAAAACTCGGCGGTTAAACGTACCAAGTTTAACGGATTCAAAAGGAATATTGAGTTTTTAAAAAGGGTTGAATAAATAATTGTCATTGCGAGGAGGAACGACGAAGCAATCGCGAGCTTTTCTCCTTGCGATTGCCACGCTACGTTCGCAATGACATTAGTGCACTTACCCCTTCTTAAACTTATCCGCCAACTGCTTTAACATATCATCATTAACCGGAGCGGCAGGTTCTTCCTTCTTTTTATAAGGCTGATTATGATTAGGCTTATTATAAGGTTTTTGCTGCTGATTTTTAGGTACTTCTGGCTGTGCATCAGCTTTTTGTTCAGTTGGTTTTGTCTGGGCTTGTCGCTCGGCCTGGCGCTTGGTGTTCCAGCGGGTGTATATTTCTTCCAGTTTACGTTTAGTGTATAATGGAAAATCGCCCTGCATCATCCATGAATAGTAGCTGGGCTCAATATTAAACACATCTTCAACCTTTTTACCTTTATGCTTGCCAAAATTAAATACCTCTTCACCATCTTCGTTATAAGCCATGCGGCCCGCAAAATCAACCGGACGGTTCAGGTTAGTAAACTTGTGTAAGGCTTCTACATCATTTGCAACCGGGATGCTTTTATTACCTTTTTTATCTTCCCATTCCTGGTTTTCATACTTGGCTATCTGTGCCAGCAAAACCTCCATGGTAGCGCGGGTATCAGCTTCGGCGCTATGAGCATTGATGATCTGCTTATCACAATAAAACTGGTAGGCAGCTTTTAAAGTACGCTGTTCCATTTGGTGGAATATATTCTGCACATCAACAAAATGACGATTATCTAAATCAAACTTCACTCCTGCACGTAAAAACTCCTCCATCAGCATCGGGATATCAAACTTGTTAGAATTAAATCCGGCCAGGTCGCTGTCAGCCAAAAACTCAGCAACTGATTCAGCTATATGCTTAAAAACAGGTTCATCCTTTATATGCTCATCGTAAATACCATGTATTAATGACGACTCTAATGGTATTGGCATTTCCGGGTGCACCCGCCATGTCCTTACCTCTTCTAATCCGTCAGGATGTAGTTTTATGATAGATATTTCTACAATTCGGTCAATACCAATATTAACCCCGGTAGCTTCAAGGTCAAAAAATGCCAACGGGCGTTTTAAATTTAATTTCATTATGTATAGATGAGCAATAAAAAAGACAAAGGCCTTTAAAAGTATTAAAATAGTGATTTATTGTGAAATGGATCAACTAAATATCCATATTCCCAATACAATTCCTATAATCATGATCAGATAAAGCAATATCTCGTTACCTGCATACCGTTTATATTTTGTCCAGAAGGAATAATCTTGTTTGGGTTTTGACATAATCCAACAAAAATAACAATAAAATAGCGTTAGGGCTGTTTGAAAATTTAATCCGTTTTAGTTAATGCAATAATCTGATTTAAATGGTGGCGCATATGGTCAATATAATCGTTGGCTAAAAACTCAACAGTATGTTCATTACAAGTTGCCTGCCAACGTTCAGGAGGATAATTATTTAAAACTGTCACTATCTGCTTATTAATTAGTCGCCATAAGGAAAGTAATTCCGTGATATCAGCACTCTTGTAATTTTGAGCAGCAACCCATTCATCTTGGGCGTAAGTTAATACAAAACCACTTTCGTAAGTACAGCGAATAAACCGTTGTAAATTTACATAAGCGCTGTCTGTTAAATGGCCCAATATTTCCTTTGTCGACCATTTTCCCGGAACTGGTTGGTCAGTAAAACTCACTCTCTTCAACTCCTGTTCTATAAATTCTTTAATTGTACCGGTTAGCCTCGTTGTTATTTCATTCATCGGATACTTGCGAAGAAACAATTGGTTGAGTAATAATGGACCCTGCCCTTGAAAAGTATTTATACATAGATGGGCTTTTCAGATTAACTACTATCACCCCTTTTGTTGAACTGGCATGTACCACATAGCCATTTTGTAGATAAACACCTACATGGCTAAATGGCTTGCCGTCAAAATCAAAAAACACCAGGTCGCCTTCTTTTAGCTCTTCTTCATATTTGCGTTTTATAACGGTAACCTGCTGACTGGTCATACGGGGGATTTGTATACCATAAACTTCCTGCTCTAACAGTTGTGCCAGTCCTGAACAATCAACACCATCTTTATCCTGCCCCCCAAACTTATAGGGTGTACCCATCCATTGGTCAATAAATGAGTATAAGCGTCCATTCTTGATGTCGCCCTTATTCACCAACATCATTTGCGAATACTTATCCGCTATATCTGCCTGTGGTTTAACAATCTCTCCCGGTTCACCTTTTAATACTGTTTTTTTTGAATGACAAGATGATAAGACTATCGCGACAGCAAAAAATAATATATAAAGCTTAGCGCTACAGATTTTCATGCCTTAAAAATAGTTGTATTGATTTTAGTGGGATATTGGATGTTTTAAACATATCCACATTTACCCCGTAGAGGCACATTATCTGTGTCACTGATATGTATAACGAGACGCAAAGTATTGCGTCTCTACAAAATAAATCCGAAATTGAAAATCCGAATTCCGAAATTGAAAATTATCCTTTTATTACCCGTTGTATCTCGTCCAGTTTCATTAACGCTTCCACCGGAGTAAGGGTGTTTACATCCAGGTTATTCAATGTATCCCGTATTTTTACCAGTACAGGATCGTCAATACTAAACATTTGCATTTGTACGGCTTGCTTTTGCACTTTGCGGATGCTCTCTTTGATATGCTCCCCACCTGTACGCTCATGTTCCAGCTTTTTCAATATCTCGTTTGCGCGGCTCAATACCTTTTGCGGCATACCGGCTAATTTGGCTACGTGTATTCCAAAACTATGTTCACTACCGCCGGGTAATAGTTTACGCAGGAAAATGATCTGGTTACCAACTTCTTTAACCGTCACATTAAAGTTTTTAATGCGGTTAAATGAATTACTTAACTCGTTTAACTCGTGGTAATGGGTAGCAAAAAGAGTTTTCGCTTTCGCGGATGGATGATTATGCAAATATTCGGCTATTGACCAGGCAATAGATATACCATCATAAGTAGATGTACCCCTTCCTATCTCATCCAATAATATTAAACTACGATCTGACAAGTTATTTAATATGCTGGCCGTCTCGTTCATCTCCACCATAAAGGTTGATTCGCCAGAAGATAAATTATCTGATGCACCAACACGAGTGAAAATTTTATCCACCAGGCCAATATCAGCGGCTTTAGCGGGCACAAAACACCCCATTTGGGCCATCAGTACTATTAAGCCGGTTTGTCTTAATAAAGCCGATTTACCCGCCATATTTGGCCCCGTGATGATGATGATCTGTTGCGTTTCCGAATCCAGAAAAACGTCATTAGTGATATACTCCTCGCCCAAAGGTAAATTCTTTTCAATAACCGGATGGCGGCCACCTTTAATATCTATTACCCTACCCTCGTTTATAGTTGGCTTTACGTAATAATTTTTAATGGATATCGTAGCAAAATTCAACAGCACATCTAAACGGGCTATTAGTTGCGCGTTGAGTTGTATGGGTTTAATATATTCTGCTAATGAGTAAAGAAGGTCATTATATAACTGTGTTTCAAGCGCCAGTATTTTTTCTTCGGCACCTAAAATTTGCTCTTCGTATTCTTTAAGCTCTGGTGTTATATAGCGCTCGGCATTTACCAGGGTTTGCTTGCGTATCCACTCGCTTGGTACTTTATCCCGGTGACTATGGGTAACTTCCAGATAATAACCAAACACATTATTAAATGATACTTTAAGCGATGGTATTCCGGTTATTTCTGCTTCCCGCTTTTGTATCTCTAACAAATAACCTTTACCGCCAAAAGCAATTTTACGCAGTCGATCCAACTCTTCATTAATTCCTTCGTTCATTACACCGCCTTTTATCAGCATAACGGGTGGTTCGGCGCTAAGTTCCTTTTCTATTTTTTGGCAGATGAGCGTACAAGGGTTTAATTGCTCCCCTATTGCTTTTAGAGGTAAGCTATCCGAAATTTCGGCCAGTTTTTTTATCTCGTCAATAGCAGTTAATGCTTTTTTAAGCTGGCACACTTCACGTGGATTAGCTTTTTGCAAGCCTATTTTTGATATTAGCCTCTCCAAATCGCCTATTTGACGAATCTGCTGTTGCAGGTTCTCACGTAATCCTTCTTGTTCTATCAGGTATTCAACCACACCTAACCTATCATTAATAGGTTTTAATTCCTTCAAAGGCATTACAATCCACCGGCGCAGTAAACGTGCACCCATTGGTGAGCAGGTATGATCCAATACTTCAACCAAAGTCATAGCATTCTCGTTTGCCGAGCCAACCAATTCCAGATTACGTACGCTGTATCTGTCTAACCATAAATATCGATCCTCTTCTATCCTGCTGATTGCTGATATATGCTGCAGGTTACGATGCTCGGTTTCATTAAGATAATGCAAGGCTACTCCGGCAGCTACAATGCCCAGGTTAAGCCTGTCAATACCAAAACCCTTTAATGATTTAACACCGAAGTGTTTTAGCAGGGTTTCGTTAGCATAATCGCCACTGTAAGGCCACTCATCTAACGTATAAGTATAAAATTTATCACCATAAAGTTCTCTAAAATCAGCTTGTCTGCTTTTAGGATATATAACCTCACTGGGGCTAAAGCTTTGTAGCAACTTATCAATATAATCACTATTACCCTGTGCAGTTAAAAACTCGCCGGTTGAAATATCTATTAGTGCAATACCAATACTGTTTTTCTCAAAATAAAGCGAGGCCAGGTAATTATTACTTTTTTGATGAAGTATGTTATCGTTTATAGCAACACCCGGTGTAACCAATTCAGTAACACCGCGCTTAACAATGGTTTTGGTGGTTTTTGGATCTTCCAGTTGGTCGCATATAGCTACTCTTTGCCCGGCGCGTACCAGTTTAGGCAAATAAGTATCTAATGAGTGATGAGGAAATCCCGCCAGTTCAATATGTGATGCCGAGCCATTAGCTCTGCGGGTGAGCGTAATACCTAATATTCCCGCCGCTTTAATTGCATCCTCACCAAAGGTTTCATAAAAATCGCCCACACGAAACAGCAGCAAAGCACCAGGATACTTAGCTTTAATAGTATTATACTGTTGCATTAAAGGGGTTTCTTTGGTTGCGTCCTTTGCCAAACGGGTATTTTTTAGTGAATGGGTAAAGTTAATGCATTGAGCGAGCTTTAGTTGGATTGTTGAAAATTTGCTTATTTGTGGATTGTTGAATTTGAGTATATTCGTTTAACCTATTCCCATTCAAAAATGAAAAAATACCTATTTATCAGCTTTTTATTAATTAGTGCTGCACTCATTAGCAGTGACACATATGCACAAGTAAACAAAATGCTTGTTGGCCGTACTGACACCTTGATTTTTAAAGCCAGCGATTATGTAATACAACCTAACGATAAATTAAATGAGCTATTAAGACGAATACCTGCTTTAACTGTTGATAACAAAGGTAAAGTATTTGCTCAAAATGAGGAGATTGAAAGAGTATTAGTAGATGGCGGTGAATTTTTCACTGAAGATATTAGTGTTGCCGGTAATATTTTAAGAGCGGATAAAGTTGATAAAATTATGATTTATTGGAGATGGGGCGATCAATCTGCCTTTACTGGTATAGATGATAAAGTAAAATTTAAAACTATAAACATTATTATGAAAAAGGAGAAATAATTAGCTAAGGCTAAATTATTCTCTCGTAATGTTCAACTGTTGGAAACGGAGCATAATAATGATGTAATAGTTGCTTCCAATGCTGATATTGTTCAGATTGTCTGAAACTAATGGTGTGATCTTCCAAACTATCCCATTCAACTAATAAAATATATTTATTTTCCTGTTCAATGCATTTATTAAGGGAATGTTTAATGTAACCCTTTATTGAACTTATGTATTTACCGGCGTTATAAAAGTCAACTTCAAATTGATCTTGCTTGCCATCAATCACATTTAATATAGCTACCTCTAAAATCACACTTACTTTTTTTGAGTTATGCATAATAGTAAAACTTTTTAGAAGTAATGGTTGTTTAATAGTAACTTTATATTAAAATAAATTTAAGAAAAAATGAAAACATACTTTAAATTTCAGAACAATAAAACCCTATCAATTTTATTAACGGCGCTTGTTTTATTATCTATCGGCTTTATCGGGTGTAATAAAAGTGGTGATTCAGAAGATTTAAACGCGTTCGCTTATGTAAGAGCCGCAAACTCGGCACAGGCATCAGCTCCGCAAGATTTTTATATAGATGAGAGCAAAGTAAACACATCACCATTAGCTTATACACAAGTTACATCTTATGCTACTTTGTATGCCGGTACCCATAATGCGTTTTTCAAAACGTCAGGTACGGGTAATGTAAATGTATCAGGTCCCATTTACTTTTCACCAGAGAGCTATGCCACGCTATATTATGCTGATGACAATACTGCTGTAGCTACAGCAGATGATCGTACCCCGCCACAATCAGGTAAAGCACGTGTTCGTTTTCTGAATTTAAGTACTGCGTTAAATGGCAGTGTTGATTTTGGAGTATCATCAGGAACTAAAATAGTAAGCAACTTAGCCTATAAAACTGCATCTACTTATAACGAAGTTGATGCCGCTACTTCTTTTAAAATATACGCAGCAGGCTCATCAACCGCTGCATTAGATATACCCACTACAATACAGGCTGGTAAAATTTATACAATTGTAGTGTCAGGTACTACACTAGCTACTCTTAATTACACAGTTTATGCAGAAAACTAAAATAAGCATATAAAAAAAGCCCGGCTGTAATTTATAGCCGGGCTTTTTATGTAGTATTGAGTCATTTCAATTATAACATTTAATAAATAACGCTAATGAAACTAGTAGTAGGTGCCATATTATTTATCCTTGTTATTATGTACATCAGGACCTCAAAACTCTGAATAGTGTTTTAAAGGAAGTACTACCCGAAAAGAGGCCCCCTTACCTTGTTGCGATACAATATCCATTTTTCCGTTCAGATTATCAACCAGGTGTTTAACTAATGCCAACCCAAAACCATAACCCTGTTCACCCTGGGTCCCATCGGTTGATAAAGCGTTACCCCTGAGTATATCTTGCTTTGTAATTTCGCTTAAACCTATTCCGGTATCAGTAACGCTAATATATAATTTATTCAGATCGTCTTTAGTCTCCAACCTCATATCAACAGTGACTTTTCCATTATCAGGTGTAAATTTCATGGCATTTGATATTAAGTTGCCCGTAATTTGCAAAAGCTTATTCTTAGAAAAAGGTGTGTTTGCGGATTTGGGAGATATGTTTACTGTGAATGTTATATTTTTATTTTTAGCTTGTGGTTCGTAAAGCTTTTCTAATTTATCTTTAAATATCAATAAATTAAACTCATCATTCTTAAGTTTCTCCGAACCACCGGCACTCAAAATTTCATCGGCAAGCTCTAAAATTGACCGCCCTCCTTTTTGAATCATATCAATAAACTCCAAAACTTCATCTAACTTATTATCCTGGCCTTGCTCGCTTATAATTTGAGCCAATCCAATTATACCACCCAATGGACCTCTAATATCATGTGCCACCTTCTTTTTTGATTCGTTGGCCTCCTCAAATTTATGCCTTAAATTATCCATAGCCTTAAGTGCCTTAAGCCTATTCACAATTTCGTCGGCTATAATTTTCAGCATCTCTGATTTTTCAGGCGTTAATGTTTTAAGATTAGGATCTAAAACACATAAAGCTCCTAAATTAAGTCCATCTTCTGTTTTTAACGGCACTCCATAATAGCATCTAAGATTTGGGTCATCGGTTACATAAAACTTATCCTTAAAGCGGCTATCACTGGTTAAATCGGGCACTTCAAAATGATCGTTGTTCGCAATAGTATATTGACAAACAGACTCTTCCCTTGGCATCTGGTCAATAGATAAACCATGGTTAGAGATCGTCCACTGAGTAAACGTATCTATTAAATTAACTAGTGAAATATCTGTACCTGCAACTTTAGCAGCTAATTTGGCCAGATCTTTAAAATCATCTTGATGGGTAGAATAGTCTAAATCAAATTCTGATAGGCTTATAATTCTATCCATTTCGTTAGCGGGCATCGGTTGTTTTTGCATATATATAAGGTGCTAAGAACAGTATTTACGAATTATTATACGTGACAGATTGATAAATAGGTTTCAAATATGGCAAAAGCAGATTAAATTTGGCAACAAACATATATAGACATGATAAATGATTATTCGGCAAAAGCTACCAATGACGAGATAAGAAACAGATTTGATAACGATGTTGAACGCTTTGCCAACCTTGATACCGGGCAAATGACAACTATTGATGCCCCACTAACCATGGAGCTTTGTACGGAAGCAGCTAAATATGTAAACTCCAACGCAACTCAATTGCTGGATATTGGTTGTGGCGCCGGGAATTACACTTTAAAAATGCTGGGCAAGATCAGCAACTTAAATTGTACTTTAAATGATTTGAGTATGCCTATGCTGCAAAGGGCTAAAGACCGTGTAGCCGCACAAACCGAAGGTGCCGTAACCGTTATCCAGGACGATATGCGTAATCTTAATTTACCAGATAACCACTTTGATATTATTTTGGCAGCTGCTACCCTGCATCATTTACGCGATGATGCAGATTGGGAGTTGGTATTTACCAAATTTTACAAAACATTAAAGCCTGGGGGCAGTATTTGGATATCTGACCTGATAGCTCATGACTCTTTACCTATAAATCAGCTTTTCCATCAAAATTACAGCGATTATTTGGATACACTAGGTGGACCTGAATACCGGCAAAAGGTTTTTGACTATATAGCACATGAGGATACACCACGATCAGTAAATTACCAAACAGCTTTGTTAGCTAAAGTTGGTTTTAAACAAGTAGAGATACTGCATAAAAACTCTTATTTTGCTGCCTTTGGGGCCATAAAATAAATTGCTTTTAGCTTTGCGCAAATTTTACCATCTTAGGCCGTAAATAAAAAACAATGATCAACGTAAACGAATATTTTGAAGGCGCGGTTAAATCACTGGCCTATACATCAACTGATGGAAAATCAACTATTGGTGTTATTGAAAAAGGTGAATATGAATTTGGCACCTCACAACATGAAACTATGACTGTTATTGAGGGCGAACTTATTGCCTTATTACCCGGTGCTAAAGATTGGGCAGTATATAAAAACGGTCAATCATTCCAGGTAGAAGCCAATACATCTTTTAAAGTTAAAACTAACGAGCAAAGTTCATATTTGTGTAAATACAAATAGTAAAAGCATTAGGGTTAAAAAAGCCTCTTCTACTTTAGAAGAGGCTTTTTGATTTGAGAAGTATTTAACGTAACAAAACCATATGCTTAGTATCTAACTTAAAAATTAATTATGGACACTTCACTTATTACCACCAGTACTACTTTAGAAGGATATAAAATTGTTAAACAACTTGGCGTAGTGCGTGGCATTACTGTACGTAGCCGAAGTGCCTTAGGCAATATCGCGGGAGGGTTTCAATCGCTTTTTGGCGGCAGACTATCCATTTATGTTGAACTTTGCGAAAACTCGCGCGAAGAAGCTTATCGTTTATTAATACAGCATGCCCAGGTTTTAGGTGCAAACGCAATTATAAATATGCGCTATGATGCTAATGAAGTTATGCAGGGCATTACCGAAGTACTTGCTTATGGGACTGCTGTAATTGTTGAAAAGGTATAATAATAGCTTATTTAACTATATGATAATATTTGTCAAATAAGTTTCTACATGATATTTTGTGGGTTTTGTAACCCTCCGTGAGCTATAAGTTATCCACATATTAACAAAAATGGGCAAATAAGGCCAAAATAGCCGTTTTTTGGTGATAATTTTTATTCACAACTATTCGCTTCTTAGCAACAATAAACTATGTTTGTGTAAACAAATCACTCCCGCAAGGGTTAATTTTAAAAACAATTAAAAACTTATCATGGCAACATCTGGAATTACCGCTTATTCGGTGAAAACAAAAACTAAAAATGTACCAATGATCGATCCTGTTATTGATATCAAATCAGGAAGATACATTGCAACAGGTAAAGATGCACAAGGCAACAAAATGGCTGCTATTATGGGCAAAGCTACTGCCGAAGAGCATGTAAAAAATGGCAATGCTAAAAAAGGTACTGGCTGGTAAGCAATAATTGCACACTAACCAACAAACCAAACAACAAAGCAGGATGATTATCCTGCTTTGTTTGTTTAACACCCTTCCCTATACCACTTTCGCTGATATAATTAGTTATTGTTACTTACAATAATGCATTTGATAAATAATTTAACATTGTAAAAAATGTTAAATTACCGGCTCCATATTACATTTATGCTATAAATAAATATATTTACAATCATTAGCTATTCCTATCAAAATGAACCTGAAAAAAATATACTTTATTCTGATTGTACTATTTACATCTAGTTTTTCTGCTTTTTCACAAACAGATACCACCAGCCTGAAGACTATTATATCAAAAACTGTAAAATTGGTTGATGAATACCCTTTTGAAAAAGTTTATTTACATTTTGATAAGCCTTATTATGCTGTAGGGGATACCATATGGTTCAAGGCATATATAACTATTGATGTCCATCAACCATCATCATTAAGCAAGGTGGTTTATGTAGATATAATTAGCAGCAAAGACTCTATTGTACAAACTTTAAAATTGCAGGCCTCAGGCGCCACCGCATTAGGTGATATAATTTTATCTTCACCTCTTTATAAACAAGGAAATTATCGAATTCGTGCCTATACTAATTGGATGCGGAATTTTGATGCGGCTTATTTTTTTAAAAAAACAATTACCGTTGGCAGCGCCGAGAAACAAATAAGTACCAATATTTCGGTTACGGGTTCAACACAAAACAATACTACTAAAGTTACCGCTAGTGTAAGCTATAAAGACCCCACGGGTAAGCCTTATATCAACAAAAAAGTTAGCTGGAAAGTAGTTAATGATGATGAAAACATTAATAAAGGAAAAGGTGTAACCGATGCTAATGGGATATTAAGGGTAGCTTTTTCAACCAATAAAACTAACTTGTTAAATGCAAGCATTTTAACTACAGATATTGAAATTAATGATGAAAAATCAATAACCAGCAATTTCCCATTAAAACATGTTGCAGATAACGCCGATCTGCAATTTTTTCCTGAAGGAGGTGATCTGATAAATGGCTTAAAATCAAAAGTTGGCTTTAAAGCTATTAAGGGTGATGGACTTAGTACAAGTATTAAAGGCACTATAATTGATAATTCGGGCACGACAGTAGCTAATATTACATCCCAGCATTTAGGCATGGGAACATTTGATCTTACACCAGAAAGTGGTAAAACCTATAAAGCCAACATAACCTTTGCAGATGGCTCACAAAACACTTTTGCTTTACCAATCGCACGCGAAGAAGGAATAACTTTGAGTGCCGACAATTCAAACAAGGATAGCCTGCGTATAAAACTATCATCAAACGCAGCATATTTTACAAAAAATAAAGGTAAAGTGTATTACATAGTCGCTCAAAATGGCCAAACAATATGTTTTGCTGCTCAAACAACCTTAAATACTAATATATATTCAGCATCTATTCTTAAAACTAAGTTTCCATCGGGTGTATTAAAACTGACCTTGTTTTCGGGCGGACAGATTTTATCAGAACGTGTTGTATTAATACAGCGTAATGACCTTTTAAATATTACCATGAAAACCACCCAACCTACTTATACTATAAGGGATAAGGTGGTAATGAATGTTTCCGTAAATAAAGATCAAAAACCGGTGGAGGCTAATATGTCTGTAACAGTTGTTGATGAAACAAAAGTACCGTATGATGACATTTCAGAAACTACCATATTAAATTATTTACTGTTAACATCTGACATAAAGGGATATATAGAAAACCCTAATTACTACTTTACTAATGTAAATGAAAAAACAATAGCAGATGCAGATATATTGATGCTTACGCAGGGATATCGCAGAATAGTGTATAAAGATATTTTGGCCAATGTTTATCCTGTGAAAAAGTTTTTACCCGAAACCGGCATTACTATATCAGGCACATTAAGAAACAACACAGGCCTTCCTATTTCAAAAGGAAATTTAAATTTAACTGTTCCGGGTAAAAATATATCACTTTACACTACATCAAATAATGTAGGCGAATTTAAATTCACAAACCTTACCATACCAGATTCAACAGAAATATCAGTTAATGCAAAAAACAATGTAAATAGCAATAATTTGATGATCTTGTTGGATAATGAAATATTTCAGCCCCTAACACCTGATTTAAATATACCGGGTGTTATTGCAAATATAGATAGTACCTTAACACCTTACTTGAAAAATGCCAAACAACGCATTGAAAGTTCACGCGTACTTAAAGAAGTTACTATAAAAGCCACATCTGTTGCAAAGATGAAACAGCAAACCCATGCAGATCATCCCAGATTGGCTGGTTTAAGTTCTATTCCGGATGCGGTACTTACCAGCGAGCGTTTTGCTGCCTGTCCGATGATATTGCAGTGTGTACAAAGCATTGTACCAGGGTTAACCTATGATAGCTACAATGTATATGTTACCCGTAGTTATCAGCAAGGCGATAAGCGCCCAGTGGAGATTTTTTATAATGGTTTACAAGTTGACTTTGGTTACTTGCAAAATATCCCATCCAGTGATGTTGAATCAATAGAGTTTTTTAGAAGTGATGGTTTAAGTGGAATAAATAGAATGGGCAATACTCAAGGTGTGTTAGTTGTCAATTCAAAAATTGTTCCTAAAGTAAAATACAAAAAAGAAGATTTGTTGGCCTTGATAAAAAAGATCAACGAGGTTACCATTACTCCACGTGGGTATTCAGAGCCCAGAGTTTTTTACTCGCCCAAATATGAGGTATCAAAAGCTTCAGCTATTGGCGGTGATTTAAGAACTACCATTTTTTGGAACCCAAGTTTGGCTACTGATGCTACCGGAGCGACAACAGTACAGTTTTATAATGCAGATGGAAAAGGTTCATATCGTGCTATTATTGAAGGTATTGATAATGATGGTAACATTGGCCGGGCTATATACAGATACAAAGTGCAATAAGCAATATATTTAACTGCAAATAAAAAATAACACTAATAGGAAATCAAATATTTATATAGCGCATAATTTTTCCACAAATTACAATAATCATAAAAAAACATTTTATATTACACTTATTAAGCCCGAAATTAATACTTGAATTATGAAATTTTCAAAAGCGTTTGTAATTGCAACAATTGCCATAGGTGTTATTGCCTGTAAAAAAGCAACACTTAATGATTTAAGTAAGCCAAATGATGACGCTGCAGTTATTATTGCAGAAGCATTAACCACAAATAATTATGGTATAACTAATATAACACAAGATATTAGTGTAAACGCAATTGAATTAGCAAACAAAAGCAATGTAACCTGTGGTTTAAGTATAACTGATTCTGTTATTCGGAAAAGCACTCCAGGTACAATCTTCAGCTATGATTATAAATTAAACTATACAAATAAATTAACTTGCAATTCGAGCAATTTACCTGATAACATAACAGGTATCCTTACCTATGTGGGTAACTTTACCGGTCCAAAATTAATATCAAAAAGCAACGGAAGCAGGACATATCGAATAGCAGGATTAACACCTACGGCTGATAACCATGTATTTAATGGAGAATATAAGTGTTATAATAACTATAAATTTAAAACTGATACAACTAATAAAGGTACAGCCAATATATATTTTGGAGTAAAAAACTTAATAGTTTCAAAAACAAATCATACTATTACTGGTGGTACAGCAATGGTTATGATAACCGGCAACTCAACCAGAAAATCAAACTTTACCTATAACGGCACATTAACCTTTGGCGCCTCCGTTGCTACTTTAAACTTAAATGGTGACGAGTATACTATTGATATTGCTACCGGTAATGTTGTTAAGAAATAATATCAACTAAGATTAGGCATTCTTATAGGTTTAACATCAACTGATTCAAAAACTTTTTGAGTAATATAAGGTTCCCCCTGCTTCCAGGCTTCTAATTCTTCTTCATCATTGAATTGTAACATCATAACCGAACCTATCATCTTACCCGCCTCATCTAATATTGCAGCTCCAGTTATATAATTTCCGCTTTCCTTATATTTTTTTGCATTATCCAAATGGTGTTGACGTACCGCCAAACGACGATCTAAAGCCCCTTCATCAGTGTAATCATATCCGGTTACCAAATATTGTTTCATGAGTTTATAATGTAATATAAATAATTGAACAAAGTAAATACTTCCTGTTATAATATATATTAAACACCTTAAGTTAATATTATTTAGGCAAAAAATCATTATAATAATTCACATATTTGCCGTTGCAAACATACGTCGCATGAAAGAGAAATTGCAACAAGAATTTAATAAATTATATAATAAAAATCCAGATAAGATTTATTTTTCGCCAGGCAGAGTAAATTTAATAGGTGAGCATATTGACCATAATGGCGGATTAGTGATGCCCTGTGCTATAAATACAGGCACATACTTGTTAATATCGTTCAACAATGATAATGTTTTAAGGTTGCGAAGTTTAAACTTTAACGAAACGTTAGATACACCCATAAAAAACGAATATCAAAAAATAGGTAAAAACTGGTTTAATTATCCTTTAGGCGTAATTAATTTATTTTTAAAAGATAAGCACCAACTTACCGGGTTAGATATGCTGTATTATGGTGATATGCCTATAGGCGCAAGTTTGTCTTCATCCGCTTCTATAGAAATTGTAACCGCATTTGCTTTAAATGAGATTTTTAATACAGGATATACTAAACTTGACCTGGTTAAAATGTGCAAAGCTGTTGAAAATGATTTTATCGGTTTAAATAGCGGCATTATGGATCAATTTGCCGTGGCTTTTGGCCAAAGGGATAAAGCAGTACTTATTGATTGTAATAAACTCACCTATGAGCCTGTAAATTGCGATCTAAAAGAATACGAATTAGCGATCATTAATACCAACAAACCTCGCAAACTGGAAGAGTCACAATACAATGCTCGTGCCCAGGATTGCCAGGATGCTTTAAAAATGTTAAAGGCAAATTTGAATATTACTTACCTGTGTGATATTGATACAACTACGTTTAATGAATACAAAAACCTAATCACAGGTAAAAATGCCTTAAAAAGGGCGCAGCATGTAATTGAAGAGAACGACAGGGTAAAAACAGCTACTACCGCATTAAATAATAATGATATTGAACAATTTGGTAAGTTGATGTATGCCTCGCACTATTCGCTTCGCGATTTATATGAGGTAAGTTGCGAAGAACTAGATACCATAATTGAGTATTGCGAAACCAACACAAATGTTGCTGGTGCACGCATGACCGGGGCCGGATTTGGTGGCTGCGCAATAGCTTTGGTAAAACAAAATGAGTTTGAAAATTTCACTAATGAAATAACAGCGTATTATACCAATAAGATTGGTTATGAGCCATCTATATATAAAACAGTGATAAGTGATGGGGTTAAAGCTATTTAATAAGCTATGCGCAAATTAAAGTTAGATGAATTAAACCGAGCCACAGTTAACGAATTTAAAATACAAAATAAATTACCGGTCACTGTAGTATTAGATAACATTCGCAGTATGCATAATATTGGTTCAATATTTCGTACCTGCGATGGATTTGCAGTTGAACAGATATATTTATGCGGAATAACCGCACAACCCCCACATCGCGAAATTGAGAAGACAGCCCTTGGTGCTACACAATCTGTTAGCTGGACTTATTTTGAAAACCCATTACAGGCTATTGAGCAATTACGGAATAATAACTACCAAATAATAGCTATTGAACAAGCAGAAAATAGTGTTATGCTGAATCAGTTTTCATCATCTGGTGATGAAAAATACGCACTGATATTTGGCAATGAGGTAAACGGGGTAAGTGATGAAGTAATGCAGCAAATAGATGCTTGTATTGAAATACCTCAATTTGGCACTAAACATTCCTTTAATGTGGTAGTATCTGCAGGGATTGTACTTTGGGATTTTTTAGGCAAAATAAAATTCAAGCATTAATTACTTCATTTATATATTCTTTGTTATCAAATCGCCTTTATTCAACAGGTTTATTTTTTCAATATAAAAGAAGTTACATATCCCATCAAAATAATAAAAACGATAAACCACGCATTTAACAACTACCTGGTTATTTTTACCCGTATTAGTCATTAAAGCATTAAGTATATTACTATCGCTACATGGAACTGATAATATAGAATAATTTTTTAATTTAAGATCTACAGAATAATCAAGTCCTTTAACCTGTTTACCAGTATTCCGTTTTATAGTTTCAATTATAGCCTTGTTAACAATACTAAGTTTATTACTGACTTGTGAATATGAGGCTATAAATGTAACTGTATCTGTAGGACCGTTTAAGAAATGCACTTTGGCAAATGGGTTTTGTTGCGCAAATGAATTGATTGTTAAAATAACAAAAAAGCAAAATATTATGAATATGCGCTTTGCCATTAAAAAAATACTAATAATTAGTTTAATAATTGGGTTGAGTTAAAACAAACTTATTTGATTAACAACCAATTATAATATTAAATGTTTAAAAAAAAGAAAAAATATTTTATTAGTGCCCATGAAATAACATATTATAATATTAATTACTCATTTGCCTAAAACGATAAAAGGCCGGAATAAATCCCGGCCTTTTATTATAATATTAAGATATTATTAGTGATTAAAAACCTGTTCAAATTGGTTAACAGAATCCTTACTTTCTAATGTAGAATACCCCATTAAAAACTCGTCAACTTTACGGGCACATTCGCGGCCTTCAGATATGGCCCAAACCACTAATGATTGGCCGCGGCGCATATCTCCTGCAGAAAATACCTTACTTACGTTAGTACGATAAATACCTTCTTTAGCTTTTACGTTTTTACGCTCATCTAACTCAACACCTAAATTATCCAGCATACCGTCAAATTGAGGATTTAAGAAACCCATAGCTAAAAATACTCTTTGACAAGGAATTTCACGCTCAGAGCCTTCCACTTCATTAAATTTTATAGGACGACCCATAACATCCACTTCCCAACTTACATCAGTTACCTTAAGCGCCCTTAAATTGCCATTTGCATCGCCTAAAAACTCTTTAGTATTCACTCCCCAAAAACGATCAACACCTTCTTCATGAGAGGTAGTAGTTTTTAATACCATTGGATAAGTAGGCCATGGCATATGTTGTGTACGTTGCGCCGGTGGTTGCATCATTACTTCAAATTGCTTAACCGATGTTGCGCCTTGACGATTTGAGGTACCAACGCAATCAGACCCTGTATCACCACCGCCTATTACTACTACATCTTTACCTGTGGCTAATATATCTTCGGCTTCAAATTTTGAATTACCTACGCGTTTGTTTTGTTGTTTTAAAAAGTCCATTGCAAAATGGATACCTTTTAATTCACGACCAGGAATGTTTAAATTACGTGGTATGGTTGAACCACCAGCTAACACTACTGCATCATTATTACGCACTAATTCATCAGCAGCTATATCTTTACCTACTTCAACATTGGTTTTAAACACTACACCGTCCTTCTCCATTACTTCCATCCTACGGTCAATCACCCATTTCTCCATTTTAAAATCGGGGATACCATAACGTAATAAACCACCAATTTTATCATCGCGCTCATAAACAGTAACCTGGTGGCCAGCTTTACTTAATTGAGCTGCAGCGGCTAAACCAGCAGGTCCCGAACCCACAACAGCTATATTCTTACCTGTTTTCACCAAGGGGGCCACAGGTTTAACCAAGTTTTTAGTGTAAGCTATTTCAATAATATGCTTTTCTATCTCCTCAATAGCAACCGGAGGTTTGTTTATGCCTAATACACACGCAGATTCGCAAGGTGCAGGGCATATACGCCCGGTAAACTCAGGAAAGTTATTAGTTGACGATAGTATTTGGTATGCTTCTTCCCAATCTTTACGATACACCGCATCGTTAAATTCAGGAATAATATTTCCAAGTGGACAACCAGAATGGCAAAAAGGTATGCCACAATCCATACACCGTGCAGATTGATGATTTAGCTCTTCATCAGTGTATAAACTTTCAAATTCGTTATAATTTTTTATGCGTTCTGCAGGTGGTAATTTACTAGGTAATTTTCTGTCAAATTCCTGAAAACCTGTTACTTTTCCCATCTATATTATTAGCTGATAGTTTGATATTCTAATTTTTCAATAACTTTTTTGTAATCTCTTGGATATACCTTTACAAACTGCGTAGAAGCATTCTTCCAATCATTTAAAATGGTTTGCGCCAACTTACTGCCTGTTAGGCTTACGTGTTTACGTAGTAAATTAGTTATTTGCTCCTCATCTTTTACTGATAAAGGATCAAGGTCAACCATTTCGGTATTACAGTTTTCGGCAAATGCATTATCCGGGTTGTATACCCATGCAATACCACCACTCATACCTGCTGCAAAATTCCTTCCTGTTGGGCCCAATATTAAGGCACGTCCACCTGTCATATACTCACAACCATGGTCACCAATACCTTCTACAACTGTTGTAGCGCCCGAGTTACGTACAGCAAAGCGTTCGCCTGCCATACCCCTTACAAATAACTCACCGGCAGTTGCACCATATAAGGCAACATTACCAATAATAATATTATCTTCAGGTGTAAACGTAGCATCAGGTGATGGATATACAGCTAGCTGCGCTCCTGACAATCCTTTACCTACATAGTCATTGCCCTCGCCTTCTAACTCAAATGACAAACCTTTTGTGGCAAATGCACCAAAGCTTTGTCCAGCAGAACCTTTGAATTTATAGTTGATGGTATTATCCGGTAATCCGGCAGAACCATATATTTTGGATACTTCGTTAGACAATAATGTGCCAATTGTACGATCAGTATTTTTAACATCATAAGTACCAAATACCGGGGTTTTATCAGCCAATGCAGGTTTTGCATCTTCCCATAATTTCCAGTCAATAATATTTGCCATACCATGATCTTGCTGCTCACTATTGTATAGCGTCATATCTTTGGCGTTATTAACCGGATGTAATATGGCTGAAAGATCAACTTTCTTAGCTTTCCAGTTTTTGGTGTTCTCTTTAACCTTTAAAAACTGAACGCGGCCTACCATTTCATTAACAGTACGGAAACCTAATTCGGCCATTATCTCGCGTAGTTCTTCAGTCATGAAGCGGAACAAGTTTACTACGTGATCAGGTTTACCTGAAAATAATTTCCTCAATTCAGGATCCTGTGTAGCAACACCTACCGGGCAGGTATTTAAATGACACTTACGCATCATAATACAACCACCTGCAACTAATGCCGCGGTTGCAACACCCCACTCCTCTGCACCCATTAAGGCTGCAATAGCAAGGTCACGACCAGTTTTTAACTGACCATCTGTTTGTAAAACTACGCGGCTACGCAGTTTGTTACGTACCAGTGTTTGATGAGCCTCGGCTAAACCAAGTTCCCAAGGTAAACCCGCATGTTTTACAGAGCTTATTGGCGATGCACCTGTACCACCATCATATCCGGCAATTAAAATTACATCAGCATGGGCCTTAGCAACACCAGCCGCTATAGTACCCACACCTGATTTCGATACCAGTTTCACATTGATACGTGCAGCACGGTTAGCATTTTTAAGGTCGAATATAAGCTGCGCTAAATCTTCAATTGAATAGATATCATGGTGTGGTGGTGGCGAAATTAAACCAACACCTGGGGTTGAGTGACGCGTTTTTGCGATCCAGTCATCAACTTTATGGCCAGGTAACTGTCCACCTTCTCCCGGTTTTGCACCTTGCGCCATTTTAATCTGTAACTCGTCGGCGTTAGTAAGGTAATTTGAAGTTACTCCAAAACGGCCCGAAGCCACTTGTTTAATAGCCGAGCGCATTGAATCGCCACTAGCCATTAATTCATAACGCATTTCATCTTCACCACCCTCGCCTGTGTTACTTTTACCTCCAATGCGGTTCATGGCAATAGCCATAGTACTATGTGCCTCGTGAGATATGGAGCCGAATGACATGGCACCTGTAGCAAAACGCTTCATGATGCTTTCAGCCGGTTCAACCTCATCTATTGAAATAGATTCACGGTGATGCGCAAAATCAAGCAAGCCCCTAATAGTGTAGTGCTTCTCGCTTTGATCGTTTATAGCTTTAGCATAGTTTTTATATATAGAATAATCATTACTACGGGTAGCATGCTGCAGTAAGTGTACAGTTGTAGGGTTAAATAAGTGTTCTTCGCCACGGCGTTTCCATTGGTAAATACCACCTTCGGGTAATAAACGGCCTTCATTACGGGCATTATTAAACCCTATACGGTGTTTACATAACGACTCACGGGCAATTTCATCCAAACCTAAACCACCTATGCGGCTAACTGCACCACAGAAGTATTTATTTACTACATCTTTATTTAAACCTAGTATCTCAAATACCTGTGCACCATGATATGACTGTAAAGTGGATATTCCCATTTTTGAGAATATTTTCAATAAACCGTCATTTACTGATTTAACATAGTTTTTTAACAGGTACTTAGTATCAAGCGGTGTATCTAAATTTCCGCTTTCTTTTAAATTCTCAATTGTTGCCTGGGCCAGGTACGGGTTAATAGCAGTAGCGCCAAATGCTAATAAACAAGCAAAATGGTGTACTTCCCAAACATCACCGCTTTCAACAACTATACCTACCGCGCCGCGCAATCCTTTTTTAATAAGGTGATGGTGTACAGCAGATACTGCTAATAATGATGGTATAGGAGCATGTTCTGAATCAACAGAACGGTCAGATAATATCAATACCTCAAAACCATCGGCAACTGCATCTTCAGCATAGCGGCAAACACGTTCAATACCTTTTTGTAATGATCCCGGTTGTCCATCGGCATTAAAATAAGTTTGCAATGTTTTAGCATGAAACATGCCGGTATCAATACTTCTTAATTTTTCAAGCTGGTGATTTTTTAATATGGGATGTTTAAGCGTTACGCAATGGCAATGCATTTTATCTTCATCCAATAAATTGC
>CAZGBN010000011.1:0-72830 GCA_964524015.1 uncultured Mucilaginibacter sp. | reverse complement strand
AGGTTTTAACGGTTGATGTACCCGGAGATGTTGCCGGTAAGGTAATTGAATTGGTAACGCAACGTAAAGGCGACCTGTTAATAATGGAGCCTAAAGGCGATTTACAACACTTAGAGTTTGAAATTCCTGCACGAGGTATCATCGGCTTACGTAACAACGTATTAACGGCTACCGGTGGCGAGGCTATTATGGCACACCGCTTTAAAGCTTATGAGCCTTGGAAAGGTCAGATCCCTGGTCGTTCAAACGGGGTATTGGTATCAATGGATACCGGTAAAACTACCGCTTTTGCTATTGATAAATTGCAGGATCGTGGCCGTTTCTTTATTGATCCGGGAGTTGATATTTACGAAGGACAGGTTTTAGGCGAGCACATCCGCGATAACGACTTGGTTATTAACTTAACTAAAGGCAAGCAGTTAACCAACATGCGTGCATCTGGTAGCGATACCAACGTACGTATAGCACCTGCTATCAAATTCTCGTTAGAAGAATCAATGGAGTATATCCAGGCTGATGAATACATTGAGGTAACACCGCAAAGTATCCGTATGCGTAAAATATATTTGAACGAGAACGAGCGTAAAATTAACGCTAAAAAATTCCAGTCGTAATTAGCTGAATTTTTAAAATATAAGCGTCCCGACAAACATCGGGACGCTTTTTTTATGCATTATTAAGGTGCTTAAACACCAAGTATATCATATCACCAATAAAAAAAATTAAATTAGCCCCATGAATGGCAATGACCGGCTAAACCCCACCATATTTCACACCCGTTACGTACACCTTAAGCAATTAAGGGATGCTACTATAAAAGATATTAAGCAGCTTACTGCCAATGATAAAAATTTATTGCTTGTTGATTTTGGCTGCGGCGATATGCCATACCGATCGGTAATTGAGCCGATGGTAGGTAAATATCTCGGGGTTGACCTGGAGATGAATCCTAAAGCCGAACATCATATTGATTTTGACAGCAAAACCACCCTGCCTGATAATTATGCTGACATCATTTTATCAAACCAGGTGTTGGAGCATGTGGATACGCCATCAGGTTATTTGCAGGAGGCTTTCCGTATATTAAAACCGGGTGGTACTATTATTTTAACTACTCACGGTTACTGGTTTTACCACCCCACACCTAATGATTACTGGCGTTGGACCAGCGCGGGTTTGCGCAAAACGGTAGAGGCCGAAGGTTTTAAAATAACATCATTTCATGGTATAATGGGTTTGGCGGCAAGCGGGCTACAGTTACTACAGGATGCCTTTTGCAACAAGTTGCCTAAATCATTAAGGCCACCCATTGCTGTAGTGATGCAAACGCTGATATTGTTATTTGATAAATGGAACTCGCAGCCACAGCGCGACAGGGATGCTTCATTATATATAGTGTTGGCACAAAAGCCAAATGAATAAATGGCGATGGAAACCTTTAACCTGTGTATTATAAAGCCTAATAAGGACGCTTATTCTGAAACTTTTATACAGGAACATATTAATCGATTACCCGGCAATAAAAAAGTATTGTATGGGGGAAGCTTCCCTGTTTATGATCACGAAGGACACTATTTAATTAAATCAAAGTTTGGTTTATTAAGCTATTTAATTCAAAAGCGAATATTCAAAAAAAAGGATATTAAAATTCGTACAAATGCACTGGCGGATTACTTAAAGAAGCAAAAAATTGATGTTGTTTTTGTTGAGTATGGTACTGTTGGTGCTATGGTAACCAAAGCTTGTCAACTGGCCGGCGTACCTTTAGTTATTCATTACCACGGCTTTGATGTGCATCATACCCAAACGGTTACAACCTATTTACCCTGGTATAAAAAAGCCTTTAGCTACGCCAGTGCTTTTATTGCAGTATCTGGCGATATGGCAGTAGAGTTAGAGAGACTAGGTGCCCCTGCTGAAAAAATACATGTAGCCTCTTGCGGTGTTGATACTTCAAAATTCCCTGTATTAGACATTTTAAACACAAAAAAAACCTTTTTAGCAGTAGGCAGATTTGTCGAAAAAAAATCTCCTCAATCTGTTGTAAAAGCTTTTAAACCGGTAGTAGATAAATTTCCGGATGCCCATTTATGGATGGTAGGTAAGGGGCCATTATTTGAGGAAACAAAAGCACTTATTACCGAATTAAAATTGGAGCAAAGCATTACATTAACCGGGGTTTTAAAAACAGACCAAATAAAAGAGTTGATGCAACAAGCACGTATATTTGTACAACATTCTGTAACTGCTAAAAATGGAGATAAAGAAGGTACCCCGGTGACCATTTTAGAGGCAGGATCATCAGGGTTAGCAATTGTAAGCACTTTGCATGCAGGTATTAAAGAAGCTGTACTAAACAGGCAAACCGGTTTTTTGGTACCTGAATATGATATAACTGCAATGACAAATTATATGATAAAATTAGCGGAGGATGTGCAATTGGCCGCTGACTTAGGGCAGAAAGAAGCAGAGCATATTCGTAAAAACTACGATATCAACGATCGAATAAAAACTATTACAATGCTATTGCAGCAAGCAATAAATAAAAAAATAAAATGCTAAGAAAAACAATACGTAAGCTGATCAACAATTTGGGATATGACCTGGTAAAATCGGACGAGCGTTTAGTGGTAAACGGCCTCCCCGCTGATTTTGAAAAGGATGTGGTAAATACTTATAGTAAAGTAAAGCCATATACCATGACCACGCCTGAGCGTATAGCATCGTTATGCAATGCTGTTAAATATATTACTGCTAACCAAATTGAAGGCGATTTTGTAGAGTGTGGCGTATGGCGCGGCGGCAGCACTATGGCAGCTATTGATACTTTAATTAAGTCAGGCGATCAAACCCGCGAAATATATCTGTATGATACTTTTGAAGGTATGTCTGCCCCTACGGAGCATGATAAGGTTTTTACCGGTACTGCAGCAGATGAATTAATGAATACTACCTCTAAAGAAGATCCTACCTCGGTGTGGTGCTACTCTGCAATTGAAGAGGTGCAAAAAAATGTAGGCAGTTTAAATTATCCGGCGGCCAAAGTGCATTATGTAAAAGGCAAGGTAGAAGACACCATACCTCAAACTATACCGCAAAAGATAGCATTATTGAGGTTAGATACTGATTTTTATGAATCGACCGCCCATGAATTAAAACATTTGTTCCCATTACTGGTACCGGGTGGCGTAATTATTATTGACGACTACGGCCATTGGGAAGGTGCACGCAAAGCGGTTGACGAATATATTGCCGATAATAAATTGAAATTATTATTAAACCGCATTGACTACACAGGGCGCATCGGTATAAAAATTTAAGCTTAGATGGATCTGATAAAAAGGCAAGGGTTTTACAATAGTATAATACTATATGCAGGTACTGCGCTTGGTTTTTTTAACCTGATCATTCTTTTTCAGCGTAATTTAACCGCTGAGGAAATTGGTTTTTTTAATTTGATGAATGGTGTTGCGCTTTTATACGCGCAAATAGCCTCTATAGGCATCAATAATATTATTTTAAAATACTTCCCCCATTACCGTACCGATGATAAAAAGCATGGGGGCTTTGTGTCTTTTATTATTATTTGGTGCACCATTAATTTTCTAATATTTACTTTGATCTTTTTTGTGTTTAAAGATCAGGTTATAGCTTATTATAAAGACGAGGCTGGGTCGGCCTTATTAGTAAAATACTTTTATTTTATGGCACCCTTAGCCGGGTTAACCATGGTGTTTACCGTTATGGAAAGCATGGCCATTACAGTATTTAAAAACATCTTATCCTCTTTTTTGCGCGAGGTGGTATTACGTATATTTACTACCATTAGCATTTTGCTGATAGCGGGCTCATTAATAAACTACCATGATTTTTTAAATATATATGTGTTTGCCAACATAATAATGGTGCTGGTTTTATTTTATAGCATATATAGGAGCAAGCAATTTAAAATTGCTCCAATATCTCCGCAGGTTAAAAATCAAAGGAAGGAGTTTGTAAAGTATGGCTTTTTTACGCTTTTAAGCGCTACTTCATTTGTTTTAATTCAAAGTTTGGATGTGTTAATGTTAACCTTCATTAACAAAGATTTGGCAATAGTAGGTATATACACTACTTTTTTTGCCATAGCAATAGTTATTAGTTTGCCGGCAAGGGCACTTGGCCGCACATCTGTACAGATCATATCGCAGGCTTGGGTTGATAACGACCTGCCAAAAATTGGTAAAATATATCGTAAAACATCAGTAGTACAAATGTTGATAGGTTGCCTGTTATTTATAGGTCTGATTGTAAATAAGCAGTTTATTATAGCATTGTTGCATAAAAAGGAGTATGAAGGTTACTTTAACGTTTTTATTATAATTGGTATTGCGTTTTTGACTGATATAACCGGCGGTTTAAACGGCCATATTATTAACCTTTCTAAATATTATAAGTATACCACGTATTTTATAGTGAGTACTGTTGCTATATGCGCATTAGCAAATTGGATATTGATACCACCAATGCAAATGATGGGTGCCGCTACAGCTTATTTGATAGCTATGTTTACCATTAATTTTTTATCGTGGTTGTTTGTTAAAGTAAAGTTTGGCTTACAGCCTTTTAATAAAGCACATTTATTAATAATAGCAGTAAGTATTGTTGCCCTGGCAGCGGGATTAATTATGCCCGTAATAAGAATAACTACGCTAAATAGTGTAAATATTTGGTCAGATCTGATCGTAAATTTAAATATTTGGCTGGATATGATTGTTCGCTCCGTATTAGTATTTATTGTATACGGCGTATTGGCTTACCTTTTAAAAGTGTCAGAGGACGTGAATCAAGCTGTCAATAAAATTATATATAAGGATAAGTAATACTACTTTTAACTTCGCGTTTTAATTTTTTATGGAAGATAAATACAAGTTGGGTGAGGTTTTATATGGGGATGATTTTAACATCGATCAAATACAAAAATGGTATGATGAAGAAACCGAAGCCTATGCCGACTTGGGAAGTAAGGAAGCAGAGGAATATGTTTATGGCTATCATGCGTTAAATAATTTACATGGGTTTAGCTATCTAAAAGACCAAAAGTTTGAAAATGTATTGGGTATAGGTGCAGCCTGGGGGCATGAGTTTTACCCGATATTATCACAGCTTAAAAATATTTACATAGTCGAACCTTCGGACAATTTACGCTCCGAGAAAATAGGCGATATTATACCCCAATACGTAAAACCAGCAGTATCGGGTAAATTGGAGTTTGAAGATGATTTTTTTGACTTGGTTACTTGTTTCGGTACATTGCATCATACACCTAATGTAAGTTATATTATAAGCGAACTACATAGGGTAACCAAGCCCGGTGGTTACATTTTACTACGTGAACCTATAATATCTATGGGCGATTGGGAAAAGCCGCGTAAAGGCCTTACCAAGAACGAAAGAGGCATACCTTTGCAAATTTTCAGGACGATATTTAGTAATTTAAATCTGCAGGTAATTAACGAAGCACCCTGTTTTTGCATGACCCCACTTTTTCAGCGTACGTGGAAGAAAATTTCAAAGAAGGGTATTATTAGTAAGAAGAGTTATGTATGGTTTGACAAATGGTTGTCTAAACTATTTATGAGTAACCTACATTACCATGCTACTAAAAAATTAGAACGCGTTGCACCGCAAAACGTGTTTTATGTGTTAAAGAAGATATAATGCAAAAACTGGCTCCCATAGCATTATTTGTTTATAACCGGCCCGATCATACCCGCCGTACATTACTCTCATTACAAAAAAATGTATTGGCCGATGAGTCAAGATTGTTCATTTTCTCGGATGCCGCAAAAATCGAAGCTGATAAAGCTAAAGTAAATGAGGTGCGTAAAATCATCAATGATGTAACCGGCTTTAAATCAGTTAAGATAATTGAACGTATTGAAAATATGGGTCTGGCCAGTTCCATCATCAGCGGGGTTACGCAATTGGTAAACGAGTATGGCAATATCATCGTATTTGAGGATGACCTGTTATCATCGCCATACACCCTGCAATATTTTAACGAGGCGCTTACACGCTACGCGGATGAAGAAAAGGTAATGAATATCAGCGCTTATATGTATAACTTGAAAGGCGTCGACTTGCCGGAAACCTTTTTCTTTCGGGCTATAAGCAGCTGGGGCTGGGCCACCTGGGCAAGGGCATGGAACCATTTTGAACCGGATATTGATAAGCTGCTAAGCCAATTTGACGTAGATAAAAAACGCCGTTTTACTATTGATAATACGATGAATTTTTGGCGGCAGGTGCGCGAGTTTAAAGCGGGCAAAAACAATTCATGGGCCATACGCTGGTATGCTTCGGTTTTTTTAAATGACGGACTGAGCTTGAATCCTTCGCACTCCTTAATAAATAATATAGGCCATGACGGTACGGGCGTACACTCAAATATTGAGGATACGTACACCGTGAGGGTAGCACAACAACCTATTACCTATTTCCCGGATGTAATAGAAGAACATCCTGAGGGTTATGCTGCTGTTAAGCACTTCTTTAAACACCGCAAGGGCAGCTTATGGCAGCGCGGCGTACGGTACCTGGTGAAAATACGGGCAAAGTATGGCGTTAAGTAGTACCCATACGCCACACCTTTATACATTTTATTATTTATACTTGTGATAATGAAAGTTACGCTGATCAATAATACTGATGCCGGTGGTGGGGCTTCCGCAGCTTGTATGCGTTTGTTAAAAGCGCTGGGGTCGCAAGAAGCTGATGCCCAGTTATTGGTTCAGTATAAAAAAACGGGTGACAGGAACGTTATGGGTTTGGTAACTAACTTCATTACCCGACTCAGAGCCCGCGCAAATTTTTTATTAGAGCGTATACCATTTATTATTTTCCAGGAGAGGGATAAGTCGGTACGGTTTGCATTTTCGCCGGCTAATGCTGGTACCAGCATAGTGAATGAGCCTTGGGTAAAAGAGGCAGATATTTTGCACCTACATTGGACAAATTCAGGTTTCCTATCCATAAACGATCTGACTGAATTAGTTAAAACCGGCAAACCCATTGTTTGGACGCTGCATGATATGTGGACATTTACCGGGGGCTGCCATTATTCGGGTACCTGTGATCACTTTATGCAGGAGTGCGGCAATTGCCCTTTTTTAAGGCATCCGGATGAGAATGATCTATCGCATACCGGCTGGTTGCGCAAGGCCGCGATGTATGCTAATGCTCACAACATAACTTTTGTTACTTGCAGTCAATGGCTGGCGGGGGTGGCTAAACAAAGTTCGCTGATAAAGAACTTCCGAATCGAATCTATTCCCAACCCAATTGATATTGATGCTTTTTCACCACAGGATATATCCGCTGCGCGAAAAAAAAGGAATATTGACCCGGCTGCTAAAGTGATATTGTTTGGCGCGGCCAATATAAATGATAGACGGAAGGGTATAAGCTATTTAGTAGCGGCGCTAAATATTTTGAAAACAGATTATCCCGATACTAATAAAGTTGAGGTAGTAGTATTTGGCAAAAATAAACACTTAGATGTAAATCAATTTCCTTTTAAGGTGCATGAGTTAAGTATCATTACCTCTGCAGATGAACTGGCGGAGATATATAGCATGGCTGACCTGTTTGTAACGCCATCCTTAGAGGATAATTTGCCTAACACCATTATGGAATCGTTAGCCTGTGGTACACCTGTGGTAGCGTTTAATACAGGTGGTATACCCGAAATGGTAGATCATTTGCAGAATGGTTACCTAGCCGAATTTAAATCGGCTGCTGATATGGCAAAAGGATTAAATGATGTTTTATATGTGCTGGACGCGGATCAGCTGGCAAATAATGCACGTCAAAAAGTGCTTTATAATTATACTAATGAGAAGATAGCCAAACAGTACATTGAACTTTATCACTCAATAAATGGAAAATAAAGGTCCGGTACTTTCAGTAATTACGGTGGTTTACAATAATGCAGATCATATTGAACGCACATTGCTATCGGTAATTAATCAAACCTATCCGTATATTGAATATATAATTATTGATGGTGCATCAACTGATGGTACGTTATCAATTATAGATAAGTATAAAAACCGTATAGCCAAACTTATCAGCGAGCCTGATAAAGGAATTTATGACGCTATGAACAAAGGGCTAACACTTGCAACGGGTGATTATGTGTTGTTCATGAACTCCGGCGATGAGATATATGCTCCCGAAACTGTAGCTAATGTTTTTGCCGCAGCAAATAACGCGGACATTTACTACGGTGAAACAGAAATGATAAACGATAAAGCCGAAAGTTTGGGTCAGCGCAGGCACAAAGCACCTGCAAATTTCAACTGGCGCAGTTTCAAATATGGGATGAACGTGAGCCACCAGGCTATTTATATTAAACGCTCCTTAGTTGAATCCTATGATCCGCAATATCAGTTAAGCGCCGATATAGACTGGATTATCCGCGCAGCTAAAAAAGCAAATACTATTGTTAATGTAAACCAATATGTGGCTAAATTTATGGTAGGGGGTACGTCAAAAGCCAAACACCGCCAAAGCCTGCAGGAGCGTTTTGATATTATGAAACGATATTATGGTTTATGGCCTACCGTTTTTAATCACCTCATAATTGCTTTTAATTTGGGTTGGTACTGGTTAAGGTATAGAAGAACAAATGATTAGTAAAAGCAAAAAAGGCGATGTAAACCTACATCGCCTTTTTTGCTTTACGAAAATTCCTTATGCCTTTTTACCGGTAGACTTCTTTTTAGTCTCCGCGTATCCGGCATAGCCCAAAGCCAGCACTAATAATACTGATCCGGCTAAAGAAATACCTTCGCCGGTATAGTACGATGCCGGGTGGAAAATAAATTCAATTTTATGGTTACCCAATGGTATTTGTGCCGCACGTAATAAATAATCTGCACGGAAATAAGGGTGTTCCTTACCATCTATCAGCATGGTCCAGCCTTTATCATAATATATCTCAGAAAATACTGCTATTTGGTTAGTTACAGCGCCTGACTGGTATACCATATGGTCAGGGTTATAGCTTACTAATTTTATTGATGCTGCTGCATCTACAGCCAAAGTTTTCTGATCTATTAAATTGCTGTAACGCTTATCAATAATAGCTACATTTTGAGGATCAAAACTGCTTATAGCCTGCATTTCTTGGTCGGCATTATTGGCCAATTTTATACTTTTAACAAACCAGGCATTACCACAGCGGGTGTTATTGGCTTGCATGCTAGTGGCATTTGTTTTAGGGTCAGTAATTAATACGTATTTAACATTCAACATGTCCAAAACATCCTGGTTAACACTTTTGCTAAACTGGGCGTCAATTAATTCTTCGAAACGTTTTAGTCTGGCTGCCGAGTATCCGCTAAAAGATTTATGGAAGAATGGATTGTACATATCCTGTTTCAATGGCGCATTAACATCAAATACCCTAAAATTAGGGTCAGTATCCCTGGCTATAAAAGTATCCACTTCGCGTGGTTGTGGTTTGTTTGATTCTTGTTTTTCCTGAAAACTATCATTGTTCAAATAACGCTGATCTATCCAACACATATCTATTAAGACTACCGCAAAAAATGCTAATGATAAAACCGTAACGCTAATTTTTTGCTTGATGAATGCCCATAATAAGCCAAAGGCTATCAATATAAATACTAACGAGCGTACGGCATCCATACGGGCCAGGCCTATACGATCTTTAACAATAGCATTGGCAACGTTAGTAGCCAACGTATTATCTCCTTGTAAAGCTTGTGTTAGTGCAGTAACACCGTCTGTTTGATTGGTGCTCCTGAAACTCAAAAATAAGTCGGGTAAAACAATAAGCAATAATGTTAAGCCACCTGTAATGTACAGGGAAAGCTTTAATTTTTTTATTAAATAAGCTTTATCCGGATTGTCAATAGTTTCTTTGATAGCTAAAAACGCCAGTATAGGGAAACAAATGCTAGTTACAGCTAAAATTGATTCAACCGCCCTGAATTTATTGTATAATGGGAAGTAATTAAAAAACAAGTCGGACACATACGGGAAGTTTCCGCCAAAAGATAATAGCATGGTTAATACTACCGTGCCTAATACCCACCATTTTAAACGATTTTTTACGGCTAATAAGCCAAATAGAAACAAGAAGCAAATGGCCGCGCCAAAATACCATGGCCCCTCGGTAAAAGGTTTAGGACCCCAATAAATACCTAAACCAGGAATACCGCCGCTTCCAATCTGGCTGGCATATTTTACAGCATCGCTTTCAGGAATGCCCTTATTTATAAACACCTTGGCGGTTTCAGACTTTTCGTCTAAAATTGTCCGGCCGCCGCCATAAACGTTTGGTACCAAAAAGGTAAGACATTCGCCTACACCCTGGCTATACTCATAGGCGTAATCTTTATCAAGGCCATTGCTTGGTTCCTTAACTGTAGAAGTTAAGTTTGATTTGCCACGTATGGTTTCTTTACCGTATTCAAAAGTGCTCCATAGCATAGAAGCATTTACAGCTACCGCTAACATTAATGCCGCGCCAAGATATGCCAGGGGCTTTAAAAAGCTTGCTGTTGATTTAGTTTTAATAGCATGATATAACTCAATGCCGGCTAAAATTAAAATAGCAAACATTAAGTAGTAGGTCATTTGTATATGGTTGGCCCTAATTTCAATAGACAGAAACAACGCGATAAGTGCGCCGCCCAATAAATATTGCCCACGCAGGGTCATAATTATACTGGCGAGGATGGGTGCAAAAAATGCTATGGCAAAAGCCTGGTTGGCATGCCCCGCCGCAAGATAAATTATGTTATAGGAAGAAAATGTAAAGGCTGTCGCTCCTGCGGCTGATAACCATGGGTTAAGCTTTAAAACGTTAAATAAAAAGTAAGTGCCTACCAATAATATTAAAATTACATCAACCGGGTTAGGTAAAGCAACTTTAACAGCTCTTACTATGTGAGTAGTTATATTTTTAGGATAGGGTGTCCATATCTGAAAGACAGGCATACCACCAAATATTTGGTTGGTCCATAAAATGGTAGTGTCTTTTTCTTTATAATGGTTTATTTCTGTTTGGGTTGATTGTGCCCCGGTTACATCGCCCTGAGCCAAGGTTTTACCCTGGAAGGCGGGGCCGAAATAAACAATACAGATGGCGAAAAAAATCCCGATAATGGCGAAGTGAATGCCATTTTGCTTGAACCAGTTATTCATTTAAGTTTTGATTGGTAATTTATAATCTTCAAAAATATAAAAATGTAGCACATTTTTATGTGATTGGTTGATTATGTTGATTTGGTGAATAGCTGGGAACGCTTATAGTAAAACTAACAATTGGTGGCCCAATAGAACAATACGGCTGCCATAATAACCAGGCTTACTAAATAGGTAATAATTGTAACTTTAGTATATTCTTCGCGGTTACGGCGGATGCTGAAAAAATTATATATGGCCAAAAAACTCGCTATTACCCAAAAAAACCAATGAATTTTATCGCAGGAAACTAAAAAGGAGGCAGCTACAAATAATACAATGTAGTTGGCTATAATAAGCGTTATATAACTGGGCGTGTTATCATGCCTGCGCCTGCGCTTATATAACTCTTCGGGGATCATTTATTTATTTTTTACTTCTTCGTAATCAACAAATTCGCCTTCGCTATCGGGTATATTGCTTTTTTTCCCTTCGGGGATATAGTCTACTTTAATACGGCCGGTAGGTTTTTGGGCACGGCTGGCATTTTGTTGATTTTGTTGTGCTTTATTCACCACGCTTTGAAACAGGAAAGGCAACAACAGGCGCATAATGGTGCGCACTACATATAAAATTAAAATGGATATAATTAAAAAACGTAAAAGTACCATCTGATTAAATTAAGCTTACAAATATAATATTATAACGTGTAAAATGTTTGCTTATGATTTTACACATTATTATGACGTATGGGTGATGGGGATTGTTACAGGAATTACATTCATTCAATTGTCATTTCATATTACCACCATGTCATCTCGAACATAGTGAGAGATCTATACACGTGCTGATCTTGATTGCTATGCATGTGTATGGATTTCTCGTTTCACTCGAAGTGACAAGGGGTTTATTGTTCGTCTACTTCCTCGTTCAAAAAGTTCCACTCAGGATTTACAGATTCGATTAAAGCGGTCTTCTTTTGCCTGTTCCATTTTTTGATTTCTTTTTCTCTTTCGATAGCGTGCTCTATATGAGTAAAGCGCTCGTAATAAATCAAGTTGTGGCAATAATATTTCCCTACGAAAGAACTTTTGTTACCTTTATTTTCCGTGTGTTCATATAACCTTCTACTTAAATCATTAGTAACCCCAACGTATAAAACTGTTTTGATAGGATTTGTAGTGATGTAAACGTAAAAGTTATAGTTCCACATGAATATGATAATATGGAGACAAATTAATAAAAATTGTCATCTCGAACAGAGTGAGAGATCCATACACACACTAATTTGATCCGATAGGCGCGTGTATAGATTTCTCGTTATCACTCGAAATGACAAGATGGAGAGGCTGACTACGAAAATTTCTCTTCCATCATCTTCTCCAAAGCAAACATTTCATCGCGCAGTTTGGCGGCACGAAGGAAGTCCATATCCTTGGCGGCGGCAAGCATGTCCTTTTTAGTATTATCGATAGATTTTTTCAGGTCGGCCTTAGTCATGTACTGTACAATCGGGTCGGCAGCCAGGGTAATTACATCGGTTTCAACATAAGCCTTTTGTACACCACCTTTAAAGTCGACCACCGATGTTTGCTCAATAATTTCCTCACGACTCTTCCCAACGGTTAATGGTGTAATGCCATGTTCCGTATTATATTTGATCTGTATCTCGCGACGGCGATTAGTTTCATCAATCGTTATCCGCATAGATTCAGTTATCTTATTCGCATACATAATTACCCGTCCACGATCATTACGAGCGGCACGGCCAATGGTTTGTATTAATGATCGTTCAGACCGCAGGAAACCTTCTTTATCTGCATCCAAAATGGCCACTAAGGACACTTCAGGTAAATCCAAACCTTCGCGCAGCAAATTGATGCCAATCAATACATCAAACTCCCCTAAACGTAAGCCACGTAATATCTCCACCCGTTGCAGGGTTTTTACTTCGCTGTGAATATAACGGCATTTTATACCTAGCCGATCCATGTATTTGGCTAGTTCTTCGGCCATCCGTTTTGTTAGGGTGGTTACCAGTACGCGGTCGCCTTGTTTAATGGTTCTGTCTACTTCATCCAGCAGATCATCCACCTGGTTAATCACAGGGCGCACATCAATAACAGGATCTAACAAACCTGTTGGGCGTATAACCTGTTCCACCACTACACCACCCGATTTTTCTAACTCAAAATCCGCAGGGGTTGCACTTACATAGATAGTTTGAGGTGCCAAACGTTCAAACTCCTGGAAGTTAAGCGGACGGTTATCCATCGCCGCAGGCAAGCGGAAACCATAATCAACCAATGATATTTTGCGCGACCTGTCGCCACCGTACATGGCGCGTATTTGCGGAACGGTAACGTGGCTCTCATCGATCACCATCAGGTAATCATCCGGGAAATAATCCAGTAAACAGAAAGGCCTCATACCCGGCGCACGGCCATCAAAAAACCGCGAGTAATTTTCAATGCCCGAGCAATAACCCAGCTCGCGTATCATCTCTAAGTCGTAATTAACCCTTTCTTCTAATCTTTTGGCTTCTAAAAAGCGGCCATCATCAATAAACTGCTTTTTACGGGTTTCCAGTTCCTCCTGTATGGCCCAAATAGACTGGGTAAAACGCTCGCGCGGGGCAACGTATAAGTTGGCCGGATATAGCACCATATGGGTCATTTTTTCCAGAGTTTTGCCGGTGCTTACATCAAAGCTGCTTAGCTCCTCAATATCATCCCCAAAAAAAGATATACGGTAGGCATGGTCCATATATGCCGGGAAAATATCCACCGTATCACCCTTTACCCTAAATGTACCGCGTTTAAAATCGGCGGTGGTGCGGGCATATAAAATCTCAACTAATCTATGTAAAAAAGCATTACGGCTAATTCGGGTACCTACAGCGAATTTAAATACCGAGTTAGCAAAATCCTCCGGGTTACCCATACCATAAATGCAGGAAATGGACGATACCACAATAACATCGCGCCTGCCACTCATTAAAGCGGATGTGGTGCGCAAACGCAGCTTTTCAATCTCCTCGTTTATCTGCAGATCCTTTTCTATGTAAGTATTGGTGGTAGGTATAAATGCTTCGGGCTGATAGTAATCATAGTACGATACAAAGTAGTTCACCGCGTTTTCCGGGAAAAACTGCTTAAACTCGCCATATAGCTGCGCCGCCAAAGTTTTGTTGTGGCTTAATATTAAGGTTGGCTTTTGCGTTTGCTGAATAACATTGGCAACGGTAAAAGTTTTACCCGAACCGGTTACCCCCAGCAGGGTTTGAAAAGGATCACCATTATTTACACCTTCAACCAACTGCCTTATGGCTTCGGGCTGGTCGCCGGTGGGTACGTATTGCGAGGTTAATTTAAAATCCATTTGGTAGCACAAAGTTAACGATTAGTAATAACGATTTTGCAGTAGTTATGTTACGCTGCTATACAAAGTAAATAATGGGTTGTGACAAGGGTATGTCAGTAGGATTTTTAAAGATTGGTGATATAAGATTAGTTTTTTGAGTCGGCTATCTGTCACATACTTGACCTACCCGACATCTCGTTCCCAGGTGGATTGTCGATTAAGCACTAGTTATACGAGCGAAGCATGTATAGAATAAAAATTTAGGCCTTAACGTTGATTACTATTAGCCTTCATAGGCCCGTTGCAGTGCCGCCGCATCCACTTTTGTCATGGTCATAAAGGCCTGCGTAACGCGTGCTATCTGCTCAGGGCTGCCATCCTTCATCACCTGGAACATAATCGTGGAGGTCACCTGCCAGGATACGCCAAACTTGTCCTTTAGCCAGCCGCACTGCCCGGCCTCGCCGCCATCCGTAAGAGCCTGCCAGTAGTAGTCTATCTCTTTCTGCGTTTCACAGGGAATGAGTAAAGAAACCGCGTCATTAAAATTAAAACCATGCTGATGTGCACTGTCCATAGCAGCTAGCCAGGTTTTATCAATATAATAGTCGGCAAACATTAACGTACCTGCTTTATCGGGGCCCATATCCTCAGGTCGTGGAGCGGTGGTGCCACGTTTGCTGTCTTTAAATACCGAACAATAAAATTCGATAGCTTCATTGGCTTCGCCATCCACCGGTGGGGTGAAAAGTAATGACGGAACGATCACGGGTCTTTCTTCGCCTGCCGGATTGGTCAGAATTAGTTGCCATGATACGCCAAATTTATCGCTCACCCAACCATAGCGTTCGCTAAAGGGATAACGGTCAAGCGGCATCAGTACTTTTCCGCCCCCGGTCAGCTTGTTCCAAACTTCGTCAATGTGTTTTGCAGCGTTAGGATCGCGCGATGGGTCAAAGTTGATCATGAAGGAAATAGAAGGGTTGATCCCTATCGAATGTCCGGTGCTGATACCCAAAAATGACTGGCCTGCAATGGTAAATTCAACTACCTGGCATTCGCCGCCACCCATTGAAAAATGATTAGCATAGTTAATGGCCGAACCTGGCATTAACGTAGCGTAAAATTCAGCAGCATGTTTTGCGTCCTGATCGAACCAAAGATGTGGTTTAATGGGTAACATAGGTAAATGATTTAATTGTTTCGCTAATCAAAGTTAATGCTTTTGTGGAATATGGTCAGGGGCATACAGGACATTTTTAGGGCGAATTAAGCTCATTAGTACGAATAATAATCCCGGATTGGCATTCAAGGGACTTGCAATTAACCGAATCGCTTTAGTAAGGAGATTGCAGAACCGTTGTTGTTCAAGTTTGGGATAGCAAATGCAGGCTAGCAAGGTGAGGAAATTGCCAGGCGAATAATTAAGTACTTATTGCTATGAGTTAATAATATCGGCCAATATTATTAGTATATTTAATCAACGAATCCCTGATAGTTATGATCTTCGTCCTCAACAAAACCAATACCATTGGCAACCAGTTCCTGGCCGAGCTGCGGGATGTAAATATCCAGAAGGATAGGCCGCGGTTTAGGCGCAACCAGGAAAGACTTGGCGAGATCATAGCCTACGAGATCAGTAAAAAGTTAAGCTATGCCGAGCAAGCAGTACAAACACCTTTAGGTGAAGCTACAGTAAATCTTCCCAAAGAGCAGCCGGTGATAGGCACTATTTTAAGAGCAGGCTTACCGTTTCAGCAAGGATTTCTAAATGTGTTCGACCAATCAGAATCTGCTTTTATTACTGCTTACCGTAAAGTAAAAAAGACTGGAACTTTTGTGATAAATATCGACCATATATCTGCCCCCAACCTGGAGAGTAAAGTTTTTATTTTATGCGATACTATGCTGGCCACCGGGCAAAGTATTGTGGAGGTGTGCAAGCAGTTAATGGCGCAATATGCCATAAAGGACTTGCACATAGCCGCCGTTATTGCCAGTACCGAGGGCATTGAACACGTACGCGCCAATCTGCCTAAAGCCAAAATATGGGTTTGTGCTGTTGATGAAGAAATGACCAGCAAGGCTTACATTGTTCCCGGTTTGGGTGATGCGGGGGATTTGGCGTTTGGGGAGAAGGTTTAGATAAGGATTAGATAAGGATTAGATAAGGATTTCGAATTTCGGATTTTCGATTTCGGATTTGCGTAGTGATTGGGTAATTTTGAACTCAATGAATAAGCCACCCAAAGAAGCAATAGAAGAAGCATTAAAAAACCCTAATGGTTGGGTTTATGTAATCGATTCAGAGTTTGATGGAAAGGAAGAAGTTCCACCAGAAGCTATAAAAGGAGCTTGGCAAGTGAACGAAGTTGGCATCATAGTAGGCGAGTTTGTATCGAATCCGAAATACAAAAAATAAATCCGAAATTGAACATCCGAAATCCGAAATACACAAATATTTTCTTTGACCTCGATCATACCATTTGGGATTTTGATAAAAATGCCGAAGAGGCTTTGCAGGAATTGTATGTGATACACCAGTTGGAAAGTATTGGGTTAACATCATGCGATCTCTTCATTGAAACCTATACCCGCAATAATCACCAGCTTTGGGCAGATTATCATGTAGGCAAAATAACCAAGGATCATTTGCGCGAGGCTCGTTTTCGAAAAACATTTTTGGATCTGAATGTACACCCGGATAGTATCCCGGCAGGATTTGAGGATGCTTATGTACAGCTTTGCCCTACTAAAACCAACCTGTTTCCGCACGCACATGAAACGTTGGGATATCTGCAAAGTAAATACACGCTGCATTTAATATCCAATGGCTTTAAAGAATCACAGGCTATAAAAATTGGTGGCTCGGGCCTGGCTAAATATTTTCGGCACATCATTATATCTGAAGATGTAGGTGTTAACAAGCCTGATAAAGCCATATTTGAATACGCTGTAAACATAGCCGGCACTACTAAACAGGAAAGCATCATGATAGGCGATAGCCTGGAAGCTGATGTGCGCGGCGCGCTCAATTTTGGTATGGATGCCATTTACTTTAATCCTTTTAATGCGCCCAAACCTGATGATGTGCCTGTTCAAATAACCGCGTTGAAAGAATTAATACATTTACTTTAACAAATTCCCCCGGCATGGATAACATATATATATTTGAAACGCGCGAGCTGGATTACCTTACATCCTACCTTAATAAAGCCGAAAAAGTAGGTTATAAGCCGGTTGTTGTATCAAATAATGATCTGGCAAATGATAAAAGATTTGACGAGTTTAAATCTATTTATACCCACTTAAGCGTAAACGCTTATGATTTTGAATTGAATTGTTTTGCACGATACTTCGCATTTGCCAATACGCTCACCAATAGCAATCCTTTTATACTGTCAGATTCGGACATATATATCACTGACAGAAAAATTGAATTAAGCGATCCTGCTTTTAAAAATGTTTTTATTGGCAGCGAAGGCTTTGCAAATGGGGTTACTGTGGCACAGATATCACCTCATTTTTCGGTGTGGAACAGGGATATGATTATGGATTTTACCAATTACCTGCTGAATGCTTACAAAAGGAACCAACAGGATAATTTTTTAGGTGAGTATTACGAAGCTCAAAAAAATATTTTGGGCTACAATGCAACCGCTATATCTGATATGACTTTGCTGTATATGTGGGTAAATGATAATAAGGTCCCTTATATTAATTCAAATAGCGCCAGTAATGATTTGGGTATTGATCATAATATTTCGGTATTAAGTTCTGAAAATGCCGAATTTCAATCTGTACATAACCGCAAAAAGATAGAGGTTACTGCGGATGGAAAAGTTAATTTAATATTGGAGTCGGGCGAAAGGAAAGAAATGAGTTGCCTGCATTTTCAAGGTGCCTATAAACAGATATTAAATGATTACTACCTAGGTAATTTAGAAAAGTTTAACAAGTTTTCGGCAACGGTAAATTTTAGTCAAAAGCTGCAGCATCTGGCTGGTGGAAAGAAGTTAAAGCATTACAAACTGCTTGCAAAGCAACATCAGCATATAGAAATTGCTTTAGATGCCTTTAGTGACCAAATAGAACTAATACCTGACGAATTGTTTAAAGTAACCCGTTCGGGTGGTGGCTGGTCATATGCCGAATTTTATTCGCATATTTTGCAAGAAACGTTGTTTTTTATAACTAAGTTAGAGCAGTGTACCCAAAGTGCTTGTAAACCCACTGCTAAAAGGCCTGACTTTTTGAATTGGTTACTGCTTTCACTGGGAGCTTATGACCTTGTAAAAACAAGGGGGCCCAAAATGGTTAATAATAAAATTACTAAAGATGAAGCCCATAACCTGATTATTAAATGCCGCCGAAAAATAGAAGCCGTAGCCCTATTGGTATATGATGCAAACACGAACTGCCGTATGAAACACCCGAGGCTGGGTATGCTTAATGCCAAACAGTGGTTTAAGTTAATCAATATACAATTGCAGCATTATTTAAAGGAATTACAGCGCATGGAAAATAAATTTTAGTTTTTGTGAAACCTTTTATATTTAACGTAGTCATAACCTTAAATTAATCTCCGTTTTTAACCTTTGTAAAAAATAGCATTATGCAGTTTGAATATGCTTATTTGGTTGTTGTAGGATTGTTGCTGTTAACCGGCCTGTTCTACTTAAGCCCGTACGAGTTAAGAGTGAATGAGGAAGACGACGAAGAATAACCGTTGGCTTGCAACTCTGAACTTTATTGACCGGTATCTAATTACCGGACGGAACGATTATCCCCCTAATTTTTATGGCAAAGCGCGAAGTTGACCTGGTCATCATATCTGATGTGCATTTAGGCACCTATGGCTGTCATGCTAAAGAGTTGCTCAAATATCTCAAAAGCATCAAACCCAAAATGGTGATCTTGAATGGCGATATTATTGATATATGGCAATTTAGCAAAAGCTACTGGCCCGAAGCGCATATGAAGGTGGTGCGCCGTATTTTAAAATTTGTTACCGATGGCATACCGGTTTATTACCTAACCGGCAATCATGATGAGATGTTGCGAAAGTTTACCGATTTTAACCTGGGTTCGTTTCAATTGCTCAATAAAATTGTACTCAATATTGATGGTAAAAAAGCCTGGATATTTCATGGCGATGTGTTTGACGTAACCATGCAGCACTCCAAATGGCTGGCCAAATTAGGCGCTATAGGTTATGATACATTGATATGGTTAAACAGTATCACCAATTGGTTTTTAACACTGATAGGGAGGCCCAAAATGAGCTTCTCGCAAAAAGTGAAAGCCAGTTTTAAAGAGGCCGTAAAATTTATAAATCAGTTTGAGCAAACCGCGGCCGATCTGGCGGTGGCTAAAGATTATCAATATGTAATATGCGGCCATATCCACCATGCCGAGATAAGAGAAATTATAGCTACAGATAACCCGGGCAAAGTGTTATACTTAAATTCGGGCGATTGGGTGGAGAGCCTCACTTCGCTGGAATATCATAACGGTAATTGGCAAATTTTTAAATATAATCCTGATGATTTTAAAAATGATTCAGACGAAGATGATAAAACTGATGCCGAGGATCTTAACGCCATGTTAGATGTGAATATTTTGTTGCAAAAATTCAAATACGAAGCCGAATAGCATACCAATTCAAAAGAATGTTTTATCACAAGAGTGATAATGTTTAACTTGCGGCCTAAATCTTAACACAAAATAAATGAAAAACCTTATCTCTGTCACAGTAGCCTGCATGGCTATAATTTTCGGCGTAAGTAACTCTTATGCACAAAAATCCAAAACACAAGTTGGTATAAAAGCTGGCGTTAGTTTAATGACCCTGGGAGCCGCGACATCTAATGGCGTTTCAATAAATTATGATTTTCGACCGGGATTCCAAGGGGGCATGTTTATAGAAGCACCACTGTCAAGCAGTATTTCATTTAGCCCTCAAGTATTGTTTACTCAAAAAGGTGGTAATGTTAATACCACCATAAACGGTGTAAATATTAAAGGATTTACACAGATTAATTACATTGATGTGCCTTTGCTAGTTGGTTTTAAAGCAAGCCCTAATCTGGCATTTTATGTAGGTCCGCAGGTTTCATTTTTACTTTCACAAAAAGATATGGTTACCGTTGGTAGTACTACTACAACCAATACAACTACTACCGGAACCAGGAAGACAAATTTTGGCGCTAATATTGGTGCGGGTTATAAATTTAATGAAAACATTGGTTTAAACATTAATTACATTTATGATTTTAGCCATGCAGCTGAACAAGCTTATAGTAACGGCGAAAGAAACAGCGGCTTTGTTTTCACTTTAGGCTACACATTTTAATTTATCACTTGGTTAAACATAACTGACAGCAAATAATATCTTTGTTGGTACAAAACCAATGAAAATATTATTTGCCATACAGGGAACAGGGAACGGGCACATCAGCCGTGCGCGTGAAATTGTTCCGTTACTGCAAAAATATGGCGATGTTGATCTGCTGGTAAGCGGCACCGAAGCCGAGGTTAGCCTTTCGCAACCGCTTAAATACAAGTTACATGGCGTTAGTTTTGTGTTCGGCAAAAATGGCGGCATTGATAAATGGGCCACCTTCAAAATATCTAATATCTGGCAATTTTTTTGGGACATTTGGAAATTGCCCCTTGCAGACTACGACTTAATTGTTAATGATTTTGAACCGGTTAGTGCCTGGGCATGCAAGCTCAGGAAAGTACCATCCGTATCCCTTAGCCATCAATGTTCCTTTGTATCTGCTAAAACACCACGGCCCAAAAAATGGAACTATGGCGATTGGCTGTTAAAATATTATTCACCAACCACCTACCATATCGGCTTCCACTTTGAGCGGTATGATGATTTTATACATACCCCTGTTATCCGTAGCGAAATAAGACATTTACAAACCGCTAACCTGGGCCACTATACGGTTTATTTGCCTGCTTATGATGATAAAACACTTATTAAGCATTTGGGTAAAAATAAAGCAATTGAATGGCATGTTTTTTCAAAGCGCGAAAAGACGGCCTATCAAAGTGATAACGTACATATATTTCCTGTAGATAATGAAGCTTTTAACAAAAGCCTGGCAACTGGCGAGGGTTTGTTAACTGGCGGTGGCTTTGAGGGGCCCGCCGAAGCGCTTTATCTGCAAAAAAAGGTAATGATGATACCCATGAAAGGGCAATATGAACAGCAATGTAACGCATTGGCTGCTGCAGGCCTGGGGGTTAAAGTAGTTAACACCATTGATGAAAATTTTGCCACTTATTTGGAAGAGTGGGTTAATGACGACAAAAAAATTGAGATCAACTTTCCTGACGAGACCGCACAGATTGTACATGATATGATAAAACAATATGCAAAGCCGGGTTCTATTTTACCTTAAGGTTATTTTCTGCTAATATTGCCTTTTTAAATGGCCCATGATCAATACCTTCCGCAAGTTTAATCCTATTAATATTTTATGGCTGGCTGTAGTGCTGTTTATATTGCGCATAGGTTATGTTTGGCACGCACCCGGCGAAATTCATTTTACCTTGATTGAACCATTTGCCCGCTTGTTTAACAATGTAGAATATGATCACATACTGCCGTCAGGTTTAAATGTATTTATAGCGGGATTGATAATATTAGGGCAAGCGTTAATGCTGAATACCCTGGTTAACTATTATAATTTATTAGGACGGTCAAGCTTTTTGCCGGCATTAATGTATATAGTTATATCCAGCTTGTTCACTCCATTTCTAATATTGAGCTCACCGCTGATATGCAATTTCCTAATTATATGGATGCTATATAAGATGCTTAGTTTGTATAAAGGTACCGATGCCAAATCAACCGCTTTTGATCTGGGTATGATAGTAGCATTAGGGTCATTAATATATCTGCCGTTTATATATTTTTTTTTAATCATATGGATATCGCTCATCATATTTAAACCCTTTGATTGGCGCGAGTGGATATCAGGCATAATGGGTTATGCTACCGTTTTTTTCTTTTTAGCTGTATTTTATTATTTGAATGACAGGCTTTCGCAATTTTATACTATTTGGCTGCCGTTAACCACCAAATTTCCAGGTAGCATCAGCATCAACTACTATAATTATTTAATATTAATACCGGTTATTATTATCCTGATACTGGGCTTTTTCAAAATAAGGCAAAACTTTTTCAGGGGATATGTTCAAATACGCAAATCATTCCAATTGTTGTTTTGCGTTTTTATAGTTGCCGGTTTATCCTTTTATGTAAAGGCTCATTTTCAAATGAGCCACTTTTTATTGTGCGCTATACCCGCAGCTGTGTTTTTTTCATACTATTTTTTATATGCCGGAGTGCGGTGGTTTTATGAAACACTGTTCCTTTTACTGCTGGTAAGTATAATTTATTTCCAGTTTAACACTTTTTAACTTTTACATTCGTTCAAATTTCAGCGGTTATATTAGTTTTGTGTCATGAAGTTTGGTGTAGTTATATTTCCGGGATCTAATTGCGATGAAGATATCATCCATGTATTAGAAAAAATAATGGGTCAGCAGGTTGTACGCCTGTGGCATAAAGACCATGACCTGCAAGGTGCTGATTTTATTGTATTGCCGGGAGGCTTTTCATTTGGCGACTATCTGCGCTCGGGTGCAATAGCCCGTTTCTCGCCTATTATGCAAGAGGTTATTCAATTTGCAGCTAAAGGCGGCTATGTTTTAGGTATATGCAATGGTTTCCAGATATTAACCGAAGCCGGACTATTACCCGGAGCGTTATTGCATAACAAACACCGCAAATTTATTTGCCGCAATACGTTTATGGTTCCGCAAACCAGCAACTCATTAGTTACCGCGCAAATTGATATTCAACGGGCATTAAAAATCCCTGTAGCACATGGCGAGGGTAATTATTTTGCCGATACTGATGTTTTGAAAGGCATTAAAGATAACGACCAGGTTTTATTTAGGTATTGCGATGAGAGCGGTAATATAACCGACGAAGCTAACCCTAATGGATCAATTGAGAATATAGCGGGGGTATGTAATTTAAACCGTAACGTATTTGGTTTTATGCCGCATCCTGAACGCGCCGCAGACCCATTACTAGGTAATGAAGATGGGCTGGCTATTTTCGAATCAATACTATCATTAACTAAAGCCTAATGGCCAATTTAGTTATCGATATTGGCAATACTTATACTAAAATTGCTGTATTTGATAATGATGTACCGGTATATACCAACCACTATACAGAGTTTAACACTAATGATCTGTTGACCTGCCTGGATGGTTACCCTATAAAAAAGGCTATTATATCAACAGTTAAAAAAAAAGCAGAGGAGTGGGAGGCTGTACTAAGTAAAAAGACAGATTTGACCTATTTTAATACAACCACCTTTGCCGGTATTAATAATAAATACTTAACCCCGCAAACATTAGGGCCCGACAGGTTGGCTGCAATTACAGGAGCTAGTTATTTATACCCAAACAAAAATTGTTTGGTAATTGATGGAGGCACTTGTATTACTTATGATTTTATTGATGCCGATAAAAATTATTTTGGCGGCAGTATATCACCGGGATTAAATATGCGTTACAATGCCCTAAACCATTATACATCCGCGTTGCCATTGGTTAATAGCAACGATGAGTTTACAGAGAGTTATGGCAATAATACCATTACCGCTATAGTATCCGGCGTTCAAAATGGGATAAAATATGAGTTAACCGGCTTTATTGAAAGTTATATAAAAAGCCATCAGCAAATAAATATTATACTAACAGGAGGCGACAGTATTTTTTTTGATACTCTACTGAAAAATAGCATCTTTGCCCCCTATATTAAAATTGAGCCGCATTTGGTTCTAAAAGGATTAAACGCAGCGATACAAGAACATAATGATTAAATATACCAGGTTTTTTATAACATTTTTACTTGCTGTTGCAGCATTAAGTGCAAGGTCACAAACAACTGCAACAACCAGCTCGCCATATTCACGTTATGGTTTAGGCGACCTTAGCCCGGGCGTATTGCCACAAAACATGGGCATGGGTGGTATTGCTACTGCAACTAACCGTATAAATGGTTATATGAATATTAACCCATTAAACCCTTCATCATATTCGCAGATACGGATAATGACCATTGATGCAGGCTTATATGCTAACAGGGTAACTTATAGTCAAAACGGACAAGCAAGTAAAACAGACGCTAATTTTTCTATCAACCATATTACCTTTGCTGTTCCGGTAACCAAAAAATCTGCCTTAAGTTTTGGCCTTTTACCTTACAGTCAGTTAGGTTATAATTACAGACAATCAATAAAAGGTTTTGGCACAGGGTCGGCAATTGATACTAATACCGTAAACTATCTTTATAATGGCGAGGGAGGTTTAACAAAAGCTTATTTCGGCTATGGTATTGGTATTGGTAAACATTTATCTGTTGGTGCAAACGTATCATACATTTGGGGAAATTTAAAGCAAAGCCAGTCTACCGAGTTGCCAAACCTGCCAGCGGCATTAAACTCAAAAGTTGAAGATAAGAACAGCATTGGCGGATTAAATTATGATTATGGTGTTCAGTATATGATTGATTTTTCTTCATCAAAACACTTAACCCTGGGATACTCTGCTTCGGCAAATTCAAAACTTAATGCAGAAAACTCATACATTGTAAGTCAATATAAACTAGATGGCAGTGGTGTTGCAAGCTTGCCTGTTGATTCAATTATAAAAAGGCAAGGAGTATCAAATAAAATACAATTACCGCAAATTAATCATTTTGGTGTATCGTTTCAGGACGAGGGTAAATACTTAATTGGGGCTGACTATAGCATGGGTAAGTGGTCAAATTATTCTATTGGAGGGGTAAACCAAGGTTTGTTGGATAGTAAAACTTTAAATATCGGCGGTCAATACACTCCTAACAACAATGCCATTGGTAATTATTGGGCTACTATTGATTACCGCTTAGGGGTGATATTAAATCAAACTTATTTAAATGTCCCTAACCCAGATAACCCAGGTTTTACAAATATTAAATCTACAGCAATAACATTAGGATTAGGATTGCCATTGCGCCCTTATTATCAAAATACTTTTTATAAGGTTAACGTATCAGCCGAACTTGGCCAGCGCGGAGTATTAAAAGGTGGATTAATAAAAGAAAATTATATTACCCTGCGTATTGGTTTTACACTTAATGACAGGTGGTTCCAGAAATTAAAATTTGATTAATTAACAAATGCGTAGTGCTGCAAAACAAAACTTATTGTTGCAGGCACTGCTTATAAGCATGGTGCTGCTAAGCGCATGCGAAAATGATATCAATAAGATCAAAGAAATATCTGCCAAAGAATCAGAAAAGCCCGAACAGGAAACCCGGGGAGTTGATGTGATATACAGCGACTCGGCAAAAGTTAAAATGCGCCTGGAGGCACCATTGCTTAAAGAGTATAATGATACCGCAAAAAAGGCCAAACCCTATCAAACAACACCAAAGGGCATAAAGATCACTTTTTATGATGCTGGTAAAGAAGCTGCTACATTAGTTGCCGATTCATCAATAAGATATCAAAATTCAAGTATTACTGAGTTTCATAAAAATGTTGTTGGTACCTTTTCAACTGGCGAAATACTTAAAACTGAAGAGTTGATATGGGATCAAAACAAAAAAATTATCTATTCAAATAAATATGTACTAATAACCGCCCCTGACGGCAGTATTATGGACGGCGTAAATTTTGTTAGCGACGAAAAGCTAACAAACCCTAAATTTAAACAATCAACAGGTACATTTTATACGGATGAAACTCCCTGATTTACCCTAAGTTATAGGGTTAAATTTTGTTTTACATTTTTTTACTAAAAATTGTATCTTGCGCCCTCTTTTAAATGAACAAATAACATTATATAAAATTATATGGCTGTAATGGGTTATCTGCGCGAGCGGATGGGTAAAATAGTAGCATTTGTGATCGGTCTGTCACTGTTTGCATTTATTGTAAGTGAAGTAATAAGCAGCGGTGGATCCTTTTTTAGGGAAGACGCTAATGAGCTTGGGCAAGTTGAGGGTGAAAAGATCCCTTATGACGAGTTTAATAAAAGCGTTGATCAGGGTCTTGAACAATTCAAACAATCAGGACAAGGCACTTCGCCGCAAATTACCGCTTACGTACAGGAGAATACCTGGAACCAAACTGTAAACCGTTTGCTTATAAGCAAACAGGTTGAAAAGCTTGGCTTAAAAGTTGGCGTGAACGAAACACAGGCCATGATAACCGGTAACAATCCTAGCCCGCAAATTATACAGACATTTACTGATCCTCAGACCGGTAAATTTGATAGGTCAAATTTACTGATGGTTATCCAAAATCTTAATACTTTAAAATCTGATGATCCAAAAAAAGTACAATGGAACAATTTTGTAGCTGATTTGATACGCGCTAAAGAGGGCGAAAAATATCTCTCTCTTGTAACTAATGGCATATATGTTAACTCGTTAGATGCTAAAGATGATTACGAAGCTAAAAACAAACTGGTTAATTTTAAATATACTGCACTTGATTATGCTTCAATCCCTGACAGCAAGGTTAATTTAACAGACGCTGACTATAGCGACTATTACGATGAGCATAAATCTCAATTTAAAAACCAACAGGAATTAAGAGATATTGAATATGTTACTTTTAACGCGGCACCTTCAAAAGAGGATTCATTGTTAATAAAGGAGCAGGTAGCTAAATTAATACCGGCGTTGCAAGCAAGTACCAATGACTCATTATTTGTACAAATAAACGCCGAGTCAAAACTGCCGGTAACATTTGTAGGTAAAGGCAAATTAGATCCTAAATTAGATTCGATGATGTTTAATGTAGCGCCAGGTACTATTTATGGTCCCTTCCAATCAAATGGAAGATACATCATTGCTAAATTAATTGCCGCTCACATGAGCCCTGACTCTGTAAGTGCAAAACATATATTACTTGACCCAAGCATGGAAGGTGGCGTTGCCAAAGCACTTGCTAAGGCAGACTCAATTAAAAAAGTTATTCAGGGTGGTAAATCATTTGCTGATATGGCAAATATGTATTCTGTAGATAAGCAATCAGCCATAAAAGGTGGTGATTTGGGTACTTTTGGCCATGGTGCAAATTTACCTGCTTTAGAAGATGCTTTATTTAGTGGCAAACCCGGTGAATATAAAATTATAAATACTCAATACGGGGTACATTTAATACAAATTGGTGCTCAAAAAGGGTCATCAAAAGTAGTTAAGGTAGCTGTAGTTGATAAGCTTTTAACTGCAAGCAGCAAAACACAATCTGCAGCATACAGTAAAGCACAAGCATTTTTAGCATCGCTAAATGATAATAATTTTGATCAGGAAGCGGGTAAAGCAGGCTTGAAAAAAGGTGTGGCCGAAAATATTACAGGCGTTGCAGCAAGTTTGCCCGGCCTTACTAATGCACGCGACCTGGTAAGATGGGCATACAAAGCAGAAAAAGGAGATGTATCTGATCAGGTATTTACCATAGGTGATCAATATGTAGTAGCCCGTTTAACCGCAGTTAAACCTAAAGGAATACTAGCGCTTGATGTGATCAAGAAGCAAATTGAGCCTGCTGTACGCAATAAAGTAAAGGCCCGTATGCTTACCGAGAAATTTAACGCTGCTTTAAAAGGAGCATCAAGTATTGATCAGGTTGCACAAAAAGCAGGTAGTAAAGTTGTGCCGGTTCAAAATATAGTTTTCGCTAATCCAATTTTACCGGGAGTATCTGCCGAGTATGCATTGGTTGGAACAATATTTGGCTCAAAACCTAATAAACTTTCAAAAGTAGTTGAAGGCCAGCAAGGTGTATATGTATTTGTTGTAGATAGCTTTATTAACCCTGCTCCGCTTAATAACGCGGTTAGGGAACGCCAGCAAATTGCACAGGCTATGTTACAGCGTGCCCAAAGCCAGGTATTTGAGGCCCTGAAAGATAAGGCGAATGTAAAAGATAACAGAGCGAAGTTCTTATAATAAAAATTAAAGTAATTTTGTATCCGGGAATAGCGTTATAGCTTTATTCCCGGATTTTTTATTTTAAGGCATCATGGAGATAGAAGAAAATATAATTAATAAGGTTGCACAAAGCGGGCTGGTTACATTAGACCCTGCCCAGTTTTATCCTAAAGGAGAAAGGTTGATCTATGATATTAAGGATAACTTGTTCCAGGGATTAATACTTCGTGAAAAGGATTTCAGGGAATTTGTTAAAGATCATGACTGGGCGCAATACACCGGTAAAAATGTAGGCATAACCTGTAGTGCAGATGCTATTGTACCGGCCTGGGCGTACATGCTGTTGGCCAACCGTATGGCACCTTATGCCAATGAGGTTGTTTTTGGCGATGCCGAAGTATTGGAAACAGTATTATTTATAAAAGGAATTGAAAAGCTGGATACCGAGCAATACCGCGACCAGCGTTTAGTGATAAAAGGTTGTGGCGATGTAGATGTACCCGTATCGGCGTATGTTGAGCTCGCAAAAAAACTTACCCCTGTAGTAAAAAGTTTAATGTTTGGCGAGCCATGTTCAACCGTGCCGCTTTATAAGCGTAAGGATTAATGGTTTACTTTTTGTAGTACTTAAAAGTATGAAGAGATTTTTTATAGTTATCATGCTTTTAAGCAACGTGTTAGTTAACGCGTTTAGCCAGGATCTTAAAAATGTAAGCGAGCCCGTTTTTAAAGTAGGCGAGCAACTAAGTTATAAATTAAAATACGGTTTTTTTACAGGTGCCGAGGCTACCCTGCGTATAGAAGATGGCGGTAGTAAGGTGAAGGGGCGCCCTACCTTTCATATTATTGCTAACGGAAAAACAGCAGGTACTTTTGATATTTTTTATAAGGTGCGCAACCAGTATGAAAGCTATATAGATCAAAAAACACTTTTGCCTTATTTTTATACCGAGAACCGTCGTGAAGGCAGCTATCGTCATACAGATAATGTAACTTTTAACCAGGAAAAAAACGAAGTTACGGCTGATAAAGGTACATTTCCGTTTAAGGGTGATGTATATGATTTTGTATCGGCCTATTATGCTGCCCGCAATATTGATGTTACCAAACTCAAAATAGGCGAAAAATTTGAAATGAAGTATTTTTTAGAAGATGGCATACAAACACTTACTGTAACCTATCTGGGTAAAGAAAAAATAAAAACTAACCTGGGTACGTTTAACTGCCTTAAATTTAACCCCACAATACTTCCCGGTCGTATTTTTAAAAAGGATAGTAAACTATATTTGTGGATAACTGATGATAATAACAGGATACCTATTAAAGCCAATGTAGGTTTAATAGTAGGTAGTGTAACCATGGATTTAACCGATGCCAAAGGGCTTAAATACGCGTTGAACCCAATAAAGTAAATGATAAATGATAGAGGTTGGTAGTGTTTTGGTGCATGAGGATGTAGTAAAGCAAAATTTTGTATGTAATTTAAATAAGTGTAAAGGCGCATGCTGTTTGGAGGGCGATTCGGGCGCGCCATTGAATCATGACGAATTACATATTTTGGACGAGATATATCCCAAAGTAAAACCCTACATGACCGAGAAGGGTATTGCAACTATTGAGCGCGAAGGTGCCTGGGTAAAAGATTTCGAAGGAGATTACACTACCCCTTGTGTTGATGTAAACAAAGAATGCGCTTACGTAACCTGGGAAAACGGTATAACCAAATGCGCTATTGAAAAAGCTTATGAAGAAGGTGCGGTTGACTGGAAAAAACCTATATCATGCCATTTATATCCTATACGTATTACCGCTTATCCTGAATTTGATGTGCTAAACTATGACCGCTGGAGTATTTGTAGTTCGGCTTGTAGTTATGGTGACGAATTAAAAGTATCTGTGCATGAATTTTTAAAAGGGCCGCTTATCAGGAAATATGGAGAGGAATGGTATAATGAGTTGGAGGAAGCGGTTGCTTATATGACAGCAAATAAGCTTTAGATAGCTAAATAGAGTGGTTGTGCAAATTAATTAATAATATTGCAGTAGATTACCATTTAGGTACGTGCTATGAAAAAAGCCTTAATTACAGGCATCACTGGTCAGGATGGTGCTTATTTAGCCGAGTTTTTATTAAAAAAAGGATACGAGGTACATGGGGTTAAACGCCGTTCGTCGTTGTTTAATACAGATCGTATAGATCACTTGTATCATGACCCGCACGAGCCTAATGTAAAGTTTAAACTGCATTATGGCGATCTTACAGATTCAACCAATTTAATACGCCTGGTTCAGGAAGTGCAACCCGACGAAATTTATAACCTGGCTGCCCAAAGCCATGTTAAAGTAAGTTTTGATACCCCCGAGTACACGGCCAATGCTGATGGTATTGGTACATTAAGAATATTAGAAGCTGTAAGACTTTTAGGATTAACTGAAAAGACACGCATATACCAGGCATCTACATCTGAATTGTATGGATTAGTGCAGGAGGTGCCGCAAAAAGAAACTACACCTTTTTATCCGCGCTCGCCTTATGCGGTGGCTAAAATGTATGCTTATTGGATAATTGTAAACTATCGCGAAGCATATAATATGTATGCCTGCAATGGTATTTTATTTAACCATGAAAGCCCTATTCGCGGCGAAACTTTTGTAACCCGTAAAATTACCCGTGCAGCTGCCAAAATAGGCTTGGGCTTACAAAACTGTTTATATGTAGGTAACCTGTCGGCCAAGCGCGATTGGGGCCACGCCAAAGATTATATTGAGGCTATGTGGTTAATGCTGCAACAAGATAAACCCGAAGATTTTGTTATTGCTACCGGAGTAACCACAACTGTGAGGGACTTTATAAGGATGGCTTTTGTCGAATTGGGTATTGAAATTGAGTTTAGCGGCAAAGATGAAAATGAAAAGGGCGTGATTATTGATGTTGATCCCCATAAAGTGAAAGAATTAGGGTTAAACGATGATAATTTAAAGCCCGGACAAACCATTGTAAAAGTTGATCCAAGGTATTTTAGGCCAACCGAGGTTGAACTGTTAATAGGGGATGCAACAAAAGCTAAAGAAAAACTAGGCTGGATACCCAAATATGATCTGCAGGCTTTGGTGCAGGATATGGTACAATCAGACCTGCATTTGGTTAAAAAAGATGACTACCTGCAAAAGGGCGGTTTTAAAACACTAAACTATTTTGAATAAAAATAGTTACTACATCTACACATGAAGAAAATAATTTACGCAATACTACTATTCACACTATCTACGGGAATTGCTAGCGCACAATCACAATATCTACCCTATTCATACCAGTTTTATCAAAAATTTAATGAGGATGTTTACTCTACTAAAACTCGCGTACATAGCTCGTTAAGGCCCTTTTTTGCTGATGATAGTTTATTGCAGCACAGGTATAATGAGTTAATGAATTTAGGGGTTGATACGGTAAGTAAACATGGCTGGATTCATCGTAAGCTGTTTAATGAGCATTTAATAGATGTAAAAGATAAAGACTATACTTTTTATGCCGATCTTTTAGGTGATATAAGTTTAGGAAAAGACCTTGCTGGCAACAAATCCACCTGGACAAATAGCCGGGGCTACCAGTTGGGTGGTACCATAGGTAAGAACTTTTATTTCTATTCACGCGGATTTGAGAATCAGGCAGGTTTTGCCCGGTATATGAATACTTATATTAAACAGGTAGGAATAGTGCCGGGCCAGGCGTATGACCGCAGCTATGCCAAAAAGAACTATTCAGATTGGTCGGATGTAGTAGCATTAGTATCCTACACACCAATAAAATATTTAAATATTACGCTGGGACATGATAAGAATTTTATAGGTGATGGTTACCGCTCGCAATTATTATCTGATTATGCATCTCCATATCCTTTTTTAAAATTGACAGGGAATTTAGGAAATGTTAAATACATGACTATGTGGAGTTATATGGTTGACCCTGCCGCACCTTATGAATCTTACACCAATGGGTATAAAAACAAATGGGGGGTGTTCCATTATCTGGATTGGAATGTAACTAACAGGCTTTCTATAGGATTTTTTGATTCCGTAATTTGGGGTAATGTTGATCCAAATGGTAACTATCGTGGCTTTGAATTTGGTTATGCCAATCCAATTGTTTTTTTAAGACCGGTGGAGGCGTCATCGGGCTCGCCTGATAACGCGTTACTAGGATTAACAAGTAAATACAAGTTGACCGATGGCATCACTGTTTACGGGCAGTTTGCATTAGACGAGTTTGAGGCCAAGAATTTTTTTTCAAACAATGGCAGCTCAAGAAACAAGTACGGCTACCAAATAGGTGTACGCGGGGCCAACTTGTTTAAAGTAAAATCATTAAATTACCTGTTAGAATATAATGGTGCAACACCTTATACTTACTCTGAAAAAGATAGATTAATAAATTACAGCCAGCAAGGCGAGCCTTTGGCACACCCGTTTGGTGCAAATTATAAAGAGTTAATTGGGCTATTAAACTACAGCTTTAAAAGGTTTGATTTTAGTGGACAGGTGCAATATGCGCAATACGGCCTTGATATTAACGGGCTAAATTATGGTAAGGATATTTTCAGATCATACGCAACTCCGGCCAGGCTAACCGGTAATTACATTGGCCAGGGTTTAACAACCAACTTATATTATGCAGAAGCTAAAGTTGCTTATTTAATTAACCCTAAATATAATTTGCGTTTAGAGTTTGGCGCATTGTTTAGGCGCGAAAGCAACACCACCTTTTTGGATAGGACAAGTATGTTTAGTTTAGGTTTGCGCAGCTCGTTCCGTACTATATATACAGACTTGGTCAGTTTCAGGGCGCATTAGAGTGTAGTGATTAGAGATTTGTTAATAAGTGATTAGTTAGCAATTTAAAACTAATCACTAATCTCCAATTAACTAATCACTAACTCGCAATAGTATGTGTGTTTGATTTTAAGCCAATGTTGCGTACTAATGCGGCAATACCATTAGCATCATATCCGCATTCGGCCCAAAGTTCGGGCTGTTCGCCGTGTTCAACAAAACGGTCAGGTATACCTAGGCGGGTAACAGCAGCATGATAATTGTTATCTACCATAAATTCAAGAATAGCACTACCCATTCCTCCTTCTAGGCAACCATCCTCAACAGTTATTACTTTACTGTATTTTTTAAATACTTCATGTAATAAAGCTTCATCCAATGGTTTTACAAAGCGCATATCATAATGTGCCGGATAGTAACCTTCGACATTTAACTCGGCAATGGCCTTTACAGCCTCGTTACCAATATGGCCTATGGTTAGTATGGCTACATCTTCGCCATCGCATATTTTGCGCCCCTTGCCCACTGTTATCGCTTTAAACGGACGTTGCCAATCAACCATAACACCATTGCCCCGGGGGTAACGTATCACAAACGGTCCCATATCATCCTGCTGTGCAGTAAACATCAGGTTGCGCAGTTCTTCTTCGTTCATTGGTGCGCTCACCGTCATATTAGGTATGCAGCGCATATAAGCTAAGTCATAAGCCCCATGATGCGTAGCACCATCGGCACCGGCAATCCCGGCTCTATCCAAACAAAAAACAACGTTTAACTTTTGTATGGCCACATCATGTATCACCTGGTCATATGCCCGTTGCATAAAGCTGGAGTATATATTACAAAACGGAATTAACCCTTGCGTAGCCATCCCTGCCGAAAAAGTTACCGCATGCTGCTCGGCAATACCTACATCAAAAGCTCGGTTAGGCATGGCCTTCATCATTAGGTTAAGTGAACAACCCGAAGGCATGGCTGGGGTAATACCCATAATTTTAGGGTTTTGTTCGGCCAATTCAATTATACTGTGCCCAAACACATCCTGGTATTTTGGTGGTTGTGGTTTTTCGTGTTTGGTTTTCTTGATCTCGCCGGTAATTTTATCAAACAAGCCGGGCGCGTGCCATTTGGTCTGATCTTTTTCGGCCAAAGCATAACCTTTGCCTTTTACAGTAATACAATGTAAAAGTTTAGGGCCTGGTATATCACGCAGATCTTTTAATACTTTGGCCAAATGCTTCACATCATGCCCGTCAATAGGGCCAAAATATCTAAATTTAAGCGCCTCAAAAAAGTTGCTTCTTTTTAATAAAGTACCCTTAATGCTTTTTTCTATTTTCTGTGCCATTTTATAGGCATCAGGCCCAATGGCCGATAGTTTTGCCAACACCCCGGCAATATCATCCCTAAACCTGTTGTAAGGCTTTGAGGTAGTAATATCTGTTAAGTATTCTTTTAGCGCACCCACATTTGGGTCAATGGCCATATTGTTATCATTCAAGATAACCAACAGGTTGCTATTCTCAATACCCGCGTGATTAAGCGCTTCAAATGCCATGCCGGCAGTCATGGAGCCATCGCCAATTACGGCTACATGCTGCCTGTCGGTTTCGCCTTTATATTGCGAGGCAACCGCCATACCTAATGCTGCTGATATGGAAGTGGATGAGTGACCAACGCCAAAGGTATCATATTCGCTTTCGGCACGTTTTGGGAAACCGCTTAAGCCCTTATAAATTCGGTTAGTATCAAAAGCTTCACGGCGGCCGGTTAATATTTTATGGCCGTAAGCCTGGTGGCCAACATCCCATACCAATTGGTCATATGGGGTGTTTAATACATATTGCAAAGCAACAGTTAACTCAACAACGCCCAGGCTGGCACCAAAATGACCGCCATTTACTGATACTACATCAATAATATATTGACGCAACTCCTGGCATACCTGTTCAAGATCTTCCTCTTTAAGTTTCTTTAAATCAGATGGATAGTTGATGGTTTGTAATAAGTCGCCGGCTTTTACTTGCATTAATGTTAATTAGAGTAATAAACTTACAAAGTAACTAAGTTTAATTGGTAAAATTAGGACATTTTACAGCTATTATTGCTTGATATTTATAATTTTTATTATTTAAAGCACAACTGTATTTTTAGCCTATGATAGACGAGGAAAGTTTTGCTGTTAAATTGCCGCAATTTGAGGGCCCCTTTGATTTGCTGCTGTTTTTTATTGAGCGCGATGAACTCGATATCCATGATATACCTATTGCCCGTATCACCGATGATTTTTTAAACTATATTCATCAAATGGTTAGCCTGAACATTGAGCTGGCCAGCGAGTTTATTTTTGTGGCGGCCACCTTAATGCGTATTAAAGCTAAAATGCTGCTGCCGCGATACGAGGCCGAAAATGGTGAAAATGAAATTGATCATAAAGAAGAATTAATACGCAAGCTGATAGAATACAAAAAGTTTAAAGAGTTATGCGAAGAAATTAAGCCTTTAGAGAACGAACGTTTTAAACAAGAGAAGCGTGGGAATATAGCTTATGACCTGGAACAGGCCGAAAAAGTAGCTTTGCCAGGCGAAGAATTAACCGACGTGAGTTTATATAAGCTGATGATGGTTTATGACCGCCTAATGAAGCGTTACGCTAATCGCGCCGAAGAAGTTAAACATACCGTTGAGCAATATCCTTATACCATCGAGAAGCAAAAGAAAGCCATTGATGATCTGTTACGTATCAATAAAATGATGGACTTTAAAGCCCTGGCTCAAAACTCAGATAATAAAGTACATTTTGTTTATAATTTTTTAGCGGTACTAGAAATGTTGCAACAGGAATTGATTGATATACAGATAGGATTGGGCTATAATAATTTTTGGATATCGACAAAAGAGATATAAAATTTGGCAGATAAACCGCTACGCCAAAATATCCTATTTAATATAAATTCTGACCATCAAATCTCTAACCAATTTGTTAACTTTGGCCGATTTTAAAATCGTATGAAAAGAGACAAATTAATATTTAAGCTGTTAGATGAAGAACAACAGCGCCAGGAAGAAGGACTGGAGCTTATCGCGTCAGAAAACTTTGTAAGCAGGCAGGTAATGGAAGCAGCCGGATCGGTAGCTACCAACAAATACGCCGAAGGTTTACCGGGCAAACGTTATTATGGCGGTTGCCAGATAGTTGATGAGATAGAAACCATTGCTATTGAGCGCGCTAAACAATTGTTTAATGCCGAGTGGGTAAACGTACAACCACACTCTGGTGCACAAGCTAACGCGGCAGTAATGCTGGCATGTTTGCAACCCGGCGATAAAATATTAGGATTTGATCTTTCACACGGGGGCCACTTAACACATGGTTCGGGTGTAAACTTTTCAGGTAAATTGTATGAGCCTCATTTTTACGGGGTGCGTAAAGACACCGGTTATGTTGATTATGACCAACTTAAAAAAGTAGCTCTAAAGGAAAAACCTAAAATGATCATTTGCGGAGCTTCGGCTTACTCGCGCGACTGGGATTATGAGTTTATACGAAAAGTTGCCGATCAGATTGGTGCGTTGGTATTGGCTGATATTTCGCACCCTGCGGGATTAATAGCAAGAGGGTTATTAACTGACCCGCTTCCGCATTGTCATATAGTTACCACAACTACCCACAAAACATTACGCGGCCCACGTGGCGGTTTAATTATGATGGGTAAAGATTTTGAGAATCCATGGGGCCAAAAAACTCCTAAAGGCGAAGTGAAAATGATGTCGGCTTTATTGGATATGGCAGTTTTCCCGGGTACGCAAGGCGGACCGTTGGAGCATATTATAGCTGCAAAAGCAGTAGCCTTTGGCGAAGCTTTGAGCGAAAGCTACATGAAATACATACTACAGGTTAAAAAGAATGGTGCGGCTATTGCCAAAGCACTTACCGATCGTGGTTATGAAATCGTATCAGGCGGAACAGATAACCATTTAGTATTGATTGATCTGCGCAATAAAAACATTACAGGTAAAGCTGCCGAAAATGCTTTGGTAATTGCTGATATTACCGTGAATAAAAACATGGTGCCTTATGATGATAAATCGCCATTTACAACTTCGGGCATACGCATTGGTACCGCTGCGGTAACCACTCGTGGTATGAAAGAAAAACAAATGGAGCAAATAGTAGAGTTGATTGACGAGGTTATAAAGGACCCGGAAAATGAACAATCTTTAGCTAAAGTTCGCAAAAAGGTGCACAAGCTGACGGAGAAATTTCCGTTATACAGCGGAAGTGCAGAGTAATAAAAATTTAATATACAGGGCTAAGCATTTATGTTTAGCCCTTTTTAATAGTTAGTAAGCAATACATCAGGCTAAATACAATTGCAATAAAATAAGTGGACAATACATTAAACATCAAAGTACTGGTTGTGGATGATAACCAAATTAACCGGTTATTGATCAATAAGATATTAACCAAATGGGGGGTTAGATCTGAGTTTGCGGAGAATGGTGAGGAAGCCGTTAGCAAAGTTGAAGCTACACCCAATTTTGATGTAATACTAATGGACCTTAACATGCCCAGAATGGGCGGCATAGAAGCTACCGAAATTTTACGCGCCAAACCTGAACCTTACTATCAGCAAGTACATATAATTGCTTTAACAGCATCTATATTAGATCCGGAGGCAGGCGAAATTGGCGGTATGAATGATTATATATTAAAGCCCTTTGAACCAGCTATTCTATTTGAAAAGTTAAGCAAATTGCAGAGTAATTAGTTGGCAGCTAAAATGCTAATCTCTAATTAACAAATCACTAATCTCTATTCTACTCTGCATACGCAATTGTTGCAATGCTTAATTTTAGCCCAGGTATTTTAAGCAGTTCAATACTGCATGCTTCTAGCGTTGAACCGGTTGTTACAATATCATCAACCAATAAAACGCGCTTATTGGCTAATTCTTCAGTACGCATCACTTTAAAAACCTCCTGCATATTCTCAAACCGCAAAAACCTCGATTTATGGGTCTGAGTTTCTGTTGCCCTTATGCGCACCAGGTTATTATCATTTACTTCAGCAAGTAATTTCTTAGCCAACCCATCTGCAAAGCATTTACTTTGGTTATAGCCGCGTTGTTTTAGCCTGCTTTTATGTAGGGGTACAGGAATAATATAATCTATAGCTGTAAATTTCTTGTTTTGCTTTAATTGGTCGCCGGCTATATTGCCCAGTATATTCCCAATACGCTGTATACCTTTATATTTAAAATGATGCATCAGATTTTGCACTTTGCCGCCTTTTGCAAAATAATATAAAGAGTAAGCGGCTTCTATATCAACTTTACCCCAAAACTGGCGGGCCACAATATTATCAGGCTGTAAATGAAAATTGGTAAAAGGTAAGTTATAGCGGCAATCGGTACAAATCACATCTTCGGCAGCTACCAGGCTTTCACCGCAAGCTGGGCAAAGCTCAGGGAATAATAATGATGTAAAATCGGCCAGGTAACTGCGTAACAGTTTCATGCCTACAAATTAATTAAAAGCAATTAACTATTGTATACCCTCTGCCTCTAATAATTTAATATGATCTATTAAATTATTTACTTCTAATCGCAATGAGCCGTTATACACGCCTCTTATCCTTCCCTTGGTATCTATCAATACTAAATTTTCGGTATGTAAAAAATCATTGCTGCCTTTAGTGTAGCCGGTAGCGTCATCGGCAAAATAGGCTTGTCGCGCTAGCTTATAAATAGCAGACTGGTCGCCGGTTAGTAACCACCATTTGTTATTATTAACATGGTGTTTTTGTGCGTAGTTAAATAAAACAGGTACGCTATCCGTGTGTGGGGTAACACTATGCGATAGGATTAGTACGCGGTTATCTTTTTCAAATACCCGTGCCACTTTGCTTAAGTTTTCCATCATAGGCGGGCAAACGCTTTGGCATGATGCAAAGAAAAAATTGGCCACATATATTTTACCCGTAGTGTTTTTATTGGTAATAGCATTGCCCAATTGATTGGTTAAGCTAAATGGAGATATAGTATGGATATTATTATATCCATCATCCTGCGGGGTAAGCCAAACAGGTGTAAAGTCAGGCGTATTATAAAAAGGCAAACTGTTATCGTTTGCCTTTTTTTCGCAAGCGGCAATTAATAATATCAACGGAAGTAAAAAGCTAAGACTTTTCATTTTTAATAGTGTTTTTACAAAGCTTACGGCCAATCAATCCATATTGCTGTCCATCCTTTACTACATAATTGGCACGTATGGTACCATTATCCCACCAAAGTTGCTGGCGGCCGTCCTCGTGCCCGTTTTTATAATTAAAATGGCGATATAACTTATGGTTTTGAAACCACTCCTTTGCCGGGCCATTATGTTCGTCATCAGCAAAGTAATATTCAAATTTACTGTTGCCATTTGGCCACCAACCCTTATGTATGCCTTGTTTTTTGCCATTTACAAATAACCTTTCCTGCTCTGGTTTATGGTTGGCATAATAACTTTTCATTATACCCTCTTCTTTACCACGATGATATGGGATTTCAAAATACCGGTTCCCATTAGGATAATTATTATATATCCAACCAGAAAAAACCTCGTTGTTATAATACAACACACCACCATTGTGGGTTAATCGAACATCATTTTCCTTAACCCATTTATTGGGGATGATCTTGTATTGGCTGCTTATATATATAAAACTAATTAGAACTAAAAGGCTAACTAAGCCAATTCGTTTACTGGGATACAGTGCCTGCTGTGCCATAAAAACCATTTCCGTTAATGTAAGGATCAACACTGGTTGTATGATAATGGTAGATGCCATTAGGATAATCGGCCGTTGCGCTGGTATGGCCATGATAAGCATCCAGGTCGCTGTTGGAAACCGCCGTAGTGCCGTGATTGGGCCCATATACAGGAAAACCATCCAGCAAAAATCCTATTAATGCATCCTTTCCCTTTGTAGAAGTTAGATAGTATGGCTCGGCATGGTAATGATATTGGCCCTGTTGCTGTGGGTGCGCATTGTATTGATCAAAGCTGTTAATTTCGCCTGTTAATGGTACGCCTCCTGCAGCATATTGGTTAAATATAGGTACACCATTTATAGCTACTCCCATAGGGCCCATTGGTGTTGCCGAATGGGTAGTGGCTACAGTAGGGTTTAAAGGAATTTTAAACGTAAGGTTACTTTGTGCAATTTTATTAGGGTTTTGTGACCATAATGGATTGGTGCCATTATAAGCCTCATATTTAGTGGCTGCCCATTGTGTGCCCTGGTAATATGGCGATTTATGATCGGGCAAACTGGTAACTTTTATAATCAGGAAGTTACCATCCGCATACATATCAGCCGTATTATATATTTTTTTATAAACGTCGGGTACGGGCGAAGTACCAACTGTGGACGTTGTAGTGGTTGTAGTAGTTGTTGTTACATTAGTGGTAGCATCTTTTTTGCAGGCGATGATGGATACGAATACCAGGCTTACGCTGCATAGTAGGTTTATAGGTTTAATTTTCATAATTAAAGGAATTTATATCATTAGATGTGAGCTGATATAAATTCCTTCGCTTAATTTAATTAATATCCGGGTGGCGGTCCGTCAGGTGGCGGCATTCCAGGCCTGGACCCTGGTGGAGGCGGCATGCCCGGACGAGGTGGGCCTCCCGGCGGTGGCATAAAGTCGCGGTCAGGAGGTGGGCGCATTCCATCCGGTGGCCCGTCAGGATGGCTTCCATCTGGTCGTTGTGGCGGTGGTCCATAAGGGTGCATACCCGGCCTATGACCACGGGGTAGGTGCATTCCATTTTTACCCGGCGGGCCGTTACCCGGCCGCATCCCTTCCGGAGGTGGCCCACTTGGTCCGGCGCCACCTTTTTGCGGGCCGCCCATCATGTGCAGGGCATTTTGTACTATTTTATCAAATTTTGTTTTTTGCTCATCGTTAAGTATCGTTCTTAGTTTACGGAAATGGAAAAGCGTAGTGATATCCAATGTAACCGAGTTGGCGCTTATCTTTTTTTGCAACGAATCAACACTGGCTTTATTTAAAACAGGGGTTTGGATGTTTTCAAAAAACTCATCGCGCAGTAAACGGTTCTGATCATTCAGTTTTCGGGTGGTTTCAAAATGCTGCTTGCGCATGGCATCATATTGTTTAACCTGCGCGGGTGTCATTTTCAACTCGCGTATTAAATAATCATTAGCGCGCTCGGGTGGCCCAATAGGAGGGCCCGCCATGTGGTATTTAGTAAACCAAAGTGATCCTAGCAACACGCAATTAATAATTACGAGCAGGATAACTATAATGATCAAAAATTTAAAGTTTTTCATAAGCTATTAATAACTATGCGCATTATTATTTAATCCGTAAGCATCAGCAAAAGCGTCAACTCCGTTCGTGTTTTTTATGGTTATATGTTTGGGTTCCTTTAATACCAAATAGGTGGTAATATTAAGGCATATAAATAAGCAAAGTACACCTGCCAAACGCAGCATTAATTGCTGTACACTTACAGCAGGTGGATGATACATCACCTGCATGCGATGTAATACTTTTGCATCTAAAAACTCATTCGCCTCCAACTGATGCAGGTTGTCCAAACTATTCAAGGTTTGTATGGCCTGTTTTTCTAAATCCTGTGTATTTTTCATATAGATGAATAATAATTGATCAATAATTTTTTAAGGTTTCCCTTGGCCCGCATTAATAGCGACTCAACTGCACCTTCTTTTAATTCCATTATCTCGGCAATTTTTTGCTGGCTCAGGTCCTGTACCTTTTGCAGTAAAAAAGCCGTTTTTTGTTTTTCTGGCAGTTGGTTTATCGCTTTAAATAATATTGCCGACCGCTCCTTATTCTCTGTCAATACACCCGGATGTATAAAATCAGCCGGGTCATGCAGCAATTCATTATTATTACCAAACAAACTGGTTAAAAATCCAGCCCGTTTTTTTCTTTTTTTATGCCGAATAAAATCAGCAGCTTGTGTTAAAGCAATGCGGTATATCCAGGTGCTTAATTTGCATTGCTGCTTAAACTTGCCAATACCTTCATATACTTTTATAAAAACATCCTGCGTAACATCCTCCGCATCTTCCATATTTTGTACAAAACCCAATACCGTATTATACACCATTTTTTTATAAGTGTTAATTAGGGTTTTAAAAGCGTTTTCATCGCCTTTAATTAAAAAAGCAATCAATTCCTGCTCAGTCAATTCGGGTTGTGATAAAGTATATGACGGTTATTGCGAAAAATTCCTTCGCTGTCAATAAATAAATATAAGAGGTTAAAGCTGAAAGGCGAAAGGATAAAGGTTTTTGTAGGATTATGAAAATTATATCAAAGCGAAAGGCACCTTTTACCTTTCTAATTTCCCCTTTAACCTTTAATGGCTAATTGTCCGCAGGCGGCATCAATATCTTTACCGCGGCTGCGACGTAGGTGGGTATTTACGCCTTGTTTGCGCAGGTAGTTGGCAAAAGCTTCTACCTTATCATCGCCGGCATTAATGTAGGCCGCGAATGAAATAGGGTTGTATTCAATTATATTTACTTTGCATGGCAGATGCTTACAAAATTGGGCCAACTCTGCAGCATCCTCAATATTATCATTAAAATCATCAAAAATAATATACTCGTAGGTTATCGGGTTTTTGGTTTTGGCGTAATAGTATTTCAAGGCTTCAGCCAATGCTTTTAATGAGTTTTGTTCATTTATAGGCATTATGGTATTGCGTTTTTCATCATTGGCCGCATGTAATGATAATGCCAAATTAAATTTCACCTGGTCATCACCTAGTTTTTTGATCATTTTGGCAATGCCCGCCGTTGATACCGTAATGCGTTTGGCCGCCATGTTCAATCCTTCTTCTGACGTAATTTTCTCAACCGAGTCAATCACATTTTTGTAATTCAGCAAAGGTTCGCCCATCCCCATGTAAACAATGTTGCTTAATGGTATGCCATAATTTTCTCGTGCTTGCTGGTCAATTAAAACAACCTGGTCATATATTTCATCGGGATTAAGGTTGCGTTTGCGTTCCATATACCCTGTAGCACAAAATTTGCAGGTAAGGCTGCAACCCACTTGTGATGATACACAAGCAGTCATCCGCTCAGGTGTCGGAATTAAAACACCCTCAATTAGGTGAGTATCATGTAAAATAAAAGAATTTTTTATAGTTTTATCAGCACTAACTTGCGAAGTATGAATTTTTACATTATTAATAATGAAATTTTCATCAAGTTTAGTACGAAGTTCTTTTGAAATGTTGCTCATCTCGGTAAAAGAAAAGCATGATTTTTTCCATAGCCATTCATAAACTTGCTTAGCCCTAAAGCTTTTTTCGTTCATTTCAACGAAATGCTTTTGCAGGCTCTCCAGGCTTAGGCTACGGATATCAATTTTTCCTTTTGCAGTATTCACTGCTGCAAAAGTACGAAATTTAAAAATGTATCTTTTTTAAATTTTTATTCGTAAAATTAAAAACAATAATTATAAGTTAATTGTCTGTATTTTTATGGAATAAACCGGTGGGTATTGCTAAGTTATATTGATGAAAATTTTTAGAGCCGATTACGTTTTTCCTGTTTGTGCAGATCCAATTCAAAATGGAGTAGTAACTGTCGATGATCTGGGTAAGATCATTTCGGTAACTGATCATATATCCACCGATGTCGGCGATACGCCGGTTGAGCAATTGAGCGGCATATTGTGCCCCGGGTTTATTAATACACATTGCCATGTCGAACTTTCGCACCTTCAAGGTAAAATAGCCCCCGGAAATGGTTTGGTTGATTTTATAAAGGATGTACTGCAAGTAAGGGGTGCAGATAATGAAGTGATTGATGCTGCTGCCGCTAAGGCAGATAATGATATGTATGAAAACGGTATTGTTGCCGTGGGTGATATCTCAAACAATAGTTCAACCGTAGCGCTTAAAGCCAAAAGTAAGTTATACTACCACACTTTTGTTGAAATTTTGGGGTTTACACCCGCTAAAGCTGATGAGATTTTTAACAACGGATTAGCCGTTTTGGAAGCTTTTAAACCACAACCATCTTCTATAACGCCACATGCACCTTATACGGTATCAAAAGAGTTATTTAAGCTGATAAAAAAATATAGCGACGGGAATAAAAACCTGTTAAGCATACATAACCAGGAATGTGAGGATGAGAATAAGTTTTATCGCTACAAGCTGGGCCGATTTAATGAACTGTACGAGCACTTAAAAATTGATATAGCTTATTTTAAACCCCAGGCGCGTAACTCTTTACAATCTGTTATTCCTTTATTAACCAACAACCAGGATATTTTATTGGTACATAATACCTGTACCAATTTAAAAGATATATACTTTATTAAGCGGTTTGACAGGCATATCCACTGGTGTTTTTGCCCTAATGCTAACTTGTATATTGAAAAGCAGTTACCCAAAATAGAATTATTTATTGACCAGGGCTTTAACATTACTTTGGGTACCGATAGCTTAGCTTCAAACAATAAGCTTTGCATTTTAAACGAAATGGTTACGCTTCAAAAAAACTTCCCTAATTTAAGTACAGCTAAATTAATGGAGTGGGCCACTATTAATGGCGCCGCATTTTTAGGCATTGATGCAGATAAGGGTACATTAGAACCCGGCAAAACTCCAGGGTTAAACTTAATAACCGATGTTAAGGATCTAAAACTTACTGCTCAATCAAAAGTTAAGCGGTTAATTTAATGCCATTTTGATTTTTTAATTTTGAGTTTTAAACTAAATGAAGCATTTAGATATCACTGTTAAAGGAAAAGTACAAGGCGTTTTTTATCGGGCAACTACCAAAGCCGTTGCCGACCAATTAGGGGTACGGGGCACTATAAAAAATGATCCTAACGGTGATGTTATTATTGAAGCTGAAGCCGATAACCCTACACTGGATATGTTCTTAGACTGGTGCAACGAGGGCCCAGAGAATGCCGAAGTTACCTCGGTAGAAACTAATGAGGGCGAATTAAAAAACTATCGTAATTTTGAAGTATTAAAAAGGGGTTTGTTTAAATAAACCCATTTAAAATATCGCAAACTATTGTCAACAGCTAAAAAATTTGCAGGGCAAACAGCCATTTATGGGTTAAGTACTGTTGCAGGCCGTACGCTTACATTTTTTCTTACTACGGCATATACCCGTGCTTATAGCAAAAGCATTTATGGTATTTTCTCAAACCTGTTTTCGTATGCGTCGTTATTGCAGGCATTGCTTGCTTTTGGTATGGAAACAACTTTCTTCAGGTACCTTAACAAACACGAGGATAAAAAGCAGCAAGTTTATAATAACTCATTTGCAGCGGTAATTTTTATTACGCTGTTGTTTTTATGTTTAACCCTTCCCTTTATTGATCAGATTGCACAATGGATAAGTATTGAAAAAACCACATCGTTTCATGACTATAAACTATATGCAATTTACTTTATATCGTTTTTAGTTATTGATGCTTGGTGCGTTGTGCCTTTTGCAAAGATCAGGGCAGCTGGCAGGCCGGGGCGTTACAGTATGATAAAGCTTATCAATGTGTTTACCTTTATTATTCTTAACCTGGTTGTTATTTATCTGCTACCGTTTATTATAAACAGACATTTGCCGGGTGCAGATTTAATTACCCCATGGTTTAGGCGTGGTTGGCTGGGTTATATATTTTTAGCCAACCTTGCTGCAAGTGCAATCACTTTCCTGCTTCTGCTGCCGGAAATTTTAAAATTCAGGCCAGACTTTAACTCTGCAATTTTAAAAAACATGTTTGCGTATAGTTTTCCGGTATTAATAGCTAACTTTTCATTCATAATCAATGAAAATTTGGACAAAATGCTCATCCCTAAATTACTACCGGAAGATATTAGCGCCGAACAACTGGGGGTTTATGGTGCTTGTTGCAAGATTGCTGTTTTCTTGAGCATTTTTGTTCAGGCATTCCGTTTAGGTGCCGAACCATTCTTTTTCAGTCATTCAAAAAATAAAAATGCCGGACATACTTATGCCCGGATTATGGATTACTTTGTTATTGCCGTGAGCCTGGCTTTCCTGGCTATTGTGGCTAATATCAATATACTTAAATATTTTATAGCCCCCTCATATTGGGCAGGACTTGGTGTAGTGCCGTTGCTGTTATTTGGATACGTTAGCCTTGGTATATATATGAATTTATCTATCTGGTATAAATTGTCCGACCAAACCAGGTATGGATTATATATATCAGGAGTAGGTGCAATTTTTACCGTTGTTTTAAATGTGTTATTTATACCAAAATACAGTTATATGGCGTCGGCATCGGCATCACTTGTTTCATACGCAAGTATGATGATCATATCCTACATCTGGGGGCAAAAAAACTACCCTATTCCATATAATTTAAAAAAGAACCTGGCTTATATAATATCTTCAGCTTTACTCGTTTATATATCATTCTACGTGTTTAACAGAAACATTTTTATAGGCAATGCGCTTTTAATAGTGTTTGCATCAGTAGCATTATATTTTGAGTGGGAAAATTTATCAGCTATCTTTATAAATAAGAAGCCCGGAGCCTAAAAACATTAAATGTATTCTTTTTTAAAAAACATTGTTTTGCCCTATAAAGTAATGAAGCAAAGTTTCATATTGGCGGTGTTATGTTTATTTATTAGAACAGGTTTTGCACAAATGCCCGGTATGGTACGCACCCCTGCGCCTGTATTAGCTGCAGGTGCCATTGATACCCCAATGGTCGAACAGCTTTTTTTAACAGCTTTAATGGAGAAAACCAGGGAGAAACGCCAAGAGGCATCTGATTTGTTTAACCGTATTTTGCAGATAGATCCAAAGAATGATGCTTCATTGTATGAATTGGCTAATCTTAAAAAGGAGCAAAAAAAATATGATGATGCCCAGGAGTTATTAGAAAAAGCAGTAGCTGTTAAACCGGATAACGAGTGGTACTGGCGCGCGCTGGCAGATAGCTATGAAAAAACCAATGATATTGTCAAATTGGAGAAAGTATTTAATGAGTTGATACGGATAGGGCCAGATAAGCCCGATAATTATTATAACCTGGCTAATGCTTATTATATACAACAACGTTATGACGAGGCTTTAAAATTGTATGATCGCCTGGAAAAAATAACCGGCTCAACCGATGAATTGACCATTAACAGGCAAAAGATATTTTTAAAACAGGGCAAGGTTAATTTGGCGGGGGATGATCTGGAAAAAAAGATTTTAGCCGAGCCCAACCAGATACGTTATTATTTATTACTGGCCGAAATTTATAATTCGACCGGGAAAAGTGACGAAGCCTTAAAAGTTTTGGAGCGCGCAAAAAAGGTAGATGCCAACAACGGAATGGTGCACCTGGCATTAGCCGAGATTTATCGGGATAAAAACAATAAGGATGCTAGTTTTAATGAATTAGCACTAGCATTTGCTATACCCGAATTGGATATTAATCAAAAAATAAGAATTGTAACAGGTTATTTCCCCAAATTTCCTGACCCTAATGCTAAGGCAAGCGCGTTAGAGTTAAGTAAGATCATTGTAACAACGCACCCTAAAGATGCACGTGCTAACGCGCTTTATGGCGATATGCTTTTGCAAAATGGCAAACCAACTGATGCGTTAACCTCTTACCAAAAGTCATTGGGTATTGATAATCAGCAATACGAAGTGCGTGAGCAAATGGTGAGGCTGGAGTTAAGTAATAACGAAATTGATAATGTAATAAGGGATGGCGAAGATGCCTTATCATTTTTTCCAAACCAGGCGGCTATGAATTATTTGGTTGGTGTGGCTTGGTTGCAAAAAAAGCAATTTAATAAAGCGTTGAGCTATTTAAAAAATGCAACTGCTCTTGAATCTGAAGATAAAGAAACGCTATCATTAGCTTACTCTGCATTAGGCGATGTTTATCATGAATTGAAAAATAACAAAAGTTCTGATGAGGCTTATGAAAAAGCGCTTACGTATAATCCGGATAATGTTTTTACGTTAAATAATTATGCCTATTATTTAAGTGTGCGCAATGAACAGTTGGATAAAGCAGCAGCTTACGCTAAACATGCTAATGAGTTACAGCCCAAAAATGCATCGTTTGAAGATACTTATGCCTGGATATTGTTTAAACAGAAAAAGTATAGTGATGCGAAAGTATGGATAGAAAAGGCTATTGCTGATGGTAAAGACAAAAGCGCGGTGCAAACCGAACATTATGGCGATATCCTCTTTTTTACCGGCAATATTGATGCGGCTGTAAATAATTGGAAGAAAGCTAAAGAGTATGGCAATACATCGCCGGTACTTGAAAGGAAAATAAATGAAAAAAAATACATTGAATAAAATAGGGATAGCCCTGTGCCTTTTGGTAATGGTGAGTTGTAAGGCACGTAAACCAATAGTAGTAATACCACCGCCTGTGGTAGCACCCCCGGTAACCAATAAAACGGTTAATCCCATTGATGCCATAAAAGCACAACAGCTTAACTTTAATACCTTCGCGGCAAAGGCAAACACCAGTTTAGATATTGATGGTGATAAAAATGATGTTACGTTAAATATCAGGATTGCCCGCGATAAGAAAATATGGGTGTCGGTTGTTAAAACGGTTTTAGTTGACATTGAGCTGGCCAGGGCATTAATTACTCCTGATAGTATTTTGCTGATCAATAAATTACAGCGTTTATATACCAAAAAGCCCTTTAGTTTTATTTATACATACGGCGGTAAGCAGTTTAATTATAAGACATTAGAGTCGTTATTAATAGGTAATGCCCTGCCCGAAATTTTAAACGATAAAAATACTGCTATACAAACTCAAAATGATAATACTACATTATCAGGCAGTTTGCAAAATGTAATGTATAAATTACTGCTTGGCCCAAGCAAGCGTGTAACACAACTTAATTTATCAAACCCTAGCGAGGCGCAAACCCTGTTGGTAACAAACAAAGAGTTTTCACAATCAGGTAACAAAATTGTTCCCTCGCAAATTGATATTCAATCTGCTATAAAAAGTAAAAAAATACAAGTTAATTTGCAGTATACCCGAATTGATTTTGACCAGCAACTAGAGTATCCTTTCAGTATTCCTGAAAGTTATAAACCTGCTGATCAAAATTGATACCTTTGAACAAATGAGATATATAAAGATAGTTTTACTTTTTATTTGTGTTGTTGCCGCTGCTAATGTATATGCCCAAAGCAGCGCCGAGCTTAAACGCCAGCGCGAACGGATAAATGAAGAACTGCTAAGACTTAATCATGAATTGCAGGATGTATCAAATAACAAAAAGGTTAGTTTAAAGCAATTAAATATTCTTAAAAGGCAAATAAGCATACGAGAAGAAAAGATCAATATTATTAATAGTGAGGTTAGAAACCTTGATAACCAAATATCAGAAAATACAAATACTGTACATAACCTGCAAAGCCAGCTAGATCAGCTTAAAAAAGAATATGCAGGCATGGTATTGTTTGCCTACCATAACCAAAGCGCCTACAATAAGTTGATGTTTATTTTTGCAGCTAAAGATTTTAACCAGGCATATAAACGATTAAAATATCTACAGCAATTTGCTACTTACCGCGAGCGCCAGGCTAGTTATATTGAAGGTACGCAAAAGGATCTGCACGTTAAAATAGTACAGTTAGATAAAACCAAGGAAGAAAAACACACCCTTTTACTTGATCAGGAAAAGGAAAAAGAAACATTGGGCAAAGAAAAAAATAATCAGCTAAAAACAGTAGTAAGTTTAACCAAAACCGCAGGCTTATTAAAGCAACAGCAAAAAGAAGCACAGGCACGTTTAGCAAGGATAAACAAGGCGGTTAATGACGCTATCCGACGTGAGATTGAAGAAGAAAGGCGAAAAGCTGAAGAAAAGGAAAGGTTGGCTGCAGCGGCGAGAGCAAAATCAGGAGTTAAAGAACCTGTAGCAGCTAAGCCTGTAGCAAAACGTACAACCAGCGAAATATTAAATGCTACACCTGAAGCTGCAAAGCTTTCAAGCGACTTTTTAAGCAATAAGGGTCAATTGCCGTGGCCCGTTGCCAATGGCGACGTTATACATGGGTTTGGGGCCTATTTTATCGAAGGAATCAGGATGGATAATAACGGGTGGGAGATAAAAACTAATCCAGGTGCAACTGTAAGAGCTGTATTTGCAGGTGAAGTTACTACTGTGAGAGATATGAGCGGCACTTGGATTGTAATTGTTAAACATGGCGAATATTTTACAACCTATTCAAATTTGAGGACTGCAAGTGTATCGGCAGGGCAAAAGGTAAGTACCAAACAAAGTTTAGGCACTGCAGCAGTTGATGAAATAACCGGAGATACCATGGTAAACTTTGTGTTGAATAAAGGTAACACTTCTGTTAACCCATCGGTTTGGCTGGCAGATAAATAAACTTTGTAATATATAATTTGTCTATATTTGTAACCTTAATATTGAAGCATGTTTAATATGACTCTTTTATTTTTGGATATGGGCGGGCAAGAGATTATGATTATCATGTTTGCTGTCTTGCTACTATTTGGAGGTGATAAGCTGCCGGAATTAGCTCGTGGACTAGGTAAAGGAATACGTGATTTTAAAGATGCATCTGACGGTGTTAAACGTGAAATAACCAGCCAGATAGATAGCTTTGAAGCTAAAAGTAAAAAAGAGGAAAATACAGAGGTGGCTAATGAGCAACCGGCTGTAACAGAATATAATCATGATGAGTACCGGTATGAAGACGGTAATTTTGACGATGTGCATAAGCATACAGGGGTAGCAAACACTATCCCGGTAGGACAAAGTCACATTACAGCAACAGATCAGCTAGAGGAGGAGGATCAACCTGTAGATTATTATGCTCTTAAAAGCGGAGAAACCCAGGAAGAAGAACCTGATGCATCTGCAAATACAGAAAAAGAAAATAAATCATAGTTATAAGAAATTAATTAAAAAATAGAAATCATGGGATTAGGTGCACCAGAAATTATTATCATCGCCATAATAATATTGCTTTTATTCGGCGGTAAAAAAATTCCTGAACTGATGAGAGGTTTAGGTAAAGGCGTAAAAGAATTTAAAGACGGTCAAAACGGAGTTGAGCCTTCAAATTCAGCAAACACAAATACAGAAGATAAATCAAAAGTTTAATCCTTAACAGGGTTATCTTTTATCTTGAATTATTTATAGCTTGTTTACTTATAACTTATCTGTTGAAATTATTTTATAGTTTCAACAGATAAGTTTTTATTTTAGGCCCATGGCTAAATTTTATTCCTCTTTAAATGAAATAAAGAGTGGGTTACAAAGCGGGAATATTACCGTTGTAGAACTGGTAAAAAACTACTTAAGTCAAATTGAATTAAATGCTCATTTAAACGCTTTTAACGAAGTGTTTGCCGATGAAGCATTAGCCCGTGCTGCTGAATTAGACAACCGCCTTCAACAAGGTACAGTTGGTAAACTGGCAGGCATGGTTATCGGTATAAAGGATAATATTTGCTATAAGGGTCATAAGGTAAGCGCATCCTCAAAAATACTGGATGGTTTTACATCCATCTATTCATCAACCATAGTTGAACGTTTGCTGGCCGAAGATGCCATTATTATTGGCCGTTGCAATTGCGATGAATTTGCTATGGGTGCTACTAACGAGTCGTCATATTATGGCCCGGTAAAAAACTATGCCGATACTAATAAAGTTTCGGGCGGCTCGTCAGGTGGCTCGGCAGTAGCTGTGCAAGCCAATATGTGTCATGCGGCTATTGGTACAGATACTGGCGGCTCAGTAAGGCAACCTGCATCGTTTTGTGGTTTGGTGGGTTTAAAACCTACTTATGGCCGTATTTCAAGGCACGGTATTATAGCCTATGCATCATCATTTGATCAGGCGGGGCCTATAACCCGCTCGGTAGAAGATGCCGCCCTGTTATTAGAGGTTATGGCCGGTGCTGATGAGTATGATAGCACCTTATCACAAAAACCGGTTGAAAATTATAGTGCCAACCTGCAGCAAACCGCGGGTAAAAAGAAAATAGCTTATTTACAGGAGGCCTTATCAAGCCCTGGTGTTGATGAAGAGATAAAAGCAACGTTAACCCAATATATTGAAAAACTACGTGCCGAAGGCCATACCGTTACGCCAATTGAATTTGAACACCTGGATTATTTGGTTCCGGCGTATTATATTTTGGTAACGGCAGAAGCTTCGTCAAACCTGGCGCGTTATGATGGTGTGCATTATGGCTACCGTAGCAAGGGAGCTACAGATTTGCTAACCACCTATAAAAAATCACGATCAGAAGGCTTTGGTAAAGAAGTAAAGCGCCGTATTATGCTGGGTACATTTGTGCTTAGCGCAGGTTATTATGATGCTTATTATGCCAAGGCACAAAAAGTTCGCCGCTTGATTCGTGAAAAAACTGAAAGCATACTGGAGGAGTATGATTTTATATTGGTTCCATCAGCCCCAGAGCCCGCATCAGAAATTGGAAGGGTAGAAAAAGACCCGGTAGTAGGTTACCTGGCGGATATTTTTACGGTACAGGCTTCATTGGCAGGGGTGCCGGCAATATCACTACCGGCAGGCAATAATAACAAAGGATTGCCGTTAGGATTGCAGTTGTTAACGAAACATTTTGGGGAACAAGAGTTGTTAAATTTTGCAAAATATTTCCTTCAACTATAAAAAATTAATATTTTAGTAAAACTTCTGACATTTATTATCCGTAATAAGCCCTTAATTAAACGAATGAGGAATTTTTTTACTTTTACTATTTGCATATTGTTGTTAAACCTGGCCCAAGCAGCCAGCCCCATTTTAACCCCCGCTGCAAGTGTAAAAGCCAACCCTGCAAAATATGGCGATACTCTTCGTCAGGCCGATGTACCTGGTTATTATCATAACAATATTTATAAACTCAGGTTAGATTCTATACAAAAGGATGTACAATTAGATTATAACGAATATGTACAAACGTATATAGATACCTATAGCCGTCATAAGGATGAGATGGGCCAGGTTTTAGGTTTGTCGCAATACTATTTTCCTATATATGAAAAAGCTTTTCGAGAGGCTGGGATACCCGAAGAAATAAAATATCTATCTATAGTTGAGTCAAAGCTTGATCCAACAGCCGTATCAAGAGTAGGTGCAACCGGTCCATGGCAATTTATGGCGGCAACCGCCAAATTATACGGTTTAAATATGGATAGCTATGTAGATGACCGCCGTGATCCGGTTCAGGCCAGCTATGCGGCGGCGGCTTATTTAAAAGATGCGTACATGATGTTTGGTGATTGGTTACTGGCTATAGCATCATACAATTGTGGTAAAAGCAGTGTTGAGCGCGCAGTAGCTAAAGCAGGCTCACTTAATTTTTGGGATGTTCGTCAATATCTTCCTGCCGAGACACGTAACTATGTACCCGCGTTTATTGGCGTGGCCTATGTAATGAATTATCCAGATAAGCATGATATATCTATACAGCAACCCGGAGATATTTTTTCACGTACCGATACAATTTTGGTAAACAGGTTTGTTTCATTAAGCAATGTGTCAAAGGCAATAAATGTTGATCTGCAACAATTATCAATTTTAAACCCTGCTTATAAAAGACAGATAGTAAACGGCACGGCTGCTGCTCCTCGCAGATTGGTCATACCCGTTACCCGCCAGGAAAATTACAATGCACTATATGCAGTTTTAAATGATGATCAGTCGGTTGTTACAACACAGCCTGCTTTGGTTGTTACTCATCCTGCTTATACCGCGCCAACGGTAAAACGCATGCCCGACTCGCATATTGTAAAAAAAGGCGAAAGCCTGGCTTATATAGCCGATATATATGGTGTTGAATTGCAGGATCTGAAAGACTGGAATAATTTGCGTAGCAACAAAGCAGTAGTTGGTAAAAAGTTATGGTTAAATGATGCGCACCAGGTAGTAGTACAACAACCTGAAGTACCTAAACATGATTTAAAAGTTGTAACCTACACGGTTAAGGCTGGCGACACATTAAGCGTAATCGCTAACAAGTTTGAAGGTATTTCAATTGAAAATATAAAGGCTTTAAATGGATTAAAACAGGACCGATTACAACCGGGAATGACCCTTAAAATAAGTCGAGGATAAAATATAAACAGCAACCCGGTTCTGAAATTCAAGCCGGGTTTTTTTTATTATACCATAGCGGCTCAAAAAAGTTAACTTTGGGCTTTTATTACAAACCATGAATAAGCCAAATCGTAAGCAGGACGCTTTAAATTATCACTCAAAAGGCCGTCCCGGAAAAATACAAGTAGTACCTACTAAACCCACTAATTCTCAACGCGACCTAACCATGGCTTACTCGCCTGGTGTTGCCGAGCCATGTTTGCGCATAGCCGAAAACGTAGATGATGTATATAAATACACAGCAAAAGGTAACCTGGTAGCTGTTATAAGTAATGGTACAGCCGTATTAGGTTTAGGGAATATTGGCCCCGAAGCAAGTAAGCCGGTAATGGAAGGCAAGGGTTTGCTATTTAAAATTTATGCAGATATTGATGTATTTGATTTAGAAGTTAATGCAACTACTGTTGATGAATTTGTAAATATTGTTAAAGCACTTGAACCCACTTTTGGTGGCATCAACCTGGAAGATATATCAGCACCTACTTGTTTTGAGATAGAGCGCCGCTTAAAAGCCGAGATGAAAATACCCGTTATGCATGATGATCAGCATGGTACGGCTATTATATCAGGCGCGGCATTATTAAATGCCTGTGCTATACAAGGCAAAAAGCTTGAAAAAATTAAAGTTGTAGTAAATGGTGCGGGAGCAGCCGCGGTATCTTGTACCAAAATGTACCTGTCATTAGGTGTAAAAAAAGAAAACCTGGTGATGTTTGATGTTAACGGATTACTGTCAACTTCACGTACTGATCTGGACGAAATGAGGCAGCAATTTGCTACCACACGTAAAGATATCAGCGGGCTTACTAGTGCGTTAAAAAATGCAGACGTATTGATAGGCCTTTCGGCAGGTAACGTGGTTACTCCCGAAATGTTAAAAGGGATGGCTAAAAACCCTATTGTGTTTGCAATGGCCAATCCTGATCCTGAAATTGCTTATGAACTGGCTATTGCTGCCCGTAAAGATATTATCATGGCCTCTGGCCGGTCAGACTATCCTAACCAGGTAAACAACGTATTAGGGTTCCCATATATATTCAGAGGTGCGCTAGATGTACGTGCTACTGCTATTAATGAGGAGATGAAGATTGCCGCTGTACATGCCATTGCCGAGATAGCAAAAAAACCTGTACCGGAATCGGTTAACCTTGCTTACAATACTAAAAATTTAAAGTTTGGACGGGATTATATCATCCCTAAGCCAATGGATCAGCGTTTGATAACCGAAGTGTCATTAGCGGTTGCTAAAGCCGCTATAGCATCGGGCGTGGCACGTAAGATCATAACTGATTGGGATGCTTACGCAGAAGAATTAAGGCTGCGTATAGGATCAAACGATAAGATGCTGCGTAATATCACTAATAAGGCTAAGCAAAGCCCTAAACGCGTGGTTTTTGCCGATGCCGATAACTATAAGATATTACGTTCTGCTCAAATTGTAAAAGATGAATGTATTGCAACCCCAATTTTATTGGGCGATGTAGAAAAAATAAAAGAGATCATCAGAGAGAATGATCTTGATTTGGATGATGTGCAGATCATTGATCCGCATTTGGGTACAGAGAATACCGAAAAGTATGCTAACTATTTGTTTAAAAAACGTCAGCGCAGGGGTATAACTTTATACGAGGCGCGCAAGTTAATGAACGATAATAATTATTATGGTTCATGTATGGTACAGTTTGGCGAAGCGGATGCATTTATATCCGGGTTAAGTAAAAACTATGCAACTACCCTTAAACCTGCATTACAAATAATAGGTACCGAAGCCGGTGTTAACCGTATAGCAGGTATGTATTTAATGATAACACCAAAGGGCCCTGTGTTTTTTGGAGATACAACGGTAAACGTTAATCCATGTGTTGATGATCTGGTAGATATTACGGTGTTGATTGAAAAAGCGGTTAAGAAATTTAATATCGTTCCGCGTATAGCTATGCTGGCATATTCTAACTTCGGATCAAACGATGGTGTCATACCTGAAAAAACCCGTGAGGCAGTACGCATATTACATGAAAAGTATCCGGATATGATAGTTGATGGTGACCTTCAAGCCAATTTTGCGCTAAATTCACGCTTATTGGCAGATAATTTTCCTTTCTCAACATTAAAAGGGCAAGCCGCCAATACATTGATATTCCCAACACTAGAGTCAGGTAATATCGCTTATAAATTATTACAGGAAATTGGCGGTGCAGAAGCGGTAGGGCCAATACTACTAGGACTTAAAAAATCTGTACATGTATTGCAGTTGGGTAGCTCTGTTAGGGAGATAGTGAACATGGTTACCATTGCGGTAGCCGATGCACAAGAAAAAGAAGGATAATTTACTATCTAACAAAATGTTATTTCGGGTATAAAAGAGATGACATTTTGTTATTTTTATTAACTGACAAAAGAATATTTGAAGATACTTTATGTACGCATATATTGATGGTAAATTAGTTTTTAAGTGCCCTACCTATGTGGTGATTGATGCAGGCGGCGTGGGCTATCATATCAATATATCTTTACATACCTATTCTTTTTTAGGAGATGACGAACGATGTAAGCTATTTACCTGGCTGCATGTAAAAGAAGATGGCCATACTTTATACGGCTTTGCCGATGAAGGTGAGCGCAGGTTGTTTTTACACCTGATATCCATATCAGGGATAGGCCCTAATACCGGGCGCATGATGTTGTCGTCCATCACACCTGATGAAATTCAAAATGCAATTATTACCGGCAACGTACCTTTAATACAAAGGATAAAAGGTATAGGGCCAAAATCCGCGCAGCGCATAATATTAGAGCTGCAGGACAAGTTACGCAAAGAAGGACCGGGAGCATTAACTGCTGCACCAATAAATAAAACAGCTAAAGACGAAGCATTATCCGCGTTGATGATGTTAGGTTTTGCCCGTAATGCTGCAGAAAAAGTACTGGAGCAGGAAATGAGCAAAAACGGTGGAACATTGACTGTGGAGCAGTTAATAAAGTTAGCGCTGAAAAACTTATAGTTAGTTACATATATAAAGATTGACCTTGTGATTGGGAGTTTTACCAGCAGATCTCTTATAGCTATTGTAATTATTTCGGCATTATGCGGGGCAGGCAATGTTGTTTTTGGTCAACAACGTTCAATTCTGAAAAAAGACTCTACCAGCACGCCTGTACTGTTAAATTACAAAGGGTCAAATAATCAGCTTTTAAGAAAAGGTATTTTATTTACTGATCCGGCAAATTTGGTGCGTACGGTAGAATATGACCCTATAACCAATAAGTATATACTTTATGAGCGTTTGGGTAACTTATTATACCGCCCGCCACAATATTTAACTTTTGCAGAATATATAAGCATCAAGCAAAAGGAAGAACAACGAACTTATTTTAAACAACTGGCGGATAATTACGCATATGCTTCACAACAACCAGGCTTTATCCCACAAATAAAAATAAGGAGCAAAACTTTTGAGCGCATATTTGGCAGCCCTACTATTGATATCAGACCACAGGGATCCGCCGAGGCTATTATGGCCGGGCAAATAAATAGTAATGAAAACCCATTATTTAATACACGACAACGTAAGCAATTCAACTTTAATTTTGACCAAAGGATACAGTTGAATGTTACCGGTATGATTGGGGATAAGCTAAAAATTGCCACCAATTATAATACCGATGCCCAGTTTCAGTTTGATAACCAGGTAAAGTTAGATTACACCGGCCATGCGGATGATATTATCCAATCTATACAGGCAGGTACAGTAAGTATGCCTTTAAATACTACACTTATCCCGGGCACGCAAGCACTTTTTGGTATTAAAACCGCTTTAAAGTTCGGTAAATTAAATGTCACCAGTATTTTAACTCAACAGCGGTCGCAATCACGCACAATTAATATAAACAATGGTGCGCAACAGCGCGATTTTAATATTACCGCTGCTGATTATGAAGCCAATAAACACTATTTTTTGTCTCAATTTTTTAGAAACAACTATAATAAGGCGTTAGCAAACTTGCCAATTATTAGTTCTAATATTAACATTACAAAAATTGAGGTTTGGACAACTAACAGGGTTAACTCAACAACCGATTCAAGAGACATACTAGGTTTACTTGATCTGGGAGAAAACGCACCGTACAATACACCATTAGTACAAGGTGGTCCGGGTTACTCTGCATTACCTGCAGGTTTCCAGAGCCCTTTGTTTACACAGCAATCAAATAGTTTATTGGCTGGGTTACCCGCTTCAGCTCGTTTATCAAATGACCCCGCAAATGCATTGAGCCAATATTTTGCCAATACAGGTGGGTCAGATAACTACGCTAAGCTAACTTATGCCCGCAAACTTAAGTCGACAGAATTTACTCTTAACCCTCAATTGGGTTATATCTCACTTAATTATCCGTTAAATAACGACGAAGTATTAGCCGTAGCTTATCAATATACCTACAATGGCCAGCAATACCAGGTGGGTGAGTTTTCAACTGATATTCCGGCCAACCCAGCCGAGTCGAAATTATTGTATGTTAAACTTTTAAAAAATACGTTGCTAAAAACCAATTTGCCTACCTGGGATTTGATGATGAAAAACATTTATACCCTGGGAGCATCGCAAATAAGCGCAACCAATTTTAAGTTACGTATAGCCCGTTTGGATGATAAATCAGGCATAGAAAAACCGTTGATGGAGGAGGGGCAGAATACTAAATCGCGGTTATGGCTACAACTTACAGGATTAGATAACCTTAATGCGCAAAATGAAAAACAACCCGATGGCTATTTTGACTTTTTAGAAGGGAAAACTATTGATGCCTCAAACGGACGCATTGTTTTTCCTGTGCTTGAACCCTTTGGGTCAGACCTGGCCAGGCAATTTTTACCTACAGAAACTGACTTAAGGAACCGGTATGTTTATCAGCAACTCTATGACTCTACCAAAACAGTTGCACAGCAGTTTTTTCCATTGCTTAACAGGTATTTAATAAAGGGAACTTATAACTCAGCAGGCGGTTCATCATCATATCAGTTAGATGCCAGTAATATACCACAAGGGTCGGTTGTGGTAAACTCGGGCGCGGTAAAATTACAGGAAGGCACAGATTATACGGTTGACTATAATGGCGGGCGAATAGATATTATTAACCAATCACTTATTTCATCAGGGCAACCCATCAGCGTACGTATAGAAAATAATGAGCTTTTTGGTGTACAACAAAAATCATTATATGGTTCGCGGTTTGATTATAAAGTGAGCCCTAAATTGGCGTTGGGGGGTACTATTATGCACCTTACGGAACAGCCTATTTCACAAAATGAAATTGCCGGGCAAGAATCTATATCCAATACCATGTGGGGCTTTGATGGTAATTATAACTCAACCTCCCGATGGTTAACCCGGCTGGTAGATAAAATACCTTTTATCAATACTAAGGTTCCATCGTCAATTAATTTTAATGGCGAGTTTGCCCAGTTGTTGCCCGGAAATCCCGGCGCCTTAAATTATGCAGGTTCTAAAAATGGAACGTCGTACCTGGATGATTTTGAAAATAGCCAATCTTTTATTGATGTTAAAGGCGCTATAGGCTGGCAGCTATCAAGTACGCCGCAGCTGTTCCCTGAATCAAAGTTGTTTAATGACCTTAGTTATGGCTATAACCGCGCACGTTTGGCGTTTTATAATATCGACCCTATATTTTATACCAATTCGGGGTCTATCCCGGTTACACGTAGCCAGTTATCAAACCATTATGTAAGACAGGTTACGGAAACGGAGGTGTTCCCATTTAAACAACCTGTAACCGGTTTGCCGTTAAGCCTGGCAACATTAGATATGGCTTTTTATCCTACTGTTCGTGGGCCTTATAACTATACCACCACCGGACTTAATAATGATGGTACATTACAGAATCCTACCTCGCGCTGGGGCGGTATGTACAGGGGTATTTCAAGTAATGATTTCCAGGCGCAAAATGTACAATACATTGAGTTTTGGGTGATGGATCCTTTTATCTACAAGCCAAACTCATTAGGTGGCGATCTTTATTTTAACCTGGGTAGTATATCAGAAGATATTTTGAAAGATGGCCGCAAAAGTTTAGAGAATGGTTTGCCAGTAAATGGCGACTTTAGCAATGTTGATAATACTGCATGGGGCCGTGTATCAAAAATACAGCCCGTGGTAAATGCTTTTGATAATAACCCGGCAGCGCGCCAGTTACAGGATATTGGTTTAGACGGATTGAACAGTGATGAGGAAAAAACAAAATTTGCTCCGGTAGTACAACAGGCAAGTTCACAATTAAACCCGCAGGCTGCTGCAGCTTTAGTCAATGACCCTTCATCTGATGATTACCGTTATTATCAGGGACCAGACCTTGACCAGCAAGGTGCGGGTATATTGGAACGCTATAGCAAGTTTAACGGCCCCGAAAGTAACTCTAAAACTGCCGAGCAGTCGCAGGCATTATTGGGGTTGCAAACATCTGCCGCTACATCATTACCTGATGGGGAAGATGTTGACCGCGACAATACCATGAGCCAGGACGATCAATATTTTGAATACAAGGTATCTATGCGTCCTAATGATCTAGTGGTGGGTAAAAACTTTGTTAATGATAAAGTAGTGACGCAGGTTAAGCTGCAAAATGGCGAAACTAAACCGGTTACCTGGTACCAGTTTCGAGTTCCTATTACCCAGTACCAATCTGCAGTTGGTGGTATCCGTGATTTTAAGGCCATACGTTATATGCGTATGTATATGACCAATTTTGCGGATACCGCTGTTTTACGTTTCGCAACATTACAATTAGTACGTGGTGACTGGAGGGCATATAATTCCGAGAATAATCCACTAAATGTTATTGCTGATCCATCGTTGGTAAACCCGCCGCTTGATAATTCAACCCTTACTGTTGAGGCCGTAAATATTGAGGCTAATGGTAAACGTACACCTATACCTTATGTAGTGCCTCCAGGAATTAACCGTCAGCGTAACTATAACAACTTACAAGGTAACACACAATTAAATGAGCAATCATTATCATTAAATATTAAAAACTTAAGTGACGGTTACTCAAGGGCCGCATTTAAAACCTTTACTAATGATATGCGCCAATATAAGCGCCTGCAAATGTTTATTCATGCCGAAGGAGTGGATCTGAAAAATTATGACCTGCATGGTTTTATACGTTTAGGTACCGATTATCAAAATAACTATTATGAGTATGAGGTGCCGTTACAGGTAACACCGGCAACTACCAATCCTAATGAGATTTGGCCCGAAGCCAATCAAATGAACATCGAATTAGATCTATTAACCCGGGCAAAGGTGGCACGTAATAATGCTAAATACCAGGGTATGCCGTGGCCACTTACAAGGCCGTTTATTTATACTGATGGTCAAAATAAAGTTACCATTGTTGGTACACCGGATATGAGCCGGTTGCGTACGGTGATGCTGGGCGTGCGTAATCCATATAGTGGCAACGCATTGCCCGGAACTGACGATGGCTTAGCCAAATCAGGTATTGTATGGTTTGATGAAATGCGGCTAACCGATTTTAATAACCAGGGGGGATGGGCAGCACGCGCACGAACGGATATTAAACTGGCAGATTTTGCGGATATAACTGTAGCCGGTAGTAAAAGCACAGCAGGTTTTGGTGCTATTGATTCTAAATTGATTGATAGGAGTTTGAATGATAACCAGGCCTATGATATATCGGCAAATATGAATTTAGGTAAGTTTTTTCCTGAAAAAAGCGGAATACAAATACCTGCCTATATAAATGTATCACAACAGGTAAGTACCCCAAAATATGATCCGGCTCAGCCCGATGTATTATTGAGCAGATCACTTGAGGGAGCAGCTACAAGCCAAAAGCGGGATTCCATTAAAAATGTTTCCGAGGATTTTACCAAGCGTAAAAGTATCAACTTAACCAACGTACGTAAAATTAAAACTGATGCGTCTGAACCCACCCATGTATGGGATATTGAAAACTTTAATGCCACTTATGCGTACAGTGAATATTATCACCGTGATTTTATTACGGAGACTAATGTAGAGAAAACTTATAATGTAGGGTTGGCCTATAATTATGCAAATCAACCAACTTATATAAGTCCGTTAGCCAAAATCATAAAAACTAATTCGCTGGCATTATTAAGGGATATTAATTTTAGTTTGGCCCCGTCACGTTTAAACTTTAGCATCAATTTCAATCGTTTTTATTCAGAAAACACCCTGCGGAATAATGACCCTAATAATCCTGTTTTTGTGCCTACTACATTTAACAAGTTGTTTAATATTACAAGATTATATGGTGTAGGGTGGAATTTAACCAAATCGTTTACAATTGATTTTGATGCATCTAACCTATCAGTAGTTGATGAACCCTACGGGCGATTAACAGGGTTAAAAAAAGATACACTTTGGGATAATATAAAAAGATTGGGGCGTACTACTAATTATAACCACACAATTTCTTTAAACTACACATTGCCTTTTGCTAAAATACCTGCATTGAACTGGATGCAAATGGGAGCACAGTATAAAACCTATTTTACCTGGCAGGCCCCGCCTAAATTTGCCCTAGGTAACCCATCATTTAATGTAGGTAATACTATTTCAAATTCGCGAAACATTCAGTTGAGTCCTGTTTTAAATATGGCCGGCTTATATAATAAGTTTGCCGTATTTAGAAATTTGGATAAACCTGATGGGGTAAAGGGAATAGGCAAAGCATTATTAGGTGTTGTAACCAGTATTAAAAGCGTAAGCGGAACGTATACACGTAATGAAAGTACTTTTTTACCGGGCTATTTACCCCAATCAAATTTTTTAGGGCAGGATTTAAATTATAGCGCACCCGGGTTTGGGTTTTTATTAGGCAGCCAGGCAGATATACGCGATAAAGCCATAGCTAATAATTGGCTATCAACCGATACTTTACAAAATCAGTTATATGTAACCTCCTTTAAAGAAGACATCAGGCTTAGGGCAACTATTGAACCTGTACGCAACCTGGTTATTGAATTAAATGGTTTTAAATTGCAGGACAGGACCTATCAAACCAATTTTAAATATTTAAATGCCACATCGGGTTTTCAAAACCTTGCGCCATTAACATCCGGTAGCTACAGTGTATCTATTTTGGCAATAGCTACCTCATTTTCAAAAGAAAGTGGCGTAGATAATGTATCTGCCCCATATCAGCAATTTCTGGCAAACCGTGCTACTATTTCTCAAAGGTTGGGTAAACAAAATCCTAATTCAGGTTCGGCAACAACAAATGGTTATGCAGATGGGTATGGCGAAAATTCACAGGATGTTATAGTACCTGCTTTCCTTGCTGCTTATACGGGTAAAGATCCTTCGAGCGCAAGCCTTAATCAATTCCCGGTTATACCTATACCCAACTGGCAAGTAACCTACAATGGCTTACAGCGTTTACCAATGTTTGAAGATGTATTTAATTCAATTACGTTAAGGCATGGTTACAATTCATCATTTATTGTAAGTAATTATAATACTTTGCTGCAGTATCGTGAAAATAGCGGCGGGCACGTAACCTCCAGAGATATTAATGCTAATTTTCTGCCTAAGTATCAGTTTACTCAGATAAGTATTATTGAGCAGTTTGCACCTTTATTGCGTGCCGATATGGAATTCAAAAATAAGATGACTGCAATTGTAGAGTATAATCAAACAAGGTTAATGAGTTTAAGCTTGCTTAACAGCCAGCTCACTCAAACGAGAGAAAAAGTATTGATTCTTACATTTGGCTATAAAACCAACAATTTAAGGCTCCCGTTTGGCTTGTTTAATAATACGATACTGAAAAACGAGATCAACTTTAAAATTGATTTTGCACTGCGCGATGCCAAAACGCTTATTTATCTGCCTGAAGTGCGTGCCGCGCAAGTATCATCAGGTGCCCAAAATATTACCTATCGCCCATCTATTGATTATGCCATCAGCCAACGGTTTAATTTGAATATATTTTATGATTCAAATCTTACCCGGCCATACACCTCACAAACATTTAATACCGCGTTTACCAACTTTGGGGTTAATTTGAAGTTGTTGTTGCAGTAAAAAAAGTTATTAAACTACTATGATTTTAGTTGTTTAATTATATATTTGATTAAACCAATCAATATATCCTGCATTGATACATAATTATTTGCACCGGTTCCTCTTTGCAGTAGCTTTTTTGATATCGCTTGATCATATTGCAGTAGCTCAAACTAATAACCCCTTACGTTCATACGTTAAGCTTATTGATGGTATCCGTGAGAAAAGCCCCATCGAAAAATTATATGTCCAAACAGATAAGCCCTATTATATAGTGGGCGATACTATAAGACTAAAAGCCTATTTGCTGAGCGCGGATTATTTAACGTTAACTAAACATAGCCAAATGCTATATGTGGAACTGGATAATCAGGAAGGAAAACCCGCCAAACGCCTGATGTTGCCCGTACCCGATGGGTTAGCCTGGTGCGACATAGTGCTTGACGAAAAGGATATATCCCATGGCACATATACATTAAGAGCCTACACCAATTGGATGCGAAATTTTGGTGAGGATTATATCTTTAAAAAAGACATCTACGTATCGCAAGCTACCGGAGATGCAACACTTGTAAAAACCAACTTTAAGCAGGAAGGAAATAAAGTAGAAACTGCACTGCAGTTTACCTCGCTTGACGGAAAGGCAATGCTGCTAAAAGATATGGAGCTGAAAATAATGGATGGAAGAAAAAATCTTTCTAAGGACCAGATCAATACAGGCGTAGACGGCATAGTAAAAGTTAACTTTGACCTGCCTCAAACCAATAACCCTATTACCATACAAGCTAAAGACATCACCAAAGGGACTTTAGATGCAAGTACGTTACTTATACCGGTAACGATAAATAGAATTGAGAACACAGACCTGCAATTTATGCCTGAAGGGGGTAACCTGGTAGCCGGCATCAAAACCAAAGTAGGTTTTAAAGCTATAGCTGAAGACGGCAAGGGAATTAATATTAACGGCAAAATACTGAACAGCAAACAACAGGAAATAGCCACTATTAAAACTACTTATGCGGGTATGGGGAGTTTTGAGTTTACGCCCCAACTCAACGAAACCTATACCGCTAAACTTGATAATGTTAACAAAGATTATCCTCTGCCAAAAGTTAATCCAATAGGCACTGCATTAAAAGTAGAACAGCCCATCAACAGCGATTCGTTAACCATTACGGTAGCTATTAATCAGTCAATAAACGCAGGTAATAGTACTTATTACATTATTGGCCAGGCAAGGGGGGTGGTATGCTTTGCAAAAACCGTCAACTTTAACAATAGCAACACAACCCAAGTGCTTAAAGCAACCAAAACAACTTTCCCAACCGGGGTGGCACGCTTTACCCTGATCAATGCTAGTCATCAGCCTGTTAATGAAAGGCACGTGTTTATTCATCAAAATGATAATCTGGATATTAGTATCACTGCAAACAAGCCAACCTATGGTATGCGCGACAGCGTAGCCTTAACAATTCAGGTAAAAGATAAAGACGGGAAACCGGTAGAGGGCAGCTTTTCGTTGGCTGTTACTGATGATAGTCAGGTAAAGCCAGACAGTTTAGGAAGCAATATCCTAAACAATTTGTTAATGACATCAGACCTGAAAGGGAACATTGAAAACCCCAATTATTATTTCATCAATCGGGCTCAAAAGCAAACGGAGTTGGATAACCTGATGCTAACTCAAGGTTGGGTTGGTTATGATTGGCAGGATGTATTTTACCCGAGTACCAAACCTATCACTTATCAACCCGAAACAGAATTTACAGTACAAGGAAAAGTAACCAATGCTTTTGGCGGAGCGATAGAAAAGTCAAATGTGTTGTTATTTGGTAATAAGCCGCTGGTTATTAAAGACACCTTAACTGATAAGGAAGGCAAGTTCCGCTTCACCGGTCTTTTCCCGGTAGATACCGCCATATATAAATTGCAGGCCAGGAACAAGCGTAATAAGGAGTTTAATGTAGGCATTAAAATAGACGAGGTAAAACCACCCGAGTTTAAACCAATAACCGGCATTACCCCATGGTATGTGAATAGCGATACTATCAGGCTGCAGAACACGGTTACTAAAAATGCGCAGGAAAAAGCCCAGGCAAATTACAGAGGCGAAGGTAATATGCTAAAACAGGTAAACATTAAAGCCAAAAAAGTAGTAAAAGGCTCTAAAAACCTGAACGGCCCGGGAGAGGCAGATTTGGTTATAGATGAAGAAGAAGTACTGAAAGCTAAAAAAATGACATTAAGCGAGTTGTTGGAAAAAAGGTTAAAAAATAATTACCAGCCGTTCATGGGCAGGTGGACTCACGGTCAACCTTACCCTAAGATAGGAATTGTGACTGAACCATTAGCTTATACATTAGATACCAAAAAAATACACTTTATATTTGACGGGATTGACATTGATTACTTTTATGTTCCTGAAACGGGTTCTCAGACTCGTTACAATTACATAAAAAGTTATTTAGATTATTATACTGCCGAGGATATTAAAGGTATTGAAGTATTAAGCAGTACCAAACTCGCCAGCAAGTATCATTCGAACAACCGCGGTGAGGATCGGAATATTGAGCAATCATGGTTTGCTTATATTGAGATCACTACCCGCACCGGACACGGACCATTTATGAAATTTACACCTGGTACTTACCTGCACAAACCATTGGCATTTACCTTGCCTAAGCAGTTTTATGCTCCTAAATACACTGTTAAAAATAAAACTACAGCTATGGGTACAGATATGCGCTCAACCATACATTGGGAGCCTAATATTATAACCGATAAGGATGGCAAGGCAACGGTATCATTTTATAGTGCTGATAAGCCATCAGCCTATACAGTTATAATTGAAGGCATTAATGTTGATGGCGGAGCAGGTTATCTTAAGCAAAAGCTAAAACCAGCACAAACTTTAAAATAAGCAAAGGCGTATGAATTAATATCCATACGCCTTTTATTTATGCAGGTACTATTATTTTGCTTTAACAACTCTGCCCGAGCCTGATTTTCTTATCTCAACACTGGTTGCATTACCTGAATAAGTAATATGGCCTGAACCCGAAGTTTGTGCAGATAGGGTTTTTTCGGCAGTTATATAAATATTGCCCGAGCCTGATACTGCTGCACTCACTATATCTGCCTTTAAGTCTTTTGCCCTAAGGCTGCCAGATCCGCTTACTTTAATATTAGCATTGGTTACATTACCGCTAAGGCCCATACCACCAGAGCCGCTAATGGTTGCAGTTAGTTCTTTTGCATTTACCGAAGAAGTAATGTTCCCTGATCCGCTAAGTGCAATTTGAAGTTCGCTGGCATTTGCAGTAGCAGTAATACTTCCTGATCCGCTTGCTCTGATCTCGGCATTGCCGGTTAAATTACCATCTAATTTGATATTACCTGATCCTGAATTAGAAAGAGAAGATAAAGTTTTTGCAGTAATGTATATATCGACCTTTTTGTTGTTGAATAATCGCCATGATATTTTATCCTTTGTACCGATCTTCAGCTTTCCATTACTTACCGTAGTTTCAATATCATTAATAATACTTTCATCGCCGGTAATTTTTAAACTCTCGGTACCGTCAATTTTAACATGTACATTAAATGCACCGGAAGAAGCGATGCTGGTAAAGCCAGAAACCTGGCGGTCTTGCGTGGTCTGAGCCGAAGCATAGGCTGTTATTGTAATAATTAATAAACCGGTAAATAATACCGTTAAGGCTTTTTTCATGACGTTAATTTTTAGGTTTTTATTATATGACGTTATTGAATTTAAAAAGGTTGCATTAACGCTTTATTTATTTTGTGCCTCCTCTGCCTTTTTCTCTTTAGCTTTTTCAGCGGCTTTTTGTGCCCGTTTTAATTGTCTTAACCGTTTGCGCTCAGCGCGTTTTTTTTGTCGTAAAGCTTTTTTGGCTTTGTGGTCAAGCTTAGTATCTAAATTTTTCTTAGTTAATGCAGCTGTAGCTTGCTCTGCTTTTTCATCCATACCCACATTAGTTTTTATACCGGCAAGTAAGGTTTTCCATACAGTTTTCCAAAAAGGGAAATTAATGGGTCGTTTATAAATTACACTGGCTGATCGCGGGCTTTCACCCGGATTATCAGGGTTATTATGTTTAATAATAAATACATTAGCGTATAAACTAGCTATAGTTTTACGTTTAAGTATTTTTTCGGCCGTATCCGCCTTAAGCAACTTTACCTTAAGGTTATTATATAATAGCTGCACTTTTCCCCTTGTACCTTTGTTATTTCCTTTTATATCAAAATTAAATTCATTGAGTTGGCCCGATGTGATCTTTACCATGGCCAGGGGTATGGTAGCAGGGTTAATGCCGCGCAGATCCATTGCGCTTAATTTACCTTTATAACTGTAAGAGGCTATCTCGTCTGTTAAATTAAAAGTAAAATGCACATTCAATTTCCCACGGTTCATAAAGTGAGTGGTAAGGTGTGCTGTACTAATATTGTTTTTTTGCAGCGCGATTTTATTGGTGGTAACATTTAAAAGCCTTCCGTTGGTATTGTTAAAACTAATGGCACCGCTTTTACCCGATTTTTTGTTAAGCTCCCCATAAATAACATCCAGGTGCTTTATTAAAATGGTATCAATTTTTAAATCGATCCCTGCATTGTATAATGCTACATGCGGGAAGCTTTTAATTTTATTTTTATAGATATTTAGCTTGTTGGGATTTTTAAATATATCAACGCTCCCCTTAGTAAGCATAAGGCTCGAACCGCTAAATGACTTGTATTTATGATAGGTTAAAAAATCAAAGTTATTAAGCTTTAAAGAATCAAGATGAATAATATATCTGTCTTTCCTGCTTTTAGCGTAATAGTTTTTATCCGGGTTAATGTCTATACCCTCAGCATTTAATTGTGATGTTCGGGTTGAAAGTTTAAGTGAGTTAACCGTATAAGTATATGATCCGTCGGCGGTTCTACCTTTATAGTTACGCAGGTTGGTTATAATATCCTTGCAATAAAGCAATCTTGATCTATCAGTTTGTGTAGCCGAATCTATCAAAAGGTCTTCGGCCCTAACATCCATATCTTTAAGTTTAGCTGTTGCCAGCTTTTTACCCGAATAATCATCATATCTAAACTGTATGTCATTCAATAAAATACGCCCCACATGTGCTGATTTTAATGTTTTTGACATTTTTTGCCAGGCAGTACGGCTGGTGGCGGTAGTATCTTTAACCTTATTTAATTGATAACTAATGCGTACCTGAGGCGCGCTCAAAATTATTTGATCAATATCAAGCACATGCTTAAAGTATAATTTAAAGGGGTGTATATGCGATAGTACCAAACGCTTTACATACAGTTCGGTTAAATTATTAGGTGCTATTTTTTGTTTTTTATGGCGATTGTAAACTACTGTATCGGGCCTGAAATGGATGTTGTAAATAATTATTTCGCCTTTAAGTATATGCAGATCGGCATGGGCAAAATCAATTTTATATAAGCCATCAGTCCCTTCGGCTACGGCTGTTTTTACCTTACCTTCTAAAATAGGCGACCAATATATATTAATAAATAAAGCGGCAAGCAATATCAATGCTGCCAGGCTCACAAACGATATAAGTATTACCTTTTGCCAAGTATGTTTTATAAAATTTAGCGCCATAGTTAGTTATCTTCTTCTTTTTTTGCTGCGGCTTCTTTTGCCTTTTCGGTTTGGCGCTTTCTTTGGCGTTCCTGTTTTCGCAGCTTCCTGTTTTCTTTAAATTTATTAAACTTATCAATTATTCCGCCTACTTTTTCAACTACCTTATTTACATCACTTTCTGTTTTTTTAGTAAAACCTACACTAGGTTTTAAGCCATCTAATAAGCCTTTATATAAAAAGCTAAAAAAAGATATCGTTGGCTCACGTTTTAAGTTAATTGGTCCCGGTCTGAATTTCCCTTTCTTATCCGGGTTGTCGTTTTCAATAATGAGCGAGTTAGCAATTTTTGATATTAGGCCCTGTGTTTGCAGTTCACGTTGCCCTTCTACTTTTTTTAGTAGCTCTACATTTAGGTTTTTATAGTAAAATTCCAGTTTGCCTTTACCGTAGTAATTATTAGCATCTACATTAAAAGTTAACCGCTCCACATCGGCTGATTTTACGTGCACCAATGCCAGTGGTTTCACTAATTTATCTAATACCCTGCCATCAAACTTACCCAACGTACCCGAATAATTGAAAGCCCCATTTTTAGCTGTTAAATTAAATTTAAAGTTGACGTTTAATGGCGCTACATTCATAAAACGGGTATTAATACGGGCTGTCATAAACGGATTCTTCTTTTTGGCTTCGGCATCATTGGTCACGTTTAATATATGGCCATTGGCATTACCAAAATTAATAATGCCGGTATAGCCCGTTATTGCATCAGTTTCTGAATATTTTATATTAGTATTTTTAATATTAAGCCGGGTTAACTTCATATCCAGCGCTACTTTTTGTAGCGACTGATGTGGATCTTTGCCTATTTTACTGGTCTTTTCTCCTTTGTAGTTACTGTTATTATATATCTCTACATCGCCTTTGTTTATATTCATTACACCGGCATATAGTTTTTGGTCGCGCAGGAAGCGCTGCAGGTCAATGTCATTAATATCAATTTGTTTAAATTTTAAAGTGAAGATATCACCGGGCCCATTTTTTTTGTAAAACTGGGTAGGTTTATACCGTGGGGTTAGCGTTACATTATCCAGTACCAGACTGCGTTGCGCTGTCGAAAAATATATCCGTTTTAGGCCTACATCATATAACCCGCTAGGTGTAGCTATTTTATAATCATGCAGCGTCACCTCAACTCCTTTGGTGTAGTAAAAGCGGGTAGTATCCAAAGCCGATAGCGAATCGATCAATATGTTTGATATACTGATATCTAAATGCTTTAAAGCAGTTTGTTTAGTAACCGGGTTGCTTTTGTTAATATAATTTACGCTAATATCATTTAAGGAGATAGAATCAACCTTTAGCTGCTTAAATACCTTTTTAATTATTTGATAAGGTGTTTTTGGTGTTCCTATTTTTACAGTATCATTAAATGCGTATCGTTTATTAATAATAGTAAGCGAGGGTTTATCAATACCAATATGGCTAATGCTTAATATTTTTTCTTGCCAGGCCTTTTTAGCACCTACATTTTCAATAGTTAGTTTTTTTACGCCGAGAATAAACAAATTATCGGGTGCTTTTTTTGCGGCTACTAATCTTGCATATACTACCGAATCGGGTATCAACTTAAAGTTGGATAAAGTAGCGTTGCCTGAAGACAAGTTAAGATCAAAATCAGAATATTCAATGCGGTACAAGCTATCAGTCGAATTAAGCACCAGTTCCTTTAATTGCTGTTGCAATAAAGGTTTCCACCTATCATCGGCAATAAATTTATTGTATAAGTAATAACCTGTCCCTCCAATTATAAAAAATGTGGCTAATAGTATTATGGGCCAGATACGTATGGTTTTTTTAAGAGGGGCCGGTTCTGTCGTCATATTGTAAGTTCTAACAAAAAAAGGTTGATTTTGTTGATTTGCTGACAATCTGTCACTCAATATTAAAAGTTTGTGTATTTTTACGGCTCAAATTTTTATAATAATGATTGATTTGGTTGTTCCGGATAAGGCACATGATGAGAGCAGGCAGGGCGAGGCTTTATTGCTAGACCCTGTTGCAGGAAAAAATAATGGCCGTAAACTATATATTGAAAGCTATGGCTGCGCGATGAATTTTTCTGACAGCGAGATAGTAGCTTCTATTTTAGCCGAACAGGGATTTGAAACCACTGGCGATTATACCAATGCGGATGTTATTTTTATAAACACCTGCTCCATACGTGAAAACGCCGAAACCCGCGTACGTAACCGACTTAAAGAATTTAAAGTAGCTAAAAAGCAAAATCCCGGTATGGTGGTTGGCGTGTTGGGTTGTATGGCCGAACGCTTAAAAGCTAAGTTTTTAGAAGAAGAAAAGCTGGTTGATGTTGTAGTAGGTCCTGATGCATATCGTGACTTACCCAATTTAATCGACCAGGTTGATAGCGGACAAAAAGCGGTAAACGTATTGCTATCGCGCGAGGAAACTTATGCGGATATAAGCCCTGTACGTTTAAATAGTAACGGGATTAAC